>NZ_JBDIYD010000001.1:0-556143 GCF_039649255.1 Dechloromonas sp. ZS-1 | reverse complement strand
GACGCCCGTCCCGTCCGCCTTCACGCGAACCTTTACGTTGTAATCCACTACCCGTTTCACGGGAACGAGAATCTTCATTACTCCGTCTCCTGCTGCTGAAATTTGAAAACAGGCCCCACCGGCGCTAAGCGCGGCAGGGCCCGGACCACGTGCTGTTCTCTTTTCGATGGTCTTTTTTTGTGTGACGAAGCATCGCAGAACACCCTTGCATAACTATGCATCGAATGTAACGAATCGTTACACACTCGAAGGCATTGATTCGACTGCACTAAAATCGCCGCCATGGACCTCTCCCCGATCATCGACGCTCCCCTTGCCGAACTCGCCCAGCGCCATGAGATGCTGCAGGCCGGTCTCGATCTGCTGGACCAGGGCATCACGGTGTTCGACGGCGATCTGCGTCTGGTCGCCTGGAACCGCCCCTTCCTGACGCTGCTCGATTTTCCCGAGCAGTTGGCCTATGTCGGCGCCCCCTTCGAGAGCTTCATCCGCTACAACGCCGGACGCGGTGAATACGGCCCAGGCGATGCCGAAGAGCAGATTCGTGAGCGCGTCCAGGCGGCCCGGCATTTCACGGCCCATGTCACCGAGCGACAGCGTCCGAACGGGCGCGTCCTGCTGCTGCGCGGCGAACCCTTGCTGCACAAGGGCTTCGTGACGCTCTACAGCGACATCACCGAACAGCGTTACATTGAACAACTGACCGAGCATCAGAACATCCAGCTCGAAGAGCGCGTGCGGCGACGCACGGCCCAGCTGGAAAACGCTAACGCCAACCTGCGCCGCGCCAGCGAGGAAAACGCCCGCATTGCCGCCGCCTTGCGGCGCAACGAAGCGCGTCTGCACCTGATCAACGACACCATCCCCATCCTGATCGGCTACGTGGACAAGAACGAGGTCTACCAGTACGCCAACAAGGGCTATGCCGACTGGTTCTCACGGCACGAAGGCGTCATCGGGCGTCGGGTCATCGACGTGATCGGGCAGCATGTCTATAGCCAGGTCCGCGACTCGATCCGCAAGGCGCTTTCCGGCCAGCAAGTCAGCTATGAATACCAGATGGAGCGCGACGGACGGACCGTCTTCGCGCGCAGCACGCTGGTTCCGGAAAACTCCCCGGAAGGCGAAACCCTGGGCTTCTTCGTCTTCGCCATTGAAACCACCGAACAGCGACGCATGCAGTCGGCCCTGGTTCAGGCGCAGAAAATGGAGGCCGTCGGGCAGTTGACCGGCGGTCTGGCCCACGACTTCAATAATCTGCTCACGGTCATCATCGGCAACCTGGCCGCCTTGCAGGATCATCGCGGCACGGACCCCGGCCTCAACGAATTCATCGAACCCGCCCTGCAGTCGGCCCGCCGGGGTGTCCAGCTGATCAAGCGCCTGCTCACGTTCTCACGCCAGCAGCCGCTGGCACCGGAAGCCGTCGACCTGAGCCGTCTGGTCAGCGGGCTGACCAAGCTCCTGCGCCGCTCGCTGCCCGAAAACATCCAGGTCAGCACCGACCTGCCCGGGCATGTGCATGCCTTGGCCGACCCCGGACAGCTTGAAAGCGCCATCCTCAATTTCGCGCTCAACGCCCGGGATGCGATGACCGAAGGCGGCTTCCTGCACATCACGGCGCGCGCCGTCGAACTGACCAGCGATGCCGCGCCCTTTGAAGTCGCCCCCGGCGCCTACGCCATGATCGAAGTTGCTGACAACGGCTGCGGCATGGATGCCGCCACCCTGGCCCGCGCCAGCGAACCCTTCTTCACGACCAAGCGACTGGGCCTGGGCACCGGACTGGGCCTCTCCATGGCCTACGGCTTTGCCCGGCAATCCGGCGGCGGCATCATGATCCAGAGCCAGCCCGGCCAGGGCACCACGGTCCAGATGGTGCTGCCGCTGACCCATCCCGAAGAGGATGAAGCCCTGCCACTCGACGAGGTGCCCGCGCTCGCTGCCGGCGAACTGGTGCTGCTGGTCGAGGATGATCCGAATGTCCGGCGCGTCGTCCGGCAGCAACTGGTCGATCTCGGCTACCCGGTTATCGAAGCGGAGAATGGCTCGCAGGGCCTGGAGATGATCGAACACATCCCCGACATCGCCATTCTGGTCAGCGACATCCTGATGCCGGGCGGCATCAATGGCCGCCAGCTGGCCGGCGCCGCCCGCACGCGCTACCCGCACATGCGCATCGTCCTGATGAGCGGCTATGCCGACGATGATGCCGAACCCAAGGGCGACCTACCCGTCCTCGCCAAGCCTTTCGTGCGCCAGGATCTGGCCCGCGCCCTGCAAAACACGCTTCAGGAAGCTTCATGAAAAAGACTGCCGACCCCGACAGCCAGAAACTGATTGCCATCGTCGAGGACGACCCCGATATCGCCCGCATCATCGAACAGATTTTCTCCGACTTTGGCTTCCGGACCGTCTGGTGTCGCAGCGCGGGCGATCTGCTGCGCCGTCTGCGCAGCTTGCAACCGGATCTCTGCATCATCGACCTCGGCCTGCCCGACATGGATGGCCTCGATGTCATGCAGCGCGTGCGCGGCCAGTCTGCCTGCGGCATTGTCATCCTGACCGGGCGTGCCCATGTCAGCGACCGGGTCATGGGGCTCGAACTGGGGGCCGACGACTACATCCTCAAACCCTTTGAACCACGAGAACTCGTGGCCCGCGTGCGCAGCATCCTGCGCCGGCGCGAATCAGCCCTGAGTCAGGGCGTGCGCGATGTCGCCCAATTCGGCGGCTGGCGCTTCAATCTCGGCAACAACACGCTGGTCACGCCGGGCGGCGAAGAACATCTGCTCAGCACGTCGGAGGCTGAGTTGCTCAAGGTTTTCGTCACCAACCCGAACCGCATCCTGCAACGCGAACAGCTGATGGGCACGCGCGACCTTGCGCCCACCGACCGCGCCATCGACGTCCGCGTCTCCCGCCTGCGCCGCAAACTGGAACCGGACCCGCAAAGCCCGGCCTTCATCAAGACTGTGTATGGCGCCGGCTACCTCTTTCTGGCCGCGGTCGAGTGGCAGGGCAACGAGTCGGCCTGAGCCGCCCCCGGCTCAGGGCCGGGTGAGCACCAGGCCCAAGGCCAGCGGCAGAAAGACCAAGGCCGCCAGATTGCCGATCAGGACGATGGAAGCCACCCGCTGAGGTTCCTGGCGGTAGCGTTCGGCAAACAGAAAATTGAGCACGGCCGGCGGGAAGGCCCCAAAGACGAACAGCATCGCTGCGTCCCGCCCTTCCAGCCCCAGCAACTGGATGACCACCCAGGCAATGCCCATCCCCGCCACTGGACGCAGCACTGCGCTGCCGACGGCCAGCTTCCATTCGCCAAAACTCACGTCGGTCATGCGCACGCCGAGTGAAAACAGCAGCAAGGGAACGGACACATCGCCCAGCATTTTGATGGCAATCAGCGCCGGCCCCCAGATCGGGAGTTTGACCAGGGCGACGGTCAACCCTGCGATGGCGGCAAAAACCACGGGGATGCGCCACAGGGTGAGCAAACGGGTCGAGGGGTCCAGGAGCCGTGCGCCGAATGAGAAATGCAGCGTGTTTTCGACCATGAACAGGATCACCGCCGCCGGCAGCGCCTGCTCACCCCAGGCCAGCACGGCCAGCGGCAGGCCGATGTTGCCCGAGTTGTTGAAGAGCATCGGCGGCACCAGCGTCTTGGGCTGCACGCCGCACAGACGGGCCAGCGGCCAGGCCAGCAGACCGCAGGTCGCCAGCACGAGAAAGCCACCGAGGGCGAGCGGCGTATAGGCGACCAGATCGAAGGATTTGCCAGCCATTGCGGCAAAAACCAGCGCCGGCACAAAAACATCCATGTTCAGCCGATTGGCCACGGCCATTTCCGGCTTGTGCTTGCGGCCGTAAAAATAACCGGCAGCCACGATGCCGAAAATCGGAAACAGGATCGCCAGCAGGCGATAACTCAGACTGCTCTCGTCCACAGGCCCTCCAGCAGGCACAGGCCCCGCACGCAGACGGGGCGCAAAAAGCGGGGCGGAAGGTCCGCCCCCGGTTCAGCAGGCTTACAGCACGTAGCGCGAGAGATCCTCGTCGGCCGCCACTTCGCCCAGCTTTTCATTGACGTAGGCAGCGTCGACCGTCAGCCGCTCGAGACCGATGCGGCCCGCCTCGAAGGACACCTCCTCGAGGAGTTTTTCCATCACGGTATGCAGACGACGAGCACCGATGTTCTCGGTTTTCTCGTTCACCTGGAAGGCGATTTCTGCCATGCGGCGAATGCCATCCTCTGCGAAGTCGAGCGCGACGTCCTCGGTCGCCAGCAGCGCCTGGTACTGCTTGGTCAGGCAGGCATCGGTCTGGGTCAGGATGCATTCGAAATCGGCGACCGACAGCGAATCCAGCTCGACCCGGATCGGAAAACGGCCCTGCAGTTCCGGAATCAGATCAGACGGCTTCGAGAGATGAAAGGCGCCGGAGGCGATGAACAGGATGTGGTCGGTCTTGATCATGCCGTACTTGGTGGAGACCGTCGTGCCTTCAACCAGCGGCAACAGGTCACGCTGCACGCCCTGACGGGAAACATCCGCCCCCTGCATGTCCGAACGGCTGGCGACCTTGTCGATTTCGTCAATGAAGACGATGCCGTTTTGCTCGACCGATTTCACGGCATCAAGCTTGAGTTCCTCATCATTGACCAGCTTGGCGGCCTCTTCATCCGTCAGCAGCTTCAAGGCTTCCTTGATCTTGAGCTTGCGCGCCTTTTTCTTGCCGCCGCCCATGTTCTGGAACATCCCCTGAATCTGCTGGGTCAGCTCCTCCATGCCCGGCGGGGCGAAGATTTCAGCCTGCATGCTCGGCGCGGCGAGTTCGATATCGATTTCCTTGTCGTCGAGTTCGCCTTCGCGCAGCTTTTTGCGGAATTTCTGACGCGTGGCGTTCTCTTCGCCGGTCGACGCCGCATTTTCGGCAAAAAAGCCCGGGCTGCGCGCCGGCGGCAGCAGCACGTCGAGAATGCGCTCCTCGGCCGCATCTTCGGCCCGCGCCCGATTGGCCTTGATGGCCCGCTCGCGCTGGGTCTTGATCGCCATCTCGACGAGATCGCGGATGATGGTTTCGACGTCGCGGCCAACATAGCCGACTTCCGTGAACTTGGTCGCCTCGACCTTGATGAAAGGGGCATTGGCCAGACGGGCCAGGCGACGGGCGATTTCGGTCTTGCCGACGCCGGTCGGACCGATCATCAGGATGTTCTTCGGCGTGATTTCCTGACGCAGCGGATCGGCCACCTGCGCGCGCCGCCAGCGGTTGCGCAGGGCAATCGCCACCGCTTTCTTGGCCGCATTCTGGCCGACGATGTGCTTGTCGAGTTCGGAGACGATCTCCTTCGGGGTCATCGTGGCGCCACTCATGCCAGCGTCTCCAGGGTGAAATTGCGATTGGTGTAGATGCAAAGATCGCCGGCGATCTCCAGCGACTTGGTGACGATCTCAAGCGGGCTCAGTTCGGTATTTTCCAGCAGCGCCCGTGCGGCGCTCTGCGCATAAGCGCCGCCCGAACCGATGGCGACGATGCCGTGCTCCGGCTCCAGCACATCGCCGTTACCGGTGATGACCAGCGAAGATTCCCGATCCGCCACCGACAGCATGGCTTCCAGGCGACGCAGCGCACGGTCCGTGCGCCATTCCTTGGCGAGTTCGACAGCGGAACGCACCAGATTACCCTGATGCTTTTCCAGCTTGGCTTCAAAGCGCTCGAACAGCGTGAAGGCGTCGGCCGTGCCGCCGGCAAAGCCCGCCAGAATCTTGCCCTGATAGAGGCGACGGACCTTCTTGGCCGTACCCTTGATGACGATATTGCCCAACGTGACCTGGCCATCGCCGCCCATGGCAACCGAATTGCCACGGCGCACGGACAGGATGGTCGTGCCGTGATATTGCTCCATTTAAAACCTCAGGATTTGGGAACGATGATACGTGCCAGCTTGTTCAGGCCAACCACGGCCATCAGCTCGGCAACAAGATGATTCGGGCTGCGGAAGAGCACTTCCTTGCCGGCCGCATGCAGCGGCGCGACACAATTGACGAGTTGCCCCGCCGAAAAGAAATCGAGCCGACGCAGGCCGGCGCAATCAATCAGCGGCGTGCGGGCCTCGGCAAGATAGGCTGCCAGATCGGCAAAACGGGCATTGCGGATCTCACCGCTCAATTCAAAATGCGCCGGCGGGTGCGCGGCAGCCGCCACGGCGACCGGCACCGGCGGGGTTTCCCAGGAAGGCGGTGATTTTTCGAAGGTGACAGCGTAGTCCAGCGCACGGGCGTCGAATGCGGCCTCGACACCCCGGTATTGCAGGAGCTCCAGCAGCAGGCACCAGGCCGGTTCATTGGCGGGCGTGCCGGTCACCAGGCGCTTGTCCAACCGCTCCAGAAAACCCTCGATACCGGACAGACGGGGCGCTTTGCCCTGACGACGGGCGGCGCGCAGCAAGGCTGCCCAGAGGCCGGCCATCTCATCGTCACATCCGATGACACGGCCGCAGTCAATGAGTACCGGCACGGGTCCGGCCAGCGCCAGCGCCAAGGTGTCCATGGCCTGCGGCTGATCCGAGGTCAGCAGGCCCTGCAACAAAACACTGCGCTGATTGGCGGCTGGGGCTTTGGGCGGCGGGGCGACGGTCGACCAGCTGGGGGGCGACAATTCGAAACGCTCGGCAAAGCGCAGCCCCAGTTGGTCAAAGGCGTCGCGTGCCTGCTGCAATTGCAGCAGATCGAAAAGCAGGTACCAGAACCGGATGCCGTCTGGTTCAGGATAGGCATCGACAAAGTGTTCAAGCAACTGACGGGCGGCCTGGTCGTGCCCGTTGGCAAAGAGCACGACCGCCTGCTCGACATCGGACTGCAGCGGATCGCTGCCATCGCCGACGTCGATGGCCATGACCTGGGAATCCGTGAATTCGATCTCTTCTGCCGGGTCGACCGCCAGCGGGCTGGACGCCGTTTGCGCCGGACGAGACTGCTTGAGGATCGAAAAATTCATGCCTGCTCCGTATCGAGAGAGAGCGTTTTAGCACGCCCTTCCCCCACATGCAATGCACGTTCGAAACTCAAGTGCCATGCGGCTTGCGGGCGCCACCCGAAGTGCTGCGCCCGTCATATTCAGAAGCTGGCGCGCAGTCCGAGCTGAATCCCGCGCCCCGGCAAGGGGGCCACATCCTTCAGGTAGGAGGTGTGCACACGGGCTTCCCGGTCGAGCAGGTTTTGCGCCTGCAGGAAGGTTTCCACCGTCGCCCCCTGCCAGGGCACCTGATAGGTCAGAGCCAGATTGACGAGGGTATAGGCATCCGTCGGCAACTCGCCGCTGGCAACGCGATTTTGGGCAAAGGCATGGATCACATCGACCCGCGCCCCGAACGCAGCCAGACGATAGTCCGCCCCCACGCCGAGACGCAGCGGCGAAATGCGCGGCAGTGCTGCGCCCGTCTCGCGGTTGGTCGCGCGGACGTAATCGGCACGCAGACGCAGGTCGAGAGAATCGGCCCGATCGAACAGGCGGAATTTGCCTTCCGCCTCCATCCCCTTGAACTCAGCCTTGACGGCCGTGAAGCGATGTTCCGCCACCGGATCCTCCCCTCCGCAGGAGCCCGCGCCGGCACCGGCGGCACCATCGGCACAACGCTCGCTGCCGGTCGAAGACAAGCCAATGTAGTTGTCAAAGCGGGTCAGGTAGCCACCCAGGCTGGCCGAGTGGCGCCCCTGCCGCCAGCGCAGCTGCGCATCCAGGCTCTTCGATTTTTCCAGTTCCAGCTGGGCATTGCCCACTTCGTACAGGTTGGTCGCCGCATGCACGCCGTTGGCGTACAACTCGGCGTAGGTCGGGGCGCGCTCGGTATGGGAGAGATTCGCCGCCACGGAGAAACCGCTGGCCAGCGGCTGAACCAGACCGATGGCGCCGCTCTTGCCGGTAAAGCTGTGCGCATTGGCCGAGCCAAAGCGCGGCTGGCCGGTCGAGGCATCGTCGGTGCCGCCGCCGGACGACTGATAACGGGTCTGCTCAACCCGACCACCGACGGTCAGCTTGGCATTTCCGAGCGAGGCCTCTTCGAACAGGAAAACAGCCTTGCTGCGGGCGTCGACCGTCGGCAGGAAGGCTTCGTCGCCGGCGGCCGAAAAATCGAGATTCCCGAACTGCACGCCGAAGGCACCGCGCAATCCAGCCACCGGACGATGCGTCGCCTCGACGCGGGTTTCCCGCCCCTTGGTCCTGAAGCGCGTGGCAGGCGTCCCGTTGTCCAACTCGTCATGCGCATAGTCGGTATAACTGGACTTGAACTTGATGCTGTCGATGAAGCCGCTCAAATTGCGTTTTTCGCCGGCCAGGTCGTAACGGGTATTTTCCATGCCGATGCGCACGTTGGGCTCGGCCACCGTCCCGTAGTTGCTGGTGTAGCGGCTGAAAGCAGCCCCCAGATAGCCATCGTCGAAGGTCAGGCTGGCGCCCACCGTGCCGCTGTCAGCCCGGCCATTGCTGTTGCGCAAGCTGCCGCGGGCTTCCTCGGCCTGTGGATCGGCCGCACGCTTGCGCGCCGAACGCGCATAGTCGGGAATCGAGAGATCGCCGGTCTTGCGCGATGCGGTATCGACGTGCAGGGCGAACTGCCCGTTACCGGCTTCGAGCAATGCAGCACCGCTGCGCTCGTTATCGACACTGCCGCCCCGCACTTCCGCACGCCCGCTCACGCCCTGCACCGGCGCCGTCGGAATGCGCCCATCGAGCACATTCACCACGCCCCCCACGGCATTGCCGCCATACAGCAAGGCCGCCGGACCGCGCACGACTTCCACGCGCTCGATGGTCAGCGGATCGACCGCCGTCGCATGATCGGGGCTCAGTGATGAAACGTCCTGCATGCCGGTGCCATTCTGGAGGATGCGAATGCGGTCGCCATCCAGGCCGCGGATCATCGGCCGGCTGGCATTCGGGCCGAAGTAGCTGCTGCTGACACCCGGCAGCTGGCTGACCGTTTCACCCAGCGTCGACTCCCGACGCAAATTGAGGTCACGGCCTTCCAGCACGGACACCGGCGAGACCAGATCGAACAGGGCGCTGCCGAGAGGATTACCGGTCACGACGACCGTGGACAGCTCGGTCGGTGCGTTGGAATTAGCCGCATTGGCCTGAGCGAATGCGCCGGCAGGTGCAACAAAACAGAGGGCGACCGCGAGCGCGGTCCGCTTGTGAGCAAACATGATTTCTCCAAAGACATGAGGGCGCACGCGGCCCGGGAGGCCGGTGCGCAACAATCAGAAAGACAACGGGTCAGTGGAGAACAGCAGGCGGTGCGCCCTGGCGCGCCGTGGGCACGGCAGCCGGACAGGAAACCGGCAAGGCCACGCTGGGACATACCTCGCCCAAGACCGGGACAACCGGCAGCAGCGGGATGGTCGGCAGCGCGTGGCCGAGATTTTGTCCAAGCAGGCAACGCTCGCAATGCGCGGAAGCCTGCAGGCCCTCTTCACCATCCGCCGCGTGGTCGACCGCATGCGCCACGAGCAGCAGCTGGGCAATCGCCAGCAGCAGCGCGAAGAGCGCATGACGGAAAACGGACGGGCGGACAGACATGGGGCTTAATCGACCTGGACGAGGAGTCCTTTGAGGTATTCGCCTTCCGGAAAGTTCAGCGCAACCGGATGATCGGCCGTCCCGGAGAGACGTCGCACGATGCGGGCCTCACGCCCGGCGTCATGGGCGGCGCCGGCAACGATTTTCTGAAACAGCTCGAGGCCGATCCCGCCGGAGCAGGAATAGGTCATGAGCAGCCCGCCCGGACGCAGCAGCTTGAAGCCGAGGATGTTGATGTCCTTGTAGGCACGGGCGGCCCGGTCGGCATGGGCCGCGGACGGCGCGAACTTCGGCGGATCGAGCACGATCAGGTCGAAGGTGCGGCCGTCGCGGCGGAATTCACGCAGCGCAGCAAAAACATCGGCTTCCAGCCACTCGGCGCGCTCGGCCGGCAGCTGCGGGTTCAAGGCCAGATTGGCGCGTGCCTGCGCCAGCGCCGGGCCGGACGAGTCGATGGAAAGCACCGAACGGGCACCGCCCGCCAAGGCCTGCAGCGAAAAGCCGCCGGTGTAGCAGAAACAGTTCAGGATGTCCTTGTCTGCCGCCACGCTGCGCAGCCAGGCGCGGTTATCGCGCTGGTCGAGGTAAAAGCCGGTTTTATGCCCGCCCACCACGTCGACCGCCAGCTTGACGCCGTTTTCATCGATGGCCAGGCCCTCATCGGACGGCTCGCCATGGAGCCAGCCGACGGTCGGTTCCAGGCCTTCCAGGGCGCGCACTTCCGAATCGGAACGCTCGTAAATGCGGGCGCAGCCGGTAGCCAGCACCAGGCCATTCACGATGGCCTTGCGCCACTTGTCGGCACCGGCCGAGGTCAGCTGCACGACCACGGTGTCACCGTACTGATCAGCCACGATGCCCGGCAAGCCATCCGATTCGGCGTGAATCAGGCGCAGACCTTGCTGGCCCTTGAGTTCCGGCAGGGCCTGACGGCGCGCCACAGCCTGGGCGATGCGACGCTTGAAGAAGGCGTCGTCGATCGACTCATCCGGATCGAAGGTCCAGAAACGGGCGCGGATCTGGGACTGCGGGCTGTAGGCCGCACGGCCCAGCGGACGCAGATTGTCGGCCAGCACCTCGACCGTATCACCCGGCCGGGCACGCCCTTCCAGACGACCGACGGAACCGGCAAAAAGCCAGGGATGGCGGTGCTTGAAGGCGGCCCGCTCCTTGCCCGGCATGAGAATCAACTGCGCCATTTTCTGCCCCTCAAATGCAAGAAGCCCCGGCTGCCTTGCGACAACCGGGGCCGGATGAAACTCGGCGAATTACTGACCCAGACCCTTACGGTTACGGGCGTGGCATTCGGCAGCGTAGATGACCTTGAACATGGTCTTGCCGTCGCCCTTGAACAGGCGCTTGGACGACTTGGAAACACAGCGACGCTCGAGGGAGGAACGACGGTTACGGTTGATGGCCATGATAACTCCTGGAATTCCGGCTAGTTTTTTCGAAACCGCTAATCTTAGAGGGTCCACGCAGAAAGGTCAATTGGCGCTTGATTTTGCGGGTTTTCTTGCAGTCGACCGTCGGCCGGCAGCACTTTTCCCCGGTCTGCGAGATTGCGCGACCAAGCGCTCGATGGCGCCACCCCTGCCTATTTCCGGCGCGCCCGCGGATGGGCCTGATCGTACACCCGGGCGAGGTGTTGGAAATCGAGGTGGGTGTACACCTGCGTCGAGGCGATGCTGGCATGGCCGAGCATCTCTTGCACCGCACGCAGGTCGCCGGAGGACTGCAGCACATGCGACGCAAAGGAGTGGCGCAGCATGTGCGGATGCACATGGGTCGGCAAACCAAGCGCGGCAGCCCGCTGCGCCAATCGCATTTCAATCACGCGCGGGCTGATGCGCCGACCACGCACGCCAACGAACAGCGCGGGTTCATCCGGCGAGGCCAGCCGCCCCCGTTGTTCGCCCCAGGCGGCCAGGGCCGCACAGGCCCGACTACCGACGGGCACCAGGCGGAGTTTGCTGCGCTTGCCCAGAACGCGGACTTCGCCGTCGCTCAGGATGCCCGGCAAGGCGGCGGCATCGAGCGCCACCAGTTCGGCCAGACGCAAGCCCGAGGAGTAAAACAGTTCGAACATCGCCGCATCACGGAGCGCTTCGATATCATCCGGATCAACCGGCGCATCGAGCAGCTGCGCAGCCGCATCCACTGAAACGGCTTTGGGCAGGCGCTTGGGGGATTTCGGCGGACGAATGCCATCGCAGGGATTGGCCCGGATCAGGCCACGCTCGCCCAGCCAGGTGAAGAAACCCCGCCAGGCGGAGAGCAGGCGCCCCAGAGAGCGCCCGGAAAGACCGCGCCCATGGTGCTGGGCGACAAAGCGCCGAACGTGATGGCCGAGCACGTCGGCGAGCGGCAGGTCGCCTGCCGCCACCAGGTCATGGCGCAATTTGTCGAGATCTCGCCGGTAACCGGCCAGGGTATGGGCAGCCAGGCGGCGCTGGGTGGCCAGTTCGGCCAGCCAGGCATCGATGGCTGCCGCCGGGGTCACAGTACGCTCTTGGTCACACGCGCCAAGGCTGCCGACACCATTTCACCCAGGCGCTCGAGGTAGAGCGTGCCCATGTCGGCATAGAAACGCTGCGATTCTTCACTGCCCAGCGCGATCATGCCGATGGTGCCGCCGCCGTTACGCAGCGCGATCAAGGCCTGGGAGCGAATATGCGAGGCGTGCTCGCCGAACCAGGAGGCCGTGCCGAAGCCGGCCGTCGAGCCGCAGTAGGGACGCCCCAGCGTTTCGGCAAAGACCTGCAGTTCCTCTGAAACCGCCGCGAACTCCGGCAGATCCTGCACATTGTCCGGCTTGTGCCAGAGACGGAGCGCCACATGCGGCACGGCAAAGTCATCGCGCAGGTGGAAATTCAGCAGGTGAATGACGGCCTGAAAGGTCTCCGCCGCCACCAGGCCAACCGCCAGCCGATGCACCTTTTCGGAGATCTGGTCGTTTTCCTCGCCGAACGCGATCAACTCGGCCAGCTTGCTCTCCGACTGCCGGTTTTTCTCGCGCAGGGTGAGCATCTGACGTTCGGCCAGCGACACAGCACGCCCGCCATGCGGATGCGGCACGAAAATCTGCGCCATCAGGTCGGCATATTGCTCGAAGAAGGCAGGATTGTCCTTCAGGTAGTCGGCAACGTCTTCGGGAAACAGGGCGCTCATAGTTCGATTTCTCCGCTAAATACGGTCACGGCCGGGCCGGTCATCAGGACCGGGCGACCCGGCCCGCCCCAGGCGATGGTCAGGTCGCCGCCACGCGTCGTCACGCGCACCGGCGATGCAAGCAGGCCGCGCCGGATACCGGCCACGGCAGCGGCACAGGCCCCGGTCCCGCAGGCCAGGGTTTCGCCCGAACCGCGTTCAAAGACACGCAGCTTGATTGCGTGCTGATCCACAATCTGCATGAAACCGGCATTGACGCGCTGCGGGAAGCGCGCATGGCGCTCGATCAACGGCCCGTGCTCGGCCACCGGTGCCGTGTCCACGCTGTCGACCACCTGCACGGCATGCGGGTTGCCCATCGAGACCACGCTGATCTCGAGGGTTTCGTCGGCCACATCGAGCAAATGGATGATCACATCCTCATCGTGCAGGAAGGGAATGTCCGCCGGCAAAAAACGGGGTTCGCCCATGTCGACCGTCACCAGGCCATTCGCCTCCAGACGCGGCGTGATCAGGCCCTTTTTGGTCTCTACGCGGATCTCGCGCTTCTCGGTCAGCCCCTGCTCGTGCACAAAACGCACGAAGCAGCGGGCACCGTTGCCACATTGCTCGACTTCACTGCCATCGGCATTGAAGATGCGGTAACGGAAATCGACCCCCTCCTGGCTGGCTTTTTCAACCAGCAGGATCTGGTCGCAGCCCACGCCAAAGTTGCGATCGGCGAGGTAGCGCAGTTGTTCCGGGGTGAGGGAAACGGTCTGGCGAATGCCGTCCAGGACGACAAAATCGTTGCCCAGACCGTGCATCTTGGCAAATTTGAGCTTCACGTACTGCTCCGCAGATAAAGTGAAAAAAGCATAGCAGAGACAGCGACTTGCCTCAAATTACTAAAGCTTTTTCTCCATCACGTAGTCATCCATGACATAGCCGCGGCCAATGTCATCGACCACGGTTTCACGCACGACGAAACCGTATTTCTTGTAGGAGGCAATCGCCTTTTCGTTGCGCTTGTTCACCGCCAACACCAGGCAGGGATAGCCTTCGCGACGTGCCCGTGCGGCCACATGCTCGATCATCTGACCGCCCACGCCCTGACGTTGCACATCGGGGTGAATGTAGAGCTTGTCCAGCTTGAACTCGCCCTTGTGGATTTCGCTGAAGGCGAAGCCGACGCGGCGACCTTCGTAGAAGGCCTGATCCAGCCATTTGTGCAGGTCTTCCAGGTCGTCGTAAAGACGCTCGTGGCCGTAACGCTGCTCCAGCATGAAATCGATCTGTTCCTGCGTGATGATACCGGGATAGGAAGCCAGCCAGATTTCACGGGCCAGGGCCGAAATCGCCGGCACCTCGGGCGGCGTGATCGGGCGGATTTCAATAGTCAACGCGCTGCTCATTTGTAAAACCTCTGTTCTCCGGGTGGCCGGGTCTTGAAGCGTTTGTGCAACCAGAAATACTGCTCCGGCATACGCAGTACCTGTGTTTCGATGAAGCGGTTCATGAAGGCGGTATCGGCCTCGACGCTCTCGCCGGGGAAATCCTCCCAGGGCGGCTGAACCTCGATTTCATAGCCATCGGGCACCTGCCGGCAAATCACCGGCACGACCCGTGCATTCGTCAGACGCACCAGACGTGACAGCGCCGGGATGGTGGCCGCCTGCACGCCAAAGAAGGGGGCGAAAATCGATTCCTTCGGCCCGAAATCCATGTCCGGCAGGTAGTAAAACTGATGCCCATCCTTCATTGCCTTGACGATCTTGCGCATCCCATCCTGGCGCGACAACAGCACAGCCGGGTTGAAGCGCATGCGACCATCGTAGAGGAGCTTGTTGAGCACCGGATTTTTCTGCGACGAGAACACGCTGCAGCCGACGATGTGCATCGATACTGCGGTACCGCCCGCATCCAATCCGACAAAATGCGGCGTCAGCAGCACGACGGGACGACCATCGCGAACCATCATGTGCTCGACACCGGAAATCCGGATCAGGCGCTCGATACGCTCGCGGGAAGCCCACCAGCCCAGCGTGCGGTCCAGCACGGCCTGCGCAAACACCACGAAATGACGACGGGCAATCTGTTCGCGCTCTGCCTCGGTTTTATCCGGAAAACACAAGCGCAGATTGGTCAACGCGACATGGCGCCGCTCCCGCCCCAGGCGATAGAGCAAACGCCCCAAGCCAGCCCCCAAGAAGCGCAGGACAGGCAAAGGCAGCCAATGGAGGCACCAGAGGAAGCCCACCAGAACATAGGTTGGAAACAGTTTCAGCATGCAGTGTCAGACGGCGGCGCATCGGCACCGCCCGGTCGTTTATAACGGTTATAGCCCCAGAGATACTGCTCGGGGCACGCACGAATCAAGGCCTCAACCTCGATATTGATCTGTTGGGCACGGTCGACCGTCGAGCCGGAAAAAGGCTGCTGCGGCGGCAGGAAATGAATGCGATAACCGCGCCCGTCCGGCAAGCGTTCTCCCCAGGTCAGCAAAGACACGGCACCGGTTTCCGTCAGCCGTGCCGCCAGCGTCATTGTGTAGGCATAGCGCCCGAAGAACTTCAGCCACACCCCTTCCCCGGTCTTCGGCGCCTGGTCGGGCAACATCCCGACCATCTCGCCTTTCTTCAGGGCTTTGATCAGCGCCCGCACCCCCGACAAATCGGCCGGTGCAAGATGCAGCTTTTCGCGCTTGCGTCCTGTCAGGATCAATTCCTGGGCAGCGGCCGACTTGGGCGGGCGGTACAGGACCGTGATGTCGCCAAAGGACGACAGATATTGCGCCGTGATCTCGAAACAGCCGAGATGCGGCGTCAGGAACACAATCCCTTTACCAGCGGCACGCGCCGCCTCGACATGCTCCCAGCCCACCACCTCGGCCACCTGCGCATTGGCTTCATCCAGCGTACGCATCCAGATACGGGACAATTCGAGCATCTGCCGCCCCGCTGCCGCGGCGGCAGGACCCTGCAAGCTTGCCGGCAAGCCGGCCTGCGCGATGTTCTCCTGCAAGTGGCGACGATAGGTCGGCGACAGCCAGTAGGCCAATCGCCCCAGACCGCCGCCCAACATGTGGAGGAGCGACAAAGGCAGATAACTGAGAAGACGAAACAGAAAGACCATGGTGCCCCGGGGGTTGAAACCCGGAAGAAAAACGCTAATATTACAAGATCGCCGAGTTAAAGAGACAACTTGCGGGGCGAATACAAATACCGCTAAAGCGTCGCCCGCTCCTGGTCCGAAGCCGGTTACGCTGTACCGAAGGACCGCTGGAGCCCGCCATGAGCGAATACTTCTTCACCTCGGAATCCGTTTCCGAAGGCCACCCGGACAAGGTTGCCGACCAGATTTCCGACGCCATCCTCGACGCCATCCTGGCGCAGGACAAGCATGCCCGCGTCGCCGCTGAAACCCTCTGCAACACCGGCCTCGTCGTCCTCGCCGGCGAAATCACCACGCACGCCAACGTCGATTACATTCAAGTTGCCCGCGACACGATCAAGCGCATCGGTTACGACAACACCGACTACGGCATCGACTACAAGGGCTGCGCCGTGCTCGTCGCTTACGACAAGCAGAGCCCGGACATCGCCCAGGGCGTGGACAAGGCCTACGACGACAACCTGAACCAGGGTGCCGGCGACCAGGGTCTGATGTTTGGTTACGCCTGCGACGAAACCCCGTCGCTGATGCCGCTGCCGATCTACCTGTCGCACCGCCTCGTCGAGCGCCAGGCCCTGCTGCGCAAGGATGGCCGTCTGGCCTGGGCACGCCCGGATGCCAAGTCCCAGGTCACCATCAAGTACGTTGATGGCAAGCCCTACTGCATCGACACCGTGGTCCTGTCCACCCAGCATTCGCCGGACATCAGCCTGGAAGACCTGCGCGAACAGACCATCGAAGAGATCATCAAGCCGGTACTTCCGAAGGAATTGATCAAGGGCGACATCAAGTATCTGGTCAACCCGACCGGCCGCTTCGTCGTCGGCGGTCCGCAGGGTGACTGCGGCCTGACCGGCCGCAAGATCATCGTCGACACCTACGGCGGTGCTGCACCGCACGGTGGCGGTGCCTTCTCCGGCAAGGATCCTTCCAAGGTCGACCGTTCCGCTGCCTACGCCGGCCGCTATGTGGCCAAGAACATCGTCGCCGCCGGTCTGGCCTCGCGCTGCCTGGTTCAGGTTTCCTATGCCATCGGCGTCGCCGAACCGACCTCCGTGATGGTCGACACCTTCGGTACGGGCAAGGTCAGCAACGAGACCCTGACTGCGCTGATCAAGAAGCACTTCGACCTCCGCCCGAAGGGCATCGTCAACATGCTCGATCTGCTCCGCCCGATTTACCAGAAGTCTGCCGCCTACGGCCATTTTGGCCGCGACGAGCCGGAATTCACCTGGGAAGCCACCGACCGCGCTGCCTTGCTGCGTAACGACGCCGGCTTGTAAGCCGCTGAGCGAGCAGCTCAAAATGGACAGGGAGCCCATCGCCGGCTCCCTTTTTTATCGCTAGAATCAGCAAATATGCTGAAAAAGATCCCCGTCGAACAACTGCGTCTCGGCATGCACTTGCAGGCCTTCTGCGGCGCCTGGCTGGAGCACCCGTTCTGGCGGACGAAATTCGTCCTGACGGACCCCCGCGATCTGGCCCTGGTCCGCGAGAGCGCCATCCGAGAAGTCTGGATCGACATTGCCAAAGGTAAGGATGTAGACACGCCGGAATCGGCACATTCACCTGATGCCGCCCCTTCTGCCGACGACTTCCCGCAGCCAGAGATCGAGCAGGAACCCGATCCTGCCGCCACGGTGCCCTCCAGCTTCTCCGACGAAGTCAAACGCGCCTCCCGCATTGTTTCGAAAGGCCGCGAGGCCGTCGTGTCGATGTTCCAGGAAGCCCGCATGGGCAAGGCCATTGAGGCGGAAGCCGCCGCCCCGCTGGTCGAGGAAATCTCGAATTCGGTGATGCGCAACCCGGGCGCACTGATCAGCCTGGCCCGCCTCAAAACGGCGGACGACTACACCTTCATGCACTCGGTCGCCGTCTGCGCCCTGATGATCGCCCTCGCCCGTCAACTCGGCCTCGACGAGAAACAGACGCGCGATGCCGGGATGGCAGGCTTGCTGCACGACCTCGGCAAAGCCATGATCCCGCTGGAGGTCCTCAACAAGCCCGGCAAACTGACCGACGCGGAATTCGATCTGGTGAAAACGCACCCTGAGGAAGGCTACAAGCTCCTCCTTGAGGGTAAGGATGTCAGCGAGGTGGTCAAGGACGTGTGCCTGCACCACCATGAAAAAGTCGATGGCAGCGGCTACCCGAAGCGCCTGAATGGCGAGACGATGAGCCTTTTCGCCAAGATGGGCGCTGTCTGCGACGTCTATGATGCGATCACCTCAAACCGCCCCTACAAGGCCGGCTGGGACCCTGCCGAATCCATCAAGCGCATGGCGGAATGGAAGGGACACTTCGATCCGATGGTATTCCAGGCCTTCGTCAAAAGCCTCGGCATTTATCCGATCGGCTCGCTGGTGCGCCTGGAGTCGGGAAAGCTCGGCGTTGTCATCGAGCAAGGCGAGCAGTCCCTGCTCAAACCCAAGGTCAAGGTCTTTTTCTCGACCCGCGCCCAGGCCTACATCACCCCGGAAGTCATCGATCTTGCACGCAGCCCCGAGAAAATTGCCGCGCGGGAAGATGCAGCAAAATGGGGAATCAAGGACGTCGACCGCTGGTGGGTTGGCGACAAGACCTGAACACCCCGGCAAAAACCGGTTTATAATCCGTCACCTACCGAGGGGCGCTGCAGGGGACATTTCCCTCAGGCTCGGTTCATAACGGCGCTCACTGTCCATCCCTGCCGGGCGCAGGGGCAACGGTGAGCCTGAAAACCGTACCCCGCCCCGGCCACAGTTACTAAGGAGCTTGCTGTGGCTGAATTCAAAGATTACGTCATCGCCGACATCAACCTTGCCGACTGGGGTCGCAAGGAAATCAAGATCGCCGAAACCGAAATGCCGGGCCTGATGGCCATTCGCGAAGAATTCGCGAAGACCCAACCCCTGAAGGGCGCCCGCATCACCGGTTCGCTGCACATGACCATCCAGACCGCCGTCCTGATCGAGACGCTGACCGCGCTCGGCGCCGACGTCCGCTGGGCTTCGTGCAACATCTTCTCGACGCAGGACCACGCCGCTGCCGCCATCGCCGCTGCCAACATCCCGGTCTTTGCGGTCAAAGGCGAAACCCTGGTCGATTACTGGGATTACACCCACCGCATCTTCGAGTGGGCCGACGGCGGCTACTCCAACATGATCCTCGACGACGGCGGCGATGCCACCCTGCTGCTGCACCTCGGCGCCAAGGCCGAAAAGGACATTTCCGTGCTGGCCAACCCGGGCTCGGAAGAAGAAACCATCCTCTTCGCCGCCATTAAGGCCAAGCTGGCTGTCGATCCGACCTGGTACTCCGTGCGCCTGGCCGAAATCAAGGGCGTGACGGAAGAAACCACCACCGGCGTCCATCGCCTGTACCAGATGCATGCCCGCGGCGACCTCAAGTTCCCGGCCATCAACGTCAATGACTCGGTCACCAAGTCCAAGTTCGACAACCTCTACGGCTGCCGCGAATCGCTGGTCGATGGCATCAAGCGCGCCACCGACGTGATGGTTGCCGGCAAGATCGCCGTCGTCTGCGGTTATGGCGACGTGGGCAAGGGTTCCGCCCAGGCCCTGCGCGCCCTGTCAGCCCAAGTGTGGGTCACCGAAATCGACCCGATCTGTGCCCTGCAGGCCGCGATGGAAGGCTACCGCGTCGTGACCATGGAATACGCCGCCGACAAGGCCGACATCTTCGTCACCACCACCGGCAACTTCCATGTGATTCAGCACGACCACATGGTCAAGATGAAGAACAACGCCATCGTCTGCAACATCGGCCACTTCGACAACGAAATCGATGTCGCCTCGCTGGAACAGTACCAGTGGGAAGAAATCAAGCCGCAGGTCGATCACGTCATCTTCCCGGATGGCAAGCGCATCATCCTGCTCGCCAAGGGCCGCCTGGTGAACCTCGGCTGCGCCACCGGTCACCCGTCCTACGTGATGTCGTCCTCCTTCGCCAACCAGACCATCGCCCAGATCGAGCTGTTCACCAAGACCGCCGATTACCCGGTCGGTGTGTACACGCTGCCCAAGCATCTGGATGAGAAGGTCGCCCGTCTGCAGCTGAAGACGCTCAACGTGCAACTGACCACGCTGACGCAGCAACAAGCCGACTACATCGGTGTTCCGGTCGAAGGCCCGTACAAGGCCGACCACTACCGCTACTAAGCGGCGCACAAGCTGACCGTCCATGAGCATGAACTCCTTCCATGCCCGTCAGGGCGGTCGGCCGCGTGATGAAAAACCGGCCAAATCGCCGGTTGACCGGGGGGGCCTGCAGCGCGCCGATGCGCTGCTGGTCCAGCTCGGCCTGGCGACTTCCCGCACCCAGGCACAAAAGCTGATTGCAGCCGGTCGCGTTTTCGCCGATGGCGCCCCCATCGCTAAACCCTCACTGGAATTGCTGCCCGAAGTCACGTTGACCGTCAGCAGCGACGATAGCGACCGCTACGTCTCGCGCGGCGGCCTCAAACTGGCCGGCGCCCTGGAAAAAACCGGGGTCGATGTCCGCGACAGCGTGTGTCTCGATGTCGGCCAATCTACCGGTGGCTTTTCCGACTGTCTGCTGCAGGCCGGTGCGCACCACGTCGTCGGCGTCGACGTCGGTCACGGTCAACTGCACCCCAGGCTCAAAAATGATCCGCGCATCACAATGCGCGAGGGCATCAACTGCCGTGCGCTGTGTGCAGCCGATCTCGGCGACGCCATGCCGGCGGGCGGCTTCGATCTCATCGTCGGCGACGTCTCCTTCATCTCGATGTCGCTGATCCTGCCGCAACTTCCCGCCCTGCTGGCCGCCGACGGCCAGCTCGTCCTGCTCATCAAACCGCAGTTCGAAGTCGGCCCCGGCAATATCGGCAAGGGCGGCATCGTGCGTGACACGACGCTGTATCGCGAACTCGAACTGCGTTTTCTCGACCTCGCCCGCACGCTCGGCCTCACTGCCAAAGGCTGGTTCGACAGCCCCATCACCGGCGGCGATGGCAACCGCGAATTCTTCATCTGGTTAAGCAAATGAAACCTGAAATCTCCATCGAATTCTTCCCGCCGCAGACGCCCGAAGGCATCGACAAGCTGCGCGCGACCCGCCAGAAACTGGCCGAACTCAAGCCGGAATTCTTCTCGGTCACCTACGGCGCCGGCGGCTCGACCCGCGAGCGCACCTTCGCCGTCGTCAAGGAAATCGCCGCCGAAGGCTTCGACGCCGCACCGCACCTCTCCTGCATCGGCTCCAGCCGCGATTCGATTCGCGAAATCCTGGCCGAATACAAAGAGGCCGGCATCCGCCGCATCGTCGCCCTGCGCGGCGACCTGCCGTCCGGCATGGCCGAAACCGGCGAGTTCCGCTACGCCAATGAGCTGGTCGAATTCATCCGTGCCGAAACCGGCGATCACTTCAGCCTCGAAGTCGCCGCCTACCCGGAATGGCATCCGCAGGCCAAGAGTCCGAAGGACGATCTCGAGGCCTTTGCACGCAAGGTGAAGGCCGGCGCCAATTCGGCCATTACGCAGTACTTCTACAACGCCGATGCCTATTTCCACTTCGTCGATGAAGCCAAGGCCCTGGGCGTCGATATCCCGATCATCCCCGGCATCATGCCCATCGTCGGCTTCAGCAAACTGGCCCGCTTTTCGGATGCCTGCGGTGCCGAGCTGCCGCGCTGGATGCGCAAGAAGTTCGAAAGCTTCGGCGACGACAGCGACAGCATCAAGGCGTTCGGCCTCGATGTGGTCACCGAACTGTGCGAACGCCTGCTCAAGGGCGGCGCCCCCGGGCTGCACTTCTACTGCATGAACCAGGCGGCCCTGACCACCGAAATCTGCCGCCGCCTCGGCTAAACGATTCCCCGACGGTCGACCGGTTTGCACCGGCCAAAATCAAAAAGCCCGCATTGGCGCGAACCGCCAGGCGGGCTTTTCTGTATGTGTCTGCCCGGGGATCAGGCCGATTGCGTCACGATCACGTTCTGCGCCGGCATGGGGGCCGGGAACCCGGCTTCGGCCAAAGCCTCACGGATCGTCTTGTTGGTGTCGAAATAGACCTGCCAGTAATGGTCGTTATGGCAATAAGGACGTACCGCCAACACCGGCCCGACCAGCGTGAATTCCAGAATCTCGACATCGACAGCCGGTGTCGTCAGCACATTCGGCAGCGCCCCGACCTTTTCACGCAGCAAGGCCATCGCTGCCTGATGATCGGCCGCCCCCGAAAGCTGGCACTTCAAATCCACGCGTCGAAACGGGTTGTGCGTGAAATTCTGGATGTTGTCGCCAAAGATCTTGTTGTTACCGACCACCGTGGAGACGTTATCCGGCGTATTGATCGTCGTGGCGAACAGACCGATCTCAGTCACCGTCCCCACCACGCCCGCCGCCGAAATGAAGTCCCCCACCTTGAAGGGCCGCAGCACGATCAGGAAGGCGCCCGCCGCAAAGTTTGCCAGCAGCCCCGCCCAGGCGGCACCAATCGCAATCCCCGCGCCGGCAATCAAAGCCGCAAAGGTGGTGGTCTGAATCCCGAAGTAGCCCAGAATGCCGATCACCAGCAGCACATTCAGGGTCACGGTGACAATCGAGCCGACATAGCGCAGGACCGTCGGATCCACCTTCTGCTTCTCCAACGCGGCCCGGACCATGCCCAACGCCACCCCGATCAGCCAGCGACCAATCACCCAAAATGCAATCGCCGCCAGGATCTTGACGCCAATGTCGGTCGCCGTGGCGACGATCAAATCCTGATAACGGGAAATATCCTGTTCCGTCATGACACGCTCCTATCAAGGTTGAACCACCCCCTGCCCAAGCACTCAGGCAGTGCTCCGCAGTGTAGAAGGCATGCCCCGTCAGTGCTCACCCGGGCACATTTCTTCACAATTTTCATCCAAGAGCGTTGACGCCCACCCGGAGCATCTCTATAATTCGCGCTTCCTTTTGAGCGGGTCGGTAGCTCAGTCGGTAGAGCAGCGGACTTTTAATCCGTTGGTCGCGAGTTCGAATCTCGCCCGACCCACCAAAATCCTGAGGAAACTCAAGCAGCTAAGCCAACCAACCGGTTGGCTTTTTTGTTTTCTGGTTACCGTCTGGTCCATTTCTGGTTGGAACCTTAGACACCCCACTGTCTCTTCGTCGGCCAAAGCCGACCTTGAGGCTGTGGCCGGTATCAGACGGCAAAACGTCTGTAAGCCGCCTTTCAGGCGGTGTTGGTGGTTAATAGCCGCTTTCGCTTGCGGCGTAGGACGGCACCCGACCTCTTGCCAAACTTCGCACTTTGGACGGCAGCAGCGGCTTCCGTCTGTGGGTGTGTCAAAACTGCCAGTGTGCGTTGATATTGGCAGTAGTGGCGCTGCCACATGAGGTTCAATTATTACCAAATCGTTGCAGGTAGTGGAATTGGGCGATTTCTTCCGCGTGGCACGGTAATTGATAAGAAGCCTCTAATATGCAAGGGGGCCTTATGTACAAGAAAATTTGGCGAATGTTCACCGGGGGGTGCATGGTGGCTGCCGTCAGCCTGGCAGCGCAGGCATCACCAGCGCCGGCATCGGGAGTTGTCGCACCTGCCGTAGTGCCGGCGGCAAAGGAAAAATCGACCACCGACCACAGTCAGCTTGAAGCACTCAAGGGACCGTTCAAGTCCGGGCCGGAGGTCACCAAGGCCTGCCTGACCTGCCACAACAAGGCTGGCCATCAGGTGATGAAGAGCATCCACTGGACCTGGGAGGCGACCAACACCAAGACCGGCAAAAAGCTGGGCAAGCAGCACGCTGCCAACAATTTCTGTGGCTCGATTACCTCCAACGAGCCGCGCTGCACCAGTTGCCACGCCGGCTACGGCTGGAAGGACAAGAACTTTGACTTTGCCGATCAGAGCAATGTCGACTGCCTCGCCTGCCATGACACCACCGGAACCTATCGCAAGTTCGGCACCGATGCCGGCCACCCGCTGTATGCCGACCGCGAGTTCGAGCCGATGGAAGGCCCGCCGGGCAAAAAGCAGTTCAAGGCGCCAGACCTGACTAAAATCGCGCAGCACGTGGGCAGCCCCGGCCGCAAGAATTGCGGCAACTGCCATTTCAACGGCGGTGGCGGCGATGCGGTCAAACACGGCGACCTCGATTCCTCGCTGCTCAAGCCCAAGCGCGAACTCGATGTGCACATGGCCTCGGACGGCGCCAACATGGTCTGCGCCGACTGCCACACCTTCAATGCCCACCAGCCTTCCGGCAGCCGCTATGCGCCGACGGCCAAGGACAGCCATGGCATGGACCTGCCCAAGGACGACCACAACCGGGCGACCTGCGAATCCTGCCATGGCGTGAAGCCGCACAAGGAGGCGAAGATCAACAACCACGCCAACAAGGTGGCCTGCCAGACCTGCCATATTCCCGAGTACGCTCGCGGCGGTGTCGCCACCAAGATGCTCTGGGACTGGTCAACCGCCGGCAAGAAGGACGCCGATGGCAAGCCGCTGTTCATCAAGGATGAGCACGGCCACCTGACCTACTCGGCCGCAAAGGGTGATTTCAAGCTCGGCGAGAACGTCCGCCCCGAGTACAAGTGGTACAACGGCGTTGTTCACCAGATGGCGATCACCGACAAGTTCGACGACACCAAGGTGCTCGAAATGAACCGCGTCGAAGGCTCGGCCAGCGACCCCAACGCCCGCATCTGGCCGTTCAAGGTCATGCATGGCAAGCAGGCCTACGACAAGGTCAACAAGACGCTGGTGGTAAACCACGTCTGGGGCGACGACGACACCGCCTTCTGGAAGCACTACGACTACGCCAAGTCGATCAAGTCCGGCATGGAAACCGCCGGGCTGCCCTACAGCGGGGAATTCGGCTTCATCGAAACGCGCATGAACTGGTTCATCACCCACATGGTTGCGCCCAAGGAAAAGGCCGTGCCGTGTCAGGAGTGCCACACCCGCTCGGCTGATGGCCGGCTGGCGGCGATTACCGACATCTACCTGCCCGGCCGCGATACCAAGGACTGGGTCGATCTGCTCGGTGGTTTGATGATTGCCGGCGCCATTGGCGGCGGCCTGCTGCACGGCGCCATCCGCTTCGCCACCCGTCGCAAGGAGAAGGCAAAATGAGCGAACGCATCTACATCTACAAGCGTTACGAACGGTTCTGGCACTGGTCGCAGGCGCTGTTGATCATCATCATGATGATCACCGGCTTTGAAGTGCACGGCAGCTATACCCTGATCGGCTTCCAGAAAGCGGTGCAGCTGCACACCCTAGCGGCCTGGGCGCTACTGACGCTGTGGGCCTTCACCATCTTCTGGCAATTCACTACCGGCGAGTGGCGGCAATACCTGCCCTCGATCAAGAATGTCGGGGCGATGATCAAGTACTACACCATTGGCATCTTCATCAACTCGCCGCATCCCTTCAAAAAGACGGTGCTGCAGAAGCACAACCCGCTGCAACGCCTGGCCTACCTCGCACTGCTCGCCTTCATCTCGCCACTGATCTGGGGCACCGGCATTTTCTACCTGTTCTACGGTGACTGGGCGCAGCTCGGCATTGACCAGAATCTGTCGCTGGAATGGGTTGCCACCCTGCACGTACTCGGCGCCTACATGATTACCGCATTCTTCTTCATCCACGTCTACCTCACCACCACCGGTCACACCATCTTCGCCCACATCAAGGCGATGATCACCGGCTGGGAGGAAGTCGACGAACACCACTGATTTTGCGATCGTAGTTACTCCTTGCGTGACTTTTTTTGGCGGGGCTAGACTGAAGTGAACCCGAAAAACAAAGCATCAGGATCATGCGTCGTTTTCTCCTCTTTATTGGGTTGATCTGCTTTGCCGCTGCGCTGCGCTGCGCGCTGAGGTGGTGCTGGAGGTCTATTGGTCCTTGAAGTGCCCGCATTGCCTGGAGGCCTTGCCGCAGATCGAGGCGATGGCGAAAGAGAACCCCTGGCTACGGATCGAAACGAGGGAGATCACCCGTTCGCCGGATAACCTGCAGCGCTTTGTGGCTCGCGCCGAGGCGCTGGGCGGCACAGCACAGGCGGTACCAACCCTGATTTACTGTGGGCAAATGGCAGTTGGCTGGGATGACAGCGCCGCTGGCCGGGAGTCCTTGATCGGGCGCCTGCTGGCCTGCGAGTCGGGCGAACCGGCATCAGGCGGGACGGCTGAACCTTCACGCATCGCCGTACCCTTGCTGGGCGAAGTCGATCCGGCGGCACTCTCATTGCCGCTGCTCACCGTGCTGCTTGCCGGGCTGGATGCCTTCAATCCCTGCGCGTTTTTCGTCCTGCTCTTCCTGCTCTCGCTACTTGCCCATCAGCACCAACGTCGGCGGATGCTGCTGATTGGCGGGGTTTTCGTCAGCGTTTCCGGACTCATGTACTTCGCCTTCATGGCGGCCTGGCTCAATCTCTTCGTCGTCATCGGCAGCCTGCCGTGGATCACCGCCGCGGCCGGCCTGCTGGCCCTGACGGTGGCAGGGATCAATATCAAGGACTTCTTCGCTTTCAAGCAGGGTGTGTCGCTGTCAATCAGCGAGCGCGGCAAGGCGGGCATCTTCCAGCGGGTAAGAACGCTGATGCAGGCCGACAGTCTGCTGGCCATGCTGGCCTCGACTGTGCTGCTGGCGATGGCCGCCAACTTTTATGAATTGCTGTGCACGGCCGGTTTTCCGATGGTGTTCACCCGTGTGCTGACCTTGCATGAGACCGATCCCGCCACGCATTACCTCTATCTGGCGCTTTACAACCTGATCTACGTGCTGCCGCTGTTGCTGATCGTCATTGGTTTTGTCCGCACGCTTGGGGCGCGCAAGCTGAGCGAGCGCGAGGGGCGCCTGCTCAAGCTGCTCTCCGGGCTGATGATGCTCGGTCTCGGCATCCTGCTACTGCTGATGCCGGAACGCCTCGACAGCCCATTGATCGCCGTCTTGCTGCCAGCCGCTGCGACCTTTTTCACCTGGCTGGCCGCCCGGCTGACGAGCACCTAGCGGAATACGCCCGGCTACGCGTCGCCGCTGTTTTCGTGACGGCCGAGGCGCCGGTAAAGCGTGCGCTCCGACATGCCGAGATGGCGCGCCAGTTCCTTGCGGCTGCCGGGAAAACCGGCGGCAATGTCGGCCAGTTCGCGGTCGCTGAGCTTGCTGGCGGACTTGCGGTTTTGGGCACTTATTGGCGTTGACCGCAGCAGGGGGGGCGATGCGCCGGCCGGAAGATGGCGCAGGTCGATGTCGTCGCTGTCGCAGAGCAGGCAGGCGCGCTCCAGCAGGTTGCGCAACTCGCGGACATTGCCGGGGAAGCTGTAATCGCGCAGCCAGCGGATCGCTTCGTCGCTCAGGCGAAGCTTGCGGCCGTTGCTGACGCGCGGCAGCAAGGCTTCGGCCAGCACGGCAATGTCTTCGCGGCGTTCGCGCAGCGGCGGCAAAAACACGGGAAAGACGTTGAGACGGTAGAAAAGATCCTGACGGAAGCTGCCGGCCTCGACCATCTCGGCCAGCGGCCGGTGGGTGGCGGAAACAACGCGGATATCGGCTTGCAGCACCTCGGTCGAGCCGACACGGCGGAAGGTGCCGGTTTCGAGGAGGCGCAGCAGCTTGACCTGGATCGACAGCGGAATGTCACCCACCTCGTCAAGAAACAGCGTGCCGCCCGAGGCAGCCTCGATCAGACCGATCTTGCGCGTGACAGCGCCGGTAAAGGCGCCGCGCTCGTGGCCAAACAGTTCGCTTTCGAACAGGGTTTCCGCCAGCCCGGAGCAGTCGACCGCGACAAAGGGTTTTTCCGTCCGCCGGCTCATCTGGTGGATGGCGCTGGCGACCAGCTCCTTGCCGGTGCCCGACTCCCCCTGTAGCAGCACGGCGGCATCGGAAGGGGCGACGCGCGCCACCATGTCCATCATCGCCATGAAGGTCGGCGAGCGACCGATCAGGCCGCGGGCGTGTTCGTCGGTGCGCGGGACCGGCAGCGGGTCGATCTTTTCGATGAAATAGGCAATCTCGCCGCTGGCATCGCGGATCGGTGACAGTTCGATGTTCTCGAAACGCTCGCCGTGCGGCGTATGGTGCAGATGCACAACCCGCTCACGTTGGCCGGAGCGCAGGCTGCGCTGCAGCGGGCAGGATTCGCCGGCCTGATCGCAAGGCAGCTTGTAGCGGTGCGATACCTCGTAACAGGTGCGGCCGACGATGCGCTGCTGCCCCTCCCACTTGTCGCGGTAGGCCTTGTTGGCGGCCAGAATCCGGTAGTCGCGGTCGCACAGGATATGCGGCTCGCTGAGCGATTCGAGAAAGGACACCAGTTCGACGGGGGCGTTGGCGGCTACTGTCATTTGTCTGCCATGGCATGTATATGGACTGTCAAATACTGCCACATTGCCATCGCTTCTGCCATGGAAGCCCTGCGGCAATTTGTAGCAGGGTTTTTAATCAATTGTTTTTAAATTGAAAAATATCCATGAATCGGCTGGCACGAAGATTGATAAGCAAGTACTGATATTAATCCTAACCTCGCTGCCGATGTCACAGGGAAAAACCCGCCTTCGCCGAGAAATCTACGCCATCGTGATCATCAAGCTGCTGATCATTGTTGGCCTGTGGTGGGCATTCATTCGCGACGCCCGGGTCGAGGTCGATGGCCAGCGCCTTGCCGAACATCTGGCCCAACCGGCAAGTGCGGCCACCCAACGTCTTCATTCAGGAGAACCCCATGCTCAGTGAGCAACTCGTCGATCTCTCGCGCCTGCAGTTCGCCGTGACCGCGATGTATCACTTCCTCTTCGTGCCTCTGACCATCGGCATGACCTGGATACTGGTCATCATGGAGTCGGTCTATGTAATGACCGGCAAAACCATCTACAAGGACATGACCCGCTTCTGGGGCAAGCTCTTCGGCATCAACTTCGCGCTCGGCGTGACCACCGGCATCACCATGGAGTTCCAGTTTGGTACCAACTGGGCCTACTACTCCCACTACGTCGGCGACATTTTTGGTGCGCCGCTGGCCATCGAGGGCCTGATGGCCTTCTTCCTCGAATCGACCTTCATCGGCCTGTTCTTCTTCGGCTGGGATCGCCTGTCGCGCCGCCAGCACCTGCTGGTAACCATCCTCATGGCCGTCGGCACCAATCTCTCGGCCCTGTGGATTCTGATCGCCAACGGCTGGATGCAGAACCCGGTCGGCGCCGAATTCAGCTACGTGACAATGCGCATGGAAATGGTCGACTTCTGGGCCGTGCTGTTCAACCCGGATGCCCAGGCCAAGTTCGTCCATACCGTCTCAGCCGGCTATGTCACCGGCGCCATGTTTGTCCTCTCGATCTCAGCCTTCTACCTGTTGCGTGGTCGTGATGTCGAGTTCGCCAAAAAGAGCTTCCGCATTGCCGCCGCCTTTGGCTTTGCCTCGATCTGCTCGGTGATCGTCCTCGGCGACGAATCCGGCTACACCGTCGGCGAAGCCCAGCAGACCAAGCTAGCCGCCATGGAAGCGATGTGGGAGACCGAACCGGCACCGGCCGGCTTCAACCTGATCGCCATCCCCAACGAAAAAGAGATGAAGAACGACTTTGCCATCGAGATTCCCTGGGTCATGGGCATCATCGGTACCCGTTCGCTCGACAAGCAGATTCCCGGCATCAAGGAGATTCGCGAGAAGAACCGCGAGCGCATCCTGTCCGGCATGGAAGCGGTCGTTGCCCTCGAAGCGCTGCGCAAGAACCCGGCCGACGCCGCGATGAAGGCCGAATTCGAGGAACACAAGGCCGACCTCGGCTTTGGCCTGCTACTCAAGAAATATCTGGTTGATGTCCGTCAGGTCACCCCGGAAATTCTTGAAAAGGCGGTCGCCGACACCATCCCGCGCGTCACGCCGCTGTTCTGGAGCTTCCGCCTGATGGTCGCCTTCGGCTTCCTGATGCTCGGCCTGTTCGGTGCGGCGCTGGTCTATTCACTGAAAGGCAACTTCGCCGACAAACCCTGGCTCCTGCGTTCTGCCCTGTGGATGCTGCCGGTGCCCTGGCTGTCCTGCGAACTGGGCTGGTTCGTTGCCGAGTACGGTCGGCAGCCCTGGACCATCTACGGCGTGCTGCCTACCCATATGTCAGTGTCGACGCTGTCGGTGAACAGCCTGTACGGCTCGCTGGCCGGCTTCATTGGCTTTTACACCCTGCTCCTGATCGTCGAAATGTATCTGATGGTCAAGTTTGCCAAGCAGGGGCCGGGCAGTCTTGGCACCGGCCGCTACGACAACGAACTTGCTCACGCCTGAGGTCACCTGATGAACGGAAAAAACCTGATCCCTCTGATTGCCCTGTCCGCCCTGCTTGCCGGGCCGGTGCATGCCGAAAAAGGCCATGAGCGCCACCTGTTGCCGGAAACCACCGACTACGCACTCATCCTGCCGGCCAATCTGCCCCACGTCCTGAAGGTTGCCCAGGTTCAGGCTGGCAGGCTGGGACTCGATGAAGCGCAGAAAACGCTCATTCGCGAGTTGATGGCCGAGGCGCCGATGAAAGTATTTGCCCGCTTGAAGCAGGCGGAGGTGCTGGAGAAGGCCATCGCGCAGGACGTCCTCGGCGGCGGTTTGTCTGCGGCCGAGTTGCAGTCCCGGCTCGACAGCCTGGCAAGTGCCAAGCGCGAAGCGACCGAGGCGCAGATTGCCACCATTGGCCGTATCCGCGCGTCGCTTTCCGAAGTTCAGTTCAAGCAGTTGTTGAAGCTGGCGAGTAGCGCCGGCAGCCATTGATAGAAAAGGACATGTCATGCTCGATTATCCAAGCCTGAAAATCATCTGGTGGCTGCTGGTGGGGGTCCTGCTCGTCGGCTTCGCCATCATGGACGGCCACGACATGGGCGTCGGCACCTTGCTTCCCTTTGTCGGCAAGAATGATGTCGAACGCCGGGTTGTCATCAATACCGTTGGTCCCCACTGGGACGGCAACCAGGTCTGGTTCATCACTGGTGGCGGCGCCATCTTCGCCGCCTGGCCGCTGGTTTATGCCACCGCTTTCTCCGGTTTTTACTGGGCGATGCTGGCGGTGCTCTGGGCACTCTTTTTCCGTCCGGTCGGCTTTGACTACCGTAGCAAGATTGACAACCCGACCTGGCGCAAGACCTGGGACTGGGGCCTCTTTATCGGCGGCGCCGTGCCGCCGCTGATCTTCGGTGTTGCCTTCGGCAATCTCTTTCTCGGCGTGCCCTTCCAGTTTGCCGACAATCTGATGTCCACCTACACCGGCACGTTCTGGGCGCTGCTCAATCCCTTTGCCCTGCTCTGTGGCGTGGTGTCTGCGGCGATGATCACCTTCCACGGTGCGATTTATCTGATGCACCGCACCGATGGGGCGGTCTACGCCCGCAGCCGCACCGCCATGATGCTTTTCGGCGGCCTGCTGTTGCTTACATTCTCTGTGGCAGGCCTCTGGTTGTGGCAGGGCATCGACGGTTACGCCATTACCTCTGCGGTGAACCCGGAGTCCTTGCCCAATCCGCTCGATAAAACCGTGGTCCGGAAGGCGGGTGCCTGGCTTGCCAATTACGAACGCTACCCGGCAACGATGGCGCTGCCAGCCATCGCCTACGCCGGCATCCTGATCGCCATGCTGCTGGCCGCACAAGGGGCGACGCTCGCTGCCTTCGTCGCCTCCTCGCTGGCCATTCTCGGCATCATCGGCACTGCCGGTGCGTCGCTGTTCCCGTTCATCATGCCGTCGTCGTCCGATCCGCGTGCCAGCCTGACGGTCTGGGACAGCGTTTCCAGCCAGCTGACGCTCAACATCATGCTCTGGGCGACGGTAATTTTCATGCCCATCATCATTGCCTACACCAGCTGGGCCTACAAGGTCATGGCCGGCAAGGTGACTGCTGCCTACATCCGCGAAAACGAACATGCGGCCTACTGAGGAGAATCTCATGTCTGAATGTACATGCCAGGGGCCATCCTTCACCGTCTGCGATAGTCCCGCCCGCCGTCAGTGGCTGATGGCAACGGTCGCAGCCGGGGGGGTGTTGGGCGCCACGACCGTGATCCCCTTCGTTGCCAGCTTGACGCCCTCTGATCGGGCCAAGGCGGCCGGTGCACCGGTTGAAGTCGATATCGGGAAACTGCAGCCGGGCGACATGATGGTTGTCGAATGGCGAGGGAAACCGGTCTGGATTCTCAATCGCACGCCGGAAATGCTGGCCGCGCTGAAAAAAGCCGAGCCCATGCTCGCCGACCCGGCATCGAACAAACCGCAGCAACCGGCCTATGCCACCAATGAAACCCGTTCGCGCACGCCGGAGGTGCTGGTCGCGGTCGGCATCTGTACCCACCTCGGCTGTTCACCTTCAGCCGCATTTACCCCGGGTGAGGCGGCGTTGGGTGCCGATTGGCCCGGGGGCTTTCTCTGCCCCTGCCACGGCTCGACCTTCGATTTTGCCGGCCGTGTCTTCAAGAACAAGCCGGCACCAAGCAACCTCGAAGTGCCGCCGCATCAATATCTCTCGGATACCCGCCTGATTATCGGCGCCGACGAGTTCGACAAGACCTGAAAGGAAGACATCATGTGGTACTTCGCCTGGGTTCTCGGTATCGGCTTTGCCGTGCTGCTGGCCATCCTGAATGCCCTCTGGGGTGAAAACGAGGCCGCCCGTGCCGCTGCTCAAGGCCATGAACACGACCGTCACTGAGTACGACCCCAAGCTGTCGGCCGGTATCGGCTGGCTGCCCTTGCTGATCGCGATCGCCATTCTTGTGGTCATGACCATCCTGCCGGGCATCGCCACCGACCTCGCCGGTCGGGCAGATCATCCGCTGGCCGTGCTGCTTTTTGCTGCGATGAGTGCCGGCTTCGTGCGCGGGGTCGGCTTCATCCCGCACAACCGGGTTCTACGTCTGATGTTTTCCACGCCCGCCCCCCTGCTTTTTCTGGCGCTGGCGATCTGGCGAATGATGACACTCGGGCGTACTTTTATTACATATTAGGAGATGCTTATGCATATTGCCGTGACCAGCCAGAACCGCCACAGCATTACCGGGCACGCCGGAAAGTGCCGCAAATTCTGGTTGTACGAGATCGAGCAGGGCAGCGTGAAGGGCAAGCAACTGCTGGAACTGCCTCTCAAGACTACGCTGCACGCGCAACACCACGCCTTGCCTGAACCGCTCGCCGGGATCAACGTCCTGATCAGCGGCGGGATGGGGGCGGGGCTGTATCACCGCCTGATGCAGCGCGGCATCCTGCCGGTCATCACTGTCGAGGAGAGCCCCGATCAGGCGATCGCTGCCTTCCTCGCCAATGCGCTGGAGCGTTTTCCGCCGCAAAGCGATCACCAATGTCATGACCATGCCCACTGAAAACATCCTGCAGTCTCCGCCTGTTACCCGCCCGACGCCGCCGCGCCTGCCTATCCGCCCGTGGTTGCTCGCCTGCATGCTGGCGGGCGGCAATGCCCTGGCCGATGGCGGCAAGCTGATCGTTGAACTGCAGAGTGTTCGCGACAGCGCCGGCAATATCCGCGCCTCGCTCTACCGCGAGCCGGACAGCTTCCGCAAGGAAGACAAGGCGCTCAAAATCGTTTCATTGCCAGCCAGGCCGGGCACGCTGACGCTGAGCTTTGACGGCCTGGCACCTGGCCGCTACGCGGTGATGGTGTACCACGATGCCAACGACGACCAGAAGCTCAACCTGCGCCTCGGCATGTTCCCCGTCGAGGGCTACGGCCTCTCCAACAATCCCAAGGTGATGGGACCACCCGGCTTCGACGACAGCGCCATCGAAGTCAACGCGCCCGAAAGCCGCATCGCCATCCGCCTGACCTACTGAATCACCGCGCCCTCCCGCGCATTCGCACTTACCTACACCCTCTGGAGTTTCCCATGAAAAAATCGCTGCTCGCCCTTTCCCTCTTTGCCGCAGTCGGTGCCGCCCAGGCCGAAGGCCAACCGGTGACCGTGATCGTCACCTCTGCCAGCACCATGACCCAAGGCGTTGCCCTGGTTCTCACCAACCAGATGCAGGCACAGGGCGGGCAGGTGCATGTGCTGCTGTGCGACAAGGCCGGCGACCTCGCACTCAAGGGCGCCGGTGGTGAGAAGCTCAAGCCGCAGGACGTTACCCCGGCGCAACTGCTCGATTCCGCCATGAAGAAAGGCGCTACCGCCTCCGTCTGCGCCCTCTACCTGCCCAACACCGGCCACACCCCGGACCAGCTGAAGGACGGCATCAGCGCAGCCAAGCCAGACGTGCAAGGCCGCGCCCTGCTCGAACCGCAACGCAAGGTCATGGCTTTCTGAGGGCAGCCGAGATGAAACAGACCCTGTTGCAGGAAAAGTATCCAATCTTCGTTGCTGAAATCGGCAAGGATGAAACCGACTGCCGCAACATCGACGACCTGGTTGCCTACTACCAGGCGAAGATTGCCGAGAACCCCAAGGTTCAGTTCATCGGCGTGTTCGACCACTACGCCCACACGCAGAAAATCGGCGGGCCGATTGTCGAAGGCATGACCGGCGCCGTCGATGTCATCTTCTGCTTCGGCTTCGCCATCCCGACGCCGCAAATGCTCGCCGTCCGCCCACGCTCCATCGGCATTGCCGACATGGACGACAAGTTCGTCATCAGCTTCATGGAGGCGCCAATGCAGCCCGCCAACGAGGCGATGGAGGCCTGGACACGCGGGCTGCGAAAAGCGGCCTGAGCGAGGTAGAGCGATGATCCCGGCCTCCGGCCGGGGTCTTTTGACCATTGTTGCGCCCCTTGCGCGGTCGCTGCGGTCAACCCGGAAATTGGGTAAAAATCAGGTGTAGTCGTGCAGGCAAGTGGCAGGAAGCGGCGAGGCTGGCTAGAGCATTACTGGGGCCGATACGGCGGCATTACCCAAAATACGCTCTCGGCCAAATTCGACCGTGGGCCATGTCAACTACAATCGCGTCCATTGCATTCGGGGTGGCAAAACGTTTGAGGCGCGGCGGCTCGGGGCTGCCTAGCCCGGCGTCTGATAGCTCGGCGTTTCATCCATCCATTCACCAAGGCTAAGCACATGTTCTTTGTACTCATTTTCTTGATGCTGGCAGCGACAACGTCTTACCTGTTCCCGGATTGGTCGTGGGCAGCCGTCTTGTTGGTGTCGTTCGGGTGTGTGGCGATGTTGCGACTCCTGTTGGTGGTGACTTCACGTACAGGAAGTACACCGAGGAGCACTGATTAGCTGAGTTCGTGGCCAGCCAAGTTGGGCAACGGCTGCTTACTCATTTACCGATGCCACCGCCAATCAGTTGCCGCCGATTGCCAAGCGGATTGCTGCAAACCCAAAGATGGTCGAGAACATCAGCTTCGTGGCCTTTTGCATCGTGCCGGAACCAGAAAAGCGCTTCGCGAGGCGCGAAGCCGTGAGGGCATAGAGCGCATCGAACGCAAATCCCAGTCCGACCAGAATGGCGCCAAGCGTCAGATACTGCGCTGTCAGGTCGTGCTCAGTGGATATGAACTGCGGCAACAACAGCGCACAAAACATCAGCGCTTTCGGGTTGAGCAAATTGGTCATCACCCCACTGCGGATGGCCTCCAAGCCTTTACCGGTGGTATTGGCGCTTGCAAATCCCTCTGTTTTTTCGACTTGCAGCATTTTCCATGCGAGAAACAGCAGGTATGCGGCGCCAAACCATCGAACAACATCGAACAAAACGGGATGCGTGTGAAACAGCGCCGCCAAGCCCAGAGCGGAGAGTGCGACATGGACTGTTCGTGAAATCGCCAATCCCACAGCCGCCATCAAGCCGCTCCTTGGCCCGCGGAACGCCGATGTGGATAGAACCAGGGCCATGTCAGGGCCGGGCAGAAGATAGACAGCAGTCAGCGCAGCAACAAACACCAACAGGTCGGGCAAGGTAATCATCAAAGTGCTCGTGAGGCTGTTTTCGGAAGGCAGATATTCCCATGTGCTGCCCGAAATTGACTTGCTATTTCTTCATGGGTCGCCGTAGTATTTGGCGGATTCTTTCAATTGAAAGCCATTTGCAACATGAATCCACTTCCTGGGCAGCTTGACCTGACCGACTTGGCAATATTGCGGGCGCTACAAGGCGACGGCCGGCTGTCGAATGCCAAGCTGGCCGAGAAACTCTCTCTGAGTGAAACACCCTGCTGGCGACGCATCAAGCGTCTTGAGGTCGATGGATTCATTGAGGGTTACCAGGCAAATCTGAATCGGAAGAAGCTTGGCTATGGCGTTGTGGCATTCGTACAGGTCACCCTGGGCAATCATGCCGGCGAAGCGCCATTGCAATTTGAGAAGCTCGTGGCCAGCATGCCCGAGATTCTCTCTTGCCATAACGTCACTGGTGATTGCGACTACATGCTGCAAATCGTAGCCAGCGATCTGGATGCCTATGGCGTGTTCGTTCGTGACGAACTGCGCAAGCTGCCTGGAGTGACTTCGATTCGCTCCAATCTTTCCCTGCGGGAAGTGAAGTCCTCTACCGCAATACCGGTTTGAGAGAGAAAAGGGCGTGGCGGCTTGGGGCCGGGATGCAAACTGAACACGTCCAAGAATAGAGACATTCAGGATGATACCCACCCACAAAAGCTGCGGTGAACCCGGAAAACCGGCAAAAATCAGGTGTTTTGTTTGGCGCCGAAGAGGCGGTCGGTGAGCTTGACGTACCACGCAGCGGATTGCACCTGGATGATGTAGGCCAGCGTGATCACCAGCGCGGCGTCGGAGCTGGCGCTGCCAAAGGCGTTCATTGCCAGGGCCAGGGCAATCGACAGGTTGCGCATGACGGTGCCGTAAACCAAGGCGATGGCGTCGCTGCGGGGGAGCAGCAGGCGGGCGACGGCGGTGCTGAGCAGGTAGTTGATGCCATAGAGGGCGAGCAGGGGGAGCAGCAGTTTCGGCAGTTCGTCGGGCTGGGCGACCAGTTGCGGTGCCTTGAGGGCCATGGCGACAAACACGATGCCGAGCACCCCCAGCGTCGAGAAGGGCGGGAAGCGTGGCGCCCAGTCGCTCTGGAAGGTCTTCTGGCCATACTTCGCGATCAGCCGTGACTGGGTGAGGTGGCCGGCCACCATGGGCAGAAAGACGATGAAGACGATCTGCATGAACACCGCCGGCAGATCGACGCTGACATGCGCGCCCATCAGCCACTGCACGTAGAAGGGCGTGGCCAGCGAGCCGAGGATCAGGCCGAGCACAGTCATCTTGACTGCGGCGCCGAGGTTGCCGCCGGCAAAACCGGTCCAGGAAATGGTCATGCCCGAGGTTGGCAGCAGGGCAGCGAGCAGCAGGCCCATGGCGTAAAAGGGCTGTTCGGGGAAAAACAGGCGGCCGAGGCCGAAGGCGACGAAGGGGATGATGGCAAAGTTGATCAGCTGCGCCAGGCCTTGCGCCTTGCCATCGCCGCCTTCCAGCACTTTGGCCAGTTTCAGGCTGACCATCATGGGATAAACCATCAGGAAGGTGAGGGGCACAATGAGCGACTTCAGCCAGCCTGCGGGTGTCAGTAGCCCGAACATGAAGCCGAGCAGCATGGCGACAGGAATCGCCAGGAGCAGATTTTTGGTGATCCGCGATAAGAGTTTCAGCATTACATTCTCCAGGGGCCCCGCAGCCAGCCTAAGTGTCAGGGCGCAATTATAGCGCCGATCAAAGCCTAAATTAGAATTTTCTAATATAATTTACCCCATGCTTCCACTCCCCAAGTCCCGGCCTCTGCGTTACCTCCTGCCGGCTGCTGTTGTGCTGGCCATCGGCCTCGTTGCCCGCCAGCCGCTGCTTGGTGAATCCCTGCCGGCCTGGCCGGTGGTGGAGGGCGAATTGCGCCAGTCCATCGTCGCCAGCGGCCGGGTGCGCACGCCGCAGCGCATCGAAATGTCGGCGCAGCTTGCCGGGCGCGTCGTGGCGGTGGCCATTCGCGAAGGCGATGCCGTGACGCCGGGGCAGGTGCTGCTGCGGCTGGATGATGCCGAACTCAAGGCGGCGCGGGCGCAGGCCCAGGCCGGGCTGGCCCAGAGCGAGGCGCGCCTGCGGCAGGTGGCCGAACTGGCGCGGCCGGTGGCCGAGCAGGGGCGGCTGCAGGCCGAGGCCAACTGGCAGCAGGCAAAAAAGCACTTTGAACGCACCAGCGAGTTGGTCAATCGCGGTTTTTACAGCCCGGCGCAACTCGATGAAGCCGGCCGGGCGCTGGCCGTGGCCGAAAGCCAGTTGAAGAGTGGCGAGGCGCAAGTGGCGAGCAACCGACCCGAGGGGGCCGACGCACAGGCCATCCGCGCCGCGCTCGATCAGGCGCGGGCGACGCTGGCGCTGGCCGAAGCCCGGCTGGCCTATGCCAGCCTGAGCGCACCGCTGGCCGGCCGGGTGCTGACGCGCAACGTCGAGCCGGGCGATACGGTGCAGCCGGGCAAGGTGCTGCTGGTGCTGGCACCGGATGCGGAAACAGAGCTGACGGTGCAGATCGACGAAAAAAATATCGGCCTGCTGGCAATGGGTCAGACGGCGCGGGTATCGGCCGACGCCTACCCGCAGCAGAACTTTGCCGCCACCGTTGCCTACATCGCACCGGCGGTCGATGCCCAGCGCGGCTCGGTGGAGGTACGTCTGCGCGTTGCCGAGCCGCCGGCCTACCTGAAGAATGAAATGACCGTCTCCATCGACATAGACACCGCCCGCCGCGCTTCGGCGCTGCAGATTCCCGCCGAGGCCTTGCGGGATGCCAGCAGCGCCGCGCCATGGGTCATGGTTGTGCGAGAGGGCGTGGCGCAGAAGCAGGCGCTGCGCCTGGGGGTGCGCGGCAAAGGCCGGGTCGAGGTGGTTGAGGGGTTGGCTGCCGGCGATCTGGTCTTGCCGGCATCGGTGGCCGTGGCCGAAGGCCGTCTGCGACCTGTGGTGAACCAGGAAAAATGACGAAAATCGCCCGTTTTCACTGGCGGCAGCCTTTCGAGTGGATCGCCGCGCTGCGCTTCCTGCGTGAAGGGCGCACGCAGTCGCTGCTGATCATCGTCGGCGTCGGGGTTGGCGTTGCCGTCATCGTCTTCATGTCAGCCCTGCTTTCCGGGCTGCAGGCCAACCTGATCAAGCGCACCCTCAGTTCGCAGGCGCACATCGTGCTGCTGCCGCCGGAGGAAGTCGCACGGCCGCAGTCGGGTGATCTGGCCACTGCCCTCAATCTGCAAAAGCAGGGCCAACGTCTGCGTTCCATCGACCAGTGGCAGCCGCTGCGCGAGCGGCTGGCGGCGTGGCCGGAAGTCGCTGCCGTGTCGCCCGTAGCCGCCGGCCCGGCCTTTGCAGTGCGCGGCGATGCGACCAAGGCGGTGACCCTGCTTGGCATCGAGCCTGATCTGTACAACCGGGTGGTTTCGCTGGCCGACCGGCTGATTGCCGGGCAACTGCGCGTCGGTGCCGGCGAGGTGGTCATCGGCAGCGAATTGGCGCGTGATCTCGGCGCCGAACTCGGCGACAAGCTGCGCGTCTCCACCGCCGGCGGTGCCGGCGAAACGCTGACCGTGACCGGTATTTTCGATCTCGGCAACAAGGGCGTGAATGCCCGCAATGTCTATGTCGGGCTGCGTACCGGCCAGAGCCTGCTCGATCTGGTCGGTGGTGTGTCGAGCATGGATCTGGCGCTGCGCGATCTCGACGAGGCCGAGCGGCTGGCGGCGCGTATCGCCGCCGAGACCGGGCTGGTGGCCGATAGCTGGATACGCAGCAACGCCCAGTTTGTTAACGCGCTGACCTCGCAGCGGGTGTCGTCCAACGTCATCCGCTTTTTCATCGGCCTCTCGGTCGCCTTCGGCATCGCCAGCGTGCTGGTGGTATCGGTGATCCAGCGCAGCAAGGAAATCGGCATCCTGCGCGCCATGGGTGCGACACAGGCGCAGATGTTGCGCATCTTCCTGCTTCAGGGGGGCATCGTCGGCTTTCTCGGTTCGCTGCTCGGTTCGGCGCTGGCCGGTGCTTTTCTTTTGCTCTGGCAAACGCTGGCGCGCAACCCGGATGGCACGCCGATGTTTGTCATCGGCGTCGAACCGGGTCTGGTGATGATCGCGGCCGGCGGCGCCAGTCTGGTCGGGATTCTGGCGGCTATGCTGCCGGCACGACGGGCGGCGCGCCTTGATCCGGTGGTGGCCATCCGTGGCTGATTCGGTGACTGAGTCGGTGACTGCCAAGCCGCCCGTGCTGCAACTTGCGGGCGTGCGCAAATCCTACGGCAGCGGCGAAACCGAGACCGAGATCCTGCACGGCATCGACCTCACGCTGCAGCCCGGCGAGTTCGCGGCGCTGATCGGGCCATCCGGCTCGGGCAAAAGCACGCTGCTCAACCTGATCGGCCTGCTCGACCGTCCCGGCAGTGGCCGCCTGAGCATCGCTGGTGAAGAAACCACCGGCCTCGACGACAACAACCTGACCCGCCTGCGCGGGCGCAGCATCGGTTTCGTCTTTCAGCATCACCACCTGATTCCCGCCTTTACCGCCCTCGAAAACGTCGCCATGCCGCTGCTCGTCGCCCGCGGCCGGCCAGACGAAGAAATGTACGAACGAGCGGGCCGGCTGCTTGATCAGGTGGGCCTGGGCGAGCGCAAGCAGCATCTTGCCAACCGCCTTTCCGGCGGCCAGCAGCAGCGCGTCGCCATCGCCCGAGCGCTGTGTATGGAGCCGCAACTGGTGCTGGCCGACGAGCCGACCGGCAACCTCGATACCCACTCGGCTGACGATGTTTTTGCCTTGCTCCGCCAGATCAACCGGCAGGCCGGTACCAGCTTCCTCATCGTCACCCACGATCCGCGCCTAGCGGCGCGCTGCGACCGGATCATTGAACTGGTCGACGGCGCCATCGTCTCCGATCACGCCAACGCCATCCGCTAGAGAAAGTCTCCAAGCTGCTCACCTCCAACAACAAGGCCGCCCGTTTTTTCGACAAGCGGGACTCTCTACACAACGCTGAGCAGGACGAGGGAGAAGGCTGCTAGAAGCGAAAGGTTAATAGAGACATGCATGCCCCGATTCATCTGTTTCTTTTTGAGCATGAATTTTGACTGTCGATCTGAAGGGCTGGTAACCGGCAGATTACCGCCTGATTTTGCCCGGAGGCCCAAGGTCCGCTCAGGCCGAACAGCTGAACTCGTAGCGAAATAGCTGCCCATCCTGTCTGCATATCATTCTCCTGACCCCGGTTGGCGCAAGGTACCCGGGGTTTCACTTTTCTAACCCCGGAAAAAAAGGAGAATGTCCGTGCTACCCGTCGTTTTTGTCCCCGTCGTTGAAGCGCTTGTCACCGCGCTCACCACCGTTGCCGTCCAGAAGTTGATCGACGACCACCACCGGTCGCGTTTCTAGTCCGCGCCACCTATCTCTCACCGCCATCAAGCCCCGATGACCGCGCTGGTCATCGGGGCTTTTGCTTTTCTGGCGAAAGGATTCTGAACCATGACCCGACCCACCGAACACCACGGCGGCATGCCCGCCGTTCAGCATCTGTCTGACGATGAACTGCTGCGACTGTTGCTGGGCGAGGACGCCGATGCCCTGCTGTCCCGGCACTCGCTGCCTGATCTCTTCGCGCTGCACGCCCAACCGCCCGTTGTTCAGGAGCATCGCGTGAGCTACGGCGCCTGCCGCACCCTGGCGGTCGCCAAGGAACTGCTCGCCCGGGCACTACGCGAGCAGGTCTGCCCCGGCGATGTCTACGCTTACCCCACCCACGTCCGCGACTACCTGCGCTTACGCCTCGCCGATCTGCCGCATGAGGTCTTCAGGGTGATGCTGCTCGATGACCAGCATCACCTGATTGATGACGTCGAGCTGTTCCGAGGCACCCTGACCCAGACGGCGGTGTATCCCCGTGAGATCGTCAAGCTGACCCTGGAGCGCAACGCGGCGGCCGTCATCTTCGCCCACAACCATCCCTCCGGCGTGGCGGAACCCAGCCGGGCCGACGAGCAACTGACCCACACCCTGAAGGCTGCTCTGGCACTGGTCGATGTGAAGGTACTCGACCATTTCATCGTCGCCGGCAACGCGCCTCCCGTCTCCTTTGCCGAGCGGGGGCTGCTGTGAGGGGGTGCCGCCTGCTGCAAGTTGCTGTGTTTCGTGCCCCGATGACCTCGCTGGTCATCGGGGGCTTCTACTTTTCTGAATGAGGATCCTGATCATGACCCAATCGTTTGTCCCCACTTATCTCTGCCTCAAGACCGCCACCGCCCAGAAACTCGGTCGCAACGGCGGGGGTATCACCTACAAGATTCTCTGCGATGCCGAACGCCAGCAGCTGTACCTGACCCTGGTCGCGAATGAGGGCGGCGGTTATTACTCGCGTGAAGTGTTTTCAGTGGCGGGGGTGGAAGCCTGCTTGCCGACAGACCCCGCCCAGGCGTTTGCCGCCAAGTGTCTGGCGCCGGCGATGCGAGGCAAGTCCTCGAACCACCCTGGCTTTCTGGCGGCCATTTTGCGTGCCGAAGGGCTGGTGCTGCCGGTCGACGGGCAAGCGCATCTGCATCAGCTGACCGAGACGTGGGACGCCTGGAAAGCCGGCCTGCTGGCGCAAGACGGTGAGCCCTATGTTCCACCCGCCAAGGAAACCCAGGTTGCCGATGCAACGCCCGACCTGACCCGGCAGGAGCTTCCCGGCGATGCCGCCACCGAATCTCATCCTGGCCGGCGCAAGGGCAAGCGGCTTCGGAGTGCGCAACCCGCCGACAGTGAAGGAGGCGAGCATGCGCATCCTGCGTGATGAAGCCGCCATCGCCGCTTTGCCGGATGCCGGGTTGCGCCAGCTGATCGAGACCCGCATCAGCCAGATCAACGAGTGCTGCCCGTGGGATGCCGACGAGCTCGGTCCCTTCATCGTGGTGGAGCCCGGCGATACCGCCGACATGCTGGAGGCCGAAATGGGCTTCTCGGTGCTGCGCAACCTCTTCGATGACACGCGCTTTCCGCATCCGGACTTTGCTCCTGCCTTTGAATGGGCGGAAGCCCATCCGGAAGGATACTTTGAGGTCGTCTTCGTCGTCAGCGATGGCGGTTACGGCTACGACGTCTTCGTCGCCGATCAGCCCGGTGTCGATCCTGATCTGCTGGCTTTCTGCCGGACCTACGCCACACCCGCTACCTGACCACTACCGCGTTTCTCTCACATTCCCTTCATCCGACGCCGTCCCGTGCCAGCGCACCGACGGCGTTTTGTCATTCTGGAGATTCACCATGAACACAACCCATGAAACCTCGCCGGCCTCATCGCCGGCAGGCCAACCCAAACCCGGCCATGCCCGCTTCCCCCTCGGCCAACTGGCCGCCACACCCGGCGTGCTTGAGCTGCTGGAGCAGCATCAGGCCAACCTCTTCGACCTCCTGGCCCGTCATGCCAGCGGGGATTGGGGCGATGTCGGTGCTGAGGATGCCCATACCAACGATCAAGCCTTGATCCACGGCTATCGCGTGCTCTCTTGCTACACATTGGTGCCCGGCGACCCGGATACCCGCGTATGGATCATCACCGAGCGTGACAGGTCGGTGACGACCGCCTTACTGCCTTCGGAGTATTGACCCGTGGATACTCAAAAATGTGACCCGGTTTTGCGGCCGTTTGCCGGTGATGTGCTGGATCGCTGCGATGCCGGACAGGTGGAAGAACGGGCGGCCATCCTGGAGTTTGAAGCCGGCATCCAGCCCCGGGCCTTGGCCGAAGCGCTGGCTGTCCTGGATCTGCTGCGTCAGTGCCCCTGGCTACTCACCGGCTTGTCGGTGCTTCAGGTTGAGCTTGATGGCGCAACGCAGTGGCTGCTGACGGCTAACTTGGTACTTGCCCGCCAGTATCTGGCTGACATCGGCGGAAACGAGATTGCCGTTCTCGATCCCGCCGAGGTTGTCCGGGCGCAATACGGTGGCCTAGCCCTGCTCGGCACGCTCGGCTGATACCCAGAAACCCTTCACAAAAACCAGAGATGGACCGGAACAGCTGACGCGGGCTTGGCGCTGGCCGGCCTGTCGTCCGCCTTCCCGCGTCCTTGTTCAATCCATGGACGGTGCCGGCCGGTGTCTCACCCCTGTGCGGCGGATACCTAGTTCTTCGCTCGCGCCGGCACCGTCTTTCTCACTGAGGAAATCTTATGCAACGACGTATCCGTTTCACGCGGAAGGTCATCGATGCCTTGCCGCCGTGCCCGGCTGATCACGGTGGGAAGGAGATCGAGTACACCTCCGAGGAAGCCCCGCCGGGATTACGCCTGGTGGTCACCAAACGCGGCATGAAGAGCTGGCTGTTCCGCTACGTGATGTCCAGGGCTTCCGGCCCCGGCATCAAGCGGGCAATCAAGATCGGCGTCTATCCCGGCATCGACCCGGCAGATGCCTGTCGTATCGCCCTTGAGCTCCGCGCTCAGATCGCCCAAGGGATTGATCCCCAGGAGGCAAAGCAGGAAGAAGAACGGGAGATCACCCTCGATGACTTCTTCCAGACCGAGTACTGGCCGAACGCCAAACACCTGCGTAGCGCCGCTGATGTGGAATCACGTTGGCGCTTACATCTTCGTCCCGCCTTCGGTCATCTCCGCTTCAAGGAATTGAAGACGGCCGACATCATCCGCTTTCACGATGCCAAGAAGGCTGAGCTCTGCGCGGCGACGGCCAACCGACTGCTTCAGCTTCTCAAAAGGGTGCTGAATGTCAGTCAGATGCTCGACTACTGTGACCGGAATCCTTGTCGCGGTATTCGCATGCATGCCGAGCAGAACATCCGGAGCAGGACGCTGGCGGGATCGGAGTTGAAGCGTTTCCTGGCTGCCTTGGAAGATGAGCCCAACCGGGTCGCGGCGGACTTCTTCCTGTTCGCCTTGGCTACTGGCGCACGCCGTGAAGAGGGTCTAGGGCTGACGGTCGGGGAGATTTTCATCGAGGAAGGCGTCTGGCGCTTGCCGGCCTGTCGCGCCAAGAGCGGGAAGTCCCGGGTCATCCCCTTGAATGCCATTGCCCGACAGGTGCTTGAGCGGCGATTGGCCGAAAGCAAGTCGCAGTACGTTTTTCCGGGCAAGCTGGGCGGCCACTTGGTGTCGCCGGAGAAGGCCTGGAAGCGGGTACTGAACCGGGCGGGCATTGTTGATCTCAAAATCCATGATTTGCGAAGGTCCGCCGCGACGCTGATCTTGAATGAGGGCGGAAGCATGACCCAGGCAGGCACACTACTTGGTCATGCCCCCGGCTCTACCCTAACAGCGACACGCTATGCCTTCCTCGCCGATCAGCAACTGATTGATGCCAGTCAGCGTCTGGCGAGTGTCCTGGCGCAGGCCAGCGCGCCGGCAGCGTACCTGGAGGAGGAAATGGCCTTGACCCCCTGATCGTCTGTAGATACTCCATCGGCAATTTTGCCGATGGAGTATCTGGGACATCATTTTTTTCGAGAGCATACCCATCGACGTGGTGACGTCGCGGTATCCGCCAGAAACGCCCGTCGGCGTGTCAGCGGTGATCCTGCGGGTGGATCACAAGTGGCGTGGTTTTGCCGGGCTCCAGCAGGCAGACCATCGAAGCCCGCCCCGGCAGACGCCAGACCTTGACCAGGCCGGCATCCTCCAGGCGGCGCAAGGCTGGGCCGGCCGCCTCACGGCTGACATTGACCCGGGCCATGGTTCGCCTTGTGAGCGGCACAGTCGGTGCTCCTCTGACGAGTACCAGCAACATCAGGCCGATGAGCAGTTGGCAGGCTTTGCCCGCGACATGGGTACTGGCTTCGAGGACATCCATCCGGACCAGCTTGGGTATCTTCGGATTGGCCCGGATCAGCGGGCGTCGAACTGTGGCAGCACCAGGAACGTGTATATTCATCGGCGGGACTCCCTCAGGTTGGCTATCCGTCTGTTTGCCACCCAAACGCCAGGGGCGACGCAAAGTCGCCGCTAGGAGAGACACGGTATCGCTACCCGCTAGCACCCCCTCCAACTTTCCATGTTGGGGTATATAGCGCTGAAAGTTGGAGCTCCTTCAACATCGACCACTGCTACTAGGGTGCTCGCTCACCCCGCCACAGCCTCTAACCCAGGCCTCAGCCATCGCAGCCCGGGGCAGCACGGTGTGCTGAACCGGGCGATCCACCACGATTCGGTTTGGGCGCGTCGCCAGAAGAGGACAAACCGAATCCCGGGCCCCCGTCGAGCTTTGCTCGATGGGGATGTCACTGGCGACGCCGCGTGGTAAGTTGATTGCAACTAATCACGACAACGCCCGGCGCATGGACACGGAAGATCTCAAACAGGATGCTCGACTGAAGCGCGAGCGCGAGTATCACAGCTTTCTCGGGCTGTTTCGGGAGTACCGGGATGTACTGAATCCGCCCCTGCCTGCCGAGGGGAGCGAGTTCGCCAGCATAGCGATCAACCCGGAGTGGTCGCATCGAATCGAGAAGCTGCACCGGGAGGTTTATGCCTCACCGTACTTTCGTCGCTTCGATCGTCCTGCCCTGAGTACGGCGTTCAAGGCCCTCGAAACGCTGCTCGCAGCCACTCCGGGCATTCCGGTCAGCCTCGATGAGTTAGGCAGAAAACGTCGCGAGCTTTGCTTCATGCATCGCTTCGCCCAAATCGTGAAGTGGCAGGATTACGAGCGCAGCCCGCCCGACCAGGAGGCGCTGGGCAAGGCCCGCAAACGGGTTTCACGCGTGTGTCAGGAGCTCGAAGAGCTGCTGCTCGACCAACTGGAGGATCAGCATCTGCTCAGAAAACTCCACAAGGACGACCTAGCGACGCTGCCTGGTCTGATCAAGGACTTGGGTCGATTGGGTGAGGTTTTCGAGACCATCAAGCCCGACTTGCCCTACGACCGTAACCGCAATCCAGCCAACTCCGTCATCCGTCTGGTTTTGGATGACGTGGCGGAATGCTGCTACCGCATCTACGAGGCGTGCGACTACGAGGTCGTACGCCAACTGCTGAGATCCTGCTGGCTACATCCTTATGCCGGCATCCGCAAAGGCGAGCTGGAGGAGATGATCAGTAACGCGCTGGAAAGAAAGCAGTCAGACTATCGCGAGCGGAACATCGCGCTAGATGACGACCGTGCTCCCCCCGAAATCTCGTGGACGCCGGTTCGTTCCCTGTAGCTGCGTAAGCAAAATGCGTTCTTCACACCCTCCGTTAAGAGGTCATTCCGAATCCCCCTTAACTTGCCCCCAGACTTCTGCCGTGTCACAAAATCCGTGCTCCTTCAGTTTTTTCTCAGGAGCAGGAGATGGTCGGCAAGCCCGGCACCGCAAGACAATCGATCGCCTCTTCAGCACGCGCTGAAGAGGGTTTGGTCGTTGTCGCGCCGGCTCCCGAAAGCAAGCCTTCTCGTCGCTCTGCCGAGATCATCGTACTGCCGAAAGACCAGATCGGCCGCAAGCGCATCCAGCGCGTCGATCCGCTGGCTCGTGCCTGTGGGAGCAATGCGACTGACCTGAAAGCTAAGGCTGCCAAGCAGACAGAGAAACGTGTTCCCGACCTACCTGGCGTCGTCGAAATCACCTACAGGACGGGTAAGCGCAAAGGCAAAAGCGTCTGGTTTCTCCGTTTCCGTGACCCTCTGACCGGGAAGAGAACCTCCATCAAGCTCGGTGAAGTGGGCGTGATGCCCTTCATCGAGATGGCTGCGCTGGCCAAGCGCTACCAGGACGACATCGCAGCCGGTCGCAGCCCGAAGTCGGGGTGTATGAGCTTCGCGACATTCATCACGGTCTGTTTCCACCAGTGGGTGATGGAAAACCAGCGCTCATGGAAAGACACGCTGGCGCGGTTGCGCTACGCAATCGCGCTGTTCGGCGATAAAGCGCTTGCCGACATAGACCACCGCGATGGCGAGCAACTGATCCAGCAGATGCTCGACGGTGACACCTCGATGCGGTTCGGCAAGGTGAACCCGGCAACGATCAATCGCGTGCTCATGGCGGCGCGTAGCGTATTCCGGCTTGCGATCGAGCTCGGTTACATCGTCGAGAACCCTTTCAAGCGTGTACGCCAGTTGAAGGAAACCCCGCCCAGCCCCAAGGCGTTGGAATCCGACGAACTCGATCACTTCCTCGCGGTATTGGCTGAAGAACCGGAGCTCTTCGTGCTCTTGATCAAGTTCCTGCTGGCCACGGCTGCCCGGATCAACGAAATCCTCGCGCTGCAGGCAGATGACATCGACTACGCCAACGGCGTCGTCCACCTGAGGATGACCAAGGCTGGCGAGGCGCAGACCTTGCCGCTGACCAGCACCGTGGCGGCGATCCTCGACGCCCTCAAGCCTTTGCGCCGGCCCGGAAACCCGCATCTTTTCCCGGCCAAAACTGGTGCTGGCCACATGGCCGCACCCTACAAATGGCTGCGGAAGGTTTTGGCGGCGGCCGGCCTGGATCGGGCGGGTTTCCACCTGTTCCGGAAGACCGTTGCCACCCAGGCCATGCAACTACCCGGAATGGACGTCCTGACCGTTTCAAAATTACTTCGTCATAAATCCATCCGCACCCTGGAGGTGCACTATCTCGCCACCCCGAAAAAGCGGCTACGCCAGGCGGCTCACGACATCGGCGAGCGCCTGCTCGGCGGTCAGGAAGGGGTTTGACGATGTGTTACCCCCGCGCTCCTCCGTACTTCCGTAACGGCTGACCGATACCGGCATCGGTCAGCGGCAGCTTCACCTCCCTCAACTCGCAACCCCTTGCACATCCTCTCGTCATGGAGGAAGGGCCCTTGCATCCTAAAGAAAGGACATCAACATGTCTTCTCAAAAAATCCCCGGCGTCGGCCGGATCGATGTTGGCCGTATTGCCGACTACACCTCGACCAAGACCGGCGTGCTGTGCCGTGACACCAACGGCAACGTCATCTGCCACGTTCCGTGTGCGCAGGAGTACCACGACCGCGTGATCGAAGACCTGTACCAAGCGCGGCACCGCAATGCGCCCCAGATCGACTTCAGTTACCTGGAGGAGAAAAAGGAACCCATCAAACAGGTAGCTACCAAGCCGCAGTAATCCAACCCCAGCCTTCCCGGTTTCCGCCGGGAAGGCGTCTGATTATGGAGCGCACATGAAGCGCAAACCCGAAATTGTCCGCCTGAACACTGCAAGCACCGAGGCTCCGCCGAAATGGTGTAAGTCCAAGGCGGGGGATATGGTACTGAACTGTTACACCGCTGATCCCGCTGACTACGACGCGGAGGCCGACCAGGCCCGACTGCTGGCCGTACATGCTGCTAAACTGTCGGAAGCAGCGACGGACCCCACACAGGTAACCATTGGCGATGGCCCCGACGTTCTGGTCGGTTGGGATACCGAATACTTCGATGACCCGGTGACCGGGCGCAAACGCATCCTCTCCAATCAACTCCACATGCTGGCCGAGGGTGGAGAGCTTTCTGACATCTACTACTCCCCGGATGGGGAGCGCATCTCGCTCATCGACCGCATCGTACGCCTGCTGCTGCAAGCGTACGACAAGAAGGTTATCCGCCTCTGGCCCCGCCGGGTCATCATCGGGGCCTACTTTCTTCGCGCCGACCTCGATTCGATCACCGAATTTCAGGAGATGAAATCCCAGCTGGACAGCGCCGGTGGTCGCATCTGTACGATCGGCCAGGCAATCAGCTATAGCATCCTGCCTCAAGGCTTCGGCACACCGTCCGAAGCCATGGACCCGGATGACGACAAGTTGCCGTCCGCGACACCCCGCCGTACCTCAACCTTGGTGCTGGAAAACGGCCGGATGCGCCTGCTCTCCCTGTTCTTCCGCGACATGGCAGCTTATACCGTGATGGGGACGCCTCTGGAAGCGGTTGGCGAGCAGATCGGCATCGAAAAGGTGGATATTGCCCCATACGCCAGAGACCGAATGGACTTGCTACTCGACGGTGACAAGCCCCTTTTCGAACGCTATGCCCTCACCGACCCGAAGATCGTGGTCAAATTCATGGCCGAAACCATGTTGCTGGCCAAGGAACTGACCGGTTCATCGGAGTTGCCGCCAACGGCCAGTTCGCTGGCGCAGAAGTTCTTCCTGAAAACCCTCAAGGACGCTGGCTTAGATCGCGCCGAATGCCTCGGCGTGCATACCGTCAAAACTGCCGTCTGGAGCGAGAAAGCGGATCAGGTCCGGACGGTCACGGAAGAACTACCGATTCCGCAACGGGAAGATCACCGCGCGTTCGTCACCCAGTGCTACCACGGCGGTCTCAACTCCGTGATGTGGGCAGGACCCAGCGAGATCGACGACTGGCGTGACTGGGATCTGAAGGCCGCCTATCCCTCGGCAATGTTGTCGATCCGCCAGCCCGACTTCGAGAACCCACGTGTTTCGACCAACCTGGACGACTTCATGGGCGATGTCATCGGCTTTGCCCACGTCGAATTCGAGTGCGATGCCGGCCAACCGTTTGGCCTCTTGGTCGATGGCGGCAACCGCGGTTTGCTGTCCCCTCGCTCCGGCCGTGCTCACTGCACCGCAGCAGAATTGGCCGTCGCCGTGCGTAATGGCGTCAAGATCACCAAGTTTTACCACGGTGTGATCTATCCCAGTAAAACGGATGCTGCGGGTCAGCCGGTAGAAACCCGGCTGTTCGAGCCCTGTATTGCCGAAGGACGGCGCCGCCGCGGGATGTATCCGAAAGGGTCTGTCAAAGAGCAGTTGATGAAGCTGATTTTGAATTCCCTCTACGGACGCACGGCGATGGGCTTGAAGGAGAAGAAAGTGTTTGACACACGTAGCGGGCAGTCGATGCCGCTGCCGAAATCAGCCATCACCAACGAGGTCATCGCGGCACACTCCACCGGCATCGTACGCGCCACCCTGATGGAAATCCTCTGCAACCTGCCGGCCGGCAAGCGGGCACTTTCCGTGACGACGGACGGTTTCATCTGCAATTGCAGCTTCGACGAACTGCCTCTCAATGGCGTCATGGCGCAGCGCTATATGGACTGGGCTGAACTCGCCACCGGCAAGCGCGAAATCCTGGAAGAGAAGCACCGCGCCCGCCAGGTCATCGTGATGAAGACCCGCGGCCAGATCACCGCCGAGTACCACGAAGAGGCCAATCCCGACCAGAAAACGATCCTGGCCAAGGTTGGCGTGTCACCGCCCCCGGCGATCCCAAAGTCGGGCCATAACGACTACATGCTGGACCTCTATCTGAACCGCCGCCCCGGCCAGAAAACGACAATCCGGCCCTTCGTATCCACGCGCGCCCAGTGGACAACCGATACCCGCTTCACCCGGCTGACCCGTGAACAGGCGCTGAACCTGGAACCGGACATGAAGAACCGCTTGATCAATCCACGGATGATTGCTGTGCGCGGTGTCGAGCACATCGCGTTCGATACAGAGCCCTGGCCGACGGCTGAGGACGGACTGATTGCCCGGGCAATCTTCGATGGCTGGATCAAGAAGAATTGCATGAAAACCCTGGCTGACTGGGGCAACTGGCAGCAGTACTACCAGCTGGGTCTAGCACGACGCGCCAAGCGCCGTGATGGCCGCGGCGGAATCGGTATCCACATGACCGATGAAGGAGCTGTCGGTCTGCTGCGTCGCCTGTTTCTGCGCGCCTGGAACCGCGAGCAGGTCGGGTTGCAAAAAACGATCTCTGGCCCCCAGTTGGCGGAGTGGCTGACCAGCATCGGACTGCAAACCAGTGCCAATGACGTCAAGAATGCCAGCCGCAAGACGTTGCGTTACGAGGAGGGGGTCGTGCCGCGTTCCGGCGAGGTAATGTCGGCGTTTGCACTGCTTCAGGCGCGTTTTCCTGAGGCTGAGCTGGACAAGCTTCTGGTCCCGCCGGAACTGTGTATTACTTGATGCAGTAGATAGGCCAAGGGTGCCCCGCACCCTTGGCCGTTTTCATGTCCGGCTGGCACCTGCCAGCCCGGTGTCAGCGCGAGCGAGGCGAGCGGTTCGGGTCACGCAATCTCGTCAAAGTAGGCAACGCATAGTTCTTGCCCCACCTCCTATCACCCGTCGTTCTGCAGTTTCACCAAGTTCCTGTCCGGGAATACTTGGCTGGTCATGTTGTCTCAATGGCAGTGGGCCACTGCTCACGAAGAGATTTCTTTAGCATGGCATAATTCATCTATGGAACGTATTGCGGGGATCAATCCGGACAGGTTTTTGTGGTGCTGCGCCGATCAAGGCGTCAGCGTGGAGGAATGCGCCTCCGCGAATGACGTCGCCATGGCCAACTTCGACAAGCTGCTGGCTGGCGAACCCAGCCTGACATTCAACCAGCTGAAGAAAGTCGCTGAATACTTCGGGCGAGGGGTGTTGTTCTTCCTTGAGCAAACCCCGGTCAGCGAAGCTACCGTCCACTCCCCTCAGTTTCGCACCCTAGCGAATCAGAAGCCCGAGCTTTCCGCCCGGATCAAGGCGCTGATTGAGCGCGTTGAGCGCCAGCGGACTGTATATCTGACGCTTCGAGAAGAAGTTGACGATGGGAACTACCCGCGTTACAGCCCGCCTGAGTTGGATCGACTGACGCCAAAACAGGCTGCCGCGACTGCCCGAGCTTGGCTTGGTCTGGGACCGAGCAACGACTTCGAGGACTACCGGCGGGCGATAGAAGCGCAAGGTCTGCTGGTATTCCGGAGCAATGGTTACAACGGCAAATGGCAGATTGCGAAGGAAAGTACGATCCTCGGCTTCTCCCTCTATGATCCTGACTGTCCTGTAATCGTCGTCAAGAAGCAGGCGGCTGATGCGCAGCAGGTTTTTACCCTGATGCACGAGCTCGGGCATCTCCTGCTTCACCGCAGCAGTTCCATCGATGACGATGAGGACATGCACGCGCGTAGCGGCAGGGAGCAAGAAGCTAACGCTTTTGCTGGACATCTGCTGGTTCCAGATAGCTTCTTGCCCCTCATCACTGACCGTGAGCGCCCAGACGATGTCGCTCTCTATGATGACTGGCTTGCTGAGCACCGGAAAAGCTGGGGCGTCAGCAGCGAAGTTATCCTTCGCCGCTTGATGGATAGCCGTCGCTTGCCACGCGATCTTTACGCTGCCTACCGTCAGTGGAAAAACGCCCGGCACGTCGAGGTAAAGGATGGAGGCAATCGCGCCTACCGCCATCGCGAACCGAAGCATGTCTTCGGCGACGTTTATGTCCGTACCGTCCTTGGTGCGCTAAGTGGCAAGCGGATCAGCCTCAGTAAAGCCTGTAGCTACCTAGACAACTTGAAGGTACAGGATGTACACCTGCTGGAAAGGCACTATGCAGGTTTTTGACGCGTCGTCGATCATTTATGCATGGGATAACTATCCGGTTCAACAGTTTCCAGGTCTCTGGGAATGGATGGAAGCGCGCATCAACGACGGATCAATCATGATGTCTTCCGTTGCGTTGGGGGAGGTGCATACCAATTCTCCTGACTGCTGGCAGTGGTTGCGAGATGCTGACTTGCAAACACATGAGATCAACAATGCCATCCTTCAAGAATCTCTGCGAATCAAAGATCTTCTCGGCATCGTCGGTGACAAGTACGGCGGAGGCGTTGGTGAAAACGACATCCTGATCATTGCAACGGCGTCCGTTTCTGGCAAAGAGTTGGTCACCGATGAAGGTTGGCAGCCGATTCCCCCCAAAAAGCTGGAGAACTGCCGGATGCCTGCCGTTTGCTCCCTGCAAACCGTTCAGGTTCCATGGATCAGCTTTCTGAATTACATCAAGCGATCAGAATCGGTCTTCCGCTGAACGCTTCTCCGGTCCTTTTCCGGTTCATGTTGGTTGTCTGGTGCACATCTGGTCGACCTTTTTTCGTCAAAACTACTTGACGAGTCGGTCATAGACCTTGATAATGCGGGCCTTCCCTAAGGGTGGCGCGGTTAAAAGCAAGCTGTTTAGTTAACTTTTAATCCGTTGGTCGCGAGTTCGAATCTCGCCCGACCCACCATCAAACAGGAATCTGGGTCGTTAGCTCAGTTGGTAGAGCAGCGGACTCTTAATCCGTAGGTCCACAGTTCGAATCTGTGACGACCCACCAGATTTAAAAAGCCAGTCGAAAGACTGGCTTTTTTCATTTCCGGCACCTGACGATCAGCGCAGCGCCTGGGTGAACCAGGCTTCCATCCGTTTCCAGCCGTCTTCGGCTTCCTCTTTTCGGTAACTCGGCCGGTAATCGGCATGGAAGGCATGCGGCGCGTTGTCGTAGACGTGGATTTGCGATGCCTTGGCGGCCGCACTCCCCGCCTTGAGGGCCTTTTCCATGGCGTCGACGGTTTCCAGTGGAATGCCCGTATCGAGCCCGCCATACAAGCCCAGGACCGGTGCCTTGAGTTCGCCGGCCAGATCGGTCGGATGACGCGGCGTGACTGCGTTGACCGTACCCACCAAGCGGCCATACCAGGCCACACCGGCCTTTACCTGCGGGTTGTACGCGGCATACAGCCAGGTGATGCGCCCGCCCCAGCAAAATCCGGTGATCAGCAGACGCGCGGTATCGGCCTGCTGCGTTTTGGCCCAGGCCACGGTCGCATCCAGGTCGGCCATCACCTCGGCATCGGGCGTACGATTGGTGATCTTGCTGAGGATTTCCGGCACCGCCTCGAGGGTGCGCGGGTCGCCCTGGCGGGCGAACAGTTCCGGCGCAATCGCTACATAGCCCAGATGCGCCAGACGGCGGCAAACATCACGAATGTGCTCATGCACACCAAAAATTTCCGAGACCACGAGCACGACCGGCGCACCCTGGCGCATGGGCGCAGCCCGATAGGCCTTCATCCGGCCATCGCGCACGGGAATCTCGACCTCTCCGGCCAACAAGCCCTGAGCCGGCGTCTGGATGGCCGTTTGCGCCATCACCGGTTGCACGGCGAGCGCAAAACCGGCACCCAGCGTGGTGGCCAGAAAAGTACGGCGATCCGGGTGCCGTCCTGGCACCAAACTGTCGAATTGCGGGTCGATCATGCTCATGCCAGGGGCTCCTCAGGTCAGCGTTACATCAGGACGATGTCGTATTGTTCGGGCAGATAGCTGCCCTCGGACTGCAATGAAACCGGCTTGCCGATGAAGTCGGACAGCATGGCCAGCGAGGGCGACTCTTCATCGAGGAAGAGATCGATGATCGCCGGACCGGCCAGAATGCGGTACTCGCGGGCATTGAACTGACGGGCCTCGCGCAGCAGTTCGCGCAGGATTTCATAGACCATGGTGCGCGCCGTCTTGACCTCGCCGCGGCCGCCGCAGGTCGGGCAGGTCTGGCACATCACATGGGCCAGCGATTCGCGCGTGCGCTTGCGGGTCATCTCCACCAAACCGAGGTTGGTGAAGCCGTTGACCGTCAGGCGGGTGTGATCGCGGGCCAGGGCCTTGTTGAATTCCTCGAGGACCGCCTTCTTATGCTCCTCGTTCTCCATGTCGATGAAATCGACAATGATGATGCCGCCCAGGTTCCGCAAACGCAGCTGGCGGGCGATGGTGACGGCAGCCTCCAGATTGGTCTTGAAGATGGTGTCGTCGAAATTGCGGACGCCGACGAAGCCGCCGGTGTTCACGTCGATGGTCGTCATCGCCTCGGTCTGGTCGATGATCAGGTAGCCGCCGGACTTCAGATCGACGCGACGGGCCAGCGCCTTCTGGATTTCCTCTTCCACCCCGTGCAGTTCGAAGAGCGGACGCTGGCCGACGTAGTGATCGAGCAGGGCAAGCACGGCCGGGGTGTATTCCTCGGCAAAGGCCGTCAGCTTCTGGAAGTTCTCGCGCGAGTCGATGACGATGCGCGTGGTTTCCGGATTGACCAGATCGCGCAAGACGCGCTGCCCCAGGGAGAGTTCCTGATACAGCACGGTCGGCGGCCCGGAAACGCGGGCCCGATCACGAATGTCGGCCCAGGTTTTTTTCAGGTAGGCGATATCGGTGGCGAATTCTTCATCGCTGGCATTTTCTGCCATCGTGCGCACGATGAAGCCGCCCGACTCATCTTCCGGCATCAGCCGGGTCAGACGCTCGCGCAGGGCTTCGCGCTCCGCCTCGGATTCGATGCGCTGGGAAATCCCGATATGGCGCTCCTGAGGCAGATAGACCAGCATGCGGCCGGCGATGGAAATCTGCGTGGACAGACGCGCGCCCTTGGTCCCGATCGGGTCCTTGATGACCTGCACGACGATGCTCTGCCCTTCCGACAGAATGCGCTCGATCGGACGCTCCTGCGCCGTTTCGCGCGGCTGCCAGATGTCGGCCACATGCAGGAAGGCGGTGCGCTCCAGGCCGATTTCGACAAACGCGGACTGCATGCCCGGCAAAATGCGGCAGACGCGGCCGAGATAGACATTGCCGACCAGCCCGCAGCTGGCCGTGCGCTCGATGTGCAACTCCTGGACAACGCCTTGTTGCATCACGGCAACACGGGTTTCCTGGGGGGTGAAATTGATCAGGATTTCTTCGTTCATGGGCGTAAAATTCGCGATTTTTCAGAATTTTACTATGCCAAAGGCACCAGAACTCCTCGCCCCCGCCGGTTCGCTCGACATGATGCGCACGGCCTTCGATTTCGGGGCGGATGCCATCTACGCCGGCCAGCCGCGTTACAGCCTGCGCGTGCGCAATAACGAGTTCGGCACCCTGGAAAAACTCGGCGAAGGCATTGCCGAGGCCCATGCCCGCGGCAAGCAGTTTTTCGTCGTCAGCAACATCTTCCCGCACAACAGCAAGCTGACCACCTATCTCGAAGACATGGCCCCGGTCATCGCGCTGAAGCCCGACGCCCTGATCATGTCCGACCCCGGCCTGATCGACATGGTGCGCGAGGCCTTCCCGGAACAGGCCATTCACCTCTCCGTCCAGGCCAATACGGTGAACTGGGCTGCCGTCCGCTTCTGGAAAAAGCTCGGCCTGAGCCGCATCATCCTGTCGCGCGAACTCTCGCTCGATGAAGTGGCCGAAATCCGCCAGCAATGTCCGGACATCGAGCTTGAAGTCTTCGTGCATGGCGCGCTCTGCATCGCCTACTCCGGCCGCTGCCTGCTCTCCGGCTACTTCAATCACCGCGACCCGAACCAGGGCACCTGCACCAACTCCTGCCGCTGGGATTACAAGGTCAGCACCTCGGATGGCCAGCCGGTTCAGTTGCCCGACGGTCAACCCGTCAATTTCTACCAAAATCGCGACCAGGAAATCCTGCTCGAAGAAAAGCAGCGTCCGGGTGAGCTGATGCCGATCGAGGAAGATGAGCACGGCACCTACATCATGAATTCGAAGGACCTGCGCGCCATCGAACATGTGCACCGTCTGGTCGAGCTCGGCATCGATTCGCTGAAGATCGAAGGCCGCACCAAGAGCCCCTACTACGCCGCCCGCACCTGCCAGGCTTACCGCGAGGCGATCGATGACGCCGTCGCCGGTCGCCCGTTCAACCCGGCCCTGCTCGGCGAACTCGAACACCTGGCCAATCGCGGCTACACGGACGGCTTCTACCAGCGCCACCACGACGCCGACTACCAGAACTACCTGCGCGGTCATTCCGAGTCGGACAAGAGCCAGTACGCCGGCGATGCCGTGGCCTACGATGCCACGCGCGGCCTGATGGAAATCGCCGTCAAGAACCGCTTTGCAGCCCAGGCGCTGATCGAATGCGTGCATCCGTCGGGCAACCGCCTGCACCGCATCGGCCGCATGGAAAACAAGGCCGGGGAAGCCGTCGAGGTTGCGCCGGGCAGCGGACATCGCGTCTGGATCGACCTGCCGCCCGAGATGGCCGGCGCCTACATCGCCCGCATCGATCAGGCCTGATTTCCCCTGGCGGGGCAGTGCTAGAATGCCATTCCTTTTGAATAGCCTGGATTGGTCATGACCCTGTCCCGCCTCACCCTGATTGCCCTCAGCCTGTCGGCCCTGCTCGCCGGCTGCGCCACCGAAACCTCCCGCACCGTTGAAATCGCCAAGCCGGTTGCCGCCCGCACCGCCTACACCGGCGTGCGCCAGCCGATCTCGGTCGGCAAGTTCGACAACCGTTCGAGCTTCATGCGCGGCATCTTTACCGACGGCATCGACCGTCTGGGCAGCCAGGCCAAAACCATCCTGATCACCCACCTGCAGCAGAGCAACCGCTTCAATGTGCTGGATCGCGACAACATGTCCGAGATCAAGCAGGAAGCCGGCCTCGCCAAGACGACGCAAAACCTGAAGGGTGCGCGCTACGTCATCACGGGCGACGTCACCGAGTTCGGCCGCAAGGAAGTCGGTGACCATCAGCTGTTCGGCATCCTGGGTCGCGGCAAGCAGCAGATCGCCTACGCCAAGGTCTCCCTGAACGTCGTCGATGTGCAGACCGCCGAAGTGGTCTTCTCGGCCCAAGGGGCGGGTGAATACGCACTCTCGAACCGCGAGATCATCGGCTTTGGCGGCACCGCCAGCTACGACTCCACCCTCAACGGCAAGGTCCTCGATCTCGCCATCCGCGAAAGCGTGGACAGCCTGGTCAACGGCCTGGAAAGCGGCGCCTGGCGCCCCGCCAACTAAGATGCAGGCCCGCTCCCGACGGGGCGCACCGCCGGTGCGCCTGATCGCGCTCGGCCTGCTCTCGGCCTGCCTGCTGGCCGCTTGCGCCAATCGGCCCCAGCCGCTGTATTACTGGGGCAGCTACCAGACCCAGGTGTACAGCCACTTCAAAGGCGATGGCAGCGCGGAAGAGCAGATTCTCGCGCTGGAAAAAGACATGGCGCGCGCCGCAGCGGAAGGCCGGACCCTGCCGCCCGGCTTCCATGCCCACTTGGCCATGCTCTACGGCAACACCGGCCGTACGGACCAGATGGCCAGCCACCTTGCCCTGGAAAAACAGCGCTTCCCGGAAAGCGGCACTTTCATGGATTTCCTGCTGAAAAAATTCGAAAGGCCTGCGACCGATGCGCGTTAATGCTCTGAAAACCGGCCTCCTCGCCCTTGCTGCGCTGCTGTTGGGGGGCTGTGCTGCACCGGCCAAATATGATTACTCGGCCTTCAAGGAAAGCCGTCCGGCCTCCATCCTCGTGCTGCCGCCGCTAAACAGCTCGCCCGACATCAAGGCGACCTACAGCATGCTGGCCCAGACCACCTGGCCGCTGGCCGAATCCGGCTATTACGTCCTGCCGGTCACGCTGGTGGATGAAACCTTCCGCCAGAATGGCCTGCAAACGCCCGCTGACATTCACGAACTGCCGGCCGCCAAGCTGCGCGAGATTTTTGGTGCGGACACGGCCCTGTACATCAACGTGAAGCAGTACGGCACGAGTTACATGGTGGTTTCCAGCGAAACGCGCGTCACCGCCGAGGCCAAGCTTATCGATCTGCGCAATGGGCGAACCCTGTGGACAGGGAGCGCCACAGCTTCCAGCGCCGAAGGGGATAACAACTCCGGCGGCCTGATCGGCATGCTTGTCAAAGCGGTGATCAACCAGATTGCCGATTCACTGAGCAACCGGGCCCACGGTATTGCCGGCATCACCGCCTATCGCCTGCTCGCGGCAGGCCGGCCGAACGGCATCCTGTACGGCCCGCGCTCGCCGATGTACATGAAAGACGGCTCACCGGCTCAATAAGCCGCCCCGGCGTTGCAAAAAGGCCCCATCCGGGGCCTTTTTACTGACCAAAACCAGCAGACACCCCTGCTGCAGCGCAGCAATACACGCTAAACTCTCGCGGATGAACCCGAACACCCACCGCATGCCCTTGATCGACGCGTTCAAGGCCATCGCTTCCCAGATCATTCTGCTGCACCACCTCTCCTCCTACGGCCCGATGGCCGTGACGGCGCGCGACACGCTGCCGGTTTCGATGGGCTGGTTGTTCGACTATGGGCGGATGGCGGTTCAGGTGTTTCTCGTCATTGCCGGTTTTCTCGCTGCCCGCGGCCTCTCCGCGGACGGTCAGGCCCTGACCCGCAATCCGCTGCCGCTGATCTGGAAACGCTACCTGCGCCTCGTCGTCCCCTTCATGGCCGCGCTGGGCTTGGCCATCGTCTGTTCGGCCCTGGCCGATCAATGGATGAGCGACGATGCCATTCCGGATCGCGCCACCCTGGGCCAGTGGCTGGCCCATGCCACCCTGCTGCACGGCGTCCTCGGCGTCGACGCGCTGTCAGCCGGTGCCTGGTACGTTGCCATTGATTTCCAGCTGTTTGCGCTGATGGCCCTCCTGCTCTGGCTCGGGCGGATCGGCGGATTGGCCCCGCTGCTCGTATTGACCGTCGGGACCGCCTCGCTCTTCTGGTTCAACCGCGATGCGGACTGGGATAGCTACGCCCTCTACTTCTTTGGCTCCTATTCGCTGGGCGCTGCCGCCTGGTGGGCCTCCAACCGCCAGCGGCTGGCTGTCTGGCTCGGCGTCATTGCCACGGTCGGGATTGCTGCCCTGGTGCTCGATTTCCGCCTGCGTATCGCGCTCGCCCTGGTCGTTGCGCTGGCCCTCGGCGTCAGCCGCCGGACGGGCCTCCTCACGCGCTGGCCGACCTCCCCGGCCCTCGATTTTCTCGGCCAGGTCTCGTATTCGGTTTTCCTGGTGCACTTCCCCATCCTGCTCGTGACCAACGGCCTGTACACCCTGTTCGACTTTGATTCGACGGAAAGCGCCCTCTTCGGCCTCCTCGGCACCTGGGCCCTGAGCATTGGGGCCGGCACCCTGTTCTACCGCTGGGTTGAATCGCCGGCCGCCAGCCAGCGCCTGATTGGTGCCCTGACCTGGCTCGGCACGCCGGTCCAGGTGGCCGCCCAACGCGCCGGCATGCTCACGCTGAACATCCTGCGCCGCGTCATTCTCGGTCGCAGCTAAGGCCCCACCAGCCAACAAAAAGGCGGGCCACCTCACGGTGCCCGCCTTTTTTCATGGCGCGATCGCCTTAGTCGCGCAATTCGGCACGATCCCGGAATTCATCCAGGGCTTCGGGGTTGGCGAGGGCTTCGACGTTTTTCACCGGCTGGTCATGCACGACATTGCGGACGGCCAGTTCGACGATCTTGCCGGACTTGGTACGCGGAATGTCCTGCACCTGCACCACCTTGGCCGGCACATGGCGCGGGGTCGTGTTGTCGCGGATCTGGCGCTTGATGCGATCGATCAGGGCCTCGTCGAGCACATGCCCGTCGGCCAGTTTGACGAAGAGCACGACACGCACGTCGTCGTTCTTGCCCGGCGGCCAATCCTGGCCGATCACCAGCGACTCGACGACTTCCGGCAATTGCTCGACCTGACGGTAGATTTCCGCGGTGCCAATGCGCACGCCGCCCGGATTCAGGGTGGCATCCGAACGGCCATAGATGATCATCCCGCCGTGCGCCGTCAGTTCGGCGAAGTCGCCGTGACACCAGATGTTCTCGAAGCGGTCGAAATAGGCCGCATGGTATTTCGACCCGTCGGTATCGTTCCAGAAACCCACCGGCATGCTCGGGAAGGGCACGGTGCACACCAGTTCGCCTTTTTCAGCACGGACCGGACGGCCGCCTTCATCGAACACGGCGACGGCCATGCCCAGCCCGCGGCATTGAATCTCGCCGCGATACACCGGCAGGACAGGATTCCCCAGCACGAAACAGGACACGATGTCGGTCCCGCCGGAAATCGAGGCAAGCAGGATGTCGCCCTTGATCTCGCGATAGACCCATTCGAAGCCTTCCGGCGAGAGCGGGCTGCCGGTCGAGAACATCGCGCGCAGACGGGACAGATCATGCGTCTTGCCCGGCGTCAGGCCGAGTTTCGCAGCGGCATCGATGAACTTGGCCGAGGTCCCGAAGTGGGTCATGCCTTCGGCTTCGGCATAGTCGAAGAGGACTTTGCCTTTGCCGGCAAAGGGCGAGCCATCGTAGAGGAGCAGCGTGGCGCCGGCCGCCAGACCGGAAACCAGCCAGTTCCACATCATCCAGCCGCAGGTCGTGAAATAGAACAGGCGATCGCCCTGCCGCACGTCACTGTGCAGCTGGTGTTCCTTCAGATGCTGGAGAAGCACACCGCCATGGCAATGGACGATGCACTTCGGCACGCCCGTGGTGCCGCTCGAAAACATGATGAACAGCGGATGGTCGAACGCCAGGCGCTTGAAAATGACCTCGCTGGCGGCGTCGACCGTCGGCAGGTCGGACCACGACAGAGCATTGGCGATGCCATCGATCGCCGGTTGTTCTGCCAGGTAAGGCACGACCACCGTGCGCACCAGCGACGGCATGCGGGCCACGACCTCGGCATTCTTTTCCAGGCAATCGACCGGCTTGCCGTTATACCAGTAGCCATCGACGCAGATCAGCACCTTCGGTTCGATCTGGCCGAAGCGATCCAGCACGCCCTGGACGCCGAAATCCGGCGAAGCGGAGGACCAGATGGCGCCGAGCGCGGTCGCGGCCAGCATGGCGGCCAGGGTTTCCGGCAGGTTGGGCAGATAGCCCGCAACGCGGTCACCGGCCTGCACGCCGGCCTCGATCAGGCAGCGCTGGATGCGGGCAACTTCGCGGTAGAGCTGAGCATGCGTCCAGCGCCGTTTGACCTTGTCTTCGCCCCAGAACACGAGGGCCTCGCCCTCGCCCCGCCGGGCCAGCAGGTTCTCGGCGTAATTGACCTGCGCGTCGGGAAACCAGCGTGCGCCCGGCATCTTCTCGCGGTCGACGAGAATCTGGCTGCCTTTTTCACCGACGGCGCCGCAAAAATCCCAGACCGTCGACCAGAAGGCCGCCGGCTCGCTGACCGACCACTGCCAGAGTTCATCGTAGCTGGCCTTGCCCTGCGCCTGCATCAGGGCCGCCATGCGGGTTGCGGCCTGGCGCGCCGAATCGGGCTGCCAGAGCGGGGTCGGATCAATTGCGTAAGTCATGGTGTCTCCTCTGTCTTTTTTATCGGTGGCATGCGCCGCCATCCGGCAAGCATAGCCCGCCCTTGTCCGGCCGACTGTCATCAACCGGACAATTGGGGCATGTCACGCGTGACGCGGCCTCAGCGGGCGAGCAGGCCGTCCAGCTGAGCCAGCATCTGATCGATCTCGGCCCGGGTCACGTTGAGGGCCGGCATGAAGCGCAGCAGGTTGGGGCGCGGCGCATTGAGCAGCAGGCCGGTCGGCGCCATGCTCAGGGCACGGGCCACGATGTCCGGGGCACGCTCGTCATCGAGGATGAGGGCGCGCAGCAGGCCGGAGCCCCGTTCGCCCTGCAGAGCATGCTTCTCGGAGAGCGCGAGCAGGCCCGCACGCAGGTAATCGCCCAGCGCCAGCACCTCGTCGAGGAAGCCCGGTGCCAGCAGACGCTGGAGCACGGCCACGCCGACCGCGGTCATCAGCGGGTTGCCGTTATAGGTCCCGCCCTGATCGCCCGGCTCGAAACAGCAGATCGCCTCACGGGCGAGCAGCGCGGCCAGCGGCACGCCGCCGCCGATGCCCTTGCCCAGGGTCATGATGTCCGGTTCGATACCCGCGTGCTCATGGGCGAACAGTTTGCCGGTACGGCCCATGCCGGTCTGCACCTCATCGACGATGAGCAGGATGCCGCGTTCGCGGGTCAGCGCACGCAAGCCCTGCAGGAAAGCGACGTCGGCCGGGATCACCCCGCCCTCGCCCTGCACCGGCTCGAGCATGATGGCCACGGTCTGCGGGCCGATCAGCGCCTCGACCGAGGCCAGATTGTTGTACTCGGCCTTCGGGAAGCCCGCGACCTGCGGCGCGTACAGCGTGTCCCAACCGGCCTTGCCGGAGGCCGACATGGTGGCCAGCGTGCGACCATGGAAGCTGTGGCCGAAGGTGATGATCTCGTGCGCGCCCTGACGGTTCAGGCGGCCCCACTTGCGGGCCAGCTTGATCGCGCCCTCATTGGCCTCCGCGCCGCTGTTGGCGAAGAAGACACGGTCGAAACAGGAATGACTAGTGAGCAGGCCGGCCAGCTCGACCATCGGCGCGTTGTAGAAAGCCGGGCTCGGATTGATCAGCGTGCGTGCCTGCGTGGCCAGCGCCTCAGCGATCTCCGGCGGACAATGGCCCAGGCAATTGACGGCCCAGCCCTGGATGAAATCGAGATAGCGACGCCCCGCATGATCGGTCAGCCAGGAGCCCTCGCCACGCTCGAACACGATGTCCGGGCGGTTGGTGATGTACATCAGGGAATCGGTGGAATGGGCGCCGTATTGCATGGGAAACTCCGATAGATCGACAAGGGCCGCAGTATAGAACCCCGGCGTGGCAAATGCATGACTCAGCCAGCCGCGAGCGCGCTCTCCGCAAAGGCGACGTCCTGGGCTTCGCTGCCGCCGGAAATCCCGATGGCCCCCACGCGCACGCCCGCATGCAGCACCGGCAGCCCACCGCCAAAGCCGACGAAGCGCGGACGCTGCATCAAACCGTGGCGAAGCATCTCCGAGCCTTGGGCCAGACGGTTTTGCCAGTCCCCGGTCGGTCGACCGAAGCTGACCGCCGTATAGGCCTTGTCCAGCGCAATCTCGACGGAATGCAGCGGTGCACCGGGCATGCGCTTGAAAACCAGCGGCAGGCCCGCGCGGTCGACCACCGCCACACAGATCGGCACTGCCGCCGCCCGTGCCGCGGCGAGGGCCGCATCGACCAGACGCTCGGCCCCGGCCAGCGTCAGATTGGGAACCTGTTCAATCTCCATGTCACGCCTCCTTCGAACGCGCCACGCCTGCGATGAGTCGCTCACGGCGAGCCATCAGAAAAACGACAAAACCGAGCAACACCACCCCTTCACCGATCAGGGTCGGCCCGGCCCCGGCCAGGGATGCCAGGAACCCGGCCAACAGGCCGCCCAGGGCGTCAAAGCCGAAACGGGTGGCGGTGAAGAAGGAGACAATGCGCCCGCGCAGCGCATCCGGCGCCGCGCTTTGCAGCAGCATGTTGATGCCGACATTGGTCACCGAAATCCCGAAGCCGACACCAACCATGCCGCACAGGGCCAGCGCCATCCAGTCGGTCGCGGCAAAGGCGAGCAGGGATAGCGCCGCAATCCCGGTCCCCGCCACCACCGCCGCCACCACATCGGGCAAGGCCTTGCGCGTGGCAAGCAGGATGGTCGAGGCAAAAGCCCCGCATCCGGCGGCGCCCCACAGCCAGCCGAGGGTGGTCGCATCGCCGTGGAAAACATCGGCCGCGAAAATGGGCAGGAGCACGGCATAGGCCGAGGCCGTCAGGTTGAGCGCCATCAGGGTGAGGATCAGGGTGCGGACGCTCCAGTCCTGCCAGGCATAGGCCAGGCCCTCGCGAAAGACCTCGCCGACCGAGCCCTTGGCCCGTGGCGGCGGCGCCGAACGGCCCCGCAGGATGGCCCAGATCAGCGCCAGGAAGGAAAAGCCGTTCAGGGCGAAGCAGGCGGCTTCCGACGTCAGCCCGAGCAACAGGCCGGCGATCGGGGGCCCGACAAAACGGCCCGCATTGAACAGCATGGCATTCAGGGCCAGGGCATTCGGCAGGTCGTCGCGATGGCCGACAAAGGTGCCGATCAAGGACTGGCGCAGCGGCGCATCAAAACTCGAAAGCACCCCGAGGAGCAGCGCCATGACCACGATAAAGGGCGTGTTGATCCAGTCCAGCCAGGTCAGCCCGGCCAGCACGAAGGCCTGCAGGGCCATCAGGGATTGCACCAGGATCAGCCCGCGCTTCTTGTCCTGGCGGTCGATGAAGGCCCCGGCAAACGGTCCCACGACCAGCTGCGGAATCAAGCCGCAGAAGGCGGTGATACCCAGCAAGGCGGCCGATCCGGTCAACCGATAGACCAGCCAGGCCAGGGCCACCTGCTGAATCCAGGAGCCGAGGATGGAAATCGCCTGCCCCGCGAAGTACAGGCGAAAATTGGCGTGGGCCAGCGCCCGCAATCCGGCAGGCAGGGTCATGCGGCGAGTTGGCAGAGCAGTTGAATGGACAGCGCCGCGCCGCAGAGATAGGTCCCGAGCGCTCCGGCAAAACGGGCCGGATTGGGTCGCGAGAGACTGGGAAAGGCAATCAGACCGACCACGATGGCGAGGCGCGACACGGTGGCCGCCACGATCAAGCCGAGCGTCAGCGCGCCCGGTGCCTGTGCCCCGAGATACAGGAAGAGCACCGCCAGAAAAGGCGCAAACTCGGCCGTATTGGCATGCGCCCGGATCACCCGGTTGATCAGCGCATGCTTGTCGTCCGCGCCCCCGACTCCGATCTTGTTGCGAAAACGCTGGATGGACACGGCCAGCCCGAGCAGGAACAAGAGCAGGCCGAGGATGGCGGTACAGATCAGGGCAATCGGATGCATGGGCAGCCTTTCAGTCGTGGCGGGTGGCGTGCCGATACAAAAGATGTCCGGCAACGGAGAGCAGCGCCGCCCCCAGGATGACCCAGGCCATGGGACGACCGCTGCCATCGTGAGTGTACCCAACCAGGGCGCTCGCCCACATCCCGAAACCAAATTGTGCCGAACCGAACAGCGCGGCGGCAGCACCGGCATTCTGCGGATAACGCCCCATCAGGAGGCCGACGCAGTTGGCACCCAGCAAGCCGGTCATGCTGACCACGACAAACAGGGCCAGCACGACGACCGCGCTGCCGGCCTGCACCTGGATGGCGAGCACCAGCGCCAGCGCCGCCAGCAACGCGGCCGCACTGCCCAGGCCGGCCAGGGTGGCCGCCCCCAGGCGATGGACGAGTCGGCTGTTGGCAAAGTTGACGAGAAAAATGCCCAGGGCGTTGGCTGCGAACACCAGGCTGTAGGCGGCGGGCGACCACGCTTGCAGTTCGATGAAATAAAACGGACTGCCCGTGATGTAGGCGAACATCGCGGCGAAGGACATCCCGCCGGCCAGGAGCAAGCCCACGGCGCGGGCATCGGTGGCCAGGCGCGCATAGGCGCTGAAGGCCGCGCCCAGCGATGTCTGCCCCCGTCGTTCAGGCGGCAGGGTTTCCGGCACCTGAGACCAGACGACCGCCAGACTGAGGAGCCCCCAGGCCAGTACCGCCGCAAAAGTGCCGCGCCAGCCGAACAGATGCAGCAAGGCGCTGCCGAGCACCGGCGCCAGCAACGGTGCGATGGCCGTGACCATGGCCATCAGGGAAAGTTTGCGAATTGCCTCGGTCGGCGTATAGACATCGCGCACCACCGCGCGCGCCAGCACCGACGCCGCCCCGCCGCCAATCGCCTGAAACGCCCGCGCCACGAGGAGCTGGCCGATATTCTCGGCCAGCATGCAGGCCAGGCTGGCGACGACAAACAGGGCAATGCCGGTCAGCATGACGCGGCGGCGGCCATAACGGTCCGAAATCGGGCCGTAGCCCAGCATGCCGAAGGCAAAGCCGGCGAGAAAGACGGTGATCGAAGCCTGCACGGCCTCGGCCGAGGTGGCCAGTCCGCTGGCGATGGCGGGCAGGGCGGGCAGATAGAGGTCGATCGAGAGCGGCCCGAAAGCGACCAGCGCGCCGAGCAGCAAAAGAAAACGGCCCTCGCGGGCCGCGGGTAGACCGACAGGCGTCATCAGCAAAACCGATCCATGCAAGCAATGGCAGACAGAGACTGCGGACCGGGGTTTCCGGCCCGCACCAATCTGCTTAGAGGCCACCCATGGCCAGGTACTTCAGTTCCATGTATTCCTCGATCCCGTGGCTGGAGCCTTCACGGCCGATGCCGGACAGCTTGACGCCGCCAAAGGGCGCCACCTCGGTCGAGATCAGGCCGGTGTTGATGCCGACCATGCCGTATTCCAGCTGCTTCGAGACCCGCCAGACGCGGCCATGGTCCTTCGAGAAGAAATAGGCTGCCAGGCCGAACTCGGTGTCGTTGGCCATCTGCACGGCCTCGGCTTCGGTGTGGAAGCGGAAGAGCGGTGCCACCGGCCCGAAAATTTCTTCCTTGGCCACGGCCATGCCCTTGCTCACGTCCGCCAGGATGGTCGGCTCATACCAGGTGCGGCCCAGCGCATGGCGCTTGCCGCCGGTGACGACCCGCGCGCCCTTGCCGATCGCATCCTGCACCAGTTCTTCGACCTTGTTGATGGCCGCATCATCGATCAGCGGGCCCTGCGTGACCCCTTCATCCATGCCGTTGCCCACCTTGAGGCCCGCCACCGCCGCCGCCAGCTTTTCGGCGAACTGGTCGTAGACGCCGTCCTGCACCAGGAAACGGTTTGAGCAGACGCAGGTCTGGCCTGCATTGCGGTACTTGGAGGCCAGCGCACCGGCGACGGCGGCATCCAGATCGGCGTCGTCGAAGACGATGAAGGGGGCGTTGCCGCCCAGCTCCAGCGACAGCTTCTTGACCGTTCCGGCGCACTGCTGCATCAGCAACTGGCCGATCGGCGTCGAGCCGGTGAAAGTCAGCTTGCGCACGATGGGGCTGGACGTCATCACGCCGCCGATGGCCGAGGCCTTGCCGGTGACGACGCTGAACACGCCGGCCGGGACACCGGCACGCTCGGCCAGTTCGGCCAGGGCCAGGGCGGAGAGCGGGGTCTGTTCGGCGGGCTTCAAGACGATGGTGCAGCCGGCGGCAAGCGCCGGGGCGACTTTGCGGGTGATCATCGCCGACGGGAAATTCCACGGGGTGATGGCGGCACAGACGCCGACCGGTTCCTTGGTGACGACGATCTGGCGGTCCTTGAACGGGGACGGGATGACTTCGCCGTAGGCGCGCTTGGCTTCCTCGGCGAACCACTCGACGTAGGCGGCGGCATAGGCGATCTCGCCCTTGGCTTCCGCCAGCGGCTTGCCTTGCTCGGCGGTCATCAGTGCGGCCAGGTCGTCCTGATGCGTCATGAGCAGGTCGAACCAGCGGCGCAGGATGCGCGAACGCTCGGCAGCCGTGGTCTCGCGCCAGGTTTTCAGGGCCGTCTCGGCCGCGGCAATGGCGCGCTCGGTCTCGGCCGCACCGCAACGCGGCACGGTCGCCACCACCTCGCCGGTCGCCGGATTGGTGACGTCGATGAATTCGCCACTGTCGGCGCCGACCCAGGTGCCATCGATATAGCAGGCCTGACGCAGCAGGTTCAGATCCTTCAGTACCAGCATGGGGTGTCTCCTCGTTGTTCAGTAAGCCGCGCCGGTCTTGGCGTCGGCGGAATGCTTGAATTTGTCGGCCAGGGCCACGGCCGAATTACGCAGCAGCAGCGCATCGACGCCGACCAGCAGGAAGCTGGCGCCGATCTGGCGATAGGCTTCGGCGGCAGCCGGATCGGCCGAGAATACCCCAGCCGCGAGCCCCGCGGCCGCAATCTTGCGGATGGCGCCTTCGACCGCGGCCTTGACTTCCGGGTGGCCCGGATTGCCGAGGCAGCCCATCGATGCGGCCAGGTCGGAGGGGCCGATGAACACGGCATCGACGCCTGCAACCTGAAGAATCTCGTCGAGGGCGGCGAGGCCGGTGGTCGATTCGATCTGGACGATCAGGCACATTTCCTGGTCGGCCTGGGCGAAGTAGCCGTTCACGCCGTTCCAACGGGCGGCACGGGCCATTGCGGTGCCGACGCCACGGATGCCGTTGGGCGGGTAGCGCATGGCGCGCACCAGCTTTTCGGCATCGGCGGCGGATTCAACCATCGGCACCATCAGCGTCTGGGCGCCGCCGTCGAGCAGTTGCTTGATGCGGGCGACGTCGTGGTCGACGGTACGCACCACCGGCCGTACCGGGTACGGCGCCAGGGCTTGCAGCTGGGCGATGATCGAGCGCAGGTCGTTGGGGCCGTGCTCGCCGTCGATCAGCAGCCAGTCGAAGCCGGTGGTGGCGACGACCTCGGCGGTGTAGGCGTTGGCCAGGCCGAGAAAGAGGCCGATCTGCGTTTCACCGGCAGCCAGCGCGCGCTTGAAGGTATTGAGGGGCATGTCCACGGTCGACGTCCTTTATCCCGGCAAAATCAGACAAAACGGGCAGTGATGTTGCCCAGCGGGCCGTAATCGACGTGGATGGTATCACCCGGCGTCACCTTCACCGGACGGGTGAAGGAGCCGGCCAGGATGATCTGGCCCGGTTCCAGCGCCACGCCGTGCGGCGCGAACTTCTTGGAGAGCCAGACAATGCCGTTGGCCGGATGGTTCAGGACGCCGGCGGCGACACCGGTTTCCTCGATCACGCCGTTCTTGTAGAGCAGCGCGGAAGCCCAGCGCAGGTCGATGTCCATCGGCTTGATCGGGCGACCGCCGAGGATGATGCCGACGTTGGCGGCGTTGTCGGAAATGGTGTCCATCACCTTGCGCGGCCGCTTGCTTTCCGGATCGATGCGATGGCAGCGGGCATCGATGATCTCGACCGCCGGCACCACGTAATCGGTGGCCGAGAGCACGTCGAAGATGGTGACGTTCTCGCCTTCCAGGCGATCCTTGAGGATGAAGGCCAGCTCGACCTCGACCATCGGGTCGATGAAGCGCGAGCAGGGAATGTCGCTGGCGTCCTTGTAGACCATCTCATCAAGCAGGGTGCCGAAGTCCGGCTCGTTGATCTGCGACGACATCTGCATGGCGCGCGAGGTCAGGCCGATCTTGTGACCGACGACCTTCTGGCCCTCGGCCAGCTTGATCTGGACCCAGGCCTTCTGGATCGCGTAGGCGTCCTCGATGGTGATTTCCGGGTGGTCGAGCGAAATCTGGCGCACCGGCTGGCGGGCCTGTTCGGCGGCGTGCAGGCGCTGGGCGGCGGCCTGGATGATGTCTTGGCTGAGCATGTTGATTCTCCTCTGTCAGTTCTTCTTGTAGCGGGGGTGAATGTTGTTTTTCTTCCAGGTGCCGGCCTCGCTGAACTCGGCGATTTCCATGGAGAGCGCCAAACCATGACGCTCGAAGAAGGCAGCGAAGTGCGCGCTCAACATCGCGAACAGTTCGTCACCGGTTTTTTTCTTGGCCTCGTCGGAACGGCCCGCACCGATCTTCAGCGTGGCATGCACGAAGGCATCGCTGGTCTGGGTGCCATCGGCGACGCAGTAATCCTTGAGCCAATGCACGCGGGAGCGGATGCCCCCGGTCGGGAAAACGCCCCCCTGATCGATCAGGACCTGGTTGCTCTTCTTCAGCAGGCCCTGAATGTCAGCCTCGGCCACGTTCAGGTTGTCGGTGATTTCATAGATCAGGTGGGGCATGGTGCTCTCCAGAGAATGCTTTGACGGTCGACGCTCAGGAAACCGGCATTTCCATGCCGACGCCGCGCGCCGACAGGGGAATGCCCTCAACCGGCAGGCTGACCACGACCTGCCCGGTGCCCGAGCTTTCGAAATAGGGGCAGACGATCTCGGCCTTGCCTTCATACTTGTCCCAGCCGAGGGCGCCGAAGAGCATCGCGGTGTCGTGCATCTTGCCTTCGCCGGTGCAGTACTGCGCGTACTCGGGCAGCATGCGCAGGAAGGGACCCCAGTCGCCGGCTTCCCACAATTGCAGCGCACGCAGATCGACCTGCTTGTTGAATTCGCGGCTGATCGTGTTGAAACCCTGCTCGACCAGACGGTTTTCCCAGATCTGGTGCGACATCGAGCCGGAGGCCACGATGGCGACCTTACAGTTGCTGCGGGCCACGGCCTTGGCCAGTGCTTCGCCGAGGATGCGCGACTCGTCCAGCGAGCCGAAGGTGCTCCAGCCGGCAATCGAGATCACGCGGATCTTGCCTTCCGGGTTCATGTAGCGCATCGGCAGGATGGTGCCGTACTCCAGGTCCAGCGAGGCGACTTCATGGGCGCGCGTCTTGACACCCATCGCCGTCGCTTCCTCGGCAATCATCCGGCCCAGTTCCGGGTTGCCGGGGAAGGCGTAGGGCAAGTCCTGGATGAAATGCGGGAACTCGTGGCTGGTGTAATTGCCCTGGTGCACCGCGTTGTTGTTGATGTGGTAACCCGCATTGACCAGCCAGTGCGTGTCGAACACGATGAAGGTGTCGACGCCGAGTTCGACGGCGCGCCGGCCCAGCTCGCGCTCGGCATCGATGGCAGCCTGACGGCAGCCGTGCGCCGGCCCCGGCTGTTCGGAAATGAGCATCGAAGGCACGTGCGTGCACTTGATGGCCATGACGATTTCACCCATGTTTGTCTCCCTTATCCTTTGGAAATTGGCTTCTCTGCGGGGTCGACCGTGGCTTTACGCTCTTTTAGACGGGAAAGACGACATTGATCTGGCCGGTGCCGGACGAACCGAAGTACGGCGTCACCACCTCGGCCTGGCCGGTGTAGCTTTCGCCGCCCAGGACGCCGAGCAGCATCGCCGTGTCGTGCATCATCCCTTCGCCGTGGCACTTCGTTGCGTACTCCGGCAACATGCCGCAGAAGGTCTTCCAGTCACCCTTTTTCCACAACTCGACGACGTGGTGATCGACGGTTTCCAGGAACGGGTCCCAGACCTTGTGCAGGAATTGCTCGGACACGCCGTTCTGGGCGAAGCGGTGCGACAGCGAGCCGGAGGCGAGCACGGAGACAGTGCCGTCGTACTGTTCCTCGATCGCCTTTCTTACCGCCTGACCGAGCACGATGGAGTCGGCCAGGTTGTGCACCGTGCACAACGCCGACACCGAGACCACCTTGAACTGCTTGTCCGGGTTCATGTAGCGCATCGGCACCAGGGTGCCGTACTCCGGCGCCAGGCTGGTCGCGTCGTGAGCGCGGGTATGCACGCCCATGGCCGTCGCCGTGTCGGCGATGGCCTTGCCCAGATCCGGGTTGCCGACGTAGGAGAACGGCAGGTTCTTGATGAAGTGCGGCAGCTCGTTGGAGGTGTAGATGCCCTCCCAACTCGGTGCGCAGTTGATGTGGTAACCGGAATTGACCAGCCAGTGCGTATCGAAGACGACGACGGTGTCGACGCCGGCCTCACGCATGCGGCGGGCGATCTCCTTGTGACCGTCGATGGCGGCCTGACGGCAACCCTTGTGCGGCCCGTCCTGCTCGGACAGGTACATCGACGGCACGTGGGTGATCTTGGCGGCTAAAGCGAGTTTTCCCATGATTGTCTCCTCCGTGCGTCCTCAGACGCCCCAACGCGGGATCGGGTGGCTGCCGTAGGACACGGCGATGTTCTTGGCTTCGCAGAACACTTCGTAGCTGTAGTGGTTGCCTTCGCGGCCGGTGCCGGAGGCCTTGGAGCCGCCGAAGGGCTGGCGCAGGTCGCGCACGTTCTGGCTGTTCACGAAGGTCATGCCGGACTCGATGGCCTTGGCCAGGCGGATGGCGCGGCCGGTGTTGTTGGTCCACAAGTACGACGACAGGCCGTAGATGGTGTCGTTGGCAATCTGGCTTGCTTCTTCTTCGGTCTTGAAGCGGATGATGCACGGCACCGGCCCGAAGATTTCTTCCTGGGCGATGCGCATCTTGTTATCCACCCCGGCGAAGACCGTCGGCTGGACCCAGAAACCGTTCTTGAACTTGTCGTCGACCGTCGGCGTACCGCCACCGAAGACGACTTCAGCGCCTTCCTGCTTGCCGAGTTCGATGTAGTAATTGACCTTTTCCTGATGGCCCTTGGAGATCATCGGACCGATGATGGTGCTCAGGTCGGTCGGGTCGCCGACCTTGATCTTCGCTGCGCGGGCGGCGAAATCGGCGACGAACTTATCGTAGATGCCAGCCTGGACGATGATCCGCGAGCCGGCGGTGCAGCGCTCGCCGTTGTTAGAGAAGATCATGAAGATGGCGGCGTCGAGGGCGCGTTCGTAGTCGGCGTCGTCGAAGATGATGAAGGGCGACTTGCCGCCCAGTTCCATCGAGAACTTCTTGAGGCCGGCCGACTTGACGATGCGGTTGCCGGTGGCGGTCGAACCGGTGAAGGAGATCGAACGCACGTCCGGGTGGGCGACCAGCGGCTCACCGGCGGTGTTGCCGAAACCATGGACGACGTTGAAGACGCCCGCCGGGATGCCGGCTTCGAGCGCCAGTTCGCCCAGACGGTTGGCGGTCAGCGGCGACAGCTCGGACATCTTGAGCACGGCCGTGTTGCCGAAGGCCAGGCAGGGTGCGGTCTTCCAGGTGGCGGTCATGAACGGCACGTTCCACGGCGAGATCAGCGCGCAGACGCCCACCGGCTGCCACAGCGTGTAGTTCAGGTGGCCGGTGTCGGAATCGTAGGTTTCGCCGTGCATGTGCTGAATCAGCTCGGCGAAGTAGTTGAAGTTGTCGGAGGCACGCGGCACCAGCACCTTCTTGGTCTGGTAGGTGACCTGGCCGGTGTCGGCGGTTTCCATGTCGGCAATCGGCTCGACATTGGCGGCGATCAGCTCGCCCAATTTGCGCACCAGGCGGGCGCGCTCCTTGACCGGCGTGGCGGCCCAGCCCGGGAAAGCGGCCTTGGCGGCGGCCACTGCGGCATTGACTTCGGCTTCGCCGCCGCTGGCAACGGTATCGATCACTTCGCCGGTCGCCGGATTGACCGTTTCGAAGGTCTCCTTGCTCTCGACCTTCTGGCCGTTGATGATGTGCTTGATCATGCTGTTCTCGCTTTCTTTAAACGGGGGCGAACCAGGTCTGGTCATCGACGATGGTGTTGACCAGACAGCAGACGTTTTCAACTTCGGTTTCGATGACATCGCCCGGCTTCACATCGGCCAGGCCTTCCGGCGTGCCGGTCAGGATGACGTCGCCCGGATTGAGGGTCATGAAGGACGACAGGTATTCGATCAGGGTCGGGATGTCGAAAATCATGTCGGCGGTCGTGCCTTCCTGCGTCGTCTTGCCATTGACGCGGGTGGTCAGCTTGAGCGCCATCGGGTTCGGCACATCGGCGGCATCGACCAGCCACGGGCCGAGCGGCGTGCAGGCGTCGCGGTTCTTGACGCGCAGGTTCGGGCGGTAATAGTTCTCGAGGTAGCCGCGGATGGCGTAGTCGTTGGCCACGGTGTAGCCGGCGACCATGTCCATCGCCTCGGCCTTCTTCACGTTCTTGCCGGTCTTGCCGATGACCACGGCCAGCTCGCACTCGTAGTGCATGTAGGTGGCGTCAGCCGGACGGCGCGTATCGGCCTTGTGACCGGTGATGGTGTTCGGCCCCTTGAGGAAGACGAGCGGCACTTCCGGTGCCTTGAAGGCGAGTTCCTTGGCGTGGTCGGCGTAGTTCAGGCCGAGCGCGAAGACAGTGCCGACTTCGACCGGCGGCAGCCATTGGAATTCGCCCTCGCTGAGCAGTCGACCGTCGGCGAGGCGAACGCGGCCCGCATTTTCAACACCTGCGTCCGTCACCTGATGGACGGCGCCGTTGTAACTGATCCGACCGTGCTTCATGCGGCGACTCCTTGTGCGATGGTGAAATTCAGGCTGCCCAGGCCTTCGGCGCTGAGGCGGACGGCGCTGCCGGCCTTGGCCTGCGGCGCCTGGTAGCGCACGCCGACGAGCAGCACGTCGCCGGCATTGAGGGTCATCCATTCCGAGACATCGGCCAGCAGTTGGGCCGGCTGGCGGATCAGATCATTGAGCGGGCGACGATCCACGACCTCGCCATCGATTTCGGTGACCAGGGTCAGGCCGGCGATATCGACCAGCGGCTTGACCGAGGACAACGGCAGCGCACCGTCGAAACACTTTTCCTTGATCGCCGGGCGGTAGTAGCTGGCGTGCGGCAGGCTGAGATCGGCAGCGAGCACCAGGCCGCTGACGTGACCCAAGGCATCGGCCGCCGTCACGCGGGCGGCAGCCTGGCCGATGACCAGACCGACGGTGGCGGCGACTTCGACCGAATGGGCACCCTGCGGCAGGTTGACCGTCGAACCACATCCAACACGGGTGTTGGCCGGCTTGATGTAGAGCACCGGGGCCTTCGGGGCACCCTTGTACGGGGCCTCCTCGAGCGAACCGATTTTTTGCACGGAGACGGCATCGTTGAGGATGACGCCGTAAGCCGTGCCGCGAACGTGTTGCTTGATCATGGATTCAGACTCCGCTCAGCCGAGGAAATGCACCAGGCCGAGGCACAGGGTGGGGAAGAAGACCAGCGCGATGATGCGGATGAAGTCGGAGGCGAGGAAAGGCATCACGCCCAGCGCCGTGTCCTTCATCGGGACATCCTTGGCGATCTTGTTGATGACGTAGAGGTTCATGCCGACCGGCGGATGCACGAGGCCGATTTCGACCACCATCAGCGCCAGGATGCCGAACCAGATCGACTTGTCCTCGACACTCATGCCGAAGAAATCCAGACCCATGACCATCGGATAGAAGATGGGAATGGTCAAGAGGATCATTGCCAGCGAATCCATCACGCAGCCGAGCAGGATGTAGATGAGCAGGATGGCGAACAGCACGACCAGCGCCGGCAAACCGCTGTTCTGCACCCACAGCGCCAGCTCTGTCGGCATTTGCGACAGGGCCAGGCTGGAGTTGAGCAGATCGGCGCCGATCAGGACCATGAAGATCATGCCGGTGGCGTGGGCCGTGCCATAGACGCTCTGCAGGAAATCCTTGGTGCGCATGCCGCCGGAGACCGCCGCGATGATGCCGCAGGCGGCCGCGCCGATCGAGGCGGCCTCGGTCGGATTGGCCCAGCCGCCGTAGATGCCGACGATGACGACGAGGAAGACGCAGAGCACCGGAATGATGTTGATCTGGGCCTTGATCATCTCGCCGAAGGGCACTTTCTCACCGGCCGGGCCGGCAGACGGGTCGCAGCGGACGATAATCGCGATCACCAGCAGGTAGCCGAGGGCGGCGATAATGCCGGGCACGACGGCCGCGACGAACAGCTTGCCGATCGATTCCTGGGTCAGCACCGCGTAGATGACCAGCGGGACGGAGGGCGGGATCAGGATGCCCAAGGTGCCCGAGGCAGCCAGCGTGGCCGTGGACAGCTTGCCGGAATAGCCGTGCGACTTCAGTTCCGGCAACGCCACCTGACCCATGGTCGCGGCGGTGGCCAGCGAGGAACCGCAGATCGCGCCGAAGGCCGCACAGGCAGCCGTCGAGGCCATCGCCAGACCGCCGCGCCAGTGGCCAATCAGCGTGCCGGCGGCGCGGAACAGCGCCTTGGACAAGCCGCCGTGGGTCGCAAACTGACCCATCAGGATGAAGAGCGGGATCACCGCCAGGTCATAGTTGGAAACCCGGGCATAGACCAGGTTGTTCAGGGTGTACATCAGGGCCGAGGTTTCGCCCTGGTTCATGACGAGATAGATGCCGGCGCCGGTGATGAACATCGCCATCGTGATGTGCACCCGCACGGCGAGCATGGCCAGCAGACAGCCAAAGCCGATCAGGCCGATGGTGGTACCGCTCATTTGTGGGCTCCCGGAATTTTCTTGGTGGGATGGAAGGAGGCATAGGCCCGGTAGAAGGCGCAAACCGCCATCAGCACGATGCCCGGCACCAGCAGCGCGGTCGGAATCCAGAGCGGCAGCGAGACCAGGGTCGTGACCTCTTGCGATTCATAGGTGGAAATCGCCGACAAGACGGTACGCCAGGCGAGCAGCACCGAGACACCGCCGAGCAGCAACTCGGCGATACCGTCGATCGGGCGCTTCAGGGACGCACGCATGTTCTCGGTGAAAAAATCGACCTTGATGTGTTCGCCGAGCAGCGTGCAGTACGGCAGAAACGCCGTTGCTGCCACGGCCGTCCCGGCCTGCATCAGTTCGATGTCGCCATTGACCGAGCCAAAGCCCAGTTTGCGGCCGATGATCGAGACCAGCGACATCGCAATCAGCGCGATAAACAGGACACCGCCTGAAATCGCCATCGCCTTGCCGGCCATGATCAGGTAGTGCTCGACCGCGTCGTGCTCCACCAGATCATGCGGCATACCCATCGGATCCTGCATGCTGTTCTCCTTGATCCTTGCCTTACTTGGTCGTGCCGGTCAGTTCGCGGGCAGCGGCAATCAGTTTCTTGCCATCCAGACCCTTTTCACCAACCTGCTTCGCCCACTCGTCCTCGACGCTGGCCGTCGCCTGCTTCATGGCCGTGACCTGGGTGGCGCTCAGGGTGGTGATCTTGTTGCCCTGTGCCGCAATCCGCTTCTTGGTGTCGGCAGCGACCTCATCGAACATCGCGCCGAACTTGCCGACCATGACTTCACCGGTGGTCTTGTCGACGATGGCCTTCAGGTCAGCCGGCAGGCCGTCGTACTTCTGCTTGTTCATCAGCACAGCGAGTACGGTGGCCGTCGGATAGGCGACGCCGGTATCCGGCTGCAGATGGAACTTGGTCACTTCGGACAGCTTGGTCGGATAAACCAGTTCCCATGCACCCAGCGAACCGTCCACCACGCCCTTGGCGATGGCTTCCGTCACCTGAGCCGGCGGCATGGCGACCGGCTGACCACCGAGCGCCGCCAGGGTCTTGGCGCCAACACGGGTCGAGGTACGCAGCTTGAGGCCGGCAAAACCGGTCAGGCCGGCAATCTGCTTGCTGGCGGTATGCACGGCCTGGCCACCATCGGTATGGAAAGCCAGCACCTTGTAGGCGGCGAACTCCTGCTGCGCGTGCTGCTGGTAGTACTTCCAGAGGGCCTTGGAACTGGAACTTGCATCCTTGACCATGAACGGCAGCTCGAAGGCTTCGATGGCCGGGAAACGACCGGCAGAGTAGCCGGGACCGGTCCACACCACGTCAGCGACGCCATTCTTCACCTGGTCAGCCAGTTGGGCCGGCGTGCCGCCCAGCTGCATGGCCGGGTAGAACTGGCACTTGATGCGGCCGGCCGACGCCTTGCCCATTTCATCGCACCAGGGCTGCAGCACTTTCTGCTGGGTCGGCGCAGCGGACGGCAGAAAGTGGGCAATCTTGAAAGTGACTTCCTGTGCAGCGGCCGACAGGGACAGGGCAGACAGGGCGGCCACAACAGTCAATTGACGGGTGTTCATTCGACATCTCCTCTTTTGAGTAATGGTTCAGCGTTTTGCTTGTTAATATGTTAGTGATTAAATCACTACGATATTAGTAAGTCAACGGGCCGGCGACAAAATTTGCGGGATGAAATTGAGGGGTAAAAAGGCGTTGACCGTCGGGCAGGAAACACCCGCCAGACGGTCCGATCGCGATGTTCAGACGCGCTTGAAAAGCGGGCTGCGGACCTGCTGGGCATCTGCCGCCGAGAAGAATTTCTCGGTGTAGATGTCACGTTCGAAGAGGCGGCCCTGCATCAGCGTGGTGATGCAGGCTTCGATCATGATCGGGGGGCCGCAGAGGTAGGCTTTCTGGTCCCGGAAATCATTGTCGAAGTGGGCCTTGGCGGCTTCATGCACGAAGCCGCGGAAGCCCGTCCAGCCGCTGTCGGCCGGCTCGTCGTTCAAGGCCGGGACATAGGTGAAGTTCGGGTACTGGGCAGCCAGATCGAGGAATTCCTGGTGGTAATAGAGTTCGCCCTGATTGCGCGCGCCGTACACCAGCGTGATCGGCAGGGTGCTGCCCTCTTCCAGCAGGTCGAGGATCATCGAGCGCGGGCTGGACAGACCGGAACCGCCGGCCATGAACAGGGACGGCACATTGGCCGACTTGTGCACGAAGAAACGACCATACGGGCCGGACACGGTGACCGCATCGCCGACCTTGAGCTCGTTGTGAATCCAGGTCGTGCCGGCACCGCCGGGGACGATGCGGATGTTCAGTTCGATCTCGTCGCCGGTCGACGGGGCGTTGGCGAGCGAAAAGGCGCGGTGGCCGAGGTCATTCGGCAGGTTGAAATTGACGTACTGGCCGGCCTGGAAATCGAGGGCTTCGTCCAGCTTGAGCCAGATGCCCTTGATGGTCGGCGTCAGATCTTCAATCCGGCTGACCACGCCGTGGAAATCGCGGACCGGAATGTCGCGGGCGTCTTCGTCGATTTCCATTTCGACTTCGATGACCGCATCCGATTCCAGCGTGGCGCAGCAGGCCAGGGCCTTGCCCTCTTCCCGCTCGTAATCCATGAGCGCGAAGCTCGATGCGTTCTGGTGGTCGACCTCGCCGTCGGTGATGCACACCTTGCAGGTGGCGCAATAGCCCTGGCCGCAAGCGTGCGGCAGGTAAATGCCGGCGCGCAGTGCGGCGTCGAGCAGGGTCTGGCCATCCTCGACTTCGATGGTCCGGCCAAGGGGCTCAATGGTCAGTTCGTAGCTCATGACAGTCTCTCCGCTGGGAAATCCGGGCTACCGGACGGGTCGACCGTCCGGCGCACCGTGTGCGTTTTTAGTAGCCGGTACCGGCAATGCCATCCAGGCCCGGGGTGCGGAAACGGATCAGGTCCTTGTGACCGATACCGTTCTCGGCCAGGCTCTTGTTGCGATCCGGCGTGAAGCTGTTCTTCCCGTTCTGCCAGAGGGCCTTGTCCCAGTCGATCTGCGCCCAGTCCGGGTGATAGCTGAAGCACTCGGCCATCTGCGCGATGATCGTCGAGAACGGCGTATCCGGCGTCAGGGCGACGACGAAGGGGCGGGAGAACATGCGGTGACGTTCCCAGTTGATGTACACCAGCTGGCGGCCCTTGTAGTTCTCCAGGGCGTCGCGGGACTTGAATTCATACGGCGCCAGGGTTTTCAGCATCGTCATGGCGTTCTCCTCAGTTCTTGGTGGCCTGTTCGCGCCAGGCAGCGAAATTCTTCTGATCCTCGGAACCGTTGAAGTCGCCGAGGGCCCGCTTGTCGAGCTTCCAGTAGTCGAGAATCTGCTTGCCGGGCTGGAAGTCCGGGGCATTGACATCGACGCCTTCCGGCTCGCAATTGCCCTGCAGGACCTGGTGCGAGGAGATGAAGGTCTGGATGTACTTTTCCGGCTCGTGCTCGAAGATTTCCTGGCAGTGATCCGAGCAGAAGTGGAACTTCTCGCCCTGATAGGTCGTCTCGCGGAAGCACATTTCCATCGGGTCGCCCGGCTCGTTGAATTTGATGGTGCTGACGCAGACCTGGCAGTTCATCGGGGCCGTCTGGTTGTTGAAACGTTTGCCGGCCTTTTCCTGGGCGTCGAAGAACTCCAGCACCGGACGGTAGTACTGGTCGAAGGTGTTGGGATACTTCTCGGACAGCCAGTCCATTTCGTCCGGCGTCGGAATCCAGGTATGGAACGGCGTGGCCTGCGGCTTCATGTAGAAACCGATCCAGGACTGGTGCGAGACGTGTTCCTTTTCCTCGATGGTCTGGCTGAAGCACTTCGGGATGGTGATGCCGTAGCGGGCCAGATCCTTGAACAGTGCGCCGCCGTTTTCCTCGACGTACATTTCCCAGGCTTCCTTGAAGCTCATGATGCGCTTGGGCAGCATGTAATCCATCATCATGCCGACGGACGCGAGCTTGCGCGTGCCGCGCCAGGTCCACTTGTCGATCCAGCGCTGGACGATGGGCAGGTTGTCCGGGTCCTGTTCGAGCATGAACTTGATGCATTCCAGGCCGAGCGTCATGTGACGCGCTTCATCGGATTGGGCCGAGAAGCCGACGGTCATCGCCGCCATGTCGCCGTTGTAGGCGGCACCGGAGATGAACGGCACGAACAGGATGTTGGTCAGCACGTATTCGAAGGCGAAGCCGATGGCGACCATGAATTCGAACGGGCCGGCGGTGATCGCGTCATCGAAGAAGGACTTGCCGTCAGACAGGTACCACATGCGGGACTGCTGATGGGCGAACTCGTCCATCCCGTTGTAGTACTTGTTGTAGTTCGAGATCGAGTGGATCTGCGTCTGGAAGTGACGGTACTCGTCGACCGCCTGCATCTGGCAGGCGACACGCGGGCCGGCGCCCTGCATGTGACGGCCCATCATCGAGAAACCGCGCGCCGCCATCAGCTCCAGCGGCGGGGTCGAGCCGAGGAAGAGCTTCAGCACGTTGATGTAGCGGGCGTCGGTGACCGACAGGTGGCCGTTGTTCTGGTTGAAGCCGTCGAGAATCGCGTACAGCTTGCGCTCCTTCTCGGACTGGTACTTCCAGTAGGCGTCCATGGTCAGGCGGAACGGATCTTCCCACTTGTCCCAGTCGTGAATCTTGATGCCCTCGTACGCGGTCTGCGGGAAGACCTTGTCCATCGGCTGGTAGGTCGTGTCCCACGCGAGATCGCGGGTCATCAGGGTGTAGCGCTCCTTGAGGCCGAGCTTCTTGCTAGCTTTCATATCCATGGTGTTCTCTCCTTGGCAGCCGGAATCAGGAATTCCAGCTCAGGGTGAATTCGTCGTCGGTCTCGTCGAGATGGCCGGAAATCGTGATCAGGTGCAGTTGCAGTTCCTGCAGATCAAAGGCACGGCCCATCTTCTCTTCGACGGTCTCGCGCTTGATGACCAGGCGGTTCGGCACGTCGATCTTCACCATCGACGGCTGGTCATCGACCATGGCGTTCGGGTTGTCTTCGAGGATGGCCTCGACGATGCAGCGGGAGTCGTCGTTCTTCTGAAAGGCGATGAAGGCGTTGGACATGGTGCTTCCTTTACAGGGCGATGCCGGCCTTGGCGGCGCGGGCAGTCAGGTTCTGGACGAGTTCTTCGAGAATCGCGTCGGCTTCGTCGCCGAAGGCCAGGGCAGCAACCGGCTTCAGGGCGACCAGGGCACGCTCGCGCCAGGCCTTGATCCAGGTGGCGAGCTGCGCCTTGTTCTCGGGATTGTCGGCAGCGCAGGCCTTGAGCACGGCGTCGAGCCACTTGCTGGTCTCGCCGAACCATTCGCGCTGGAAGCGGGTCAGCATCGAGAAGACCGGGCCGTGCGCGGCGTTCAGCTTTTCGTTGAAGCGCTCGTAGATCAGCGGGTAGAGCAGGCCTTCAAGCGCGAAATCCTGGGCGATCAGGACTTCGAACCAGTCCTGGCCGACCATCACGTCTTCCATGTAGCGGCGCAGTTCCTGCCATTCGGCGCCTTGCAGCCAGGCGGTCTTGGCCTCGGCCAGGGCATCGAGGTCGTTGAAAGCGAGGCCGAGGCGGCTCACGTACTGGGCGACGCCCAACTGGTCCATCGACGCGTAGCAGGCGGCCTGCGACATGGCAATGCCGTAGGCGTAGGAAGAGACATAGGCCTTGTTCAGGTTCGAGCCCCAGGCCACATGGCGCAGCGGCAGGAAGACCTTGAGCGCGCGTTCCTTGCCGGCGGCCGGGTAGGCGGCGGCGAGGCCGAGGTCCTCGACCAGATCGAAATCACCTTCGGCGATTTCCTGCATCTTGCCGCGCGCCAGGGTCCAGGCGCCGTAGTAGTACTGGCGCGGGTCCTTCAGGGCATACCAGTCCTTCATGGTGATCGCGGTGCGGCGCGTATCGAAGATGTCGCGTTCCGGTTCCCAGGTCGGGCGGTAGTGGTAGTTTTCCACCGGCTGCAGGTCCATGGTCGCTTCCAGATAGCGCGAAGCCGGCTTGTCGGCGCCCATGCGGCGCGCCAGGTGACCAAAGGTCTGGCGCAGCGGCGTGATGCTGACCGTCCGCAAATCAATTGCCATGTGTGTCTCCTCGAAATAGATGTTGGGATGCGGTCGACCGCACCGAAAATGCAAAAACCCTTAACGGAAACGCTGGTGCGTGGCCTGATGCATGCCCCACTGGAAATCGGCGGCATCGCCATCCGGCTTGGTCATGTCGTTCAGGAACTCGACCTGGTTGTCAGCACAGAAGGCCTCGAAGGCGGCCTTGGGCATGACCAGCTCGGCGCAGACATCGGGATCGCCGACCGCAAACTCGAACTCGATCATCCCGTTGGGCAGGGTGCCCATGACGCGCACGAACTTGCGCGTGATGTCGAACGAACCAGATGCCATGTCTCTCTCCTCCATGCCACGACCACACGGTCGCTGTCTCATGGCTGCATTAAAACTTTTACTAAGATATTAATAAATGGACGTTTGGGGAAACGACTTGTACTTTTCGTAACCCTCAGCCGTGTTCGGCGGCGCGAAACTGGCTGGGCGGCATTCCGGCGCGTTTGGTGAAAAAGCGCGAGAAGTAGGCCGGATCGGCAAAACCGAGCTGGTAGCTGATTTCGGTGACAGGCACGGCGGAGTAGCGCAACAGGCGACAGGCCTCCTGCAGCAAACGCTCATGCACCACCTCTTTCGACGGCCGGTTGGCCATGCGCCGGCAGATGTCGTTCAGGCGCGCCTCGGTCACCTTGAGATGCCCGGCGTAATCGGTGAGCGTCAGGTGATCGCGGAAATGCGCTTCGACCAGATCGCAAAAACTCAGGAAGACGCGCAGATCTTCGCTCCGTTCCGGACGGGCGACGGTCGACGTGCCGTGCGCCGTCAAAATGCGCGCCAGTTCGATCAGAATGCCCTGCCCGAGCGCCAGCAAGGCGGCCGCTCGACCTTTCTCGTCCTGCCCGAATTCCTGCTGCAGCAACTGCACCCAGGCCAGGAGGCGCTGGTAGGAAGGTGTCTCGGCCACGTCGGCGAGTTCGACAAAGGCCGGTTCGCGCAAGAGCGATTCCGGCCACTGGCCCGGCATGGACTGAAACCAGGCCCGCACCACTTCCTGACGGATGGTCAGCACGTGGCCGTCGGAGTCTTCCTCGGAATAAAAGGCATGCGGGATGGTCGGCGGCGTGAAAATGAGCAAGGGGGCCTTGCCGGCATAGACCTGACCATCCAGATTCAGGTTGATGCTGCCGCGTTCCAGCAGGTGAATCTGAAAAAAACAGTAATGGCGATGGGCCGGCGTGTTGCGCCCGAAAAAGTCGGCGAGGCGGCCGAAGGTCTCGTAATGGATCTCGCACTCGGGATCGCGCTGATCGTAAGCCCGCCCGATATGGATGTCGGGAATGGGCTGGACGCCACCTGTTTTCATGCCAATGTCTCCTGCGCCGTTGCCGATCTACCCCGGCAATCGTTAATATATTAAGGTAGTCTAAAGACAGCCTCCCCTCCCGGTCAATCATCCGGCTTCGCCATGCCCCGCAAACTTGCCTACCGTAACCTGCCGCAACTCTTCCTCCGCGCCCGCGAGGAACTCTTGTGCCATTTCCGCCCGATCATCACCCACTTCGGCCTGACCGAGCAGCAATGGCGCATCCTGCGTACGGTGAACGAGACCGGACAGCTCGAACCGCGCGAGATCTGCGAGATCTGTCAGATCCTCAGTCCCAGCCTGACCGGCGTCCTGTCGCGCATGGAAGACATGGGCCTGGTCACCCGCACCCGCATGGCCGAGGACCAGCGCCGCGTCATCGTGCGCCTGACGCCCAAAGCCGAAGCCCTGGTCGCCGAACTCGGGCCGCTCATCGTCGAGCAGTACAAGATCATCGAACAGGCCTTCGGGCCGGCCCTGATTCAGGAACTCTACGAGGTCATGGACAAGGTGATTTCGGCCGAGCGCGGCCCGATTCCGCAAGTGCCGCTGCCCCCGCGCAAGAACTGGGACTGAGCGTCCCCATGCCGCTGCTCACGCCGGAGCAGGCCCTCGGATTTCTTGCCGCAGCCAGTCTGCTCACCCTCGCGCCCGGCCCCGACAACCTGCTCGTCCTCGCCCTGGGGGCCAGCCGCGGGCGGCGCGCCGGAATGGCCTTCGGCCTGGGCTGCGCGGCCGGTTGCCTGAGCCACACCCTGCTCGCCACACTCGGCATTGGCGCGCTGATCGCTGCCAGCCCGCTCGCCTTCGGCATCCTGAAAGGCGCGGGTGGGCTCTACCTGCTCTGGCTCGGCATCCAGGCCCTGAAAAATGCGGCCCCGGCGACGGTCGACCGTCGCCCGACACCGGATGACACCCCCGGCCAGCTTTTCCGCCGTGGCTTGATCGCCAATGCGATCAATCCCAAGGTGGTCGTGTTTTTCCTGGCCTTCCTGCCCCCCTTCGTGGCGCCGGGGCGGGGTGACATGGCGCTGCAGATTGCCCAGCTGGGCCTGCTCTTCACCCTGCAGGCCGCCCTGCTGTTCAGCCTGATCGCCATCGCAGCAGGCCGCCTGGGCGGCTTGCTTGCCCGCTACCCCGGCCTCAGTTGCCGCCTTGAACGGACCACCGGCCTGCTCTTCGTCCTGCTCGGCCTGCATCTCCTGTTTGTTGCCTGAGCATCGGTTGCGTTTCCCCAGCGACCGGCCAAGGCTTGGCCCGCGCCCCCGGCAAAGGCTAAGATGGCGGACTGCCCGGCTCATGCAGGCGTCCTGCCCGGGCCGGCAACAATCAACAACAACACCCAGGAGAACACCCATGTCCCAAGTCGTGCTGACTGAAATCCACGGCCGCGTCGGCCTCATCCGCATCAACCGTCCCGAGGCCATGAATGCCTTGAACAACGACGTCGTCGACGGCATCGGTGCCGCCATCGACGCCTTCGAAGCCGACGAAGCCATCGGCTGCATCGTCCTCACCGGCAACGAAAAAGCCTTCGCCGCCGGGGCCGACATCGGCTTCATGAAGGACTTCGACTACATGCACGCCTACAAGACCGACTTCATCACCCGCAACTGGGAGCGCATCAAGACCGCCCGCAAGCCGGTGATCGCCGCGGTTTCCGGCTTCGCCCTCGGCGGCGGCTGCGAAATGGCGATGATGTGCGACATGATCTTCGCCGCTGACACCGCCAAGTTCGGCCAGCCTGAAGTCAAGCTCGGCACCCTGCCCGGCGCCGGCGGCAGCCAGCGCCTGCCGCGTGCCGTCGGCAAGGCGAAGGCCATGGACCTCTGCCTGACCGCGCGTTTCATGGATGCCAACGAGGCGGAAAAGGCCGGCCTCGTTGCCCGCATCTACCCGGCCGATCAACTGCTCGAAGAAACCCTGAAGGCCGCGCAGACCATCGCCAACTTCTCGCTGCCGGTGGTCATGATGATCAAGGAATGCGTCAATCGCGCCTACGAATCCAGCCTCAACGAAGGCCTGCTCTTCGAGCGCCGCGTGTTCCATTCGGCTTTCGCGCTGGAAGACCAGAAGGAAGGCATGGCCGCCTTCGCCGAAAAGCGCAAACCGACCTTCAAGCACCGCTGATCCGACGGTCGACCGGCCGGGGCGGCCCAAATCCGCCCTGGTCGGCACGCATCCCGGCATGCATCTGTTCACCGATATTTCCAGCCACGGCTTCGGCCATCTGGCGATCAGCGCGCCCGTGCTCAATGCCCTGGCCCGCCTGCAGCCCGACCTGCGCCTCACCGTGCGCACCGGTCTGCCGCTCGACTTTCTCCAGACGCGCATTCAGGCGCCCTTCACCCATCTGCCCGAGGCCACCGATTTCGGCTTCATGATGCGCGATGCCACCTGTGTCGATCTGGAAGCCAGCGCCCGTGCCTACCAGGCGGCCCACGCGGACCGGCCGGCCCGCCTTGCCGCCGAAGCACGCCTGCTCGACAGCCTGAGGCCCGATCTGGTCCTCAGCAACATCAGCGACCTGCCGCTTGCCGGTGCGGCCATCGCGGGGATCCCGAGCGCCGCGCTGTGTTCGCTGAACTGGGCCGACCTCTTCGCCCATTTTTTCGGTCACCTGGCGTGGGCTGCACCAATCCACCACGATCTGCTCAGCGCCTACCAAAGCGTGCGCTGCTTCCTGCGCTGCACCCCCGCCATGGCCATGCCCGCCCTGCCCCGGCAATGCGCCATCCCGCCCATCGCCGCCCTCGGTCGGCGCCATCCGCTACCCGAGCCGGACAGCCGCTACGTGCTGGTCGCCATGGGCGGCATCGCGCACCGTCTGCCCATCGAAACCTGGCCCCGCCAGCCCGGACTACGCTGGATCGTCCCGGCCGCCTGGGGCTGTGTGCATCCGGACGCCATCACGCAGGAAAGCCTGGGCCTCGGTTTCACCGACCTGCTCTGCAGCATCGATGCCGTGCTCACCAAGCCCGGCTACGGCACGTTCACCGAAGCTGCCTGTCATGGCACCCCCGTCCTCTACCAGCGCCGCGCCGACTGGCCGGAGCAGGATGCGCTGATCGACTGGCTGCACCAGCATGGCCGCGCGTATTGTGTTGAGGAAGAAGCGGTCCGCACCGGACACCTGAGCGACGCGCTGAGCGCACTCCGGGCCCAAACCGCCCCCGCCCGCCCGATCGCGGACGGCGCAGACATTGCGGCAAGCATGCTCCTGGATTTGGCCCATCCAGGCCGGTCGACCGTCAGCCCTGCCCGGGCAGCAGGCTAAAATTTCCAGCCGAAGCGCTTGAGCAGTTCGCCCGTTTCGCAGACCGGCAAACCCATGATGCCGGTGTAGCTGCCGGAAATGTGTTCGACAAAAAGCCCGGCACGCCCCTGAATGCCGTAGGCCCCGGCTTTGTCCATGGGTTCGCCGGAGAGCACGTAGTGGCGGATTTCCTCGTCGTCGATGGGGCGGAAATGCACCTGGCTGGACGAGAGGACGTATTCGGTGCGCCCCTGGAAGGAGATGGCGACACCGGTCAGGACACGGTGGGTGCGCCCGGAGAGGCGTTTGAGAATGGCCGTGGCATCGGCCTGATCGACCGGCTTGCCGATGATGCCGCCCTCGAAGGCGAGCGTGGTGTCGGCAGCGAGGATGGGACGCGGCGGCAGGTGGCGTTCGCGCACGATCACCTCGCCATGCTCGGCCTTGGCGCGCGTCACGCGTTCCACATAGAGCACCGGATCTTCGTCCGGCAGCGGCGTTTCGTCGGTTTCGAAGTGACCGTAGGGCCCTTCCGAATAGGCCAGGGTGTCGAATTCAACGCCGATCTGGTGCAGCAACTCACGGCGGCGTGGACTGCGGGAAGCGAGGTAGAGACGCATCAGCCCTCCCGGTGGTAGGGGTGGTTTTTCAGAACGGTATGGGCGCGATACAGCTGTTCGCAAAGCAGCAGCCGGGCCATGCCATGCGGCAGGGTCAGGCTGGAGAGGCGCAGCTTGTCATCGGCCTGTTGCTTGAATTCTTCGTCCAACCCGTCGGCGCCACCGATCAGCAGCGCCACGTCGCGCCCGTCCTGCATCCAGGTTTCGAGGCGCTTGGCGAGCTTCATGGTGGTCAGGTCGTCGCCTTTTTCGTCGAGCACGACGAGGCGGCAACTGCCGGGCAGGGCCTCGCGGAGGCGGGCTTTCTCGGCGGCGAGCAGTTGCTCGCGGGTTTTGGAGCCGCGCGGCTCGGGCTTGATTTCCGTGACGGTCATCGCCAGCTCGCGCGGCATGCGCTTCAGATACTCGGCACAGCCTTCATCGACCCAGCCGGGTTGGCGGTGGCCGACGGCAAGGATGGCGAGTTTCATTCTTCGGCGGCCTGCTCCGTCAGCTTGCGGCGTTGCGCCGGCGTCGCCTGCCAGAGCTCTTCGAGGTTGTAGTACTGACGCACGGTGGGCTGCATGACGTGGACGACGAGGTCGCCCAGATCGACCAGCACCCATTCACCGGTGTCTTCGCCTTCGGTGGAGATGATCTCGCCGCCGGCTTCACGCACCTTGTCCTGGACGTTGCGGGCCAGGGCCTTGACCTGGCGGTTGGAGTCGCCGGTGGCAATGACCAGACGATCGAACATCGAGGTCAGCTTGGTGGTGTTGATGACTTCGATCTCCTTACCCTTGATGTCTTCGAGGGCGGATACGACGATTTTTTGCAGCTTGCGGATGTCCATCAGGCGTTTCTATAAAGAGAGTGGGTTTGAATATAGTCGAGAACGTCGTCGGGCAGCAAATAGCGCGCCGACAGGCCGTTGGCCAGGAGTTTTCGAATCTGGGTTGCCGAAATGGCAAGTTGGGTCATGGCAAAGGTGACGATGCGCCCGCCGGGGGCCGTCCTCAATCCGCCGACATCATCGAGCCGGCGCTGCCGGAAAGCCTCGGCCAGCGGGGCCGGCAGGCTGTGCGGCTCAATCGGGAATCCCGGACGATGCGAGACTGCGACGTGAGTCAGGTCGAGCAGATCCTGCCAGCGATGCCAGCTCGGCAGGCCGGCAAAGGCATCCGCACCGACCAGCAGGACCAAGGGCTGTGCCGGCCCGAGTTCGGCACGCAGGCGGGTCAGCGTATGCACGGTGTAACTCGGCGCGTCGGCCAGCACCTCGGCGGGATCGACCGAAAAATGGCCGTTGCCGGCGGTCGACCGCCCGACCATCTCCAGGCGCTGCGCCGCCGTCACCTGCGGCGTGCCGCGATGCGGCGGCTGCCCGGCCGGAATCCAGCGCACGCCGCCCAGGCCGAGGTGGGTCATCGACTCTTCGGCCAGACGCAGATGGCCGTAATGAACCGGGTCGAAGGTACCGCCAAAGAGGCCGAGCGGCGCAGGCAGGGTGTCAGACAATTTCGGAAATGCCGAAGATGTCGCGATAGCTCGCGTAGAAGCTGGCGAACACACTGGGCGCGATGATCAGCAGCATGGGCATGAGGATCAGGGTGGTGGCCAATTCCTGCGCACCCGGCACCACGATCATCAGCAGGGCAAGCAGGATGCCCGGCAGCAACATGGCGAAGAGCATCAGGGCAACGCTGTAGGCGAGAAAGGCGCGCCAGTTCATCCAGCAGGCGATGAAGCTGAAAAACAGGGCCTTGGCAGCCGACTGACGATGCCAGCCGGCCAGCACCGGGGCAAACCACCAGGCCATCATGACCGGCACCAGCAGGGTCATGACCACCAGTGACGGCAGGAGAAAATCGGCATCCTCGACCGCCGCCCGTTCGGCCCGGCTGTTGGCGAGCATGTAACGCAGCATGTCGCCGCCGTCGAAGAGGGAGGAGACACCGAGAATGCCCAGGGTCACCAGCAGGTAAAGCGCACCGAGCAGGCAGAGGGTCCGGGCATTCTCCTTGAGGCCGCCAAACAGGGTCTGCAGGCCAATCGGCAGGCCGCGTTCAAGATGGCGCGCGCCCTGCATCAGCCCAACCGACAGACCGGGCACTACCATCGCCGCGAGCAAGGCCCCCAGTACCGGCACGACATTCAGGAAAACGACCACGAACCAATAGGTCATGACCAGCATCGAGTAAGTCAGGGGCGCGCGCCGGTACAAGGCAAAGCCGCCCAGCAGCCAGCGCCAGCCGGCGGAGGAAGGAACCTGCTGAGCACGCATCTCAGACCTCGGTGAAGATGTCACGGTAGGAGGCATAGACCGCCCCCGAAAACACCGGCATGAAGAGCAGCAGACCGAGCATCAGCGGCAACATGGCGAAGAACAGGGCCACCACCAGGAAAATGCCGAACACCAGCATGGGCAGCCAGTTTTGCAGCCCCGCCGCAAAGCTCGCCTTCATCGCATCGACCGGCTTCATGTCGTGCAGCAGCACAAGCGCCGGCGCAAACCAGGTGGCCATGATGACCGGAATGGAGAGCAGCATGACGAGCAGCCCGGCCAGCATGACACTGCCCAGGGCAATACCAAAACTGCCGACACGCCCGGAAATACCCGCCCCCAGAATGCCGCCGCTGATCAACAGGAAGGCCAGAAACGCGATGCCGAAAACGCCCAGCGCGAAGAGCACGCCGACCATGACCAGTTGCCCGGCATTGTGGCGGAAGCCGGCAAACAGATCGCCGATCTGCGGATCGGTCTCCTCGGCCACATGCTTGCAGAGCTGGATCATGCCGGCGCCGAACAGCGGCACCAGCAGGTGAGCGGCAATCTGGCCGAAAATCGGCACGATGGAAATCGCCATCAGCATGACCAGCAGCAGGACGGTGCTGCCCAGCCAGATACCCGGATGGGCGAGGAACATGGCCCAGCCCTGGCGCATCCAGTCGAAGCAGGCGCCGGGATCGACGGCACGGCTGTCGCCACGGAAGGGACGGGGGGCAATGGGGAAAGCGGGGGTCTCGTTCATGCGCGGATGCTAACCAGTGAGTTGGCCGGGATCAAGCCGGATCTGTGCCAGAAGGTGGCGGAATTCGTCCGGATTCTTGCGGGTCACGACCTCGCCCGCTCGCGGCATGTGCCTGGCTTCCAGACGCAGGAGCCAGAAACGCAGGGCTGCCGCCCGCCGCACCGCCGGCCAGGCCCGGATTTCGGCCTCGGTGAGCGGTCGACCGCCGGCATAACCGGCAACCAGCGCACGATAGCGATCGGCATCGGTGCACCAGTCATTGACCACAACGGCGAGGTCGAAGAGCAAGGCGTCCTCGCCGGCAAAATAGAAATCGAGCACGCCAGACAGTTGACCGTCGGCCGACCACAAGGCGTTATCGCGGAACAGATCGGCATGAATCACCCCGCGCGGCAGCTCGGACCAGTCCTGGCTGGCCTGATAGGCCAGTTCGTCCGCGAGCAGGGCGGCCTCGTCGTCGGCCAGCACGGTCAGGAGACGCGCTCCGACCTGGGCCCGCCAGGCTGCACCGCAGGGGTTGGGCAGCGGATTCGGGAAATTTTGCGCCGCGCCATGCAACTGCGCCAGGGCACGTCCGAGCGCGGCGCACTGCACCACATCCGGCGCCTCCACGGCCTGGCCGGGCAGGCAGGAACACAAGGCCGCCGGCTTGCCACAGAGCATCCGCCAGCGCCGGCCGGCCGGATCGGCAAAGGGCTGCGGGGCAGGCACCCCGGCTGCCGCCAGATGCGCCTGCAGGGCCAGATAGAAATCGAGTTCAGCCGGATCGATCTGCTCGAACAAGGTCAGGACGTAACGGCCGCTGGCCGTCGTCACGAAATAGTTGGAGTTCTGCATGCCGGCAGCGATGCCGGCATGATCGATCAGCGCGCCCAGCCCGAGGGGCTGGAGCCAGGCCGCAAGTTCGTCGCGGCCAACCACGGTATAGACGGACAACGGGACTTACCAGCTATGAATGATCCACATCGGCGGGCGCACGGGGTTCGGCGCCACATCGGCCTCGATGAAGTTGCCGTCACCCTGACGGTCAACGAGGTAATAGGGCTTGCCGACAGCCGGTGTCACCTTGACCATGTACAACTTGCCCTTGATGCGGAATTCCTCGCGCGTCTCACGCTCCTGCTTGACGATGGTCACCTGCGGTTCGAGCGCGGCGTCAAAGGCTTCCATGCCGGGCGGTGGCGGCGGCACGGCCGGCAAGGGCTGCACGTCGGCCGGCTGCGCCCAGGCGGACGAGGCCAGCAACAGGAAAACGGAAAGTAGGCGGCGCATGGGCACTCCTTGATTGATCTCCCTGAATTTTATTACAGGTTGAGCATCATCTCGTGCTCATTCGGCAGCGGGCCGAAGGGGCGGGCCTCGTAGTGCTTGAAAATCGCTTCGACCACGTCCTTCGGCTCGTCGATCAGCTGGATCAGATGCATGTCCTCGGGATCGACCATGCCTTCCTTGACCAGGCGGTCCTTGAACCAGTCGATCAGTCCGCCCCAGAACTCCGAGCACACGAGGATGAGCGGAATCTTGCGGGCCTTGCCGGTCTGGATCAGGGTCAGTGCCTCCATCAGTTCATCGAGCGTCCCGAAACCGCCGGGCATCACGACATAGGCGCTGGCAAAGCGGACAAACATGTACTTGCGCGCGAAGAAATGGCGGAAGGTCTGGGAAATGTCCTGATACGGATTGGAACGCTGTTCATGCGGCAGCTGGATATTGAGGCCGACCGAAGGCGACTTGCCGAAATAGGCCCCCTTGTTCGCCGCTTCCATGATGCCCGGGCCACCGCCCGAGATGACCGAGAAGCCGGCATCGGAGAGCAACCGGGAAAGCTGCTCGGTGAGCATGTAGTAGGGAGAATCCGGGCGCGTCCGGGCGCTGCCGAAGATGGTCACGGCGGGACGGATCGCCGACAGGCGTTCGGTCGCCTCGACGAACTCTGACATAATGCCGAAAATCCGCCAGGACTCGCGGGCCGTGGTGTTTTTCAACTGCGCCTCGGTCTCCACCCCCATCACCAGTTTTTCGCTCTCTGTCACGGTATGCCTCTCTTGTTGTTGGTGGACGGTTCGTCCTATTTGTATCGCGCCTTCCATGCCCTGCCGGACCTGCGCAATCAGGCGGGAGAGCCGACCGGCGCCCTGTACGGCGTGTTGAACATGCTACGCCGCCTGGAAAGCGACTACAAGGCAGACTACAAGGCCGTTGTCTTCGATCCGAAGGGCAAGACCTTCCGCGACGACTGGTACCCGGAATACAAGGCGCACCGCCCGCCCATGCCGGACGATCTGCGCGCCCAGATCGAGCCCATCCATGCCGCGATCAAGGCGGCAGGCTGGCCGGTTCTGACGGTCGACGGCGTGGAAGCCGACGATGTCATCGGCACGCTGGCGACGCAGGCCACCGCCGCCGGCATCGACACCCTGATTTCGACCGGCGACAAGGACCTGACCCAGCTCGTCAACGACCGTGTGCGCTGGTACAACACGATGAGCAACGAGCTGCTCGATGCGGCTGGCGTCGAAGCCAAGTTCGGCGTACCGCCGACCCGCATCGTCGATTACTTGGCCCTGGTTGGCGACACCGTCGACGGCGTGCCCGGCGTCAGCAAATGCGGCCCCAAGACCGCCGTCAAATGGCTGACCCAGTACGGCTCGCTCGATGGCATCGTCGAAAACGCCGACAAGATCACCGGCGTGGTCGGCCAGAACCTGCGCGACCACCTCGATTTCCTCCCGCTCGGCCGGAAACTCGTTACCGTGGTCTGCGACCTGCCCGATTTGCCCGCCCCCGGCACGTTGACCGCCAGCCCGCTCGATATCGATACGCTGCGTACCCTCTACGGCCGCTACGGTTTCCGCACCTGGCTGCGCGAGGTCGAAAGCGGCACGCCGCCGACGGCCGCCCACACCCCGGCCAGCGTCTCGCCGCCAGGATCAAGCGCAGCGGACAGCCCGGCCCCGGCGGACCTACCGACGCCGCCGGCGACCCTGCGCTACGAAACCATTCTGGACTGGGCCGATTTCGACCGCTGGCTGGCCGCCATCGAGGCCGCCGAACTGACCGCGCTCGACACGGAAACCAACAGCCTCGACCCGTTTGCCGCCCGCATTGTCGGCATCTCGCTGGCCGTGACAGCGGGTGAAGCCTGCTACATCCCGCTCGCCCACACCGCGCCGGGGGTACCTGACCAGCTGCCGTGCGAGGCGGTGCTGGCCCGCCTGAAACCCTGGCTGGAGGCGGTCGACCGTCGGAAAGTGCTACAAAACGCCAAGTATGACCAGCACGTCTTCGCCAATCACGGCATTGCGCTGGCCGGTGTCGCCCATGACACCCTGCTGCAAAGCTACGTCCTCGAATCCGACAAGGGCCACGACCTCGGGCAGCTCTGCAAGCGCCATCTCGGCCTCGACACCATCGCCTACGAAGACCTGTGCGGCAAGGGTGCCAAGCAGATCACCTTCGATCAGGTCGATCTCGAACGCGCCGCCCAGTACGCCGCCGAAGATGCAGACATGACCCTGCGCATCCACCAGGTGCTGTATCCGCAGGTCTGCGCCGAGCCCGGCCTGTCGCGCATCTATCACGAGATCGAACTGCCGGCCCGTCCGGTGATCTGGCAGATGGAACGTACCGGCGTCCTCATCGACGGGGACGCCCTGGCCCGGCAAAGCCACGAAATCGGTCAGACCCTGATGAAGCTGGAAACCCAGGCTTACGAGCTCGCCGGTCAGCCCTTCAATCTGGCTTCGCCGAAGCAACTGGGGGAAATCCTCTTCGGCAAACTCGGCCTGCCGGTGAAGAAGAAAACCGCCTCCGGTGCGCCGTCGACCGATGAGGAAGTGCTCTCCGAACTGGCGCTCGACTACCCGCTGCCCAAGCTGCTGCTCGAACACCGCAGCCTCTCCAAGCTCAAAGGCACTTACACCGACAAGCTGCCGCGCATGATCGAGCCCAGCACCGGGCGCGTGCACACGCACTATTCGCAAGCCTCCGTGGTGACCGGTCGTCTGGCCTCGAGCGAGCCCAACCTGCAGAACATCCCGGTACGCACCGAAGAAGGCCGCCGCATCCGTACCGCCTTCGTTGCGCCGGCGGGTTACCGGATTGTCTCCGCCGACTATTCGCAGATCGAACTGCGCATCATGGCCCACCTCTCCGGTGACGAGCGCCTCCTCCAGGCCTTTGCCCAAGGCGAGGACGTGCACCGCGCGACGGCCGCCGAGATTTTCGGTGTCACGCCGCTGGAGGTCGGCCCGGATCAACGCCGCGTCGCCAAGAGCATCAACTTCGGCCTGATCTACGGCATGAGCGCCTTCGGCCTCGCCCGCCAGCTCGGCCTCGAACGCAGCGCAGCCCAGACCTACATCGACCGCTACTTCACACGCTATCCGGGTGTCGCCCGCTACATGGAAGAAGCCCGCGAATTTGCGCGCCAGCACGGCTACGTCGAAACCGTCTTCGGTCGACGCCTCTATTTCCCGGAAATCCGCAGCAGCAACGGCAACCGCCGCCAAGCCGCCGAACGCGCCGCCATCAACGCCCCGATGCAGGGGACGGCCGCCGATCTGATCAAACTGGCGATGGTGGCTGTGCAAGGCTGGCTGAATACGTCCGCATTACGTACCCGGCTTCTGCTGCAAGTGCATGATGAACTGGTGCTGGAAGTACCGGATGATGAAATCCCGCACATCCAGCTCGAACTGCCCAAACACATGGGTCACATCGGCAACCTGCGTGTGCCGCTGATTGTGGAGCTGGGCCAGGGGGCAAGCTGGGAAGCGGCGCACTGACCCAGCGCATTCCAAAGGTATACTGCCCGCACTCACTGTCCCCTGCAAAACACACTCATGTCGCCAGTTTCCATCACGGCATCGGCTCAACGGCTTGCCTGTATTTCGGCAACCCTCTATCTCGGGTTGCTACCGTTTGCCCACATTACCGCCGTCAAGGAAAGTTGCTTCGCCCTGCTCCTGCTCAGCAGCCTGATGCTGCATCCCTGGGGGACCCTCAAAACCACCCGTGTCTGGACCGTATTTGCCGCCTGGCTCGGGCTTGCCCTGCTCTCCTGGCAGTGGACAATCGCTCCTGACATTACCGTCAAATCGGTCTGGCGAGATGCAGCCAAGGGCATACTGGCGTTCAGTCTCTGCTACGTCGCCGCATACCGTGGTTTATCCCCCATCTACTTCGGTCGAGGGCTCCTTTTGGCAACCCTGGCCTTCAGCGGTATCGCTCTCTACGACTTTCAGGTCTACCAAACCTGGCAGGGGCCCCATAGCCCACCGCGCTATGATGTTTCCGTCACCTTACTGGCCTTCATGGCTATGCTCTTCCTGAATTTCGGGCACGCTCAAGACACATCCGCACGCCCTGCCCGACGGCTCACTGGCTTAGCACTGGGCCTCGCACTGGTCACCGGTATGCTCAGCGCTTCCCGCTCGTTTGCACTGGCACTGATGCTTGGCGCACTGGTACTGGCAGCCGTTTATTTCCGCCACGTATTGCCCCGACAGAGAAAAATCATCGTCGGCGCCCTCTTCATTGGGATCGCTGCGCCACTGGTGCTGTACTCGCTGGCGAATACCCAACGCAGCCTTGCTCATACGCAGGATCGGGAAATCCTCTACAGCACGATCACCAGGCATGCGCTGAAGGCGCCCTGGACAGGCAACGGTTTCGGTCATGAAACGAACCATGCCTGGTATGCGGAGACCTTCAAAGATATCCCCGGCGGAGAGGGACTGACCCAAGCAAAGCACGCCCATAACATCTTGCTGAGTTATCTGGAGCAACTCGGCATCCCTGGCGTACTGCTCATTCTGGCCCTGTTTTACAGCCTGGTCCGCCCATGCTGGACTGCCGCCCGCGCGGCTTCACCCGAAATGCGGCGATTGGGGTGCGCCGGCTTGCTCCTGATCCTTGGCACACTGATCTCGAACACCTTCAATTTCTACTTCGCACGGCACCATCTGCTTCTGTTCATGGGACTATGCGGTGTCGTGCATGGCTGGATCAGCCGTGAGAATCTGAGGCCAACGCTGTCCAGCGACTGAGGATGGCATCGAGCGCAAGATCCTCAACATGCCGTTGTGGCGACTGAGCAATCCGGTGTGGCACAGCCCACGGCCCCCAGCGCTCGGGATCGGAATCACCAAACAGGCACACCATGGGTTTGCCCAGTGCTGCGGCAAGATGCATTGCCCCGCCATCCGCACATAACACGCTGTGACAGAGCGATAAACCTGCGATAAGTTTATCCAGCCCTTGCGTCGGCAATGGAACAACAGGGGCGCTGCCAGTCGCAGCCATCACGGCGGCAGCCTTTTCATCGTCTCCGGGATGCTTGGGGTCATCCGCAGAGCCCGGTGCCCAGAACAGTAAACAGGCAGTGCCTGGCGACTGCGTCACATGGCGGATAAAACCGGCAAATCGCTCAGCAGGCCAGCGCTGCGATACTTTGCGCGCACTGATATGCACACCAATGAGACGGGTCGGCACGAAGCCCAGATGGGCAACACACTGCTGATGAAACACAGCTGACAACTGCGGGTCCGGGACAACGACAGGCGCAGGCGCCGCATACGACAAGCCCATGCGCACCAGCAGGTGGCAGCACTGTTCGACCTCATGCGGGCCAGCCACCTTGTCCTGATCGTCGCGCACCAGCACGCGCTGCGGGGCAATCATGCGTGCAAAGCGCAAGGAACTGGCTTGTGCACCACCGGGCAGCAAAACCCAATCGAAATGAGCCTGCCTTAAGGCCAGGATGGTTTTCAGGCGATCCCAATAGATCCCGAAACGCCCCTCCCCAGGTCCACGATGCTTGGCTTTCTGATAGGAATACACCACGTCGAGATCGGGATTTCGAGCCAGTACCTCGGCGTTGTAGTGCGTCACCAATGCCTGTATGTTGGCATCGGGCAATTGCTGCCGCAGTGCACGAATCAGGGGGGTACTGCACACCAGATCGCCGATATTGTCGCGGCGGATGACCAGAATCTTCACAAGCTTCCCCTCCCGATCAGGACCGACCCAGGGCTGCGCTGCGGCAAGCCTGCGCGGCGTTGATCAGATTCTGGGCGCGATGCTCGTAGGTATGGCAAGCCATCACCTTGGCGTGGGCTGCCTCGGCAATGTCACGTGTCTGGTCGAAATGCGCAAGCCAGTGCTGAATCTGGCGGATGCAGTCATCCATATCGTCGTAGTCGGCCCATTCACGCGCGACATCGAAATCATCGGCTGCATGCCGGCGTCGGTCGGTCAGGAGGAACCCACCGCGAGCCGGCACGCCATAACATCGCTCGGGCAGCCCCCAGCTGAGTTCCCCACCATGATCGCAGGAGGAGCGGAAGCTCAAGTTGATGCGGGAGCGCTGAATGACCCGAATCTGTTCCGCTTCGCTAATCCCCGAGGAATGCTTGATGTAATGCCGGATACCCAAGGCATCCAGGCGCGGCCGCAGTGCTTCGAAAAATGCCTGACGGGCCGCATGTTCCTTGTAACGTACGCCATCCATGTTGCCCAAGAAGGAAACATCGTATTCGTAAAAATCCGGATCGCGCATTTCGGCCAACGAGCAGCCATGGAGGTTGAAGTTGCGAACCCAGACCGCATTCGGACTGTAGATTTTGACGGGGGCGAATTCCCAGGTCGGCTGCATCGTGTGCGTGGCATAAATATCGAGCCGATTCAGCAAGCGGAACCACGCAATCCGCCGCTTGCGGATGCCCATATGCCAAGGCGCGTCCCGGTCCAGACCGATGAGCGGAATACCCGCCCGCTTCAGTGCCTGCCGGAAACGCCAGGTCCGCCATGGCTGCCGAATGGCCTCGTAAAGATTGACGATCACCAGTTCGATCTGCGCCGGATCAGCCGGCAGGGTCCAGGCATTCTCGATCACTTCGTAGCCCAGATTCCGGAACCCCTCTTCCAGCGGCTCGAAACCCTTGCGGTAATTGATGATGACTTTTTTCCCGCTCATGCCAGGACTCCCTTGTTTTTCATGACGGCACACAGTCTGCCAACGCGCGTGGCAAAACTGTCCGCGCTGAATTGTGCCAAATGCGCGCGAGCCTCGGCCGGATCAATCTTGAATGCCTGCACCTGCAAACGCGTCAATAGCGCATCAAAACTCGCGCCACCGTCCTTGCGCGGATCGTCGAAGAACAGGCCGGTGACTTCTGCCGCCACCGTTTCGGTGAATGGCCGGGCGTTGACCGCCAGAATCGGCGTACCGCACACCTGGGCCTCGATCACGTTCAGGCCAAGCGCCTCTTTTTCAGGCAGGCCGGTCAGCAGGTAATCGATCTGACCATACACCTGCGCCACATCAGACTGATGACCCCAGAAACGCACCTGCCTGCGACAGGGACGCAAGGCGCGATCCAGATCACGCACGGAGGCATACCCCCCTGCACCGAATATTTCGAGATTGACTTCAGGGTGCTGAGCCAAGATCGGCGCCAGGATGCCGAACAGCGTGGGGAACTGCTTGATCGGCGTCAGTCTGGAAACGATCGCAAGGGTGATCCCCGGACGTTTCTGGTAGGCGAGTGCCGGACGACAAGACATCCACAGCGGCGCCAACCAACTCAGCAAACGATCCCGCCCTTTGCGCAGATCCCAGTCATAACGGGAGTGGCGCCAGATTCCAGCCTCAGTTCCGCGCGCTGCGGGACGGGGCTTCAGGTCGGCAATCCCCAACAAGGGTTCAGCATGAACATGCTGCACCCCCGCCGCGTGCAGGCTGTCGATCACATGCTGCGAGACAGCGATCACGCTATCGTGTGCGGCAATCCGGCGCGGATCGCGCCCATAGAGCGGCATGTGGGCAATGCAGGAAATGATCCGTCCCGGTTGCCGCAGGAGCTCAAGTTCGGAGGGCGCCAGGGGGGTCTGACACAGAATCCAGCCCGGGTTGCGCGCCAGCAACTGGCGGACCATGTCCGCCGCATCGGCCACGGGAACAATCTCGGTGCCCTCAGGCAGTTCCCGCCCCCAACGCAGGTTCTCCCGATGGACGAAAAGCGTCGATCCGACGCCCTGCTCTGCCAGGGCCCGGGTAAAAAAGGCGGTATAAACTTCGCCGCCCCCCCAGCCTGTTTGCAGATTGACCTGAAAACACCGTGCGCTCATGCCTTGAATAACCCTTGCAGCCAGTTCCTGGCAATTCGGCGGCGCTGCGAAAACAGGGTTGCACTCCGCCACAGGGTGCCATACAGCTTGAGTTCACGACATTGCTGACGCACGCGGCGCCGGGTTGCCGGATCGGCGATCTTGCGCAGTTTGTGGAAGACGGAGAGGCCGCCATCGACCAATTGCCAGCGGATCAGCCCCGCCAGGACCGGATCAGCCCCGAGAGCATCGGCCATCTCGGCCAAACCCAAGGCATTGCGGATCGAACTGTCGATGATGACTTCGAAGCGCGCATCCGTCTGGGCCTGGGTATAGCGCCGGATACGCTGGCGATAGAAGTAGCCCGGTGTCGGATCGTAGGCCACGCGCTTGGCCAGCAGGAAAGCCTGGGTGGTCCACAACACATCCTCGTGGATGCGCCCACGGATGAAGCGCATCCGGTTCGCCTCGATGAAATCACGGCGATAGAGGTGCATCCAGACCATGTGGAGAAAGGTTTTTTCGGCTAGGCGCTTGTGCAGCACGGCCCGACCGCTCATGACGTCTGCTGACAAATCATCCTGATAAATCAGTTGGTCCTCGCGTCGCCCCTCAAAATGGAAGACAGCATTACCATGGGCCATCTCCAAATCATGCTCGACAGCAAGATCGAGCAAGCGGCGGTAATAGGTCGGATCAATCCAGTCATCCGAATCGACAAAGGCGACGTAGGTGCCTTTTGCATGATCCAGCCCGGTGTTACGTGCCTCGGACAAGCCGGCATTCTCCTGCCGGATAACGGTCAGCAAACCAGGATGTGAAGCCTGATAGTCGGCCAGGATCGAGGGACATTCATCAGTCGCGCCATCGTCAACGACGATGATCTCGATGCCGTTGAGGTCCTGAGCCAGCAAGGAATCCAGACAGCGCGGCAGAAAAGGAGCGACGTTGTAGACCGGTACGATCAAGGACAAACGAATAGCATCGGTCATGCTTGCCCACCATTCAAGACATAAAGTCGCCGATGCCGGCGTTTTTTGATGCTTTCACCAAGACGTACTGCCATACCCAACAGCGGCGTGGGCAACAGGCGCCACAAACCGGCGGCGAGATGGCCCGACCTCAGGCTCTTCAAGCCGCCAAAGGATGGGCTAGCCGCCTTGATCCGGGCATATTCCGCCGCTGCATCCACCCCCATGGCCGCCAGTTTCCGGTAAAACGCACCCTGCTTCGTATCAAACGGCTTGGTGTGGTGCACCTGCACGGCATCGACAATCATGAGTTTGCCGGGGTCACCCCGGCGATGCGCCAGTTGCGAGCCCCAAGCATAATCGATACCCCAACTGCTTTTGGACAGCAAAAAGCTGGGTTCGAGAAAGCGCAGGGTGTCCTTGGAAAAGAATGGCATCATCACTTCGACAAAACTGACCCGCCGCACATCGGTCAGGGGGTTGTACAAGGTGACATCGTGATTGACGTTGGAGCCCCAGCGCAATGCCGGCTGAGCCAAGTCCGCGTGAGCCCGCTCACATTGAGAAAAGGTCTGCGAAATCCCGCCGGGCGGGAATTCAAGGTCATCATCCAGCAACGCAACATAACGATATTCATCGAGACTCAGCGCGAGCGCATCACGCCCTTGCAGATAACCTTCGAACTTGTTGTCGCCACCATCGCTTTCGAATTCCACGGCAGCCTCACCATGCCCGGCAGGCTCGCAGTACCAACTGACCCAGCAATCCCAATTGCGATCAGGATCGTCGGCCAGCCATTGCTGATGCAAACTGGCCGCGCCGGCCCGCACCATCACAAGATAAGGACGTGCCATCCGGCTTACCCCGGATTCCGTGCAACCACGGCAAACTGCAGCCACCGGATATCTGCGTGCTTGCCACCGCCCAGCCAGTTCAGGATGGCGTACTTGGGCGGCAGGCGCTTGGGACCGTTGATCCCTTCCATGCGCACGATCTCCAGCCCGGCCGACTCGAACAACTGCGGAATCGTCTTGGCGGTAAAGAAGCGCAGGTGCGTCCGATCCAGCACGCCCTTGTCGGTATAAAAGAACTCCCCATCCTGGACCAGCGACTTCAGCACGCGGAAATAGCGCAGGTTCGGAATGGACGCCACCAGCGTCCCGCCCGGCATCAACAGTTCGCGCAGTCGGATCAAGGCAGCCCAGGGGTCAACCAGGTGCTCCAGGACATCGTTGAGGATGATGCAGTCGTAACGGGCAGCGGCCAATTGCGGGTAGATTTCGGGCGAAAAGGCGTCACCGGTATAGACCGCATCCAGTCGTTCGGCAGCCAGATTCGCCGGCTCGGGCATCAGTTCGACCCCCGTCACATGGCAGCCCTGGCGTGCCTTCAAGGCAGCCGAAAAAGTCCCATCGGCACAGCCGATGTCCAGAATCCGGGTCGCTGCCTGATCAATGAAAGGCAGCATTTCCTTGCGTTGCGCACCGAAATAAGCAGCCTGCTTATCCTGATAGATTGCGCTCATAAACTCTCCGGTTCGAAAGCGATGTTTTTCCCGTCCAGCCAGATCAGCAGCACGAGAAGGGTGTAGACAAGACGGGCCGATGCATGACGATCGCCCGACTGTTGCCAGAGTTCGGCCAAGGCTCGGTGATCCATGAAGGAGAAGCGACTGGCGCTGGCAAAATGCGCATCCCCGACCTCCCGCCACGCACCTTTGAATAGTTGGCGCACAGGAACGGAAAAACCATGTTTTGGCCGGTCCCAAACACAGTTGGGCAAACGTTCTTTAGCCAGGCCGGTCAACAACGATTTGAGGCCATTTTTCAGGTGGACCGTCGCCGGCACCGACAAGGCGAAATCGATCACCGGTTGGCCCAACAAGGGGACACGCACCTCCAGGCCGTGTGCCATGCTTGCCCGATCGGTTTTGGTCAGGCAGTTTTCCGAGAGATAGGTCCACAAGTCGGCCCGCATCAAGGCGGCGCTATCCATCTTTCCTCCTTGTTTCCCAATCAGATCCAGCCAGCTCCCAAGCGTACGCTCGACCCGCGCAGCCGGCACAATCGCCGAATCGAGGTAACGGGCCATCTGCTTGCGCCCCGGCCACGGTCCGAGTTCGACACGCCGATAATGCAGCAACTCCTGGCCGCTCAGGCAACGACGCAATAGTGATGCGGGCGCAAGACCGGCATCGACCAAGGCGCGCACGGGCCGTTGCCAGAAATGCGGCGGATGCTGGCTTTCCGTATCCAGAAAGCGGGGATAACCGCCGAACAGTTCATCACCGCCATCCCCGCTGATGGCAACGGTGACATGCTGGCGGGTCAGACCGGCAAGTGCATGCGTCATGACATACGCCGGATCCGCCAGCGGCTGGTCCAGATCACGGATCGCCGCCACGAAGCGATCTCCGTCAATCGAAGGCGCTTCCAGCACGTGATGCCGACAACCAAACCGGGAAGCAACCTCTGCCGCATGCCGGCTTTCGTCGAAGCCTTGGTCAGCAAATTTGAGGCTGAAGGTCTCGACGGGTCTCGAACTCGATTCGGCGAGATAGGAGACAAGCAAGCTGGAATCGATCCCGCCGGAGAGGAAGGCCCCAATCGGTACATCCGCCACCTGCTGCCGCGCCATGCTGGTCCGCAGCACCTGGTCGAGCGCCGGCAGCAATTCACCTTCCGGCATGAGCAGGGGCTGTTCGCGGGGGATCGTCCACCACTGGCCGGTCTCGGCGGTGGCTTGGCCGGGGCGGAAGCGCAAGTATCCCCCCGGCGGTAACTGTCGGACATCGCGCAGGAAGGTATGCGGGGCAAGCGGTGTCTGGAAGGCCAGGTAATCGCGCAGCGCTTCCGGATCGAGCCGTTTGGGAAAATCAGTCAGTGCGAAGAAAGGCGAGAGGGTCGATGCGAATACCAGTTCCCCACCCACAACGCCATACATGAAAGGCTTGATGCCCAAGGCATCCCGCGCGGCAAAAAACGTCTGCGTTTCGTGATTCCAGATCGCGAAGGCGAACATGCCGTCCAGCTTCTGCAACACGGCCTCACCCCAGGCACGGTAACCCTGCAGCAGAACTTCCGTGTCCGAATGATCGGTCTGGAATGTGACCCCCATCGCCAACAAGGCTTTGCGCAGTTCAGGGGCGTTATAGATCTCGCCGTTGAACACGATGGTCAGACGCTTGTCCGGGGTTTGCATCGGTTGCTGCCCCCCGGCCAGGTCAATGACGGCCAGGCGAGTATGGGCGAACAAGACCTCACCCAAGGGCAGAATGGTTTGTGCGTCAGGACCGCGACTGTGAATGCCGGCAAGCGCCCGGCTGGCGTCAGCCTGCCAGCGTCGTCCCACCATGCCGAAAATGCCACACATTAGGCATGCCCTCCCGCCGCACGGGCAATGGCTTCATAAGCGACGGCAGCCTGCTCGGCACTGTAAGCAGAGAGATCAAGATGTGAGAGATCTGGCGGCGAGGCCAGGAAATCCTGCATCCGCCGCGCCAGCGCCACGGCATCGCCGCAAGGCACCAAGGCTGATGGCAAAGCGGCACCGAGTATCTCGCGCGGGCCGGAAGGACAATCCGTTGAAATCACCGGCGTGCCACAAATCAGCGCTTCGATCAGGACATTCGGCAACCCTTCATGATCAGAACACAGCACCAGGAGGCGTGCACCGGCCATCCAGGGATAGGGATTGGTCTGGAAACCGGCGATTTTGACCCGGCGGCTCAAACCCCGTTCTGCAATCATTGTCTGCAGGGCAGGTGTCGACTCGGTCAGCAGGATCAGATCCCGCTCATCCGGCAAGGCCGCCCACGCATCGAGCAACAGATCATGGCGTTTCTGGGCCGAGAACCGTCCCACATGCAGCACGTACTCCCGCTCCGGGGTAAATGGCAGGGGCTCACAGGCCTGTGCACGGATCGCTGACAAATCAAAGGGATTCGCGATGGTCGCGACGCGCGATGCCAGTCCGAGACGAGCGGTCAGATCACGGGCCACGCCGGCCGACACTGCAATCAGTGAGCGCGCGCCATAGAGGGCCTTATAGCGCTTCAAGCGTCGCTCAGCCTTGCTGGGTGAACTGCGCTTCAACTTGTCGATTTCTGCCGACAAGGTATTGGCAATGCGACACCAATGGCGGGGCACACCGCTCATGGCCGTCACTTCATCGGCGAATGGCAAAGTAGACACGACCAGATCAGGCTGGACACGACGAAGGGTCCTGCCCAGGCGATATGCCAGCCAACGTTTGCCCAACCAGCCCCGATGCAGCTTGCCCGCCACGATGTGCTGCTGAATCCGACGGTCAACCGCGTACGAGGCCCGTTTTTCAAGCAGAAAGAGATCGGCCTGATGCCCCCGCTCAACCAGGGCCAGCGCGGTTTTCAGGACGGCCTTTTCGGCGCCGCCACCGGCCAGATTGGGCAGGACGAAGGCAAACCGCATTCAGGCCGCCTTCAGATTGGCCAGGGCAGGCTCAAGCTGCGCCCAGACGCTCTCGACCGTCAGCCCGGCCATCGAGGCCTCTGGTCCGACTTGGCCAGCCAAAGGATGGTCGACGGCGGTCAAGGCTGGATGCTGAAGCGGTTTCAGCATGTGGGCCGGAGAGGAAGGGTGATACATCGCCATCATCGGGCGGCCGAGTGCGCCCATGATGTGCGTCGGCCCGGTGTCCACGCCGATGTAGTAATCCAGGCAATTCATCAGCGCGGCAGTCTGACGCAAGCTCAGGGTACCGGCAAAATGCGTGGCAGCCGCCCCGAGTTGCCCGGCGAGAGACAGCGTGCGCTCTCGCTCCAAGGGGCCACCAAAAATCAGAAAATGCGCCTGGGGATAGCGTGCCCGGATCAGATCGGTCAGCGCTTTGAAATTTTCGACCGGCCAATCGCGATAGCCCTTGGTCGGAAAACTGGCGATCTGCAGACCAATCAAGGGAAAGGCGCCAGCACGTTGCTTGTCGGCCAAAGTTTGCCGCGCCCATGCGGACTCTGCATCCGTGACGGTATAGGCCAGTCGCTCGTTTTCAATCGGCAGGTTGAGATCTTCGACCAGCGCGTGCTGCATATAAACGGCATGCCGGGATTTGGGCGCCGGTTCGCTTGCTGCATGCAGCAGACAGGCATTGAGTGCCGCATCCTGCTGACGCATCGCCACCACACCGCGCGCTACACGCAAGGCATAGCGAACAAGTGGCTCGTCGTAGCCGAACACGAAGGCCAGATCGTATGGCTTGCCCGGCATCCAACCCTGCCAGAGCGCCGTTTTCTTGGTAATCGGCCCAACAGCATGGATGAACGGAATATGCTCAAACACCTCGCATCGGTTCGGATGGCCCAGCACCGTCAAGCGAGCCTGCGGAAAATGGGAACTGATCGCACGCAGGGTGGGCGTCGACAAGAGTGTGTCGCCAATCCGCGAAACCTGGATCGCCAGGATGGCGCGAACGGCTGCGGGATCGGGGAGGCGAGATGCAGGCATCGCGATGTGCTCTCGGCTCAGCGGACTTCCGCAATGGCGGCCTGAAAAATGGCCTCCATCTTGTCCAGCATGCTGTTGAACGAAAAACGCGCCTCTGCCACCTGGCGAGCTTGCATACCCAGTTGTGCACGCTGTTCAGGCGCAGCCATCAAGGTTTGCAGCGCCTGTTCCAGGGCGGCAGCATCCCGCGGCGGCACGACCAATCCGGTTTCGCCATGCGTCACGGCTTCGGTGATCGCCCCAACCGGCGTTGTCACAATGGGCAAACCACTCAACATCGCCTGCAGAATGGCCTGCGGCACGCCCTCATTGGCATAAGACGGAAGGCAGAAAATATCCATCGCCTGCATCCAGGTTTCCGGGCGATCCTGTTGGCCGACCAGAGAGACACGATCGCTCAGGCCAAGCTCGGCAATTTTGGCTTCAATATTGACGCGCATCGGGCCTTCGCCAACCACCAGCAGATGACTGGATGGCGCATTCAAGCGGGAAAAAGCTTCCAGCAGATAGAGATGCCCCTTCCAGCTACGCAAGGTCGCCACAATGCCGATGTAGAAACGGGCCGGATCCAGCCCCAAGGCACGGCGCGCCGCTTCGCGGTCGCCCGGCGCAAAGCGGGCCGGGTCGATCCCGGTTGGCACCGAGGTGATCATCCCGGCAGGGAAGCCATTGGTCTCGATCAACTCACGGCGCAGTGCCTCGCCGGTCGTCGCAATATGCCGACAGCCCTGGGTGTATAGCCAGCGGGTCGATGCATTGTTGGAGACCGGTGCCGAGATGTGCCGCGTCCGTACGACGGCAGGCGCATTGGCCAAGGTCTTGCAGGCCAGCGCTGCCAGCCAGCTGTCGGTGGAACTGTGGGTATTGATCACGTCGACCGGGTTGGCCTTCAGCCAGGAACGCAGGGCCATCGCACCCTTGAGGCGCTTCTTGCCGATTGGCAAGGCCTGGACCGGCACGCCGCGGCGCGGGGCTTCCTCGAAGATGCGCGCCTCCGGAGGACACAGCACCAGTACTTCGTGGCCACGCGCAATCATGCCGCGCGACTCTTCGAGAATCCGGATTTCCTGCCCCCCCCAACCCAGGGAGGCTTCGGTATGGATGATCTTCATGCAGTTTCCGCAAATTGGAGACGGTAAAGCTGGGCATAGGTGCCGTTTTTGGCCAGCAGATCGGCATGGCGTCCGGACTCAACCAGGCGCCCGCCCGCCAGCACGGCAATACAATCGGCCCCTTCAATGGTCGACAGGCGGTGTGCGATGACCAGGGTCGTCCGCCCTTGCATCAGGCGCTCCAGCGCCTCCTGGACCAGACGCTCCGACTCGTTGTCGAGGGCCGAAGTGGCTTCGTCAAGAATCAGGATCGGCGCATTTTTGAGAATGGCACGGGCAATGGCCAGGCGCTGACGTTGGCCACCCGAGAGACGGTTGCCGTTTTCACCGATGACGGTATCGAAACCTTCCGGCAGGGCGCGAATGAATTCGAGCGCATTGGCTGCCTTGGCGGCGGCTTCAATCTCTTCCATGCTGCGTTCACGTGCATCGCCATAGGCGATATTGGCCGCCACCGTGTCATTGAAGAGCAGGACATCCTGGCTGACATAGGCGATATGACTGCGCAGCGAATCCAAGGTCAGATCCTGGAGGTCATGTCCGTCGATCAGGATGCGGCCACCCACCGGGTTATAGAAACGCGGCACCAGTGCCGCCAGGGTCGACTTACCGCCACCGGATTGACCCACCAGCGCAAGCGTCTGCCCCGCCGGCAGGACCAGGTTGAGATCGTCCAGCGCAGCACGCTCAGCCCTCGGGTAACGGAAGGAGACCGACTCAAAACGCAACTCGCCCTGAACATGCGTCAGCGTGGTCTTGCCCGTATCCTGCTCGTCCGGCTCATCCAGCAACTGAAAGACACTTTCGGCAGCAGCCAGCCCGCGCTGCAAGGGGGCATTCACGTCGGCCAGGTGGCGCAAGGGGGAAAGCAGCATGAGCAGTGCCGTGATGAAGGAGACAAAACTGCCCACCGTAGTCTGCCCTTCGCTAGACTGGATCACGGCCACGTACACCACCACCGCCACGGCCACCGATGCCAGCAGATGCACGATCGGGCTGGTCGCCGCTGCAGCAACGGCTTGTCGCATATTTTGCGCGCGGACTTCGTTGTTCGTTTTCAGAAAACGGGCCGTTTCCTGGGCCTCACCACCGAACACCTTGACCACCCGATTGCAATGGGCGGTTTCCTGCAGCACCTGCACCATGTTTGACGTACTGAGCTGCGCATTGCGGCTGGCCACGCGCAGACGACCGGAGAAGGTCCGCATGACCACGGCAATCGCCGGAATCAGCGCAAAACAGATCAGTGTCAGCTTCCAGTTCAGCCAGAGCAACCAAATCAACAGACCAAGTACGGAGAGACCATCCTTGAGCACCGTCACGATCACGCTGGTGGCGGCAGAAGCCACACCATTCACGTCATACGCGATCTTGGTCAACGGAATATTGGAAGAATTGGCCTGAAAGTAACCGATCGGCAGGCGCACCATCTTGGCGTACATTTCCTGGCGAATATCGGTGATCACCCGGTTTGAAACCCAGGAAAAACCGTAGCTCGAAAAGAAATTGAAGATCCCGCGTACAAAAAATACGCCGACGATGCCCAGCGGAATCAGGATCGGATGCTCGAAGCCGCCCTCCGTCTTGAATCCGTTGTCCAGCATCGGCTTCAACAAAGCGGGGAAGAGCGGATCGGTCGCGGCCAGCACCATGGTTGCCAGCAGGGACAAGGTAATGGCAACCCAATACGGGCGGACGTAGCCAAGGAGGCGGGTGTACAACTGACGACTGGAGGCGGTTGTGTTCATGAATCAAACCCGGAGGTAACCGTTCATTATACAACGGTCCTTTCCACCCCTCCGATCAAGCGTCAGAGGCTTCGATAGAGCGCAATCAGGCGCTCCGCCATCTCTGACAGACCAAGGTGCGCCACGGCATTCTGCGCGGCAAGGTGGGCATCAGGGCTTTCCGCCAGCACACACAGCCTCTCCAAAGCGGCCGTCATCGCCTCCGCATCGAGTGGATCGACGACATAGCCGTTCCTACCTTCACTGATCCAGTCCTGAGCACCGCAGCTTGTCGTCGTCAAGGTTGGCAAGCCACAGGCCATGGCTTCCAGCGCAGCATTCGGCCCGGGATCGTACAGGGTGGGCAACACGAAGGCATCTGCCGCCCCATACCAGGGGCGCACATCCTTGAGCGGGCCGGTGAAATGAACCCGCTGCGATATACCGAGGCGCTCGGCCAGCGCCTGCATGGCACGCATCTTCCGATCCTGCCCGACGACGGCCAGATGAAAGGGGGTCGTCGCCCCTGCCATCGCTGCCAGGAGGCGTGGCACGCCCTTGCGCTCGAAACCGCTGCCGACATACAGCAACAGCGGCACATCGGACGGCACGCCCGCAGCCTGTCGCGTCGCATCCCGATGTTGCGCAGCCAGCCCGGGATGAAAATGAGCATGATCCACACCGTTGTAGATCAGAACCAGTTTCCGACGGTCGACGCCGTAAAAACGGTGAATTTCATCGGCCACCATCTGCGAGTTGCAAATGACTGCCCGCAAAGCCGGATGGGCGAACATGCGGGCCTCTGCCGCCAGCACGTAGCGGTGGTAGGCGGACCACTGCTGCCCCAGTCGACCGAGCGGCCCCAGTGTTCTCGCGCGATGGGCAAGCCAGGCAGCATGGACCCCATCACCCGCACGGAAAATCATGCATCCGGGAATGCGCTCGTGCGACTGCGTGATGTCATAGCCCCCCTGTGCCATCAGATCCGCGGCCGCAAGGGCAAAACTTCTGTCCCGGGCAGCACGTCCGCCCAAGAGACGACTGTAAGCCGGATCGCACGCAATCTGGCGGAACCCCTCTGCCGGCGCCCCAGCCCAACTGCGCGTGATCAACGACACTTCAGCGCCTTCGGACGACAACGCCGACAACGCGCGCTCGACAAAACGCTCGGCACCACCATAGGGGTTGTAGCGTTGGCGAACAATCGCAATTTTCATGTCTGCAACACGTCTTGCAAGGCCGCCATGACCTGGGTCACCGGTAGATTTTCAAGGCAGTCGCTGACTTTGCCGCCGCCGCAGCCATCGTTGCCGCAAGGGCGACACAGATGATGCTCACTGGCCACGACCCGCGCTCGTGCCGACCAGGGCCCCCACTGTTTCTCGCCAGAGGGCCCAAACAAGGCAACGACAGGCACCGCCATGGCCGCAGCAATATGCATGGGCGCAGAATCGACACCCACAAACGCTTGCGCCATGCCGGTCAGGGCCGCCAGTTCTTTCAACGAGAGCTGGCCCGCCAGGCTGGGCACCGGTCTGGCCAAGCCCGCTTGAATAGCACCGACCATCGCCAGCTCATCCCGGCTCGGCGCTGCTGTCAGGACCACCTGATGCCCTTGTGCCTGCAACATACTGATCAAGGCTGCCATGCGCTCAGCCGGCCAGCATTTAAAAAACCAACGCGACGCCGGATGTATGTGAATAAAGGGGCCGCTGACCTCGGCATCCGTCAGGCGTTGCCGAACCCTGGCCTCAGCCTCCGCACCGGGGACCAACTGCAGGGCACGATCCGCCAACGCCGGGCGCACGCCAATGCGACGCAGGGCGTCCAGATTCCGTTCCACGGTATGGCGCGGCAAGCCCCCCGACACCTTATACAGATGGCTGAAACTTCGATGCCAGGCCCGACCGGCATCAACACGGGTACACCCGACCGACCAGCGCGGCTTCAGGAGCCGGCACAGCCAAGCCCCCCGCCAGTGTTCAGTCAGGTGGAGCACCAAGTCATAGCGCGCAGCGCGCAAGGTATCCAGCAAAGCCCACTCCTGCTTCAGCTGATGCCCGACACCCTGCTTTTTCCATTTCCGATCAATCACATGCACACGCCGGATCGCCGGGTGCAGGGTCAGCATTTCCGCGGTATCGGCATAAACCAGCGCATCGATCTCGACATGCGGAGCGGCGGCCTTGAGTGCGGAAAAAACGGGGGAGGAAAGCAGTACGTCGCCGTGATGGCGCAGCTTGATGACGAGCACGCGCTGCACTTCTTGGAGCGGCACGGCATCGCGCAGGGGATTGAAATCGTTCATGGCGGCGATTTTATCGCCTTAGGCGCATGCCGTCTTTGCTAGCGCGATGCGTCACGCACCTTGGTCGATTCGGCGATCAGGGCAATACGCACATTCATCACGGCCGCCATCAGCACCTGCCGGGCATCGTCGAGATCGTTGGCATGCTCGATGCGGAACAACTCGCTGCCGCCATCGCCATAGCGCACTGCTGCGATGAAAAGCGGCTTGCTTGCGGGCGGTACGCCCCGCCTTCTGCTCTCTCCTGTCTTTGCCATGGCTCCCCCGTTTATGACTTATGGATATTAGCCAAGGCAAGCCGGATCAGGTCATACCGTTTTCATAATTTAACAAAATGATTTCACCGTATTCAACCGGAAAATCAAGCACATCCCGCAATGGCACCCTCTGGACAATGGCCACGATCTGACGGATCACGCCCGCGTGCGTCACCAAGGCTATGTGAGGATGCCGGAGGCTGGAGAGGCACGCCCGAATCCGTCCGGCCATCTGTTCGGCCGACTCTCCGCCCGGCGGGCAATAGCCCATCAGATCGGCAGCCCAGGCGTCGATCTCCGCGCGAGGAATCTCATCCCAGGCCCGCCCTTCCCAGTCACCGAACGCAATTTCCATCAACCGGGGATCTGTCCGGCACCCCGGGTCCATCGCCCGAGCCAATTTCAAACAACGCTGCAGCGGGCTGCTGATCACGGGCACCCCCACCGGCAACTGAGACCGAAGCGTCGCGGCCAGCGTGGCGGGGTCGTCGATATCGACATCGAGCTGGCCGTAGCACACGCCGGGCGCAATCAGCGGGCGCGGATGCCGGATCAGGTAGAGCATCATGCCGGCCAGCGGGCCAGTACGCCGAGATAGAAGGCCACTTCGGCCACCTGCTGTACCGCCCCCAGGCAGTCCCCGGTATAGCCGCCCAGCCAGCGCTTGAACTTGGCGGCCAGCCACACGGTTGCCAGCAAGGCGCACAGGACACCGGCCACGGCTTGCTGCCAGGGCAACAAGACCAATCCGAGGAGCGCAAAGATCAGGGCAACGCACAACGCCCCTCCGCCCAGACGCGTTGCCAGCGGCTTGGCTTTGGACAGCAGGTCCTCGCGCACGTAGTCCATCCCGGCCAGCAGCAGCGTGGCGCACCCGCGGGAAAAGGCGTGCCCCGCGATCAGCGCCAAGGGCACCACGGCGGGGTCGAGGCTGGCGAGCAGACAAAGCTTGCTGCTCAACACCAGCCACAAGGCGACCACACCGTAACTGCCAACCCGGGAGTCCTTCATGATTTCCAGGATGCGCAGCTTCTCCCAGCCGCCGCCGAGCCCATCGGTCATGTCGGACAGCCCATCCTCATGGAACGCGCCGGTCACGTACAGGCTCGCCGCCATGGCAAGCAGGACGGCCACCACGGGGGGCCAGAGGGCGACGGTCAACGCATACACCAGGGCCGAAATGCCCCCCACCAGCAAACCGACCGCCGGGAAGTAGCGGGCCGAGGCATTCAGCGCCTCAGCCGAATGCCCCACCCAGGCCGGGACCGGGAGGCGCGTGAAAAAACGCACCGCCCCGAAGAAATACGCGAGTTCGTCGCGCATCATGCCTTGTCGGCCACGCCGGCCGATTCGAGGCTGGCCATCTCGTTCAGGAACGCCACCGCCGCCTGTACCAGCGGGTAAGCCAGCGCGGCGCCTGTCCCCTCGCCCAGACGCAGGCCCAGATCGAGCAGCGGCGCGGCGTTCAGGGCCGTGAGTTGCGCAACATGGCCCGGCTCGGCCGAGCGCGTCGAAAACACGGCGTACTCGGTCAGCGCCGGGTAGAGGCGTGCCGCCACCAGCGCGGCCGAACTGACGATGAAACCGTCGATGAGCAGGACCATCTTCGCTTCTGCCGCCGCCAGCATCGCACCGACCATGGCGGCAATCTCGAAGCCCCCGAATTCGGCCAGCGCACGCATCGGCGTCAACGCTTCGCCAGACGCCGCAACGCGCGCCCAAGCCTGGGCCAACAAGGCATGCTTGCGGTTCAGACCGGCATCATCCAGGCCGGTACCACGCCCGATGCAGGCATCGAGGGAAACGCCGGTCAGGGCATGGGTGAGCAGGGAGGCCGCGGCCGTGTTGCCGATGCCCATTTCACCAAAGCCGACCACCGTGCAACCGTCAGCGGCCAGCTGGCGCACGATGCCGGCGCCGTGCTCGATGGCCTGCGCACATTGCTGGGCGGTCATGGCCGGCATTTCGATGTAGTTTGCGGTCCCCGGCGCCACCTTGGCGTGAATCAGGCCGGGGCGGGCGCCGAAATCATGCGCCACACCGGCATCGACCACACTCAGCGCCAGGCCGTTTTGCCGGGTGAACACGTTGATCGCCGCGCCGCCGGCGAGAAAGTTCTCGACCATCTGCCAGGTGACCTCTTGCGGATACGCCGACACACCCGCCTTGGCCGCACCGTGATCGCCGGCAAAAACCAGCAGGTGCGGCTTGGCGAGCACCGGATCGAGACGCTGCTGCATCAGGCCGATGCGGATGGCGAGCGCTTCCAGCTGACCGAGCGCACCGAGCGGCTTGGTCTTGCGGTCGACCTTGTGTTTGAGGGTATTTTCCAGGGCGCGATCCGGCGCCGTGATCGCGAATTTCGGGATAGAGGAATGCATCCGATTCTCCAAAAGCAAAAGGGCCTCGCGGCGACCGCTGTCCAGGCAGGCGCCGCGAAGCCCTGTCCATAGGCTTCTTGCGAAGTATTGGTATGTCCGACAGGTCTTCTGGCTTTCGGATCGTCCGGTCTGCTGCGCCTTCCCGGCAGGTTTGTTTCCCCGCGTAGTGGCATCGTGCAGCGACCGTCCCCGATTACAGCGGCGGGCCCGCCCCGGAATTGCCGCAGGCGGCGCACCGGGTTCCTTGATGTCGAACCCGTCGATTATACCTTGCCGCCGCCGGATCAATTCCCCACAATGCGGCCATGAAGACACTGATTCTGGGCGGTGCCCGCTCCGGCAAGAGCGCACACGCCGAAACCCTGGCCCAAGCGGCAAGCCGCGATGAGCAGCGGCACGTCATCTACATCGCCACGGCCGAGGCCCGCGATGGCGAAATGCAGACGCGCATCGCCCATCACCGCGCCCGCCGCCCGGCCGAATGGGGCTGCGTCGAGGAGCCGATCGAGCTCGCCGCCCGCCTGCGCGAGCTGGCACGCCCGGACACCTGCCTGCTCGTCGACTGCCTGACCCTCTGGCTCTCCAACCTGCTTTTTGCCGGCCAGGCCGGCGCCCAGGCCGATGCGGGGCAGCCCATCGATTGCCCGCTGTTCGAGGGGCAGACCCGCGCCCTGATCGACACCCTGCCGACCCTGCCGGGCCGGGTCATTCTGGTCTCCAACGAAGTCGGCTGGGGCATCGTGCCGATGCACCCGGTTTCCCGCCTGTTTGCCGATGAGCAGGGCCGCCTCAACCAGCGCGTTGCCGCCGTTTGCGATCACGTCGCCCTGGTCGCGGCGGGTTTGCCCCTCACCTTGAAATAGGCCTCTCTCAGACGGTCGACCGTGGCGCATATGGAAAAACTCCTCGACATCCTCGCTTCCGGCATTCACGAGACGAAGAACCAGTTGTTCTACGCTGAAACCGCGATTGCCGCCGCCGAAGCGACCCACCGGATCGATCTGGGGGAAGCACGCTATGCCATCGAACGCGGCGCCCATCGGCTCAACCGCACCCTGGCCGCTTACCGCTTGCTGCGCCATGAACGCCAGCTCGCCCTGATCCCCACGGTGGTCAGCGATCTGTGCGCCGAAATGGCGCTGGAAGCCCGCCTGCATCTGCAGCACCACGGACTCACGCTGCGCCTCGACTGCACCCTCGAGGACGCCTGGCCGATGGACCGCGAATTGGTCGAGGACATGCTCAGCAACGCCCTGCAGAATGCGAGCCGCTTTGCCCGGGCGCAGATTCTGTTGCAAGCCCGCCTCATTGAAGGTGGATTACAGCTGTGCGTGGCCGACGATGGCCCTGGCTTCGCCCATCTCCCCCCCGCCAGCGGCACGGGATTACGCATTGCCCGCCGCCTGGCCGAACTGCACACGCGCGGCCCAGAGCACGGCACGCTCATGCTGAGCAACGGCGGCCCGCTGAACGGCGCCTGCTTCACGCTATGGCTACCGTAAACATCGACTTCTCCCAGCGCCGCTTTCTCGTCATCGACGATCAGCCGATGGCCCGCGAAGCCCTGCGCACCATTGCCCAGACCGTCGGCGCCTTTGCCGTCGAATTCGCCGCAAACTATCAGGACGCGATCTACCGCATCCGCAACAACACGCCGGACATCATCCTCTGCGACTACATTCTGGGCGACGGACGCTCCGGGCAGCAGTTGCTGGAAGAACTGCGCCGCTTCAACCTGCTCAAGGACGAAGCCATCTTCATGATGGTCACCGGCGAGCAGTCCTACGAGCAGGTCGTCTCCGCCGTCGAACTGGTGCCGGACGATTACATCATCAAGCCTTTCTCGCCGGACAAGTTGCTCCTGCGCCTGGCCCGCATCATGGCGAAGAAGGACTTCTTTGCCGATTACTACCGGGAAAAACGCCAGCAGGAATACGCCCGCGCCCTCGCGCTGCTTGCTGCCAAGCGGGACAGCGAGGCCGGTCGCCCCTACCGCTTCGAAATCCTGCGCCAGCAGGCGGAAACCCTGCTCGCCAGCGGCGATGCCGTGGGCGCAGAGGACGCCTATCGCGACATTCTGAACAATTACGAATTCCCGTGGGCCCGCGCCGGCGTGGCCCGCTCGCTACATCAGCAAAGCCGTCACGGTGAAGCGCGCGAGGAGATCGACCGCGTCGTCGCCAGCACCCCGCATTACTTCGATGCGGTGGATCTCAAGGCCAACATCTGCATCGCCCAGGGCGAAACCGAGGAAGCCCAGCGCGTCCTCGACGAGGCTGCCAAAAAGACGCCACGCAATTACCTGCGCAAACGCCTGCTGGCCGAGGCCGCCACCCTGAATGGCGACACCGAGACGGCACGCATTGCGATGGGCGATGTGATTGCCAACGATTCAATGCCCGGCGCCGTGTCTGCCGCCGACAAACTCAGCCATGCCCGCACACATGTGGCGAGTAACGACAAGATTTCCGCCGAGAAAGTACTGGTCGGCATGCGCGAATCCGAAGTTCAGAATCTCACGCTGGACGAACAAGCCAGTTTTGCCGCCCTGCTCGCCATCGCCAGCCCGGAAAAGGGCAAGAGCAAATTTGCCGGCCTGCGCCCCGCCCTCATTTCCGCCGCGCTGGAAACCACCGCCCGCCTCGACATCCTGCGTGCCGCGATGGTCCTCAACGACCGCGAACTGGCCGACCAGCAGGCCGCCCAGACCATGGCCGGACCGGATGCCAAGAAGAGCTTCAACAGCGTGCGCACGCTGTACGCCCTGCATGGGCGCGAAATGGATTTCCGGGAAATCCAGAAACAGGTCGCCCTGCGCCGTATTCACCACGACGAGCCGAACGGCGCCTGAGACTCAGGCCCCGGTGCGGGCCTGCCTGCGCGTCAAACCGGCAGCCAGGGCGCCAGTTTCTGCCAATCGAGCGCCGCCTCGACGGCATCGGCCAGACGATCCAGATCGGCCTCGCGCCGCGCCGCGAAATCCACATCCTCGACCGCTTCGGCACCGGCCCAGTGCAGCAGGGCACTGAGCGCTTCCGGTGTGTCGAATACCCCATGACAATAGGTGCCAAGCACCTGGCCATCATCCGAGATCACCCCATCCGGACGGTCGCCCGCCAGCCAGACGGATGGCTGGGCCAAACCATTGCCCCGCGTCACGCCCAGGTGAATCTCATAGCCGGCCATCGGCGGCGAACCGGGCAGATTCAGGTGACCGCTCACATTGCGCAGCTGCTTTTCGGGCTCCAGCGTCGTCTCGACATCGAGCACGGCCAGACCACGCGTCGAGCCGCCGCCGCCTTCCAGGCCCAGCGGATCGTGAATGGCCTGACCGAGCATCTGATAACCGCCGCAGATGCCGATCACCTTGCCGCCGTAGCGCAGATGGCGGGTGATCGCCTTGTCCCAGCCCTGGGCGCGCAGCCAGTCCAGATCGGCGCGCACGGCCTTGGAACCGGGCAGGACGATGAGATCGGCGGCAGGCGGCGCCTCGCCGGGGCCGATCCAGCGGAAATCGACTTCCGGATGCAGGCGCAGCGGATCGAGATCGTTGTGGTTCGAGGTGCGCGGATAGGCCGGCGCCACGACTTTCAATTTGGCCGCTTTTTTGCCGTCGACCGTCGCCGTCGCAATCGCATCCTCGGCATCGAGCATCAGGCCGTGCAGGTAGGGCAACACCCCGAGCACCGGCTTGCCGGTCCGTGCTTCCAGCCAATCCAGCCCGGATTGCAGGAGGCTGATGTCGCCGCGAAAACGGTTGATGACGAAACCGACCACCCGCGCCTGTTCCGATGCGGACAGGAGATCGAGCGTGCCGACCAGATGGGCGAAGACGCCGCCCCGGTCGATGTCGGCGACGAGAATGACCGGACAATCGACCGCCTCGGCAAACCCCATGTTGGCGATGTCGCGTGCCCGCAGATTGATCTCGGCCGGGGAACCGGCGCCTTCGACGAGCACGCAGTCGTAGGCGCCGGTCAACCGGTCCCAGGAGGCCAAAACGGCCTGCATGGCGCGTGGCTTGTAGTCCTGATAGTCGCGGGCATTGAGGTCGGCCGCCACCTTGCCGTGAATGATCACCTGCGCCTTTTTGTCGGTGGTCGGCTTGAGCAGCACCGGATTGAAATCGGTATGCGGGGCCAGGCCGCAGGCCAGCGCCTGCAAGGCCTGGGCGCGACCGATTTCCCCGCCATCGACGGTGACCGCCGAATTGAGCGCCATGTTCTGCGGCTTGAACGGCGCCACGCGCACGCCCCGACGCTTCAAAACACGGCACATCGCCGCAACCAGCGTGGACTTGCCGGCATCGGAAGTGGTGCCTTGCACCATCAGGGAAGCGCGTTTCATGATTGGCCCGGATGTCAAAAGCCCATAATTATGGCACCATCGCCCCCGCCCGATCTCATTCGGGCAGGTGTCTCCGGGTGCCCGCCCCCAAACGGGGCAGGAGAATCGGGAAGGCGGTGCGATTCCGCCACGTGCCCAACGCTGTGAGGAGGACGTTTGCCGCATCAGGCCACTGGTCAGCGACCGGGAAGGCGCGGCAACGGGCGAATCCGAGTCAGAAGACCGGCCAGGAGACGGATTGACCGGCTTTGTGGACGAAAGCCGCCGCGTTTCCAGAAGGGGAATCCATGGAAAACCCGAATGCGCCCAGCGCGCACGCCTTTACCGATGCCGAACGGGCAGCGGTCTACCACGCCATTTTCAGCCGTCGCGATGTGCGCGCGCAATTTCAGCCCACCGCCGTGCCCGACGAGGTTTTCAGCCGCATTCTGATGGCGGCGCATCACGCGCCCTCGGTCGGCTTCATGCAGCCCTGGAATTTTCTGGTGGTCCGCTCACCGCAGGTGAAGCAACGGGTACATGACGCATTTCGCACGGCCAACGACGAAGCGGCCAGGATGTTCCCGGATGACAAGCGGACACTTTACAGCCAGCTGAAACTGCAAGGCATCCTGGATGCGCCGATCAACCTCTGCATCACCTGCGACCGCACGCGCACCGGCCCCCTCGTCCTGGGGCGCACGCACATGCCGACCATGGACCTGTATTCCAGCGTCTGTGCCGTGCAAAACCTCTGGCTCGCCGCCCGCGCCGAAGGGCTGGGCGTCGGCTGGGTGAGCATCTTCCACGAATCGGCGCTGCAGGCGGCGCTGGGCATCCCCGAGCACATCGTGCCGATCGCCTATCTGTGCATCGGCTATGTCAGCCATTTCAAGGACAAGCCCGAGCTGGAAACCGCCGGCTGGCTGCCCCGCCTGCCGATCACCGATCTCCTCTATTACGACCAGTGGGGCGCCGGCGATGCAGGCCAGGCCGATCCGCTGACCACCCGTCTGGCCGAAATGCAGGCCGGCATTCAGGATCGCGGCGAATTTCCGGCATGACCGACCTGTTGACCGGCGCCTGGGCGCTCCCGCTGGCGGCACTGACCGCCGTGCTCATCGACCGCCTGTTGGGTGAGCCGCAGCGCTGGCATCCGCTGGTCGGCTTTGGCAATCTGGCCGGGGCGCTCGAGCGCCGCCTCAACCAGCGCCGGATCAGCCTGGGCATCCTCGCCTGGAGCCTTGGCGTGCTGCCCTGGGTCGGCGCTGCCTACTGGCTGCATGACACCCTGTCGCCACCCGGACGGCTGCTGCTGGACATCGGCCTGCTTTACTTCGCCCTCGGCGCGCAAAGCCTGGGCGAACATGCCGAGGCCGTCGCCCGCCCCCTGGCCAGCGGCGACCTCGAACAGGCCCGCCAGCGCGTCGGCTGGATGGTCTCGCGCGACACCGCCCAACTCGATGCCTCCGGCGTCGCCAAGGCCGGCATGGAATCGGTGCTGGAAAACGGCAACGATGCCATCTTCGGCACCCTGTTCTGGTTCGCCTTGCTGGGCGGGCCGGGCGCCCTGCTCTTCCGCCTCGCCAACACCCTGGATGCGATGTGGGGCTACCGTACCGAACGCTACAACCTGTTCGGCCGCTTTGCCGCCCGCTTCGACGATCTGCTCAACTGGCTCCCCGCCCGCCTCACGGCCTTGACCTATGCCCTGCTCGGCCAGACCCGCCTCGCCTTGCGCTGCTGGCGCACCCAGGCCGGTGTCTGGGAAAGCCCCAATGCCGGCCCGGTCATGGCGGCCGGCGCGGGCAGCCTGGGCGTGCAACTGGGGGGGGCCGCCATCTATCACGGCCAGGAAGAAATCCGCCCGCCGCTCGGCGCCGGCCCAGCCCCCGTCGCCGGTGACCTGGCCCGTGCCATCCGCCTGATCCGCCACAGCCTCTGGCTCTGGCTCGCCACCTTTGCCCTGATCGCCCTGCTCTCCGAGGTGCTGCATGCTTGAACACGGAGGGCGCCTGCGCGCCGCCGCTGCCCGTTACCACCGTCCGCTGGCCGACTGGATCGACCTGTCGACCGGGATCAATCCGCATGGCTGGCCCGTCCCGCCGCTGCCCCCCGAAGTCTGGCAACGCCTGCCGGAAGACGATGATGGCCTGGAAGCCGCCGCCGCGGCCTATTACGGCAATCCCAACAGTCTGGTCGTGGCCGGCTCGCAGGCCGCCATCCAGTGGCTGCCCGCGCTCCTGCCCCGCGCCGCCGTGGCCTGCATCGCACCGCTCTACGCCGAACACCCGCACGCCTGGCAGCGCGCCGGCCACAAGGTGCGCTTTCTGCAGAATGCCCTCTTGCCGCGCGCCCTCACCGCCGCCACCCCCTATGTGCTGTGCTGCAACCCGAACAATCCCAGCGCCGACCGGCATCCGCAGGCGGTCGTCCTCGATGCCGCCGCACAACTCCACAAGCGGGGCGGCTGGCTGATCGTCGACGAGGCCTTCATCGATGCCACGCCGGAAGACAGCATCACCGCGCTGGCCGGCACCGACGCGGCCCCGAATCTGATCGTGCTGCGTTCGCTCGGCAAATTCTTCGGCCTGGCCGGCCTGCGCGTCGGCTTTTTCTTCGGCCCAGCCGCCCTGCGCGAACGCATGCAGGCGGCGATGGGCCCGTGGACGGTCTCCGGCCCGGCCCGTGCCGCCGCCCGCCTGGCCCTGCTCGACACCGACTGGCAAGCCGCCATGCGCCCGCGCCTGTGTGCTGAAGGCGCCCGACTGCAGACCCTGCTCGCCCCCTTGGGCGAGGTCAAGGCGACGCCCCTGTTTGCCACGCTGACCCTGAACGACCCCGCGGCCTTGCACGAACATCTGGCCCAACACGGCATCCTGACCCGCCGTTTCGACCAATCACCGCTCTTGCGCTTTGGCCTGCCTGCCAACGAAGCCGGCTGGCAACGCCTGACCGAGGCCCTCTCCGCCTGGAGCCCGACATGAAATTGCCCCTGCTGGCGACGTTGACCGTCGCCCTCCTATCCAGTATCTCCGCCCGTGCCGAGGTTGTGATCAAGGACGATACCGGCGCCACCGTGCGCCTCAAGGAACCGGCCCGGCGCATCGTTGCCCTCGCGCCGCACATCGCGGAAAGCCTCTATGCGGCCGGCGGCGGGGAGCGCCTGGTCGGCACCGTCGATTACAGCGACTATCCGCCGGAAGCGAAGAAGGTGCCGCGTGTCGGCGGCTATTCCCGCGTTGATCTGGAGGCCGTCGCCGCGCTCAAGCCCGATCTCGTCCTGGCCTGGCAAAGCGGCAACAACATGCCGCAGATCGAAAAGCTGAAAGCCCTGGGGCTGACGGTCCACGTCTCCCAACCGAACCGCATGGAAGAAGTGGCGAGCCAGCTCGAAAAACTGGGGCAGCTCGCCGGCAGCGAGCGTATCGCCCAGCAGGCCGCCGACACGTTCCGCAAGCGCCTGGAGAGCCTGCGCGCCGCCAACGCCCACAAACCCAAGGTGCGGGTCTTCTACCAGATCTGGAAAACCCCGCTGATGACGGTGGGCGGCCCGCAGATCATCAGCGATGCCATCCGTCTGTGCGGCGGCGACAATGTCTTCGGGCAACTCAAGCAGATGGCGCCGACAGTCAGCGTCGAAGCCGTGCTGGAAACCGATCCGGAAGCCATCATCGCCACCGGCATGGGCGATGCCCGACCGGAATGGCTATCCGACTGGGACAAATGGACGCGCATGACCGCCGTCAAACGGGGCAACCTGTTCCACATCAACCCGGACATCATGCAGCGCCACACGCCACGCATTCTCGATGGCGCCGAGAAACTCTGCGCCCATCTCGATGTCGCACGCAGCCGTCGTCCACAAAAATAAGCCGCCATGTCCCGTCTGCCCCAACGCATCGTCTGCCTGACCACCGAAACCGTCGAAGTCCTCTACGCCCTGGGCGAACAGGACCGCATTGTCGGCATCTCCGGCTATACCGTCCGTCCGCCCGAAGCGCGCAAGGAAAAACCCAAGGTCTTCGCCTTCACGACCGGCGATATCGACAAGATTCTCGCGGTCGAGCCCGATCTGGTCCTCACCTTCTCGGACCTGCAAAGCGAGATTTCGCGCGACCTGATCAAAGCTGGCGTGCCGGTCTACGCACTCAACATGCGCAGCGTCGAGGACATCCTGGCCATGATCGAGACCGTGGGCCGCCTGGTCGGCGCCGAAGCCAAGGCCTGCGCCCTGGTGGCTGAACTGGAAGCACAGATCGAGGCCACCCGCGCCCAGGCCGCTGCCCGCATTGCCCGCACCGGCCGCCGCCCCCGTGTCTATTTCGAGGAATGGGACGAGCCGCTGATTTCCGGCATCCGCTGGGCCTCCGAGCTGATCGAGATTGCCGGCGGCGAAGATGTCTTTGCCGAGCAAGCCCGCTCGCCGCTCGCCAAGGATCGCCGCCCCACCCCGGAAGACGTCATCGCGGCCGCACCGGATGTCATCATCGGCTCGTGGTGCGGCAAGCACTTCCGGCCGGAACGCGTGGCCGCCCGGCCGGGCTGGGAAGGGATCCCGGCGGTCAACAGCGGGCGCATGCACGAAATCAAGTCGGCCGTCATCCTAACCCCCGGGCCGGTGGCGATCAGCGAAGGTCTGCCGAAATTGCTCGAAATTTTTGATTTTTGAAAAAGCCGCCAGGCCGCTCGAGGTCGTACCCTAGTTCTCCCACACAGGAGCGTCTCATGACCCGCACCGGCCTTGCCCTTTTTTCCCTTCCCCTCGCCGCCCTCTGCATCGGCCTGAGCAGCGCCCCGGCCCACGCCGACACGGCGGAGGCCCTGAGCGAACTCGGCAGCATCAATGGCATTGCGCTGGCCTGCCAGCAACCCGCCCTGGCCAGCCGCGCCCGCAACGCCGTACAAACCGGCGTGGCCAAGACCCGCGAGAACGGCGAGCGCTTCGAAGCCGCGACCAACGCCGCCTTCCTGGCCCAAGGTCAGGGCAAGGCCTGCCCGGATGCCGCCACCCTGGCAAAGCGTCTGGAACACGCCGAACACCAACTCGCCCAGCCGTCCCGCTAAGCCGTGTTGCGACACCTGCTCTGCCTCCTGGCCGGTCTCTTCATGGCCGCGCTGGCCCATGCCCAGGCAGAGCACAGTCTCGAATTGCTGCGCGAACAGGGGCGCGATGAGATCATTCCACGCTATCTGCTGCAGGATCCCTACGGTCGACCGGTCAGCAACGAGGATTTTCGCGGGCGTTTCCAGCTCATCGCCTTCGGCTACACCTTCTGCCCCGATGTCTGCCCGACCACCCTGGTCGAAATGGCCAGCCTCCTGAAGTCACTGGGTCCCCGTGCCGGCAAACTGCAGGCCATTTTCATCACGGTCGATCCTGAACGCGATACCGGCAAAGTGCTGAAGACCTATACCGAATTCTTCGACGCACGCATTCTCGGCCTGACCGGGTCGCCCCAACTGATTCGACGCGTCGCGGACAATTTCCGCATCCGCTACGCCCGCGTGGTCAACCCCGGCAACGGTCCCTATGCCGTCGACCACTCCGCCGGGATGACGCTGCTGGGCCCTGACGGGCGCGTGCTGCGCAAATATGCCTTCGGCACACCCACCGACGATATCCTGACAAGCCTGAAGGACCTCCTGCCCGAGCGCTGAAGGCCACCGTCATTCAGTTTGCATCCCCATGATCTGGACGCTATAGTCCGCGGATGTGGGCCGCCCTTCGCCTTTTTTTCCTGCTCGCCCTGTTCGCCTTACCGGCGCGCAGCGAACAGGCATGGCTGCTCCTCAGCGACAACAGCGCGCCCTACGCTGAATTCGAAAGCACCCTGCGCGACACCCTGGCCGACAGCCGCTGGCGCCTGACCGTCAGCCATGTCGCCGGCAGCGCCGATGCCCCGCGTCCACAAGCCGACCTGATCATCGCGGCCGGCGCCCAGGCGCTCCGTACCGTGCTGGCCCAGAACCCCAGCCAGCCCGTTCTGGCCACCTTGCTCCCCCGCCAGTCCTTTGAACGCCTGAGCGCTGAGTTTGCCGGCAAGCTCCCGCGGCGCCTCTCGGCCATCTGGCTCGATCAGCCACTGGTCCGGCAAGCCAGCTTCCTGCGCCATCTGCTCCCGGATCACCGCCGCATCGGCGTCCTGCTCAGTCCCGAGACACGGAACCAGCAAACCGCACTGCAGCGTGCGCTGAGTACGGCCAACCTCAGTCTCGACATTGAAGAAACCGATGGCGAACGCAGTTTGATGCCCGCACTGGGCACACTGCTCCCCAAGGTCCAGGTCCTCCTGGCCCTGCCGGATACGGCCATCTACCGACGCGACAACATCAAACCCATCCTGATGACGACTTACCGTCACCAGCGCCCGCTCGTCGCCTTCTCTGCCGCCTTTGTCAGTGCCGGTGCGCTGGCTGCGCTCTACTCCACACCCGCCCAGATCGCCCGCCAGACTGCGGACATCCTGCAGCAACCGGGCAGCGCACTCCCGCCCCCGGGGTCACCCACACTCTTTTCCATCTCGCTGAACAGCACCGTCGCCCAGTCGCTCGACCTCAAGCTTTCCGATGAGGCCTCCCTCCGGCGCGCCCTGCTCTCCGAACGGGAGCCCAAATGACCCGACTCAATCTGCGCCAGCGACTGTTGTTGCTCTCGCTCCTGCCCAGCGCGCTGATTGCGATCACGCTGGTCTCGTATTTCACCTTCCAGGGCATTCGAACCCTGGAAGGTGAACTGCGCAACAAAGCCTTGTCCTCGGTCCGTTATCTCGCCCAGATCAGCGAGTACGGCATCATCGCCGGGCAAACCGACACCCTTTACAGCCTCGCCCAAGCCATCGTCCAGGAGTCCGGCGTCAAGGCCGCCGTCATCGTCAATCAGAAGGGACGGGTCATTGCCGTCAGCGGTCGTGTCTCGCTGTCCAGCGACACCCTGCGCCAGCCCCTCCAGCACCCCGGGCTGGTCGACGAACGCGAGCACTGGATCGGTTTTGGGGCGCCGGTCTATCGCTCCCTGAACGACACCGATCCCCTGTTCGACGTCGCGCTGAGCGGGGAAACGCGCAACGAGACCATTGGCCAGGTCTTCATCGAACTGGACAAGGAAGAGCTCATCCGCCGTCAGCAGGCGCTGCTGCTGCGTGGTTTGATGATCGTCATCGTCGGCCTCCTGCTCATCGCCGCCATCACGATTGCGCTGGCCGACAATCTGGCCCGCCCCATCCACCGTCTCGTGGCTGCGGTCGACAAGATGGCGCAGAGCGATCTCTCGGCACGCGTGCCTGAAGTATCCCAGGCCGAAATCGGACGATTGGAACAGGGCTTCAACATCATGGCGGCCCACATTGAAGAGGCCCACCTGTCGCTGCAAACCCGGATCGAGGAAGCCACGGCACAACTGGCTTTCCAGGCCCGTCACGATGCCTTGACCGGCCTGCTCAACCGCCGTGAATTCGAGGCTCGTCTGGAACGCTGCCTGGTCAGCGTACAGGCCGGCAGCGACCCGTGCAGCCTGCTCTTCATCGATCTGGATCGTTTCAAGCCGGTAAACGACACCTGCGGCCACCTTGCCGGTGACGAACTCTTGCGTCAGATCGCCCAACTCTTCAATGGCCGGCTGCGCGACGACGACATCCTGGGGCGATTGGGCGGCGACGAATTCGGGGTCATTCTCAGCAACTGCACCGGTATCCGGGCAAGGCAGGTTGCCGATGATCTGTGCGCCCTGGCCGGTGCCTATCGTTTCATCTGGCAGGACAAGGTCTTTTCGATCGGTGCCAGTATCGGCCTGACCACCATCAGCAGCCAGACACGCAAAATTGCCGATCTCCTGGCGGCAGCGGATGCAGCCTGTTACGACGCCAAGGAAATGGGACGCAACCAGGTTTGCGAGCGGGAAGCCTATCAACCGGCAGAGCGTCGCAAGGCAGGCAGTGACTGGACAACGCGCATCAGCCTCGCGCTGGCCGAACAGCGCCTGCAAATCGAAGCGGCGCCGATGCTTGCGCTCAATCCGGAGACCTCGCACCCCGCGCACTGCGTCGAACTCACCGGCCGCCTGCAAGAGCCCGGCCAACCGCCGATTGCCCTGAGCGCGCTGAAAGAAAGTGCCGAACGCGAAGGGCTGTCGCCACGCATCAACCGCTTCCTGCTGGATACCGCCCTGCAGGCCCTGCTGCGCTGCCGCCACGCCGAACGCCCGCTACACTGTCTGGTGCCCGTGTCGGCCAGCCTGCTCAAGGAACCCGACGTGCTCACACAACTGGGCGAATTTTTCCGTGAGCACGACCTGACAGGCGATGGGCTCTGCCTGATGTTCGACGAAGACGTGCTGGTCAACCAGAGTGCCCAGTTTCTCGATTTTGTCAGGCAGTTGCGGACGCTGGGTTGTCACGTTGGCCTGGAAAACTTTGGCGGCAGCCTGGCTTCGATTACCCAACTACGCGCCTTGGCGCCGACCTGGGTCAAGCTCAGTCACAGCCTGACCCGGGACATTAGCACCAACCCGACCTCGACTGCCCTGCTACGGGCCATTCAGGAAATTGCCACCGATCACAAGATTCTGACCATCGCCGCTCAGATCGACGATCGGCAAGCGCTCCCTGAACTCACCATACTGGGCACCCATTACGCAGAAGGCCGCGCCGTCGGGCCGGAAGAACCGTTTGACGCCTGGGTAGAAGGGGTTGTCATGCGCCACGGTGGCGCACAATCGGGCGCTTAAGCGCGGCTGGCCTGGTCCTGCAGCCAGGCCGCCGTGAAGACCGGCGACTGCGCCCCCAGCGTCACGCCCTGCTGTAACGCCAGACGACACAAGGTAAGCCCTGCTGCATCCACCCGCGATACCCCGGCCAGGTCAATTTCGACCACGGCCATGCGCGTCAGGGCATGCATGAAATCGTTATGCAAAGCGGCATTCAAGCCCCCGAGAATGCGCATCACCTTCTGCCCACCGCGGTCATGCACCGTCAGCAGGGAGGCCAGTCCGTTTTCCATCACGGCCAACAAGGTTTCTTCGATCAGGATCTGGCTCAACGGCCCGGCCATGAACCGTGCACCAAAGACATCTCCCAGGCGGCTCACGACCTGAATCGGCAAATCGACTAAGGGGGCACCCGCAACCGAAAATTCACAGCCCAGAATCTGGCCGATCGTCACCGGCTGCGTACAGCGAATCATCAGGCCGGATAAGGAAAGGTTCTCGATATTGGCCTCACCGAACCAGCCCGCCGAACCCAGCATGATCGGGGGCGGGTGGCCAAAGCGGACGCGCTGATGGCGTCGTTGTTCGAGCGTGAATTCAGCCAAGGGAACCTCAAAATGCATGAAAGAAGCGTTCACACGCACCTTATCACAGCCATCCCCATCGTTTGAACCGCCAACCCAGACAAGATTCATTGACTTTAAAGTACCGGCTCGGGTAACGTTCACCACGTCGGCAGGGTGCCGGCGGCGCCGATTTGAACTCAGATTGCGGGCGCCTTAGAAATGCCGCTAAAACGGGAACCGCCCAGTTCGCGTTTCTAGCCAACTGGGTTTTGTTTTTTTGGGACCAGCATGCCAGGACATTCTGTTGGCGCCGTCACCGCACAATGCGCCCATTTCAGCGAACCGCTGCATTTGCGCAGCGGCGGCGTTCTGCCTGCCTACGACCTCGTCTACGAGACCTACGGCACGCTCAACGCTGCGAAATCCAACGCCATCCTCGTTTGTCACGCCCTCTCCGGCCACCACCACGTGGCCGGCCATTACGCCGATGCCCCGAATAACATCGGCTGGTGGGACAACATCGTCGGCCCCGGTCGACCGCTGGATACCGACCGTTTCTTCATCGTCGGCCTGAACAATCTGGGTGGCTGCCACGGCTCGACCGGCCCGTCCTCGGTCAATCCGGCCACCGGCAAACCCTGGGGCGCGGATTTCCCGATGGTCGCCGTCAGCGACTGGGTGGAAGCCCAGGCCCGACTGGCCGATCGTCTCGGCATCGACCAATGGGCCGCCGTGATGGGGGGGAGCCTGGGCGGCATGCAGGCCCTGCGCTGGACGATCAGCCAGCCGCAACGCGTCCGCAACGCGATCATCATCGCCTCTGCTCCCAAGCTGACCGCACAAAACATCGCTTTCAATGATGTCGCCCGCCAGGCCATCCTGACCGACCCGGAATTCCACGGCGGCAATTACTACGAACACGGTGTTCGCCCGGTACGCGGCCTGCGCCTGGCCCGCATGCTGGGCCACATTACCTATCTCTCGGACGACCAGATGGGCGAAAAATTCGGCCGGGAATTACGCAACAGTTCCTTCTCCTTCGACTACGACGTCGAATTCGAGGTCGAATCCTACCTGCGCTATCAGGGTGACAAATTCGCCGGCTATTTCGATGCCAACACCTACCTGTTGATGACCAAGGCACTGGACTACTTTGATCCGGCCCGTCTCGATGGCGGTGACCTGACCAAGGCACTGGGCCGCACCGACCCGAAAACCGGTTTCCTGATCGCTTCCTTCACCACCGACTGGCGTTTTTCACCGGCCCGCTCGAAGGAGATCGTCAGCGCCCTGCTGGCCAACGGCCGCAATGTCTCTTATGCCGAAATCGACCTCAATTTCGGCCACGACTCCTTCCTGATGGAAGATGCCCACTACCACGGCATCGTCGATGCCTACCTGCGGAACATCACGCTATGACGCACACGCTCGGACGCCCGGACTTCGACGTCATCGCCGGCTGGATCGAACCCGGCCATCGCGTACTCGACCTTGGCTGCGGCGATGGCAGCCTGCTCAAGCACCTTCAGGAAACACGCGGCGTACGTGGTGTCGGCGTTGAAATTGAAGATGCGAACATCGTCGCCGCCATCCGCAATGGCGTGAATGTCCTGCAGGGGAATCTGGAAAAAGGGTTGGACGAATTTGCCGATCAGTCCTTCGACCATGTCGTGCTGTCGCGCACCCTGCAAACGGTTCGCCACACCGAAGGCATCCTGCGCGAGATGTTGCGCGTCGGTCGCGAAGCGGTCGTCTCCTTCCCCAACTTCGCCTACTGGAAAAACCTGCGTGCCGTGCTCGACGGGCGCATGCCGGTCTCCGAAGACCTGCCCTACCAGTGGTATGACTCGCCCAATGTGCGTTTCTTCACCATTCTCGATTTCGACGCCCTGTGCACGCAGATGGGCCTGACCATCAAGGAGCGCCGCGTTCTCGACGAGCAGGGTGCGACGGTCAACGCTCAGGATGACAAGGAAATCAACTTCCTCGGCAGCCTCGCCGTCTATCGCCTGACCCAGGCACGCTGATGCCGGCCTGGCTCGCAGCATTGCTCACCCGGAAGATGCTGATCTGCATCTTCACGGGGTTTTCGTCCGGCCTGCCGCTTTATCTGCTGCTCAATCTGCTACCGGCCTGGCTGCGCAGCGAAGGCGTCGATCTGAAGACGATCGGCTTTTTTGCCCTGATCCAGTTTCCCTACACCTGGAAATTCCTCTGGGCCCCCCTGCTCGATCGTTACGCCCTGCCGGGCTGCGGCAGACGGCGCGGCTGGATGCTCCTGACCCAGTTGGGCCTGCTGCTCACCATCGGTCTGCTGGGCGGTCTCGATCCCAAAGCCAATATCTGGCCGATCCTCTGGCTGGCTGCATTGCTTGCCTTTCTCTCCGCCACGCAGGACATCGCGGTCGACGCCTTCCGGCGTGAAATTCTGAAGGACGAGGAACTCGGCCTCGGCAATGCCGTGCATGTGAATGCTTACCGGATCGCCGGCCTGATTCCCGGCTCGCTCTCGCTGATTCTGGCGGATCGTCTGCCTTGGGATCAGGTTTTCTGGATCACCGGTGCCTTCATGATTCCCGGCATGCTGATGGCCTGGCGCGTTCAGGAACCCAGCGTCAAAGGCATGCCGAAAACCCTGCGGCAGGCCGTCACCGAACCCTTTCAGGAGTTCATCGGCCGTCAGGGCTGGCGGGGCGCAACCACGGTCTTGGCCTTCATTTTCCTGTACAAGCTCGGGGACAGCCTGTGCACGGCACTGGCTACCCCGTTCTACCTCGACATGGGGTTCACCAAGACCGATATCGGCCTGATCGCCAAACATGCCGGCCTCTGGCCCGCCGTTGTCGGCGCCCTGCTGGGCGGCTTGTGGATGGTCAAGCTCGGCATTAACCGGGCGCTCTGGCTGTTCGGTGTCGTCCAGCTGGTATCGATTTTTGGTTTTGCCTGGCTGGCGGCGCAGGGTCACTTCGATCTCATCGACACCGCGGCCCGTCTGGCCCTGGCCTTCGTGATCGGGCTGGAAGCGTTGGGGGTCGGACTCGGCACGGCGGCCTTCGTCGCCTTTATCGCCCGCGCCACGCACCCCGCCTACACGGCAACGCAGATGGCCCTATTCACCAGCCTGGCCGCCGTCCCGCGCACCTTCATCAACGCCTCAGCCGGCTGGCTGGTGGAATCGATGGGTTGGCTCAATTTCTTCTGGCTCTGCGCGATACTGGGCATTCCGGGCATGCTCCTGCTGCTCAAGGTTGCACCCTGGCACGCCGACGATACCAAACAATCCTGAGTGCCCGCGCACGCGGGGCCGCACCGGGCTAGTCAGCCCGGCGGTTACGACGGCGATCCAGCCACCAGGCGTACATCGGCAGAATCAGGACCGAGCCCGGCAAGAGCAATGCAATCAGGTAAGGAGATAGATGCGCCATGCGCCGCAGGTGCGCGAGCAGCAGCGCCTTTTCTTCAGGCGTCCACTGTCCGCCGTTGCGTGCCTTCATGAGCAGGGGCAGCATGCCCCGGGTTGAGAGAATCTCGCTCAGGACACGCTGGACTTCACGGCGTTGCGAGGACAGCAGTTGCTGCCACCAAGCCGGCAGGCTCAAACGGTTCGTTTCAGCCACGACGGTCAACCTGATGGAGAGAGTCGATTTTTCAACGACTGCCAGCCACGCCAGACGACAAAAGCGCGGCGGCCCCAGGTCCAGGCACGTTTGGGTTTGAGCACCACCGCCGCTGCGACGGCAGCGCCAATCGCAGCGGGATGGTGCTTCAACCAGTCTACACCACGCAGGGCGGCATCACCGCGCGCCAAGGCCTGTGCAACAGGCTGCGTCTGGGCGGCCAACGTGCGGCGCTGCTGATCGATACGCGCCTTCAGTTCGCCATGGCGACGCGCCAGTTCCAGCGCTCGAGCGTTGTTCATTCGGCCTTCCCGGCCTGACGCCGAAGTTCGGCAATATCCTGCTCCAACTCAGCCAGGCTGGCATGAAAGAGCTTGCTCGGACGACGCGCCTGCGCTTTCAACGAGGCCACCAGCCAAAGGCCACCGCCAATGAAGAGCAGAGAAGCCAGGCCGAATACCAGAACGCGCTGTTCCCAGAAAGCGAGCGCCAGCCAGAAGACGAGCAGGACCACGCCGATCGCCAGCATGAATGCCGCGCCGATCGCTTTCGACCAGAGCGACATCAGACGCAGCTTCTCCTCCTCGATCTCGGTGATCAGGAGCTCCGCCCGCGTCTTGCCGATCGCGACCAGGGTCGCGATCGTCTGCTTCAGGGAAGCGAACAGCCCGCGTGGCGCTGCATCGCTTCCCGGCATGTCTGCCATCGCTTAACGGCGACCGATCAGCACGCCCAGCGCCAGGCCCAGGGCGGCAGCGACACCCACAGCCTTCCACGGCTGCTCGTGCACGAAATCATCGGTGGCACGGGCGGCCGCCTTGGTCTTGTCGAGCAGCGCGGCTTCGGCATCCTGCAGACGCTCCTTGGCATCGCGCAGACGGATGGTAATGCGTTCGCGCAGCTCACCGACCTTGTCACCGGCGGCACCGGCGGTCGCACGCAGGATTTCCTCGGCGTCAGCAACGACCACCTTCAGATCGGAGACCAGTTTTTCCTTGTTGGCGACGGACAGTTGTTCGGACATATTCAACCTCTTCATGAGTGAGTTGTGGACGGTAATGGTGAAAGGGTATCCCGAGGGCGACCCGAAATCAATTCATACGGGATGCACTGCTTAACGGGCGTAGTCGATGATCAGCGGCGCATGGTCGGAAAAACGCGCATCTTTGTAGACCGAAGCGGCCTGGGCCGTCGCGGCGATCCCGGGCGTGGCAATCTGGTAGTCGATGCGCCACCCCACATTCTTGGCCCAGGCCTGCCCCCGGTTGCTCCACCAGGTATAGGCTTCCTCGCCTGCTGTCGGATACAGCGCGCGATAGACATCGACCCAACCCTGCTCGTCAAAGAGGCGCGACAGCCAGGCCCGCTCCTCAGGCAGGAAACCGGAGTTTTTCTGGTTTCCTTTCCAGTTCTTCAGATCGATGTTCTGGTGTGCGATATTCCAGTCGCCGCAGAGCACGATCTCCCTGCCTTCCGCGCGCAAGGCCGCCATGTGCGGCAGGAAGACATCCAGGAAACGGAACTTTGCTTCCTGGCGCTCCGGTGAGGACGATCCGGAGGGCAGATACAAGCTGATCACGGAGAGATCGCCAAAATCTGCCCGGAGATAACGCCCCTCGGCATCAAACTCGCCGCCATCAAAGCCCTCGATGACGCGATCCGGTTCTGCGCGACTCCAGATCCCCACGCCGCTGTAGCCCTTCTTTTCAGCACAGTGGTAGAAGGCATGCATGCCTTCTGGCTTGAGCATGGCCTCGGAAAGGTCAGGCAGTTGCGCCTTCAATTCCTGAAAACACACCACGTCAGCGGACTGTGCAGCCAGCCAGGGGGCCACATTCTTGTTCCATGCGGAACGAATACCATTGAGATTCAGGGAGATGATGCGTAACATTTGAGCCTGTGTGGTCTTTAATCGACCGCGATACTTGGATTGAACATGGATTTTCGTCAGGACTTCATCGAATTTGCCGTCGGCTGCAACGTGCTCCGCTTCGGCGAATTCAAAACCAAGGCAGGCCGCCTGTCGCCCTATTTCTTCAACGCCGGCTTGTTCAACGACGGCAATTCGCTGGGTCGGCTCGCCGAATTCTACGCGAAAGCTGCCCAGACCAGCGGTCTCGGCTTCGACATGCTGTTTGGCCCGGCCTATAAGGGCATTCCGCTGGTGGCAGCCATCTCCATCGCCCTGGCCCGTGACGGCAAGAACTACCCGTTTGCCTTCAACCGCAAGGAAGCAAAAGACCATGGCGAAGGCGGCAATATCGTTGGCGCCCCGCTGACCGGCCGTGTCCTGATTGTCGATGACGTCATCTCGGCCGGTACGTCCGTGCGCGAATCCGTTGAACTGATCCGTGCCGCGGGCGCCACGCCGGCCGGCGTCCTGATTGCCCTCGACCGCCAGGAACGCGGCCAGGGTGAGTTGTCCGCCGTCCAGGAAGTACAGCGCGATTACGGTATTCCGGTCATTGCTGTGGCCGGTCTCAAGGATCTGATGACCTTCCTGGCCAACAACGAGACCCTGGCTGCGCATCGCGACGCCGTCGGTCGTTATCGCGAGCAGTACGGCGTCGATGCCTGATCGCCGGCTTTCCCCCCTCCTGTTGCTGCTGCTTGCACTGGGTGCTCAGGCGGGCGGGGAGTCCTATTGCTGCCAGGAGGCCACGAGTGGCCGGCGCATCTGCGCCGACACGCTGCCCGATGCCTGCCGGGGGCGTGCTTACCGCGTCCTCGACAGCGCCGGCAATGTGGTCAAGGAAGTGGCTGCGCCGCTGACTGCGGAACAGAAGATCGAGCGGGCCCGCGAGGAAACCCTGCAAAAGCAGGCAGACGAGCACAAGCGGGAACAACGTCGCAAGGACCAGGCCCTGCTCGACACCTACGCCACGCTGGCCGACATCGAGCTCTCCCAGAAAAAGGCAGAGGACGACGTCCGTTTTACCTTGCAGGCTGCCCAGTCACGGATTGCAGCTGCCCGCAAACAACAGCAGAAGCTGATGGCCGAAGCCGAGTTCTACAAGAAAAAGACCTTGCCGGCCGACCTCGACAAGGCCTTGCGGGCGGTCAACCACGAGGTGAAGGTCGAAAGCGAACTGATCGACGTCAAGCAACGCGAGCTTGAGCAGATCAAGATCAAGTACGACACCGACCGCAAGCGTTTTCTGGAACTGGTCAGCAACCCGGCCAATCGCCGCTCGCCGAACGGCAACAGCCCACGTTAAAAAGGCGCCCCGCAGGACGCCTTTTTTGTATTAGCCGGCCAGTTTCTGCTTCAGCAGGTCATTGACCTGCTGTGGGTTGGCTTTCCCCTTGGCGGCCTTCATCACCTGACCGACCAGGGCGTTGAACGCCTTTTCCTTGCCGGCCTTGAATTCCGCCACGTTGCCCGGATTGGCGGCAAGCACCTCATCGACCAGTTTTTCGATGGCACCGGTATCGGTGATCTGCTTCAGCCCCTGCTTCTCGATCACTTCATCTGCCGAGGCACCTTCGCCGTTCCACAATGCCTCGAAGACCTTCTTGGCGATGTTGTTCGAGATGGTGTTATCGGCAATCCGCTGGATCAGGCCGCCCAACTGCTGTGCGGAGACCGGCGATTCGGCCAGTTCCTTGCCATCCTTGTTGAGGCGCGCCGCCAGATCGACCATGACCCAGTTGGCGCAAGGCTTGGCGTTGGCCGCGCCGGCCACGGCGACGGTCGACTCGTAAAAATCGGCCATTTCCTGGCTCGCCGTCAGGGTGTTGGCATCGTAGGCGGAGAGGCCCAGATCGCGCATGAAACGTTCGCGCTTCTGGCCCGGCAGTTCCGGCAACTCGCCCTGCACGCGGGCGATCCAGTCGGCGCCGATGACCAGCGGGAGCAGGTCGGGATCCGGGAAGTAGCGGTAATCGTGCGCATCTTCCTTGGTCCGCATGGTGCGCGTCTCGCCGGTGTCCGGATCGAACAGCACGGTGGCCTGCTGGATAGAACGGCCTTCCTCGATTTCGTTGATCTGCCACTGGACTTCGTAGTCGATGGCTTCCTTCAGGAAACGGAAGGAGTTGAGGTTCTTGATCTCGCGGCGGGTACCGAAGGGTGCCCCCGGACGACGCACGGACACGTTGGCGTCGCAACGGAAGGAGCCTTCCTGCATGTTGCCGTCGCAGATGCCGATCCACTGCACGAGGGCGTGCAGGGCCTTGGCGTAGGCCACGGCCTCATCGGAGGAACGCATGTCCGGCTCGGTCACGATCTCGAGCAGCGGCGTGCCGGCACGGTTGAGATCGATCCCGGATTTACCGTGAAAATCTTCGTGCAGGGATTTGCCGGCGTCCTCTTCGAGGTGGGCGCGGGTCAGGTTGATGGTCTTTTCGTAGGCCTTCTCGCCACTCCCGACCTGTACCGTGATCGTGCCGCCCTGCACCACCGGCAGCTCGAACTGGCTGATCTGGTAGCCCTTGGGCAGATCCGGGTAGAAGTAATTCTTGCGCGCGAAGATCGACTTCGGCGCGACATGGGCCCCGATGGCCAGACCGAAGCGGATGGCGCATTCGACGGCCTTCTTGTTGAGCACCGGCAGGACGCCCGGCAAGGCGAGATCCACCGCGCAGGCCTGGGTATTGGCTTCGGCGCCGAAGGCGGTCGAAGCGCCGGAAAAAATCTTGGAAACGGTCGCAAGCTGGGCGTGCGTTTCAATCCCGATGACAACTTCCCATTGACTCATGGTTTCATCCGTTTAATGACAGCGCCCGCTGCGTGCATCGACGACGACGGGCCAAAGATAATCGAAAGCCTGACCATCGCAGGACTTCTGGCAGTTGTTGAAGGCGACCGTCACGGTACTGCCCTGCTCCCACATGCGCACCGTGCAGTCCTTCTCGGTCTTGTGGCGCAACAGGGCCTGCGGCAGCTTCTCGGCCTGATCGAACTGGTTCAGGTTAAAGCGGCAGGTACCGTGCCCCTTCATCGTCACCTGCGCATCGAAGTTCTTGACCACCGCTTCCTTGACCAGCAGATCAAGGCGCGTCTGCGTCCCGATGGCATCACGACTGGAGCACTTGGATTTGACGTTCAGAGGACGTGTCGGCTGCGGCTTCAGATTGCGGCCCGCCAGATATTTGAGGGTCGAGTTTTTAAACTTGGGGGACTCCTCGACGGTCGACGGCGTTTCGGCAGCGATTTCCGGCGCATCCGACGCCGGCTGCGTGTCGACCTGGGCACAGGCGGCCAGGAAAACGACAGGCAGCAGCGTCAGCGCGCGCCGAAACATCAGGCGATCCCTGCCGGCAACTGGCGATGCCAGCCGGTGACTTGCTGGTAGCGGTGCGCCACATTCAGCAGGCGGGCTTCGCCGAAGTAATTGCCGATCAGCTGCAAACCGACCGGCAAGCCGTCGGCAAAACCGCACGGCACCGACATCCCCGGCAAACCGGCCAGGTTGAGGGAAATGGTGTAGATGTCCGACAAGTACATCTGAACCGGATCGGCCGACTTTTCACTGATGCGGAAGGCCGTGGTCGGCGAGGTCGGGCCGAGGATCACGTCGCACTGCTTGAAGGCCTCGACGAAGTCGTTGGCGATCAGGCGGCGGATACGCTGTGCCTGCAGGTAGTAGGCATCGTAATAACCATGCGACAGGACATAGGCGCCGATCAGGATGCGGCGCTTCACTTCCTCGCCGAAGCCCTGGGCACGGGTCTTCATGTACATGTCGTCGAGGTTGCCGTATTCCGGCGCCCGATAGCCGTAACGCACACCGTCGTAGCGCGACAGGTTGGAACTGGCTTCCGCCGGGGCGATCACGTAGTAGGCGGGGATGGCCAGATGCGTGTTGGGCAGGGAAATCTCGACCGTGGTCGCGCCCAGCTTGCGGTATTCGTCGATGGCCGCCTGCACGGCAGCCATCACCTTGGCATCGCAGCCCTCACCGAAGAACTCCTTGGGCAGGCCGATTTTCAGGCCGGCCAGCGGCAGGTCAAGGTCGCGGGCGTAATCTTCGCGCGGACGATCGAGCGAGGTCGAATCACGCTCGTCGAAACCGGCCATTGCATTGAGCAGCAGCGCGCAATCCTCGGCGGAGACACCCATCGGGCCGCCCTGGTCGAGCGACGAGGCATAAGCGATCATGCCGTAGCGCGACACCACACCGTAGGTCGGCTTCAGGCCGGTCAGGTTGCACAGGCCGGCCGGCTGGCGAATCGAGCCGCCGGTATCCGTTCCCGTGGCGATCGGCGCCATGCGCGCAGCGACGGCGGCGGCCGAGCCGCCCGAAGAGCCGCCCGGCACGCGGGAGGTATCCCACGGATTCTTCACCGCACCGAAGTAGGAATTTTCGTTGGACGAACCCATCGCGAATTCATCCATGTTGGTCTTGCCGAGCGAGACCATGCCGGCCTGACGATGCAGCTTGTCGATCACCGTCGCATCGTAGGGCGCAACGAAATCGGCCAGCATCTTGGAGCCACAGGTCGTACGCCAGCCTTCGGCGCAGAAGATGTCCTTCTGAGCAACCGGAATCCCGGTCAGCGGGCCGGCCGTACCGGCTGCCAGACGGGCATCCGCCTCGGCGGCCATGGCCAGGGTCTTCTGACGGTCGACCGTGACAAAAGCATTGATTTCCGGGTTCAGGCGCTCGATGCGATCCAGATACAGGGTAGCCAGTTCGACCGCTGAAATTTCCTTGCTGGCCAGCGACTGACCAAGCTCCTTCAGGCTTTTTTCAATCATTCGATCACCTTCGGAACGAGGAACAGACCGGCTTCGGTTTCCGGTGCAACCGCCTGATAGGCGGCCCGGCGATCGGTCTCGCTGACCGCGTCTTCACGCAGTCGCTGGGAAAGGTCCTGAGCGTGGGCCATCGGCTCGATGCCGGTCGTGTCGACCGCCTGCATCTGCTCGATCAGCTGGAAAATACCGTTCAGGTGGGACTGGGTCGTGCGGGCCTCGGCTTCGCTGACCTCGATGCGCGCAAGATGGGCAATGCGCTGTACCTGTTCTAACGTGAGCGACATGGTCTCTGAAGGCTTTGTAAAGACTTTTATTGCGGTGCACAAAGTCTTAAAATGGAAAGCGTTATAAGGTATCATAAAAGTTTTCCCTACCGCACCCCCAACGCGGAGACACACACTGATGTTCGGCTTCCTCAGCAAATATTTTTCGAACGATCTCGCCATTGACCTTGGTACGGCCAACACGCTGATCTATGCACGCTCCCAGGGCATCGTCCTCGACGAGCCGTCCGTCGTCGCCATTCGCGTCGAAGGCGGCCCCAACGCCAAAAAAACCATTCAGGCCGTCGGTAAGGAAGCCAAGGAGATGCTTGGCAAGGCACCCGGCACGATTACCGTCATCCGCCCGATGAAGGACGGCGTGATCGCCGACTTCACCGTCACCGAGCAGATGCTCAAGCAGTTCATCAAGAAGGTGCATGACTCGAAGCTGTTCAGCCCGAGCCCGCGCATCATCATCTGCGTTCCGTCCGGCTCGACCCAGGTCGAACGCCGCGCCATCCGCGAATCCGCACTCGGTGCCGGCGCCAGCCAGGTGTACCTGATCGAGGAACCGATGGCTGCTGCGATCGGTGCCGGCCTGCCGGTCGCCGAAGCAACCGGCTCCATGGTCGTCGATATCGGCGGCGGCACGACCGAAGTTGGCGTCATCTCGCTCGGCGGCATGGTCTATGCCGGCTCCGTGCGCGTCGGCGGCGACAAGCTGGACGAAGCCATCATCAATTACATCAGCCGCAACTACGGCATGATGATTGGTGAGAACACGGCGGAAAACATCAAGAAGACCATCGGTTCTGCCTTCCCGGGCGCCGAAGTCAAGGAGATGGAAGTTTCCGGCATCAACAAGGCCGAAGGCATCCCGCGCAAGTTCACGATTTCCTCCAACGAAATCCTGGAAGCCCTGACCGATCCGCTGAACCAGATCGTGTCCGCCGTGAAGTCCGCGCTAGAAAAGACCCCGCCGGAACTCGGTGCCGACATCGCCGAAAAGGGCATGGTCCTGACCGGTGGTGGTGCCCTGTTGCGCGACCTCGACCGCCTGCTCATGGAAGAAACCGGCCTGCCGGTGATCGTTGCCGACGAGCCGCTGACCTGCGTGGCCCGTGGCTGCGGCATGGCACTGGACAAGATGGACAAGCTGGGCAGCATTTTCGCCTCGGATTAAGCGTCGACCGCATCGAAACGGAGTTGAGCGATGCCCGGCATCGATCACGCACCCCCACCGTTCTTCAAGCGAGGGCCAGCACCGCTGGCCCTTCTGACTTTCTACATCGCCCTCTCGCTGGCGATTTTTGTCGTCGACCTGCGCTTCCAGAGTCTGGAATTGTTGCGCCAGAGCGTCGCCCTGTTCGTCGATCCGGTACAGCGCATCGCCCAGACACCGGGCAGCCTGGTCGACTACGCGGACCAGTACCTTGAAGGCATGCGCAGCCTCTCCAAGGAGAACGACGAGCTGCGCCATGCCAAGCTGACCACGGCGCCCGATCTGCAGCGCCTGGCCCAGTTGGAAGCCGAGAACGAGCGTCTGCGCAAACTGCTGTCCGTGAAGGAACGCGAAAAGGCCAAAGGCCAGGTTGCCCAGATTCTCTACACGGCCCGCGATCCCTTCTCGCGCAAGGTCATTGTCGACAAGGGACAGCAGGCCAACATCGTTGCCGGCCAGCCGGCCATCGACGAATCGGGCGTGGTCGGCCAGGTGACCCGCGTCTTCCCGTTTTCTTCGGAAATCACGCTGATCACCGACAAGGACCAGGCCGTTCCGGTCCAGATCGTCCGTAACGGTCAACGCTCCGTGGTGTTCGGCCTGGGCAACGGCCAGCTGGAACTGCGCTACATGCCGGCCAACGCCGATGTCGAGGTCGGCGACCTGCTTGTGACCTCCGGGCTGGATGGCGTGTATCTGCCCGGCTTCCCGGTCGCCAAGGTAATCAACATCGAGCGCGACAGCGCCTACTCCTTCGCCCGGATTTTCTGTGCGCCGGTCGCGGGCGTCGAAAACTTCGGCGAGGTCATGGTGCTCGACGCCCGGCCGCCCTTGCCCGAGCGTCCGCCGGAGTCCGGTAGCCGCGGCGGTGCCGACGGCAACCAACGTATCAAGAAAAAACGCGCCGTCAAAGGAAACTGATGCAACCGACTTTTTCCTCTTCGCGCATCCTGCTGCCAGTCCGGCCCTGGTTCATTTTCTTCAGCCTGCTGGCCGCCGCCCTCGTCAATTTCCTGCCGACCTCACATTGGCCCGGCATGCCGGACTGGGTCGCCCTCGTGCTCTGTTTCTGGAGCGTGCGTGAATTCCGCCGCGTCGGCATGGGTTGGGCCTTCATTCTGGGCATCCTGATGGACGTGGCCGATGGCGCGGTACTGGGTCAGCATGGCTTCGCTTATGTGCTGCTTGCCTACGCCTCCACCTCATTGTCCCGGCGGCTGCTCTGGTTCCCGCTGGCACAGCAGGCCTTGCAGGTCCTGCCGCTGCTGCTGGGCACCCAGGTGATTCAGGCCCTGATGCGTATGGCAGTCGGCTCCGATTTCCCGGGCTGGAGTTATTTCATCGGCCCGTTCATCGCCGCCCTGCTCTGGATTCCCGCCACGTTCATTCTGCTCCTGCCGCAGTACCAGCCGGTCGAGCAGGATCCTGACCGACCGATTTAACGCCAGGGCAACGACGTGAGCAGTTTTCACAATCCCGAAGCCGATACCGACCGTTTCCGATTCCGGCTCGGCTTCGCCGCCGTTTTCGTGCTCCTCTGCTTCGCGGTGCTGCTGGGCCGCTTTATCTGGCTGCAGGTCATCCAGCACGATTTTTACCGGACCCGCGCCGAAGACAACCGCATTGCACTGATCCCCATCGTACCGAACCGGGGGGTCATCACGGATCGCAACGGCGTGGTGCTGGCCCGTAACTACTCCGCCTTCACGCTGGAAATCACGCCCTCCCAGGCCGGCAATCTCGATGAGACGATCAGCGCCCTGAGCGAGGTCATCGAAATCCTGCCGAAGGATCGCAAACGCTTCAAGCGCCTGCTCGACGAGGCCAAGAACTTCGAGTCGATTCCGATCCGCACTCGTCTCAGCGATGAGGAAGTCGCCCGCTTTGCCGCCCAGCGCTACCGCTTTCCGGGCGTTGAGGTGAAAGCGCGTCTGTTCCGCCAGTACCCGCTCGGCCACGTGGCCTCCCACGCCATCGGCTATATCGGCCGCATCACGGACCGCGACCTCAAATGGATCGAGGATGCCGAGAAAACTGCCAACTACAAGGGCACCGATCACATTGGCAAAACCGGCCTCGAACAGCATTACGAATTCGAACTCCACGGCATCACCGGCTACGAACAGGTCGAAATCGATGCGGGTGGTCGGGCGCTGCGCAGCCTCAAGCGCATTCCGCCGGTATCCGGCAACAACCTGCAACTGACACTGGATGCCAAACTCCAGGAAATCACCGAAAAGGCCTTTGGCGACCGCAAGGGCGCCCTGGTGGCAATCGAACCGGAAACCGGCGGTATCCTCGCACTGGTGTCCACGCCCACCTACGATCCCAACCTGTTTGTAGACGGCATCACGCCGGACAACTGGAAAGAGCTGAACGAACATCCGGACAAGCCGATGATCAACCGCACGATCAACGGCGCCTATCCGCCCGGCTCCACCTTCAAACCCTTCATGGCCCTCGGCGCACTTGAACTCGGCAAGCGTACGCCCGGCCAGGCCATCGCCGATCCGGGCTACTTCAACTTCGGCAACCATCAGTTCCGCGATGACAAGAAGGGCGGGCATGGCATGGTGGATATGTACAAATCCATCGTCCATTCCTGCGATACCTACTACTACATGCTGGCCAACGACATGGGGATCGACATGATTTCCAAATTCATGGGCAGCATCGGCTTCGGCAGCAAGACCGGCATCGATCTCGGCAAGGATGATTCGGGGGAATCCCGGGGTGTCCTGCCCTCGCCCGAATGGAAGAAGCAGCGTTTCAAGCGGCCTGAACAGCAAAAATGGTATGCCGGCGAAACCATCTCCATCGGGATCGGACAGGGTTACAACGCCTACACCCCGATTCAGCTTGCCTCGGCCACGGCCACGCTGGCCAATAACGGGGTGATGTTCCGCCCGCACCTCGTACGCAATATCGTGGATACCCGCTCGGGTGAAAAACGTCCGGTCGAACCTCAACCGCTGCGCGATCTGGGCTGGAAACAGAAAAATCTCGAGGTCATCCACCGCGCGATGATCGGCGTGAATAAGGAAGGGACGGGCGCCCGCGCCTTTGCCGGCGCCGAGTACACCGTGGGCGGCAAGACCGGGACAGCTCAGGTCTTCTCGCTCAAGGGCAGCCAATACAAGGAATCCGCGATCAAGAAAAACCTGCGCGATCACGCGCTCTATATCGCCTACGCCCCGATGGACAAGCCCAAGATCGCACTGGCCGTGCTGGTGGAAAATGGCGGTTTCGGGGCTCAGTCCGCCGCCCCGATTGCGCGGATGGTGCTCGACTATTACTTGCTCGGCAAATTGCCGAAGGGCGCTGCCAACGAGGATGATGCCGCCGTGGAGGACGACGGAGAATGATCGATTACGTTGCCACCGTTCGCCGTGGCTGGCAAAACGCCATTGCGCACATCGATTTCCCCCTGCTCCTCATCACCCTGGCCATCATGGGCCTGGGCCTGCTCACGGTGAATTCGGCCACCATCGACAGTACCCACCGCATGCTCTCCCAAGCCAGCAATATGGGGGTCGCCCTGCTCATCATGTGGCTTGTTTCCCGCATTCCGCCACAAAAATTGATGAATTTCGCCATCCCGCTGTATGTCTTGGGCCTGGTGCTGCTGGTGGCGGTCTTTCTCTTCGGGGTGAAGGTCAATGGGGCGCGGCGCTGGCTCTCCATCGGCTTCACCCGCATTCAGCCCTCCGAGATCATGAAAATCGCCATGCCGCTGATGCTGGCCTGGTATTTCCAGAAATACGAGGCCACGTTGCGGGCCAAGCATTACGCGATTGCAGCCCTGCTGCTCCTGGTCCCCTTCGGCCTCGTGGCCAAGCAGCCCGACCTGGGCACTGCACTCCTGATCGGCGGTGCCGGTTTCTTCGTGATCTTCTTTGCCGGCCTGCCCTGGAAAGTCATCATCGGGATGATTGCGGCGGGCGTCTCCGCTGCGCCCTTCCTCTGGACCATGCTGCACGATTACCAGAAGAAGCGCATCCTGACCCTGCTCGATCCCACCACCGACCCGCTGGGCTCCGGCTATCACATCATCCAGGCCACCATCGCGATCGGCTCCGGCGGCGCGGTCGGCAAGGGCTATCTCAACGGTACCCAGACCCACCTTGAGTTCATTCCCGAGAAGCACACCGACTTCATCTTCGCCGTGTATTCGGAGGAATGGGGGCTGCTCGGCAACACCCTGCTCGTCGTGCTGTACACGCTGCTCATCGGGCGTGGCCTGATGATCGCCTCCGCCGCCTCGACCCTGTTCTCGCGCCTCTTGGCGGGCGCCATCACGCTCGGCTTCTTCACCTATGCCTTCATCAACATGGGCATGGTGAGCGGCATTCTGCCGGTGGTCGGCGTCCCCCTGCCCTTCATGAGCTACGGCGGTACCGCGCTGGTCACGCTCTTCCTCGGGATTGGCATGCTGATGTCCATCCATACCCATCGGATGCTGGTCAAGAAATGAAATACAGCTTCCTCTCCGGCCTGCTCGCCCTGCTCCTCGCCGCGTGCGGCACGACGCATGAACCGGTCCGGGAAAGCAGCACCCCGACGGTCGACCCCAAAAAAGGGCCCGTTTCCAAAACACCGACCCGCAAGCCGGGCGTCGTGCTCAAGCGGGGCGGGGGCTTTTACAAGGATGATGGCCCGGGTGAGGAGATTCCCGACGGGCTGGACGACGTGCCGGATGCCGAACCGAAATGGGAGCCGCTGCACAAGCCGGCCACCCGGCCCTATGTGGTGCTCGGCAAGGAGTACGTCCCGAACACCAGCCTCAAGCCCTACAAGGCACGCGGCATCGCCAGTTGGTACGGCAAGAAATTCCACGGCCAGAAGACCTCGATCGGCGAACCCTACGACATGTTCGCCATGACGGCCGCCCATCCGACCCTGGCCCTGCCCTCCTACGTCCGTGTCACGCAGGTGCAGTCCGGCAAGTCGGTCATCGTACGCGTCACCGACCGCGGCCCCTTCCATGCCGACCGGGTCATCGACCTGTCCTACACGGCCGCCTACAAGCTCGGGCTGATCGATGGCGGCAGCGGCATGGTCGAAGTCGAAGCGATTCTGCCCGGCGAACCGGCCGGGACCACCTATGCCCAGGTTACCAAGCCGGTCGAACGGGAAAATGGCGTGGCGCTGGCCCAGCGCCTGGCACGCGAAGAAGCCCCGGTGCAAACCCTGTTGTCCGGCTCGACCAGCGAAACCGTGCTGCCCAAAGGCGTCTATCTGCAATTGGGCGCATTCGGCAACGCCGACAATGCGGAAAATCTGCGCAACCACCTGAGCCGCGAACTGGACTGGCTGAGCGAACCCATGCGCATTCAGTCCGCAGGCGGCATCCACCGTCTGCAACTGGGGCCTTACGCCTCCCGCCCGGACGCAGAAAAGATCGCCGACCGGATTCGCAACGCACTCGGCTACAAACCCACTTTCGTCATTCGTTAAGCGCCCTCCCGGCCTTTGACAAGGATCAATGGCCTGTTTGAGGGGCTGGCTATACTCTCCGGCTTGGTTTTTCCGGATGAGCCATCCATGCGAGCCCTCCCCGATCTGATCTGCCCGGCAGGCAGCCTCCCCGCGCTCAAGGCGGCGGTCGACCACGGCGCCGATGCCGTTTATCTCGGTTTCAAGAACGACACCAACGCGCGTAACTTCGCCGGTCTCAATTTCGACGCCAAGGCCATGGCCGAAGGCATTCGCTACGCCCACGGCAAAGGCCGCGAAGTGCTCATCGCCATCAACACCTTTCCGCAGGCCGGACGCGCCGCCGACTGGCAGCGCTCGGTCGACGCCGCCGTCGATCTCGGCGTCGATGCGATCATCCTGGCCGATATCGGCCTGCTCGATTACGCCCGCCAGAAGCATCCGCAGCAACGCCTGCACCTCTCCGTGCAAGGCTCGGCCACCAGCTACGAGGCAATCAACTTCTGCCAGCGCGAATTCGGCATCCGCCGCGCCGTGCTGCCGCGCGTGCTGACCCTGGCGCAGGTCGAGCATGTCATCAAGCACACCAGCGTCGAGATCGAAGTCTTCGGTTTTGGCAGCCTCTGCGTCATGAACGAGGGGCGCTGCTGGCTGTCCTCCTATGCCTGCGGCGAATCGCCGAATACCGTCGGCGCCTGCTCACCGGCCAAGTATGTGAAGTGGGACAAACAGCCCGGCCGCATGGACACCCGCCTGAACGGCATCCTGATCGACCGCTTTGGCGACGATGAACCTGCCGGTTACCCGACCCTGTGCAAGGGGCGCTTCGATGTACAGGGCGAAACCTATTACGCCCTGGAAGAGCCGACCAGCCTGAACGTCCTTGAGCTCCTGCCGAATATCCTCGACATCGGCGTGCGCGCCATCAAGGTCGAAGGCCGCCAGCGCAGCCCCGCCTACGTTGCCCAGGTTACACGTACCCTGCGTGCTGCCCTCGACGCACTCAAGGACGGCAGCGAACGCTTCCACGTCAAACCGGCCTGGCAGGCAGAACTGGCCAAGGTCTCCGAAGGCAGCCAGGCCACCCTTGGCGCCTACAACCGCCCGTGGAGATGAGATGAAACTCGCGCTCGGTCCCCTGCTTTTCTTCTGGCCCAAGGCCGAAGTCCTCGAGTTCTATGCCGAGATGGCACAGAACCCGGCCATCGACCGCATCTACGTCGGCGAAGTGGTCTGCTCCCGCCGCCAGCAACTGCGCGTCGCCGACTGGGTTGGTCTGGCCCGCGACCTCACCGATGCCGGCAAGGAAGTGGTCGTCTCCGCCCAGGCCCTGCTCGAATCGGAAAGTGATCTGAAAGCCCTGCGCCGTCTGATCGACGATGCTGGCTGCCGGCTCGAAGCCAACGACCTGGGTGCGGTCAACCTCGTTCAAGGCCGCGAATTCGTCGCCGGCCCGCACCTCAACATATACAACGAAGCGACGCTGGCCACCTTTGCCCGCTACGGCATGAAGCGTTGGGTACCGCCGCTCGAAGCCACCCGCACCTTGGTTCAGACCCTGCACGCCAGTCGTCCCGCCGGCGTCGAGACCGAAGTCTTTGCCTACGGCAAGCTCCCGCTGGCCTTCTCCGCACGCTGCTTCACGGCCCGTCACTACGAGTTGAACAAGGACGACTGCCAGTTCAAATGCCTCGATCACGCCGAAGGCCTCACGCTGAAGACCCGCGAAGGTCAGGATTTCCTGTGCATCAACGGCATCCAGACCATGTCGGCGCAGCACTACAACCTGCTGCATGAAGTACCCGACCTGCTGGCCATGGGCATCGATGCCCTGCGCCTGAGTCCGCAGCAGCAGCATATGGCCGACATCATCGCCGCCTTCGATGCCGCGCGCCGCGGCGAAGCCGTGGCCGGCGATCCCGCCTGGGCCAGCTGCGGCCACGTTGATGGCTACTGGTTTGGCGATGCCGGCATCCGGCAGCACCACACTGCCGCCTTGAATCAACTGGGAGTCCATGCATGAACGCCTTCACCATCCCGACCTTCCGCCTGCCGGATTTCGTCAGCGCCATTGGGCGCCGTCTGCCGCAATGGCCGCACAGCCTGGTCCTGGTCGGCGGCCTGAATGCCGCCCTGAAGATGAAACTGCTGCCGGCAGATGATCTGCTGGCCCTGGAAGACAAACTCTTCCACGTGCGCGTCCTCGATACCGGTGGTGAAGCCACCTACACCTATCGTGACGGCCTCTTCCGGCCGGTCTTTTCAGCGACGCGCGAAGCGGATCTCTGCTTCACGGCCAATCTCTCGGCCTACCTGCAGTTGCTGACGCGCCAGGAAGACCCGGACACGCTCTTTTTCAAGCGTGAACTGGAAATCACCGGCGATACCGAACTCGGCCTGCTGGTCAAAAATATGCTGGATGCGGTCGACTGGCCCAAACTGCCCAATTTGCCCTTCGCCCGGCATTAAGACGCGCAACGCCGGACAGACAACTCAGTCGCCAATCGAGATCGCCGCAGCCGGCGCTGCGGCCGTTCGCCTGGCGGCCTCGGTACCGGGCACGGCGCACACCACCTCGCCCGTCGCGACCAGGCTGATCACCGTATCCGCCTCTACGGGCGTCGGCAATCCGCTGCCGAGCGGCAAGCCCCCCAGATAGACACACAAGCCGTCCGCCAGGCGGCCATCGCCGCACAACACCTGGCGGGCAAAGGCGGGATAAGTGTGCCCCACCGCACAGAGGACCTCGCCCACGGTTTCGCCGCTGGCCATCACCGCTTCATGGCCCCCGGTACTCGCCTGCAAGGCGGGCGGGATATGGACGGAGACGACCGGATACTCGCTCATCAGCATGATGCACCTCCTTCTGGTGACATGCTGTTTGACCTCACTACCGGCAAAAGTTCACGAAAAAGGGCGACCCGAAGGTCGCCCCTGTCAGTCAGCCTGTTCAGGCTGGTACCGCTCAGGCTGCCTTTTTCTGGGCATCCAGGCGGAACTTGACGTAGCTGCCCGGTGCCGGCTCGAGCGCCTTCAGCTTGCCCTTGGCCGGATCGCGTGCCGGTACCTTGGCCGAACCACCCGGCAGGCTGGTCACCCACTGATGCCAATGCGTCCACCAGGAACCCGGGTTCTGGGTGGCACCGGCCAGGAAGTCATCCGGGCTTTCCGGCAGGTTGCTGTCGGTCGCATCGTTGGTCCAGTAGCCGTACTTGTTGGCGGCCGGCGGATTGACGATGCCGGCGATGTGGCCGGAGCCGCCCAGGACGAACTTGACCGGACCGGACGGCAGACGTGCGCCCATGTAGGTGCTCTTCCACGGGGCGATGTGATCTTCGATCGTGGAGATGAAGTAGCACGGCGTCTTGACCTTGCGGATGTCGATCTTGACCCCGCCCAGCTCCACGCCACCGACGTCCTTGAGCTTGTTCTCGAGGTACATGTTGCGCAGGTAGAAGCTGTGCATGGCCTTCGGCATGCGGGTCGAATCGGAGTTCCAGTAGAGCAGGTCGAACGGGAACGGATCCTTGCCCATCAGGTAGTTGTTCACCACGAAGGACCAGATCAGGTCGTTGGCACGCAGCATGTTGAAGGTGCCGGCCATTTCCGACCCTTCGAGGAAGCCGCGCTTCTCCATCTTCTTCTCGAGGCCCTCGATGGTGCCTTCGTCCAGGAAAACGGACAGTTCGCCCGGATCGGAGAAGTCCAGCATGGTGGTGAAGAAGGTGGCGGAATTGGCACGCTTGTCCTTCTTGGCAGCCATGTAGGCCAGCGTGGACATGGTCAGCGTACCGCCGATGCAGTAAGCCGCCAGATTCACGGAATCCTCGCCGGTCTGCTCGCAGACCTGGGTGATGGCTTCGAGGGTGCCCTTCAGCATGTAGTCCTCAAAGCCGATATCGGCCATGTTTTCGTCCGGATTGATCCAGGAGATGATGAAGGTGGTATGCCCCTGGTCGGTCGCCCACTTGACCATGGAGTTCTTGTCGCGCAGATCGAGGATGTAGTACTTGTTGATCCACGGCGGCACGATCAGGAAGGGCTTCTTGTACTGTTCCGGGGTGGCCGGATCGTACTGGATCAGCTGGAACAGTTCGTTCTGGTACACCACCTTGCCCGGCGTGGTGGCCACGTTCTTGCCCATTTCGAAGGCAGACGTGTCGGTCATGCGGATGCGCAGCTGGCCGTCATCGCTGACATCGTTGAGCAGGTTGTTCAGGCCCTTGATCAGGTTCTGACCGTGGCTCTTCACGGTTTCACGGAAAACTTCCGGGTTGGTCAGCGCGAAGTTGGACGGCGACAGCGCGTCGATGTACTGACGGGTGAAGAAATTGACCTTGTTCTGGGTCGATTCGTCGAGGCCTTCGGTCCCGGCCACGGTGTCATGAATGTGACGGGCGGCGATCAGGTAGGACTGCTTCACGAAGTCGAACAGGAAGTGCTGTTCCCAGTCTTCATCCTTGAAACGCTTGTCGCCCTTCTGCGGCACGGCGACCGGCTGGGCATGCGGCATGCCCATCATCTTCATCATGGAACCCTGCCACAGGGAGAAGTAGTCCCACATCATGTTCATCTGGGTCTGGGCCAGCTTGTACGGATTGGCCATCAGACGCGCCGACAGGTCCATGAAGGCCTTGGCCACGCCCATCTCGTCAGACGGTGCATCCACGCCATCCTTGGCCTTCTTTTCCATGTACTGGGTGATCAGGCGCGAGGCGCGCTGAGCCACTTCAGCATAGGTCTTGGCCATTTCAGCCGGATTCGGCAGGCCGGCGTTTTGTGCTTCATTTTGCTGCGACATACATGAAACTCCCTCTGTCAGTGCGGAACAGCCTCAGGACTGCACCCGCGAATAGCGAATAACACCGCCGGCATCCTCAATCCGAGCCAGCCGGCCAGCTTGCTCAAGGTAGTTCAGATGGGCAATTGCCTCCCCCATCGCGAACATGGTTTGGTGTGTATCCAGCGTCCTGTTGAACAGGACCTCTAATAGTTCTGCGGCGCTCTTTGGCACCTCGTGACAGCTCTCCTCCAAAGCCTGCAATCGCTCTGCGTGATGCGCATGCAAGGCGGCCACGCGAGGTTGAACCCCGGTGAATGGCAAACCGTGCGACGGCAAGACCAATGTTTTTTCCGGAATCCGATCCGACATCTCGGTCAGCGAAGTCAGATACCAGCGCAGGGCATCGGCATCGGGCGTCGCAGCAAATACGCTGATGTTCGTCGAAATTCTCGGTAAAAGCATGTCTCCGGAAATTAACACGTCAAGTTCCGGACAGTAAAGCGCCATATGCTCAGGCGCATGACCATAACCGATGAGAATATCCCAGCGCCGGCCGTCGACCGTCAGGCAGTCACCGGCTTTCAGACGATGGTAGTGCTCCGGCAGGGCTGGCACGGCCTTGCGATAGCCTGACCCGCGCTTCTCGAATTTGGCCAGATGCTCGGCATCCAGGCCATGCTGCCGGAACTGCTCGACCATGAAACGCGCGCCATGCCCACCCACCTCATGCCAGACCGCATGTGCGGTCAGGAACTCGCCGGTGGTCATCCACAGCGCGGCGCCGGTCTCTGCCTGCAGCCAGCTCGCCAGCCCCAGGTGATCGGGATGGAAATGGGTCACGACCAGACGGGTCACCGGGCCGTTCAAGCCCGCCAGAATGGTCTGCCAGGTCGCTTGCACCTCATCGTCGGGGAAGCCGGTATCGACGATCATCCAGCCCTCACCGTCACGCAGCAGCCAGAGATTGATGTGATCCAACTGAAACGGCAGCGGCATGCGCAGCCAGAACACGCCGTCGGCAACCTGCTGGAGAGCACCGGCTGCGGGCGGGTGGGAAAACGGATAATGCAGGGACATGGCTTCAGTTTTTTATGCGGAACGGCAACTTACCATACGCCTGCGGATTGAAAAAAGACTTTCCTTCTGCTTAACTTGGCCGCTCTTCGAGGAGACCACATTGAGCCAGACGGCCAGCACCTTCGCCATTTCCGACCTTGCCCGGGAATTCGGCATCACCCCCCGCACCATCCGCTTCTGGGAAGATCAGGGCATCCTGGCCCCCGAGCGGGAAGGCAACAAGCGCGTGTTCACCCGACGCGACCGGGCCCGCCTGAAGATGGCCCTGCGCGGCAAACGCCTCGGCCTCTCGCTGGCCGAGATCAAGGACCTGATCGGGATGTACAACTCGACCGAGGACGAAACGCCGCAATTGCTCGAATGCCTGCGCATCATGGAAAAGCGCCGTGCCGCGCTGGTCCAGCAACGCGAGGACATCGAGGCGATGCTGGCGGAAATCGGCCAGTTCGAATCCCAGTGTCAGCAGGAATTGGTTCGTCGGCAGGAAGCCTGAGTTTTTTTCTCACCGCGAGTTGACGTTAACGTTAACGTCAATACAATCACCCTACCCCGTCGGATTCATCCGCCCGGCATTCAAAAAAACGAAGGAGACAAACCCATGAACATTCCTAGCCTCGACTTTGGCCTCGGTGAAGACATTGCCGCCCTGCGCGATGCCGTAAAGGCATTCGCCGACGCCGAAATCGCCCCGCGCGCCGCCGAGATCGACCGCGTCAACGAGTTCCCCGCCGACCTCTGGAAGAAGTTCGGCGAGATGGGCCTGCTCGGCATGACGGCGCCGGAAGAATACGGCAGCACCAACATGGGCTACCTGGCCCACATCGTCGCACTGGAAGAAATTTCGCGCGCCTCGGCCTCAGTGGGCCTGTCCTACGGTGCACACTCGAATCTGTGCGTAAACCAGATCCGTCGCAACGGCAATGAAGCTCAGAAGCAGAAGTACCTGCCCAAGCTGATCTCCGGCGAACACGTTGGGGCGCTCGCCATGTCCGAGCCGAACGCCGGCTCCGACGTCGTCTCGATGAAACTCAAGGCCGAGAAGAAGGGCGACCGCTACGTGCTGAACGGCGCCAAGATGTGGATCACCAACGGCGGCGACGCCGACACCCTGGTGGTCTACGCCAAGACCGACATGGAAGCCGGCGCCAAGGGCATGACCGCCTTCATCGTCGAAAAGGGCATGAAGGGCTTTTCCCACGGCACCCACCTCGACAAGCTGGGCATGCGCGGCTCCAACACCTTCCCGCTCTTCTTCGACGACTGCGAAGTGCCGGAAGAAAACGTGCTCGGCGGGGTCGGCAACGGTACCAAGGTGCTGATGTCCGGTCTCGACTACGAACGCGCCGTGCTCTGCGGCGGCCCGCTCGGCATCATGGCGGCCTGTATGGATGTGGTCGTGCCCTACCTGCACGAGCGCAAGCAGTTCGGTCAGCCGATCGGTGACTTCCAGCTGATGCAGGGCAAGGTGGCCGACATGTACTCGACCTGGCAGGCCACCCGCGCCTACGTCTATGCCGTCGGCCGCGCCTGCGACACCGCCGACCATGCCCGCACCCTGCGCAAGGACGCCGCCGGCGCTATCCTTTACTCCGCCGAAAAGGCAACCTGGATGGCCGGCGAGGCGATCCAGACCCTGGGCGGTGTTGGCTATACCAACGAGTACCCGACCGGCCGCCTCTGGCGCGATGCCAAGCTCTACGAAATCGGCGCCGGCACGTCGGAAATTCGCCGCATGCTGATCGGCCGCGAACTCATGGCGGAAACACGTTGAATTCATAATTATCGGGACAGGTAAAATGCGGGGTTCGCCTCAAAAATCGCGAATCCCGCCAACCCGCCATCGCCTACCCGCGATTGCCGTTACCAGGAGCCCAGTCCTATGACCGCCACCATTCGCACCCTGACATCCCAAGACACCGACGCACTGGAAAATGTGCGCCAGTTCTTCCGCAACTATGCGGGCTGGCTCGGCGTTGACCTGTCTTATCAGGGCTTCGATCAGGAAATGGCCTCCCTGCCCGGCGCCTATGCCGCACCGGAAGGCCGCCTGTTCTTCGCCGAAGTGAACGGTCAGCCCGCCGGCTGCGTCGGCGTTCGCCCGCTGCCCGACAGCGACGGCGTCTGCGAAATGAAGCGTCTGTACGTGGAACCGCAGTTCCGCGGTCAATCCGTCGGCCGCGCCCTGGCACTCGCCGCCATCAAGGCCGCCAAGCAGATCGGCTACAAAAAGCTGATGATCGACACCCTGCCCAGCATGCGTATGGCCGTAAAGCTGTATCGCGAACTGGGCTTTACCGAAGCACCCAGCTATTACCAGACCTCGGTCGAAGGGACCATGTTCCTTGCCCTCGACCTCGAAAACTGGTCGGAAGAAGAGGTGCTCAATGAAAACCTCTCCCACCTGTTCGATTTCAACCGCGCCTGGGCGGCACGCATGCAGGATGCCGACCCGGGCTACTTTGACCGGCTGGCCCAATTGCAGGCGCCGGAATTCCTGTGGATCGGCTGTTCCGACTCACGCGTTCCGGCCAACCAGATCGTCGGCCTGCTGCCGGGCGAAGTCTTCGTCCATCGCAACATCGCCAACGTCGTCGTGCATACCGACCTCAACTGCCTGTCGGTGATCCAGTACGCCGTCGACGTGCTCAAGGTCAAACACATCATGGTCGTCGGCCATTACGGCTGCGGCGGCGTACTCGCCGCGCTGAACCGCGCCCGCGTCGGTGTCGTCGATCTCTGGCTGCGCCACGTGCACGACGTCCATAACAAGCACCTGGCGGAGGTCGACCGTCTGGCACCGGAAAAGCGTCACGATCGCCTGTGCGAACTTAATGTGCTCGAGCAGGTGGTCAATGTCTGCCACAACACCGTGGTCCAGGACGCCTGGGCACGTGGCCAGAATCTGACCGTGCATGGCTGGATCTACGGTCTCAAGGATGGCCACATGCACGACCTGGGTATCACCATCGACAACCTCCAGGAACTCCCGGCGCGTTACGACGCTGCCCTGAAGGCCCTGGATGCCTGATTTCCATCCATAACAAACCAAGCAGAAGGAGAAACACAGCATGAATGATCCGATCGTCATCGTATCCGCCGCCCGTACCCCGATGGGTGCCTTCCAGGGCGCCTTCGGCGGCCTGACCGCACCGCAGCTCGGCGCAGCCGCCATCAAGGCCGCCGTCGAGCGCGCCGGCATCGATGCCAACCTGGTGAATGAAGTCCTGATGGGCTGCGTGCTGCCGGCCGGTCTCGGCCAGGCACCGGTACGCCAGGCGGCCCTGCAGGCCGGTCTGCCGCTGTCCGCCGGTTGCGCGATGGTGAGCAAGGTGTGCGGTTCCGGCATGAAGGCGACCATGGTCGGCCACGACGGCATCCTCGCCGGCTCGTCCGACATCACCGTGGTCGGCGGCATGGAATCCATGACCAATGCCCCCTACATGCTGCCGAAGGCGCGTGGCGGCTACCGCCTGGGCCACGGCCAGATGCTCGACCACATGTTCTTCGACGGTCTGGAAGACGCCTACTCCAAGGAAACCCGCGGCCGCCTGATGGGCACCTTTGCCGAAGAGTGCGCCGCTTCCTACAGCTTCACCCGTGAAGATCAGGATGCCTACTCGATCCGCTCGACCACCCGCGCCATCGAGGCCTCCAACAACGGCGCCTTCGACTGGGAAATCGCTCCGGTCACCGTCGCCGGCCGCAAGGGCGACGTCACGGTCAGCAAGGACGAAGGCCCGTTCGCGGTCAATGTAGACAAGATCCCGACCCTGAAGCCGGCTTTCAAGAAGGACGGCACGGTCACCGCCGCCAACTCTTCCTCGATCTCCGACGGCGCTGCCGCGCTGGTCCTGATGCGCGCCTCCAAGGCCGCCGAGCTGGGCCTGCAGCCGATCGCCAAGATCGTCGGCCACACCACCAACGCGCACACCCCCGCCCTGTTCCCGACCGCCCCGGTCGGCGCCATGCAGAAAATGCTGGCCAAGGCCGGGTGGACCGTCGGCGACGTCGATCTGTGGGAAATCAACGAAGCCTTCGCCGTTGTGACCATGGCTGCCATCCATGACCTCAAGCTCGATCCGGCCAAGGTCAACGTGAATGGCGGCGCCTGCGCCCTCGGCCACCCGATCGGTGCGTCCGGCGCCCGTATCCTCGTCACCCTGCTCGGCGCCCTCAAGGCCCGTGGCGGCAAGCGCGGCATCGCCTCGCTGTGCATCGGTGGCGGCGAAGCCACGGCGATGGCCGTCGAGATGCTCTAAGTGCCGCAACAGGCTGTCACCCTGACCTATCTGAAGCTGATCGGTGCCATGTTCATGTGGGGCGGAACCTGGATCGCGGGCCGGATCGTGGCGCAGGAGTTGCCTGCGCCGCTGTCCGCCGCGGCCGTGCGTTTCCTGCTCGCCGGACTGGCGCTGGGCGGCGTCGCCCTGCTCACGGAAGGCCGCCTGCCGCGGCCGACCACGAGCCGGGAATGGGGCTCGGTGACCGGCCTGGCCATGACCGGCATTTTCATCTACGCCCTGTGCTTCTTCTACGGACTGAAGCACATCCCGGCCGGGCGCGGCGCGCTGGTGGTGGCCCTGAACCCCGTGGTGGCCGCCCTGGCCGCCTGGTTTCTCGGCCAGGAACGCATGAACGGCATGAAGTGGGCCGGCATCGGCCTCGCCCTTGCCGGCTGCCTGACCGTGATCGGCAACGGTGATCCGCTCGCCCTGCTGCATGGTGCGGTGGGCATCGGCGAATGGCTGATTGTCGGCTGCGTCCTGTGCTGGACGGTCTATACCTTCATTGGCCGCCATGCCACACGCACCCTGAGCCCGCTCGCTTCAACGCTGTGGGCCAGCCTGATCGGCGCCGGCCTGCTGGGCCTGACCTCGCTCGTGCAGGGCGCGAGTCATCCGGCCGACTGGTCGTCCGCCGTCTGGGCCAGCGTGGTGTTTCTGGCCATTGGCGGTACCGCCCTCGGCTTCACCTGGTTTGCCGATGGCGTCAAGCAACTGGGGGCCGCCAAAGCGTCGGCCTTCGTCAATCTCGTGCCGGTGTTTGCCGTGCTGCAGGCCGTCGTCCTGCTCGGCGAACACCTGGCCGTGCCCGTCCTCGCCGGTGGCCTCCTGGTCATCGTCGGCGTCTGGCTGACTACACATATTTCGGAGAGAACAGCATGATCCTGACCCAAGAACAAGAAATGATCCGTGACTCGATGCGCGCCTTCGCTCAGGAGCGCCTCGCCCCCTTCGCCGCCGAATGGGACAAGCACCACACGTTCCCGGCCGAAGCCCTGAAAGAGCTGGGCGAACTCGGCGCCATGGGCATGGTCGTGCCCGAAGAATGGGATGGTGCCGGCATGGACTACATGTCGCTGGTCCTGACCCTGGAAGAAATCGCGGCCGGTGACGGCGCCACCTCGACCATCGTCTCGGTGCAGAACTCGCTGGCCTGCGGCATCACCATGAAGTACGGTACCGATGCCCAGAAGGAAGAATGGCTGAAGCCGCTCGCCCGTGGCGAAAAGCTCGGCTGCTTCTGCCTGACCGAGCCGCACACTGGCTCCGACGCGGCCTCGATCACCACCCGCGCCGACCGCGACGGCGACCATTTCGTGCTGAACGGCGTCAAGCAGTTCATCACCACCGGCAAGCACGCCCACATGGCCATCGTTTTCGCGGTGACCGACAAGGCCGCCGGCAAGAAGGGCATCTCCTGCTTCCTGATCCCGACCAGCACGCCGGGCTTCATCGTCGGTCGCACCGAGGACAAGATGGGCCAGCACGCCTCCGACACCGTACAGATCATCCTGGAAAACTGCCGCGTCCCGGCTTCCGCCCTGCTCGGCAAGGAAGGCGAAGGCTACAAGATCGCCCTCTCCAACCTCGAAGCCGGCCGCATCGGCATCGCCGCCCAGAGCATCGGCATGGCGCGCGCCGCCTTTGAAGCCGCCATCCGTTACGCCAAGGAACGCGTCACCTTCGGGGTGCCGATCATCGACCACCAGGCGGTCAACTTCAAGCTGGCCGACATGAACACCCTGCTCGACGCCGCCCGCCTGATGGTCTGGCGCGCCGCCGCCCTCAAGGACGCCGGCAAGCCCTGCCTGAAGGAAGCCTCGATGGCCAAGATGTTCGCCTCCGAAGCAGCCGAGAAGATCGCCTCCGACGCCATCCAGATTCACGGTGGCGTGGGCTACACCAGCGACTTCCCGGTCGAGCGCATCTACCGCGACGTGCGCATCTGCCAGATCTACGAAGGCGCCAACGACATCCAGCGTCTGGTGATCGGCCGCTCGATCGCCGCCGAATAAGGCATTCGCCTGCGGTCGACCGGTTCAAACACAAGAAACCGGCGACCGCATCCAACCCCGTGGAGGAGACACCCCATGACTGATACCGGCACCACCCCGCTCGACTTCTATTTCGATTTTTCCAGCCCCTACGGCTACCTGCTGGCAGAAAAACTCGATGCCGTCGCCGCCTGCCATGGCCGTCAGGTCAATTGGCACCCGATCCTACTCGGCGTCATTTTCCAGGCCACCGGCTCCCGCCCGCCGGTCGATGGTGCGAGCGCCAAATCACAGTACGTCTTCAACGACTTCGCCCGTTCCGCCCGCTTCATGGGCGTGCCCTACAACCCGCCTTCCCGTTTCCCGCTGCCGACGCAGAACGCCGCCCGCGCCTATTACTGGCTGCAAGATCAGGATGTGGCACTGGCCAGGCGTTTTGCCCTGGCCGTGTATCGCGCCTTCTTCGTCGAGGACCGCGACATTTCCGCCCCCGAGGTCGTGCTTGAAATTGCCGCTGCTCAAGGCGTCGACCGTCAGGCACTCGAGGCCGCCCTGCAGGACGGCGCCGTCAAGGCCCGCCTCAAGACGGCTTGCGAACAGGCCCTGGCCGCCGGCGTCTTCGGCTCGCCGCATGTGATCGTCGATGGCGAACACTTCTTCGGGGCCGACCGCCTGCCGCAGATTGCGCGCTGGCTGGAAACCGGGGGCTTCTGAGGATTTCCCATGCAGCGCATTTGCGTCTTTTGCGGTTCCAACCCCGGGCGTGACCCGGCCTACCGGGCGGCCGCCGAACAACTCGGCCGTACCCTGGCCGCGCGCGGCATCCGCCTCATCTACGGCGCCGGCAACATCGGCCTCATGGGTGCGGTGGCCGATGCCTGCCTGGCGGCGGGCGGCGAGGTCATCGGCGTCATTCCCGAAGCCCTGATGGGCAAGGAAGTCGAGGGCCGCCACGTGGAGCACCGCACCCTGACGCGCCTCGAAGTGGTTGATTCCATGCACACCCGCAAGGCTCGCATGGCCGAGCTGTCCGACGGCTTCATCGCCTTGCCCGGCGGCTTCGGCACCTTTGAGGAATTCTGCGAAATCCTGACCTGGGGGCAACTCGGTTTCCACGTGAAACCGATGGGCCTGCTCAATGTGCAGGGTTTCTACGACCCACTGCTGGCCATGTTCGACCGCGCGGTCAGCGACGGCTTCCTGCGTCCGCAGAACCGCGCCATGGCATTGGCCAGTACCGACATCGACGACCTGCTGGCCCGCATGGCGGACTACCAGCCGGAACCCGTCAGCAAGTGGCTGAAAGCGGAGACCCAGTTGTAAAGCCGCGTTGTAAGACCACTTTCCCGTTCAGTTTCAGGCAACACGATCAGCAACACATATAAACACCCAAGCAAAAAAAGCGAGGAGACATGACTACCCTGAAATCCCAACTTAACCCGCGCAGCGCCGACTTCCAGGCGAATGCGACGGCGATGGGCGCCCTGGTCGACGACCTGCACGCCAAAGTCGAGAAAATCGCCCTCGGCGGCCCCGAAGCGGCCCGCCAGAAGCACCTGGCCCGCGGCAAGCTGTTGCCGCGCGAGCGCGTCAATGGCCTGCTCGATCCGGGCACGCCTTTCCTCGAAATCGGCCAGTTTGCCGCCTACGGCATGTACGGGGGCGATGTGCCGGCGGCCTCGGTGATCGCCGGCATCGGCCGGGTGCATGGCGTCGAGTGCATGATCGTCGCCAACGATGCGACGGTGAAAGGCGGCACCTACTACCCGCTGACCGTGAAGAAGCACCTGCGCGCCCAGGAAATCGCGCTGGAAAACCGTCTGCCCTGCGTCTATCTGGTCGATTCCGGCGGCGCCTTCCTGCCCATGCAGGATGAGGTTTTCCCGGACAAGGAACATTTCGGACGCATCTTCTTCAATCAGGCCAACCTTTCCGCCAAGGGCATCCCGCAGATCGCCGCCGTGATGGGCTCCTGCACCGCCGGCGGGGCCTACGTGCCGGCCATGTGCGACGAGTCGATCATCGTCAAGAACCAGGGCACCATCTTCCTCGGCGGTCCCCCGCTGGTGAAGGCGGCCACCGGTGAAGTCGTCTCGGCGGAAGACCTGGGCGGTGCCGACGTGCATACGCGCATCTCCGGCGTGGCCGACCATCTGGCCGAAAACGACGCCCATGCGCTGGCCATCGCCCGCCGCATCATCAAGGATCTGAACTGGAAAAAGGCCCCGCCGGTGACGTTGACCGCCCCCGCCGAGCCGCTCTACGCCACCGAAGAACTCTACGGCGTGATCCCGACCGACTCCAAGAAGCCCTTCGACGTGCGCGAGATCATCGCCCGCATCGTCGATGGTTCCGATTTCGACGAATTCAAGGCGCGCTACGGCACCACGCTGGTCTGCGGCTTTGCCCGCATCTGGGGCTATCCGGTCGGCATCGTCGCCAACAACGGCATCCTGTTCTCCGAATCGGCCCAGAAAGGCGCGCACTTCATCGAACTCTGCGCCCAACGCGGCATTCCGCTCGTCTTCCTGCAGAACATCACCGGCTTCATGGTCGGCAAGAAATATGAAAACGGCGGCATCGCCCGTGACGGCGCCAAGATGGTCACCGCCGTCGCCACGGCCAAGGTGCCGAAATTCACCGTCGTCATCGGCGGCTCCTTCGGCGCCGGCAACTACGGCATGTGCGGCCGCGCCTACAGCCCGCGCTTCCTGTGGATGTGGCCGAATTCCCGCATCTCGGTGATGGGCGGCGAACAGGCGGCCGGCGTGCTCGCCACCGTCAAACGCGACGGCCTCGAAGCCGGCGGCAAGACCTGGAGCGCCGAGGAAGAAGAAGCCTTCAAGTCGCCGATCCGCGAGCAGTACGAGACCCAGGGCCATCCCTACTACGCCTCCGCCCGCCTCTGGGACGACGGCATCATCGATCCGGCCGACACCCGCCGCGTGCTCGGCCTGGGCCTCTCCGCCTCGATGAATGCCCCGGCCGAAGAGACCAAGTTCGGCATTTTCCGGATGTAAGGAGCAGCGCATGTTCACCGCCCTTGAAATTGAACTGAACGGCCCGGTGGCCACGGTCTGGATGAACCGTCCGGACCTCCACAACGCCTTCGACGAAACCCTGATCACCGAACTGACCGCCGCCTTCATGGCGCTCGACGACGATGCCGACATCCGTGCCGTCGTGCTTGCCGGGCGCGGCAAGAGCTTTTCCGCCGGTGCCGACCTCAACTGGATGCGCCGCGCCGCCAACAACGGCATCGACGAAAACCTCAACGATGCGCGCGGTCTCGCCAAGATGCTGCGCACCATCGCCGAAATGAAGAAGCCGACCATCGCCCGCGTGCAAGGCGCGGCGCTGGGCGGCGGCATGGGCCTGGCCTCGGCCTGCGACATCGCCGTGGCTTCGACCAAGGCCGTGTTCGCCACCTCCGAGGTCAAGTTCGGCATCATTCCTTCCGCCATTTCCCCCTACGTGCTGCGCGCCATCGGCGCCCGCCAGGCTTACCGCTATTTCCAGACCGCCGAGCGCATCGACGCCGGGCGCGCCCGCGAAATCGGGCTCGTCCATGAAGCCGTCGAACCCGAGGCACTGGATGCCAAGGTCAAGGAGATCGTCGACGCCCTGCTCGTCGGCGGCCCCTGCGCCCAGGCCGCGGCCAAGGACCTGATCCGCGCCGTCAACAACCAGCCGATCAACGACCACGTCGTCGAGGACACCGCGCACCGCATCGCCCACCTGCGCGCCACGCCCGAAGCCCGTGAAGGCATTGCTGCCTTCCTCGACAAACGCCAGCCCAGCTGGATGGGGGAATAAACACATGTTTACCAAGATTCTGATTGCCAATCGCGGAGACCAGCCGCGCAGCGGCGCAGCGACGAAGTCAAACTGCCCGCGTGCGCAGCACGCTCAGGCGATTTCTCCGCGGGAGACCACGTATGTTCACTAAGATCCTGATTGCCAACCGCGGAGAAATCGCCTGCCGCGTCATCAAGACCGCCCGTCGCCTGGGCATCCGCACCGTCGCCGTTTATTCCGAGGCTGACGCCAACGCCCGCCACGTGCGTCTGGCCGACGAAGCCGTACTGCTCGGCCCGGCCGCAGCCCGCGAGTCCTACCTCGTCGCTGACAAGATCATCGAAGCCTGCAAGCGTACCGGCGCTCAGGCCGTGCATCCGGGCTACGGCTTCCTGTCCGAGAACGAAGAGTTTGCCGAGGCGCTCGCTGCCAACGGCATCACCTTCATCGGCCCGCCGGCCTCCGCCATCCGCGCCATGGGCTCGAAGTCCGAAGCCAAGAAGCTGATGGGCGCGGCCAATGTGCCGCTCACCCCGGGCTATCACGGCGACGACCAGACGCCCGCGCTGCTGCATCAAGAAGCCGACCAGATCGGCTATCCGGTCCTGATCAAGGCCGCCGCCGGCGGTGGCGGCAAGGGCATGCGTCTGGTCGAGCAGTCGGCCGATTTCCCCGATGCGCTGGCCTCGTGCAAGCGCGAAGCGATTTCCAGCTTCGGCGACGACCACGTGCTGATTGAAAAGTACATCACCAAGCCGCGCCACATCGAAATCCAGGTCTTTGCCGACACGCTGGGCAACTGCGTCTATCTCTTCGAGCGCGACTGCTCGGTGCAGCGCCGCCATCAGAAGGTGCTGGAAGAAGCGCCGGCCCCGGGCATGACCGAAGAGCGCCGCCGCCAGATGGGCGAGGCCGCCGTCGCCGCGGCCAAGGCCGTCGGCTATGTCGGCGCCGGTACGGTCGAGTTCATCGCCATGCAGGACGGCACCTTCTACTTCATGGAGATGAACACCCGCCTGCAGGTCGAACACCCGGTGACTGAAATGATCACCGGGCAGGACCTCGTCGAATGGCAATTGCGCGTCGCCGCCGGTCAACCGCTGCCACTGGCCCAAAACCAGCTGCAGATCAGCGGGCATGCCCTCGAAGCGCGCATTTACGCCGAAGACGCCAACAAGGGCTTCCTGCCCGCCACCGGCAAGCTGATCCGCCTGGCCCCGCCGGCCGAATCGCTCAACGTACGCGTCGATACCGGCGTCGAGGAAGGCGACGAAATCACGCCCTTCTACGACCCGATGATCGCCAAGCTGATCGTCTGGGACGAGAACCGCGACGGCGCGCTGGCCCGCATGCGCAAGGCGCTGGCCGATTACCAGGTGGCCGGCCTGACCACCAACATCGACTTCCTGTCCCGCCTCGTCGCCTGCCCGGCCTTTGCCGGTGCCGACCTCGATACCGGCCTGATCGAACGCCAGAAGGATGTGCTCTTCCCCGAAATCCAGCCGGTGCCGCGCGATGCCTTGCTCGTCGCCACGGTGGGCGAACTGCTCTGGGAACAGCACGAAGCCAAGGCCGCCGCCAAGCTGAGCGGCGATCCCTGGTCGCCGTGGCATGCCCGTGACGGCTGGCGCATGAACCTCTCGGCCGCCCGCACCATCAGTTTCAAGGATGGCGAGGCGCTGGTCGAAGCGCAGGTCCGTTATCGCCGCGACAGCTGGGAAATCAGTCTCGCCGGACAGTCGACCGTCGCCCGCGGCAAAAAGCTCGATGGCGACCAGTTCGCCGTCGAACTCGACGACCGTCGCCTGATTGCCAGCGTCGTGGCAGTCGACGACAAGCGCAACGTCTTCCTGCAGGGCAGCACCTATACCCTGCTGCGTGACGACCCGCTGCACCGTGTCGATGCCGGCGACAGCCACGGTGGCGGCCTGACCGCGCCGATGCCGGGCAAGGTCGTCGCCCTGCTCGCCCAACCGGGCCAGAAGGTCGACAAGGGCACCCCGCTCCTGATCCTGGAGGCGATGAAGATGGAACACACCATCACCGCCCCCGCAGCAGGCGTGCTCAAGGCGTTCTGCTACGCCACCGGCGAGCAGGTGGCCGACGGCGCGCCGCTCGTGGAGTTCGAACCGGCGGCCTGACACCCTTTCCTGTTTTTCCCGCCCCCGGTGCAGGCCGGGGGCATTTCTCTTGCTGCAACCACACGACCCCGGAAGAGGGTTGGAGGAGACAAACCATGCAAGTACTGCCCAGCTACGTCCACGGGGCGAGCGAACAGCCGCTGATCGGCCAGACCATCGGCGATCATTTTGATGCCCTGTGCGCGCGCTTTGCCGCCCAGGACGCCCTCATCGTCCGCCACCAGCAGGTGCGGATGACCTACGCCCAACTGAAGGAAGCCGTCGATAACCTGGCCTGCGGCCTGCGCCGTCTCGGCCTGAATCCCGGCGACCGGATCGGCATCTGGTCCCAGAACAACCTCGAATGGGTGCTCACCCAGTTCGCCACGGCCAAGGCCGGTCTGGTCCAGGTCAATATCAACCCGGCCTACCGCCGCTCTGAACTCGAATACGCCCTGAACAAGGTCGGCTGCCGCGCCCTGATCCTGGCGCCCAGCTTCAAGAGCAGCGATTACCTGGAGATGGTGCAGGACCTGGTGCCTGAACTGGCCAGCAGCCAGCCCGGCGCACTCAAGAGCGCCCGCCTGCCTGAACTCGAATGGGTGATTCGTCTGGGCGACGCACCGACAGCGGGCATGCTCAATTTCGACGATCTGCGCCGTCCGGCAACGCGCAGCGAATTGAACGACCTGGCCGCCCTCGGCCTGCAACTGCAGTTCGACGATGCGATCAACATCCAGTTCACCTCCGGCACCACCGGCTCGCCCAAAGGGGCGACGCTGACCCATCACAATGTGCTGAACAACGGCTATTTCGTCGGTGAGGCCATGCGCCTGACCGCGGCGGACCGCCTGTGCATTCCGGTGCCTTTCTATCACTGCTTCGGCATGGTGCTCGGCAACCTGGCCGCCGTCACCCACGGCGCGGCGATGGTCATCCCGGCCGAAGGCTTCGATCCGCTCTCGACACTGCAAACCGTGTCCGAGGAACGCTGCACGGCCCTGCACGGCGTGCCGACCATGTTCATCGCCCTGCTCGACCACCCGGATTTCAAGAGCTTCGACCTCTCCTCGCTGCGCACCGGCATCATGGCCGGCAGCCCGTGCCCGATTGAAGTCATGAAGCGGGTGATCAGCGACATGAACATGGGCGAAGTGACCATCGCCTACGGCATGACGGAAACCTCGCCGGTCTCCTTCCAGAGTTCGACGCAGGATCCGGTCGAACGCCGGGTGTCGACCGTCGGGCGCATTCAGCCGCACATCGAGGTGAAGATCGTCGATACCGACGGCCGCATCGTGCCGCGCGGCCAGCCGGGCGAGCTGCTTACCCGCGGCTATTCGGTGATGCTCGGCTACTGGGGCGACGACGCAAAAACCGCCGAAGCCATCGACCGGAACGGCTGGATGCACACCGGCGACCTCGCCGTGATCGACGACGAAGGCTATTGCAACATCGTCGGCCGCCTGAAGGACATGGTGATCCGCGGCGGGGAAAACATCTACCCGCGCGAGATCGAGGAATTCCTCTACCGCCATCCGAAAATCCAGGATGTGCAGGTGGTCGGCATTCCCGACAGCAAATACGGCGAAGAACTTTGCGCCTGGATCATCCTGAAACCGGGCCAAAGCGCCACGGAACAGGAGATCCGCGACTTCTGCCAGGGCCAGATCGCGCATTACAAAGTGCCGCGCTACCTGCGTTTCGTCGATAATTTCCCGATGACCATCACCGGCAAGATCCAGAAATTCATGATCCGCCAAGTGATGAAGGATGAACTCAAGCTTCAGGAAGAGGCCCACGCATGACCTATCCCGCCCGCGTCAAGATTGTCGAAGTCGGCCCCCGCGACGGCCTGCAGAATGAAAAGGAAGTCGTTCCGACCGAGACCAAGGTCGAACTGATCAACCGCCTGGCCGAGGCCGGCCTGTCGATGATCGAGGCGACCTCTTTCGTATCGCCCAAATGGGTCCCGCAGATGGGCGACAACAGCGCCGTGATGGGCGCCATCCGGCGTCGCCCCGGCGTCACCTACAGCGTGCTCACGCCCAACCTGCAGGGCTTCGATGGCGCCGTGCAGGCGCAGGCCGACGAGGTGGCGATTTTCGGTGCCGCCTCGGAAGCCTTTTCGCAGAAGAACATCAACTGCTCGATCGCGGAGAGCCTGAAGCGCTTCGAGCCCGTGGTGTCCGCTGCCTCGGCCCTGGAGATTCCGGTACGCGGCTATGTCTCCTGCGTCGTTGGCTGTCCCTATGCGGGGACGGTCGACCCGCAAAAAACGGCCGAAATCGCCAAGATTTTGTTCGACATGGGCTGTTATGAAGTCTCGCTCGGCGACACCATCGGCGTCGGCAATCCGGACTCGATCCGCCGCATGATCGAGGCCTGTGCCCGCGTCGTGCCGATCGAGAAGCTGGCCGGCCACTACCACGACACCTACGGCATGGCGATTGCCAACGTGCATGCCTCGCTCGAGATGGGCATGGCCACCTTCGATGCCTCGATCGCCGGGCTGGGCGGTTGTCCGTACGCCAAGGGCGCCTCCGGCAACGTGGCGACGGAAGATGTGGTCTATCTGCTGCACGGTCTGGGCATTGAAACCGGCATCGATCTGGCTAAACTGGCGGCTGTCGGCGACTGGATCTCCAGCACGATCAACCGCCCCAACGGCGCCAAGGCCGGCCGGGCACTCTGTCTGAACGCGGCCTGACCTCCGGGTGGCCGCCCATCCCTGAGGCGTCCACCCCGTGAGCCTGTTTTCCGCCCTGGCCAACCTGATCAAACCGGCACCGCCCCCCGACCCCGAGGTGGCGGCAGCCCTCGATCGGGTCATCGGCATGGTCGACCCGCTGGTGCGCGCCGCACCGCAGCTGGAAAAACACCTGCTCGGCGCCGTCGAACACGCCCTCGCTTATTGCGCCGGGCTGGTCGATGCCTTGCCCGGCCCGGTCGACATCAACCGCCAGGCCTTCGCCCAGGACCCGCTCGTACATGCGCTTTTTGCCACGGCCGAAGACATCGACGGCATGCTCGGCCACAGCACGGCGATCCGCGACTACCTGGCGCGTCCCGAATGCTGGGACAGCGATCATTTCTGCGCCATGCTGGCAGCCCGCCGCCATCAGAAGCGGCAGTTCGGCATGGCGCGGCATGGCGACTTCATCCAGGCCGATGTGCCGCAGGAAATTCTCTATTTTTCCAACCAGACCCTGGTGGAACCCTGCTGCGATGTCGACCGGACCCGCACGCGGCTACGCGCCCGCGCCCTGGAAAGCCTGCTGCGCACCTTCAATACCCACGTCGAGGCCCTGCGACTGGAGCGCGACGCCGTCCGCGCCGATCTGAAAGCCGAGTATGCGTGGCAGCAGGGCAGCCCGCACGGAACCGAGGCACAACAGGCACTGCACAGCCGGCATCTGGTGGAACTGGACAGCAAGTTGCGCGCCCTGGGCGATGCCATGCTGCCGGAACATCTGGCCGAAGCGCTGGCCGATTTTCTCCACCACCCGGAATGCGCCCTGCAGCTGCGTGCGGTGCATATGCGGATCGACCGGCTGGGCGTTGTCCTGCCCGACGATGAGGTGGATCTTTCCGCACAAATTCTCGACTTTCCGGAACTCTCCAGCCGCGATCGGCGTCTGCATATGGCCACCCTGGTCCGGGTTGCCCGCTGCGATGCCCTGGCTGCGGTCGACCGGGTCAAATCCCAACAAAACCGAACCATTCTCATCTGATGATCGCCTCACCCTGCATCAACGTCTGCAAAATGGACGCAGCCCGTACCTACTGCACCGGCTGCTACCGCACCCTGGACGAAATCACCGCCTGGTCGCGTAGCGACGATGCCACACGCCAACGTATCCTGGCCGCTGTCGCCGAGCGCCGCGCCCACCTCAAAGCCGCGCCGGAGGCCGCATGAGCGACGACACCGAAGACCTCTATCCCTGCGTCGGCGTCTGCATATCGGACCCGGACACCGGTGTCTGCATGGGCTGCGGCCGCCCGCCGCTGGGCAGCCCGGATGTCGCCATCGAAGTCGTGCCGGTTTCCCCTCAGCCAGCCAACCGCACGCCGGGCAACGATCCCGAATGACCCCGCGCCTGCCGGACACGCTGCTCGTCCTCGAACGGGGCTGGCTCTCCGCCAACAGCGTGCTCGGCTTTGCCGGGGATGCGACCACCGTGATCGACAGCGGCTATGTGACGCATGCCGCCCAGACGGTCGACCTGATCACCCACGCACTGGCGGGCCGCCGCCTCGAACGCCTGATCAACACCCACTCGCACTCCGACCATATTGGCGGCAATGCCGCGCTGCAAGACCGCTTCGGCTGCCGGATCACGGTCCCGGCCGGGCTCGACGCGACGATTGCCGAATGGGACGAAGCCGCGCTCCTGCTCTCTCCCCTCGGCCAGCAAGGCGCCCGTTTCCAGCATGACGATCTGATCGCGGCCGGCGACGAATTCAGCATGGGCGAGTTAACCTGGCAGGCCATTGCGGTGCCCGGCCACGACATGGATGCCCTCGCCTATTACAACCCGGAACGGCGCATCCTGATTTCCGGCGATGCGCTCTGGGAAAACGGCTTTGGCGTCATTTTTCCCGAACTGCTGGGCAGTGCAGACGGCCTGCAACACACGCAGGCCACCTTGGACAAACTGGGCCGCCTGCCCATCGACCTCGTCATTCCCGGCCACGGCGCCCCCTTTGCCGAGGTCGACCGCGCCTTGAACAAGGCCTACCAGCGCCTGACGCAGTTTCAGGCCAGCGTGGACAGCCTGGCCTGGCACGCCATCAAGGTCCTCGTCGCCTTTGCCCTGCTCGAACGCCAGCGCATCGCCGAGGCGGATTTTCCGGCCTTCGTGCTGGGCCTGCCCTTTGCCGTCGATGTGAATGCACGCTACCTCGGTTTGGCCGAGGATGCGCTGGTCAGCAAGCTGGTCGATGCACTCGCCAAAAGCGGTCTCCTGCGGCGCGATGGCAACGATTTCGTGACAGCCTGAATGGTCTGTCCGGTGTAGCAACCCCATGCTACCCGCACCGGCCATGCCCCCCGCACAATCAGCGCTCCCACACCCAACGGAGACATGCTCATGGCTGCCAAGAAAATCCTGCTCATTACCGGCGACTTCACCGAAGACTACGAAACCATGGTGCCCTTTCAGGCACTGATCATGGTCGGGCATACGGTCCACGCCGTGTGTCCCGGCAAAACCGCCGGCCAGGCCGTCAAAACGGCGGTGCATGACTTTGAAGGCGATCAGACCTACACGGAGAAGCCGGGACACCTGTTCACACTCAATGCCAGCTTCGCCGACATTCAGCTTGCGGACTACGACGCCCTGGTCATTCCCGGCGGGCGCGCCCCCGAATATCTGCGCCTCAATCCGGCCGTGCTCGACGCCGTGCGCCACTTTGCCGATGCCGGCAAGCCGATCGCCGCGATTTGCCATGGAGCGCAATTGCTGACTGCGGCCGGCGTGCTGGCAGGCAAACGCTGCAGCGCCTATCCTGCCTGCGCGCCGGAAGTCCGCGCTGCCGGCGGCGACTATGTTGAAATTGCGGTGGATCAGGCGCTGGTCGATGGCAATCTGGTCACCGCCCCGGCCTGGCCCGCGCATCCCGATTGGCTGGCAAAATTCCTGATGTTGCTCGGTAGCCGCATCGAAGCCTGATTCTGAACGCGAGGTGTCCCATGTGTGAGATTTACGTCAAAGCCGACCCCATGCTCTATGAGTCGCGTTCGCGGGCGCTGCGCATCCACGGCTGCGTGACGCGCATCCGGCTGGAAAATCACTTCTGGGACATCCTCGCCGAAATCGCGGCGAGCGATGGCTACACCACCAACCAATTGATCGCCAAGCTCTACGACGAGCTCTTGGAATACCGCGGAGAAATCGACAATTTCACGTCCTTTCTCCGCGTTTCCTGTCTGCGCTACCTTGCCTTGCGCAAGGGCGCCACCGACAAACCCACGCTGGCGGTGCTCAACCGGCCCGCCGCCTGAGCCGCTCCGACGGTCGACTCAAGCCTTGGGCAAAAAACGCCGGACGAGGTGCACCCAATAGCTGACGCCCAGGGTGAGCAGTTCGTCGTTGAAGTCGTAATGCGGATTGTGCAGCGTGCAGCCGCCCGTTCCCGGTCCGTTGCCCAGCCAGACATAGCAGCCCGGCTTTTCGCGCAGCATGTAGGCAAAATCCTCCGCCCCCATGGACGGCAGGATGTCAGTCAGCACATGCTCACCGCCAAAGACCTCTGCGGCCACGCGCTGACAGAAATGCGCCTCGTTGGTGCTGTTGACCGTCGCCGGATAGCGGTGGTCGAAATGCACGTTGATCTGCGCCCCGTTGGCCGCCGCAATGCCGCTGCACAGGCGCTCGATGGAGCGCTCGACCGTCTCCTGCACCTCCGGCTTGAAGCTGCGGATGGTGCCGCGCAGGACGACTTCTTCCGGAATCACGTTCCAGGCTTCGCCGGCGTGGAACTGAGTCACGCTGACCACGGCCGACTCGCACGGGTGCAGGTTGCGCGAGACCACGGTCTGCAAGGCCTGCACCAGTTGCGCGCCGGTGACGATGGCATCGACGCCCTGATGCGGCATGGCGGCATGACAACCATGACCGCGCACGGTGATTTCAAAGCCGCAGGTGCCGGCCATGACCGGCCCCGGCATGACCATCATCTGGCCGACCGGAATGCCCGGCCAGTTGTGCAGGCCGAATACCGCCTCGACCGGGAAACGCTCGAAGAGCCCATCCTCGATCATGACCGCCGCGCCGCCCTCGGCTTCTTCAGCCGGCTGGAAGATGAAGACGGCAATGCCGTCGAAATCCGGCTGCCCGGCCAGGTAACGTGCGGCGCCGAGCAGCATGGCGGTGTGCCCGTCGTGGCCGCAGGCGTGCATTTTTCCCTGATAGCGGGAGTGATGCGGGAATTCGTTCATTTCGCAGAGCGGCAAGGCATCCATGTCGGCACGCAGGCCGATCATGCGGCCGGAGGTCCCGGCGCGCAGGACACCGACGACGCCGGTCTTGGCGATGCCGCGATGGACTTCGAGACCGTAGCGGGTCAGCTCTGCCGCCACCAGGTCCGCAGTCCGGTTCTCGTCGAAGGCCAGTTCAGGGTGCGCGTGAATGTCGCGCCGCTGGGCGGTCAACTCCGCCAGAAAAGGCAATTCGAGCAGGGGAACGGTGGGGGGCATGGTGATCTCCTTGGTTATCCCTATTATGCCGTGGGTTGATCCATGGCGAGCCCTTCATTATCCTCCAAGTCATGGATCTCATTCTCATCAGCGGCCAGTCCGGCTCGGGCAAGTCGGTTGCCCTGAATCTCCTCGAAGACGCCGGCTATTACTGCGTCGACAACCTCCCCGTCGTGATGCTCACGGTGCTCGTCCGCATGCTGCGCGACGAAGGCATCCGCAAGATCGCGGTCGGCGTCGATGCGCGCTCCGGCGACGGCATTGCCCTCCTCCCGGAAAAGCTGCACTCGCTCGCGGCCGACGGCATCCGCCACAAGTTTCTCTTCCTGCACGCGAGTGACGAGATCCTGCTCACGCGCTATTCCGAATCGCGCCGCCGCCATCCGCTCGCCACCGACGATCAGACCCTGGAAGAAGCGATCCGGGCCGAGCGCCTGATGCTGGAGCCGATTGCCGGCCTCGGCCATCGCATCGATACCACCGGTCTCAAGGCCAACGCCCTGCGCGAATGGGTACGCCAGTTCATGCAGGCCGATCCGGCCAAGGGCCTGACCCTGATGTTCGAATCCTTCGGTTTCAAGCACGGCCTGCCGCTCGATGCCGACCTCGTGTTCGACGTGCGCTGCCTGCCCAATCCGCATTACGACCCGGCCCTGCGCCCGCTCACCGGGCGTGACCAGCCGGTGATCGACTTCCTCGAAGGGGAAGAAGCCTTCCGGCGCATGCGGGAAGACATCCGCCGCTTTGTCGCCGACTGGCTACCGAGCTATGTGCAGGACAACCGCAATTACCTGACGGTCGCCATCGGCTGCACCGGCGGCCAGCACCGCTCGGTCTGCATGGCGGAATGGCTGGGCCGCGAGTTTGCCCACGCGGCACGCGTCCTGGTTCGCCACCGGACGCTGGCCGGACAGTGAAGGACACGCTCGCGCTGCTGCGCCCGGGCGACTGGCTGATCCTGCTCGGCGGGCTGATTGGCGTGGCGCTGAGCTTCCCGGCCTTCTGGCAAGGCGGGCTCGCCGACCGCGCCATCATCCGCCAGGACGGCCAGATTTTTGCCGAGAGCGACTTGCGCCAGCGCCGTCAGTTCGAGGTCCCCGGCCCACTGGGCACCACCCGCATCGCCATCGAACCGGGCCGCGCCCGCATCGTCAGCGACCCCAGCCCGCGCCAGTATTGCGTGCGTCAGGGCTGGCTCATGCGCCCGGGCGAAATCGCCATCTGCGCCCCCAATCGCGTCAGCCTGCAGATCACCGGCCGGACCAAGGTCTATGACTCGATCAGCTATTGAACTGCCGGTCACCGATGACGACCACCGCATCGCCTGGCTGACCACCGCCGCCGTCGGCCTCTCGCTGGTCGATGCCGCCATCCCTTCACCGCTGCCCGGCATCAAGCCCGGCCTGGCCAATATCGTCACCCTCGTCGTTCTGCACCGCTATGGCTGGGGTACGGCGGTCTGGGTCACCTTGTTGCGCGTGCTCGCCGGCAGCCTGCTGCTCGGTTATTTTCTCGCCCCGGGCTTTTTCCTCTCCCTCACTGGCAGCCTGTGCAGCCTGCTCGTGCTCGGGCTGGCCAGCCGCCTGCCGGGACGCGCCTTCGGGCCGGTCAGCCATTCCGTGCTGGCCGCTGCGGCCCACATCGGCGGGCAATTGCTGCTCGCCCGGTTGTGGCTGATTCCGCACGATGGCGTTTTTCTGCTCCTGCCCCTGTTTGGCCTCGCGGCGCTGGTCTTCGGTACGGTCAACGGCCTGATTGCGGCTAAACTTCTCCGCGATACGCCTGTCCACTCCGCACCATGAGCCAAACCATCTGCCTTGCCCTCACCGGCGCCTCCGGCCTGCCTTACGGCCTGCGCCTCCTGGAATGCCTGCTGGAAGCCGGCTGCCGCGTGCAACTGCTCTACTCGCAAGCCGCCCAGGTGGTGGCCCGACAGGAACTGAATTTCGAGCTGCCCTCACGCCCGAGCGAGGCCCACACCGCCCTGCTCGCCCGCTTTCCGACGGTCGACGGGGAAAAACTCTCGGTTTACGGCCGGGAAGAATGGTTTGCGCCGGTGGCCTCCGGCTCCAACCCGCCCGATGCGATGGTGGTCTGCCCCTGTTCCATGGGGACCCTGGCCTCGATCGCACAGGGTCTCTCGGACAACCTGATCGAGCGCGCCGCTGATGTCGTGCTCAAGGAAGGGCGCAAACTGGTGCTGGTTCCACGTGAAACGCCGTTCTCGGCCATTCATCTGGAAAACATGCTGCGCCTGACCCGGGCCGGCGCCGTCATCCTGCCGCCCAGCCCCGGCTTCTACCACCACCCGCAAAGCGTGCAGGACATCGTGGACTTTGTCGTCGCCCGCATCCTCGACCAGCTGCGCGTACCGCACACGCTGATGCAACGCTGGGGCGACGACCACTGAGCCGCTCTCAGAACTTCTCCGAACGCAGCACCGAGACCTCACTCAGGTAGCAGACCATCGCATAGCTGGCAAAGTAGGTGGCCTGCAGATGCAGGGCAATCGCATCGGCCACCACGGCATCGCAGAGGATGTCGATACGCACATTGCCGCTCATCGGCCAATGGCCGTCGCGCTCCCCATGCTGGCCCCAGCCGCGCGCTTCACTCGCGGTGTAGCCATGCGCGCCCAGGCGCTTCGCATCCACCACCACACGCGCCTCGATCGAGGCCTCGCAGACCACGGTCAGCAGGGTACGACGGGTGTAACTCGCACTCATCAGATCACTCCTTCAAGCTGGCTGGCCAGCCAATAATAGGTGGGGATCCCGATCACCAGGTTGAACGGGAAGGTGATGCCCAGCGCGGCGCCGATGGACAGCGCCGGATTGGCCTCCGGCACTGCAATCCGCATTGCGGCGGGCGCAGCGATGTAGGAAGCACTCGCATACAGCGTCGCCAGCAAGGCCGTCCCGCCGACCGAGAGCCCGAGCAGGCTGCCCGTCAGCGCGCCAAGCACGCCGGCGAACACCGGCATGGCGATGGCAAACCCGAGCAGGAAGGCCCCGGCCCGCTTCAGATCACCGATCCGGCTTGCCGCCACCAAGCCCATCTCCAGCAGAAAGATGGCGAGCAAGCCCTTGAACAGATCGAAAAACACCTTATCCAGCGGCTTCAGCCCCTCCGCCCCCGCCATCCAGCCGATCAGCAAACCGCCGACCAGCAGCACGATGCTCTTGCCGGCAAAGACCTCATGCAGCACCTTGCCCATGTTCGAATTGCCCTGGCCACACTTGGCCAGCCACACCCCGATCATCAAGGCCGGGAACTCGAGCAGGACGAGGAAGACCACCATATAGCCCTCGTAAGCCTGGCCCAGATTGCTCAGGTAGGCCGCGCCCACCGCGAAAGTCACCACACTGACCGAACCGTAATGCGCCGCCACCGAGGCCGCATCGGCCCGCGACAGCTTGCCCAGCCGCTGCAGGAGCGGGAAGGCGATGAGCGGCAGGCAGGCACCGATGCCGACCACCACCAGCGCCGGCACGATCAGGTCGCCCAACGACTGGCGCGCCAGTTCGACGCCGCCTTTCAGGCCGATGGCGAGCAGCAGGAAGATGCTCAGGGACTCATACAGCACCGCCGGAATCTTCAGGTCCGACCGGGCCAGCCCGGCCAGCAGACCGAGCAGGAAGAAGAGGATGACAGGTTCAAAAGGCATGGCACGCACCAGGCAAAGTTCAATGGGGCGCACTATTCCATCCGGAAACCATTAAATCCAATTAAAGATTTTCGTGAAAATCATATATAAATACTTATATGCCACGCCGACATCTCACCTTCCGCCAGCTCGAAACCTTTGCCACGGTGGCCCGTCTGGGCAATTTCACCCGTGCTGCCGAGGCCCTGCATCTGACCCAGCCCGCCGTCTCCATCCAGATCCGCCAGATTGCCGAGGTGGTCGGCCTGCCGCTCTTCGAGCAGGTCGGACGCGAAATCCGGCTCACCGCCGCCGGCCAGGAACTGCTGCAAACGGCGCGCGAACTGGACGACAGCTGGAACCGCTTCGAGTCGGCGGTCGACGCCCTGAAAGGGCTGAAAAAAGGTCGCCTGCGCGTGGCCCTGGTGACCACCGCCAAATACTTCCTGCCGCGCATGCTCGGCGCCTTCTGCCGGCGCTACCCGGACATCGAGATCGAGCTCGAAGTTGCCAACCGCGCCCGCATCGTCGAACGCCTGCGCGCCAACGAGGACGACCTCTACATCATGTCCTTCCCGCCGGAAGAACTCGACGTCGTCGCCACGCCCTTCCTCGACAACCCGCTGGTCGTGGTCGCACCGGCCGACTACCCGCTGCCCGACGGGCCGCTCGATCTCGCCGATCTGGCCCCTCACCCCTTCCTGATGCGCGAAACCGGTTCCGGCACGCGCAAGGCCATCGACCGCCATCTCGCCAAGAGTGGGCATTCACTCAACATCAAACTCGCCCTGGGCAGCAACGAAGCCATCCGTGACCTCGTCGCCACCGGCATGGGCCTCGCCATCCTCTCCCGCCACGTCCTTGGCGAGCATCCCGAACAAGACGGCCTGCGCATCCTCGACGTACGCGGCTTTCCCCTCCAGCAACCCTGGTCCGTCGTCCACCTGCGCCAGAAAATCCTCCCCCTCCCCGCCCGGGCCTTCATGGATGAACTAAAAGCCGCCGTCGGGAAAAACGGCCGTTTCTGACGGTCGACCGTCGAATAGAAACAAAAAAGCCAACCGGGAAGGGTTGGCTTTTTGGCTGGCGGATCAACGATCTGCCTGAATTCGATGTGGAGCGGGCGATGGGAATCGAACCCACGGCTCTAGCTTGGGAAGCTAGGGTATTACCATTATACGACGCCCGCTCGGGCGGAGAGACGGCATTCTATGCTGTCTCGGCGCTGCTTTCAACCGATCATTCGTCGGCCAGGCTGCGGTAGCGGCCGGCGTGGAAGAGCAGCGGTGCGAGGTCCTGGCGTTCGCCGAAGCGTTCGACGCGGCCAATGAAGATGGTGTGGTCGCCCGCCACATAGGTGGTGTCGTTGGCGACTTCGAAGGTGGCGCAGGAGCCCGGGAAGACCGGGGCACCGCCGAGGCCCGCGTGCCAGTCCTGACCGGCAAAGCGGTCGCCCGGCCAGGTCGCGAAGTGGTTGGACAGGGCCTGTTGCTCGGCGGAGAGGATGCAGATCGCGTGGTGGCTGGCCTGCTTGAAAGCGGCCAGGTTGTGCGAGTTGTTGTCCAGGCACCAGAGCACGAGCGCGGGGTCGAGCGACACGGCGGAGAAGGAATTGATGGTCAGGCCGACCGCTTGGCCGTCCGCGTCGATGGCCGTGACGATGGCAACGCCGGTGGCAAAGCGGCCAAGGGCATTACGCAGGGCGCGGGTATCGTGGACTTGGGTCATCGGTGGGTTTGATCCGGATCAAAGGGCGCTATTATCCGCAGTCCCGCCCCCTGCGTCGAGGCAGTTTTGAGTCTTTCGCATCCCTTTACCGCCCGGCTGATTGCCTGGCAGCAGCAAGCCGGTCGTCATGACCTGCCCTGGCAGAACACCCGCGATCCTTACCGGATCTGGCTTTCCGAGATCATGCTGCAGCAAACGCAGGTGATCACCGTGATTCCCTATTACCAGCGTTTTCTGGCGCGCTTTCCCGATGTGCTGAGTCTGGCTGCGGCCAGTATCGACGAGGTGATTCCGTACTGGGCCGGGCTGGGCTATTACGCCCGGGCACGCAATCTGCACCGTTGCGCGCAGGTGATCGCGACGGTCCACGGCGGACATTTCCCGAAAACCGCGCTGGAACTGGCGGAATTGCCGGGTATTGGCCGGTCGACCGCCGCCGCCGTGGCGGCCTTCGCCTTTGGCGCGCAGAGCGCGATCCTCGACGGTAACGTCAAACGCGTGCTCTGCCGGCAGTTCGGCATCGAAGGTTTTCCGGGCGCCAAGGCGGTTGAAACCGGGCTGTGGCAACTGGCCGAGCGCCTGTTGCCGGAGCACGGGATTGAAATTTACACGCAGGGCCTGATGGATCTGGGCGCGACCGTGTGTACGCGCAATCGGCCGAAATGCGGGGACTGCCCCGTGGCCGAGCACTGCGTTGCGCGTCTGAGCGAGCGCCAGGCGGTTTTGCCGGAAGCCCGGCCACGCGCGGCCATCCCAGAACGCAGCACGGCCTACGTGATGTTGATTGCCGGAAATCAGGTGCTGCTCGAGCGTCGACCGTCGGAAGGCTTGTGGGGCGGGCTGCTGAGCCTGCCGGAGGGGGGGATTGATGACTGGCTGGGGCAACTGGGCAGCACGCTGCGCACGGAACGTCCTTTGCCACCTTTGCGCCATACCTTCACGCATTTCCGTCTGACCTTGCAGACGGTGATCGGCGAAATCACGCCCCCAAAGAAGCCGCTGCCCGCCGGGCTGACCTGGGTGGATCTCGATGCCGCGCCGGAGGCCGGCGTGCCGACCCCCATCCGCACACTGCTCAAACAGGCTGCCAGCGGACGGCGCTAAGGCCCCAGCGCTCGAAGGTTTCGGCCCGGACAATCTGACCGTAGTGATTGCCCACTTTGCGGGAAAGATCGACCACCTGAGGCGTTACATACTGACTGCGCCCGGCGTGGTAGATCACCCGCACGATCGGGCTGAGCAGATGTTCGTGGTTGATTTCATCGACCACGGCAAGATGCCCGCTTTCCAGCAGGACCAGGGTGCCCACCGGATAAACCCCGACGGTTTTGACAAAGGAGGCAACCAGCATGGGGTCGAAGTCGCTGCCGCCCTGGGCATAGAGCTGGCGCAGAGCCAGTGCCGGCGAGAGCGCGGGCCGGTAAGGCCGGTCCGAGGTCATCGCGTCGTAGGTATCGACAATCGCCGCCATGCGACCGCCCAAGGTGATTTCATCCCCGGCCATGCGGTAGGGGTAGCCCAGGCCGTTGTAGCGCTCGTGATGTTCCAGCACCACGGAGACCGCCGCATCGGGCAGGCGGGACGTGGCTTCGAGGACGGCCAGCCCCTCTTCGACATGCGACTGGACGACGGAAAACTCCTGCAGCGAGAGGGCACCGGGCTTGTCGACCAGCTTGGCATCCAGCGCCGCATGGCCGATGTCCTTGACCATGGTGCCGAGAGCCAGTTTTTCGATCTCGGGCTCCGGCAGGCCCTGCTGATGCCCGAGCGCGATGATCAATGCGGCGGTGGCCACGGCATGCTCGTTGGCATAGCTGTCCATCTGCTTTAGGCGCGCAAGCGGCACCAGGGCGTCCGGATTGCGCTGCACGGAGGACATCATGCGCTGCACCAGCGGTTCGAGCAGGGCGGCATCGACCTCCCCCCCGGCCTGGGCGCAATACATCATGTCGGTCACGACGATGGTCGCATCGGAGAGCAGACGGGCCGCCCGCCGGCGCTCCTCGCCGACCGTCACCTTGGGGCCGATGGCGCGGAAATGATCGGCCAGCGAACGGACCGGCGACGGTGCCCGCGGCGGCATGGGCGGGTGCAGCAGGCGGGGGGACGGGATGTCGTCGCCCTTTTCGATATCAATCGATATCTCTTGGATGCCTTCGCGCCGCAGGGTATCCACATGCGCCGCATCACGCACCATGAAACGCCGCCGCCAGATATTGTGATCCAGCCAGCGCCGGTGCAGATCCACGACATACATGCCGGGCTGCAACTGATCGATGGTGATTTTGCGAATGCTGGACACGCGCTTACTTTCCGGCGTTCTCGGCGGCCTTCTGGCGGGCTTCCGCCTGGCGTGCCGCATGTGCGGCCTGCTTCTCGCGGATCTTCGCGTCCTGCTCGGCGCGGCGGCGCGCCCCTTCTTCGGCCTTACGGGCTTTGTCTTCGGCTTGGGCGGCCCGGTCTGCATCCTGACGCGCCTGATCCGCAGCACGTTCGGCGGCACGGGTTTCCCGCTCTGCCGCCTGAATCGGCGCTTCGCGTTCCGCCTGGCGCTCGCCGGCTTCGCGCTGCTCCTTCTTGACCTGCAGTTCGATGGCCTTGCCTTCGGATTCCAGGCGCTTGCCTTCGCGGTTTTCGCTCACGTGACGCTTGCGCGCCTCGTCCCGGCAGCGATTGACCAGAATCTTGCTGTAGCAGGCCTTGTCTTCCTCGGCATAGAGGCGGTCAGCGGCATCGCGCCGGGCCTTGCCTTCGGTTTGCAGGGCCGCCGCCCGCTCAAGACGGGTCTCCCAGCTGTCGCGCTGGACATCGGCGCCCTCAGCCGCAGAAAGCGTGCTGCCGGCGAGGGTCAGGAGGGCAGCCAGGGCTGCGGATCGATATTCCATTTTTCAAAGCTTTCGTAACTGGCGATGCGATCCTGGACCTTGGACAGATCGACCAATTCCGGAGGCGTGTAATGCTGTTTGCCTGCATGGTAGAAGACACGCACCACCGGCTCAAGCAGATTCCCCTCGTTCTGCTCCATGACCACGCCCATGCGGTTGCTTTCCAGGCGGACCAGGGAGCCCGTGGGATAGATGCCGAGCGTACGCACAAAGGCCTGGACCAACTTGGGGTCGAAGTGGTGCTTGCTCCATTCGAGCAGTTTCTTCAGGGCCAGGGTCGGGGTCATGGCGCGGTGATAGACGCGCTCGGATGAAATGGCGTCATACACATCGACAATCGCCGCCATCTGGCCATGCAGGGAAACGCCCTCTCCCTGCTTGCGCTGCGGATAACCGGTCCCGTCGATGCGCTCGTGGTGCTCGGCGACGACGCGCCGGGCAATCTCGCTGACGCCCTGCATCTGATCAAGCTGCGCCAGGCCGAGGGCCACATGGTCCTGCATGCGCAGGAATTCGTCCTGATCGAGCTTGGCCGGTTTGTTGAGGATGGATTCCGGTACCTGAGCCTTGCCGATGTCGTGCAGGAGCCCCCCGAGTGCCAGCTCGCGCACATCGTCCTTGGGCAGCTTCATCGTCCGGCCAAAGGCGGCAAGCAAGGCGGACACGCCCACCGAGTGCTCGAACAGGTAGTCATCGACACTTTTCAGGCGGACCAGCGGCAGCAACGCATCCTGATTGCGGAAAACCGACTCGACCACGCCGTCGACCACCGGATGCACGCGTTCGATCTGGATCGGCAAACCCAGACGCAAATCTTCCAGCACCAGATTGGCCACCTTGTAAGCCTCGGCCTGCAGGCGGCGGGCTCGGGCTGCCTCTTCCTTGAGTTCGACGACGACCGGGCGCTCGGCCTTCTTGCGCGCGATTTCTTCCAGACGCGCCTGCAACTCGGCATTTACATCGACCTGGGGCCGGGCTTCGCGGACATCCGCGCCCTTCACCGTGTCGATATAGACTTCCTTGATGCCGAGCGAAATGATCTTTGCCACGGTCGCCGTATCGCGCACGTGGAAGGCATTGGTCAGGAAGGGGTGATCGAGCCAGCCGCAATTGAGGTCCTGGATAAACATCCCGGGCTGGAGCTGGTCGGTCCGAATCAACTTGATCATGCGCGGGATTTTAGCAGCCCCCCGCTATAATTCGCGGCCCGAGGAAGCCTGAACATGATCGCTCTACGCCAAGTTACTTTTGCCCGCGCCGGCCGCCCGCTGGTCGTCGACGCCTCATTGCAGCTGCATGCCGGATGGAAAGTCGGCGTTGTCGGGGCCAACGGCTGCGGCAAATCCAGCCTGTTTGCCCTGCTTGGCGGCGATCTGCATGCCGAATCCGGCGATGTCGAACTGCCGGCCAGCTGGCACATTGCCCGGGTGGCCCAGGAAACCCCGGCCCTGCCGGATGCCGCCATCGAGTTCGTGCTGGATGGCGATACCGAGCTGCGCCGCGTCGAACGTGATCTGGCGGATGCCGAGGCCCGCGGCGACGGGGTGGCGATTGGCGCCCTGCATGCCCGTTACGGTGAAATCGATGGCTACGCCGCCAAGGCCCGCGTCGCCGAGGTGCTGCACGGCCTCGGCTTTAGCGATGCCGACTTCAACCGGCCGGTCGCGGACTTTTCCGGCGGCTGGCGCGTCCGCCTCAATCTGGCCCGCGCCCTCTCCTGTCGCGCCGATCTCCTGCTGCTCGACGAGCCGACCAACCACCTCGACCTCGATGCCGTGCTCTGGCTGGAACAATGGCTCAAAGCCACCCCGGCCACGCTGCTCCTGATTTCGCACGACCGGGATTTTCTCGATGCCGTGGTCGGGCAGATCATCGCCATCGATCAGCAACGGCTTTCGCTGACCACCGGCGGCTATTCCGATTACGAACGCGCCAAGGCCGCCCGCCTGGCTGCCCAGCAATCGGCTTTCGAAGCCCAGCAACGGGAAATCGCCCGCCTGTCGCGCTTCGTCGAGCGCTTCAAGGCCAAGGCCACCAAGGCCCGCCAGGCACAAAGCCGGGTCAAGATGCTGGAGCGCATGGAGATCGTGGCGGCGGCACATGTCGATTCGCCCTTCCATTTCAGCTTCCGCGATCCGGAAAGCCTGCCCGACCCGCTGCTGGTCATTGAAAATGCCGGTGCGGGGTATGTTGACCGTCGGATCATCGACAACGTCACCCTGACCCTGCGCCCGGGCGCCCGTATCGGCCTTCTGGGCCGCAACGGGGCCGGCAAGTCGACCCTGATCAAGCTGCTGGCGGCCAGCGTGCCGCAGTTAGGCGGCGAACGGAAGGAAGCCAAGGCGCTGAAGATCGGCTACTTTGCCCAGCATCAGCTGGAGCAACTGCGCGAAGACGAATCGCCGCTGCAGCATGTGCAGCGCCTGGAGCCGCTGACGCCGGAACAAGAGCTGCGCGACTATCTCGGCGGCTTCGACTTCCGGGGTGAAATGGCCACGCGGCCGGTCGGCCCCTTCTCCGGCGGGGAAAAATCCCGTCTGGCCCTGGCCCTGCTCATCCGCACCCGACCCAACCTGCTGCTGCTCGACGAACCGACCAACCACCTCGACCTCGAAATGCGCGAAGCCCTGACCTTTGCCATGCAGGAGTTCGAAGGCGGCGTCGTCTTTGTCTCTCACGACCGCCATCTGCTGCGGACCTGTGCCGATGAGTTGCTGCTCGTCGCCGATGGCAAAGTCAGGCCCTTCGACGGCGACCTGGACGACTACGCCGCCTGGATGGCAGCTCAGCGTGCAGCGGAGAAAGAAAGCGCCAGCACACCCGATGCGGCTGCCGAGAAGAGTGAGCGCTTGCAACAGCGGGCAGAGGCCAAGGCCAACCGCCAGGCGCTGATCGCCGAACGCCGCAAGATCAGCAAGGAAATCGAAAAACTCGACAAGCAGCTCGCCAAGCTGCATTCAGAAAAGGGCGAACTCGACGCCCGGTTTGCCGATCCGGACTTCTACACGACGGTCGACCGCGCAGAGAGTGAAGCCTTGCACAAACGGGCGGCTGAACTCGGCGATCAGATCGACACGCTCGAACTCCAGTGGCTGGAATGGCAGGAGGCGCTCGACGCCCTCCCGCAGCCTGACTGAGCAGCAGACAGGCCAGGCGGTTCGGCCTCAGGCGGCGGCCAGTTGCCCCCAACCGGTACGGCCGCGTCCGAAGGAACGGCCACCGCGATTGACGCAATGACCGGCGCCGGAATTCAGAAAGCGGCGCAACTGCCCGACATTCGGGATATGGACATGGCGGCGATCCACCTCGATCAGGCCCTGATCAGACAACTGACGGAGCAGCCGCGAAAAATGCTCCTGCGTCAGGCTCAGGCGCGAGGCGATCACCGACTTGGGCAAGGCCAGATCCACCGTCACCGCCCCCGCAGCATCCCGATCAAGCTGACGCACCAGGAAATCCGCCACGCGCTCGGCGCCGGACATCAACGAGGCGGATTCCATCTCCTGCAGCAGGTAATGCAGGTTTTCTGCAATCCGGCGTGTCACCAGCGCGGCAAAGGCGGCATTGTCCGCCATCAGCTGATGAAACAAGGGGGCAGGGATGACCAGCAGGGTGGCCGCTTCCAGCATTTCTGCGCGGAAGGGGTAGTCACGCCCCAGCGTCACACATGCCTCGCCAAAACTCTCGCCCGGACCGCTCACGCTCACCACCTTTTCCGCTCCCTGCTGGGACGAAAAGCCGAGCTTCACATGGCCGCAAATCACGACATAAACATGGCTTGCCCGCTCACCGTGTTCGAACAGCACCTGTCCCTTGTCTTCTTCAAGAAAGCGAGCCCCCTCGATCAACTGCTGTCGCTGATCTGGCGTCAGGGCAGAGTAAGGGCCAATACGTTGAAGGTATTCGTTCAGGTTGATCCGGCTGGTCATGGTGCTCATCGTGCAATTCCTCCTGCGGTCGACGCCGCGTGAGGTCGCATTTCGTCACAGCCAGCCTATGCAATCTTGATCTTGATCAAAACAGGCCGAATGACGGGGCATCGCTAATCCGGAATGGATAGGGCAGACTAGTACCAATGAACTAGAAACGACGGGGTCGGGACGTTTCACGTGAAACAGAAGCACCGCGCCGGCACGCCTGTTCCCCAAGTAGCTTGTCTATATAATTCGTCATACAAAAACAATAAAACCAATCCGGATAACGGGAGGAAATCCACATGCGTCTACTGGGACGACTACTGCTTTGCTGCGCCTGCGCGCTTTGCATCGTGTTTCCTTCCGTCGCACAGGACAAAGCGGAAGCCCGAACGCTCGTGATCGGACTGATGCCTTATCTGAGCACGCGCACCCTGATGGCCAATTACCAGCCCGTGGCCGACGCCCTGCAACAATCGCTCAAACAACCGGTCACGCTGCTCACCGCGCCGAATTTCGATGTCTTTGTCGAACGCGTCCTCAACGGCGATTACGATGTCGCGCTGTTGGCCCCCCACTACGCCCGACTGGCCATCAAGGATTATGGCTACGCCCCCTTGCTGCTTCACAAGGCGCCGATCCGTGGCATTTTGGTCACGGGCAAGGATGCCCCGCTCAAGAGTTTTGACGAATTGCGCGGGCACAACATTGCCATCGTCGACCGCAGCGCCCTGATCGTCATTGCCGGTGCGCTGACCCTGGCAGAAAACGGCCTCAAGGAAAATCAGGACTACCGCTTTATCGAAACCGTGACCCACTCCAGTGCCCTGCACAATGCCATCACCGGCAAGGCCCGCGCCGCGCTGGTCTCGCATTCCACACTGGTGCTGGCGTCGACGGAATTGCAGCAAAACGCCCAGGTATGGCGGGATATCGCCACGATTCCGGGGCAGTTCTACATTGCCCACAACCGTCTCCCGCCGGCCCGACAGAGCGCGATCAAGGCCGCACTCCTCGCCTTCGAGAAAACCCCGGAAGGCCAGCAGTTCTTCGAGAAGACCAAACACGCCGGTTTCCGCGAACCCACAGCCGAGGATTTCGCCCTGCTTGACCGCACGCTGCCGGAAACCCGCAAACTGCTCGGCAAAGCGGTCCACTGATGGGATTGCGCATGCTCTCCTCCCTGCGCACCCAACTGATCGCGCTCACCATCGTCATCCAGATCATCACGGTGGCGGCGCTGGTCTGGAACAGCATGCGCCTGACCGAAACGCACCTCGCACGGCTGCTCGAACAACGCCGCGCCGAGACCAGCCTGCTGCTGGAAGCCGCTGTTGCACCGGCCATGGTGCAACGCGACTACGCCGCAGCCAGCGAAACCCTGATCAGCGCCCAGCAACTGCAAGGTCTGGCGTATCTGGCAGTCTTCGACGAGAACGAGCAACTGATCGCCACCGCAGGTTCCGTGACCCACCCAAGCGAAGTCATGGCCCTGCGTGTGCCGATCCGCATGGAGGGACGTGTCTATGGCACCTTGCTGGTCAATATCGACCTCGCTTTCATGCAGGCAGCCCGCCGGGAAATCCTGCTGCAAAACCTGGCGCTCGCTTTGAGCGGCCTGTTGCTCTCCTCGCTCGCGCTGGGCGCCGTGGCCCTCTGGCTGACGCGCCGCCTGGGCATGCTGAGCCAGGCCAGTCACGACCTCGCCGCCGGATTGCCTTTCCGCCCCCTGCCGGAGCAAGGACGTGACGACATCGCCCGCGTCATCCAGGCCTTCAATGGCATGGCCCAGACCCTGGAACGGCGCGTCAGCGACCTCAGTGATGCCGAATCCCGGCAGCGGGCGCTGCTATCTGCCGTGGATGCGGAACGTTCCCGTCTGGATGCATTGCTCTCGGCCATGCGCCTGGGCCTCGTTTTTGCGGACGAAAATGCGCAAATCTGTTACCTGAACCCGGCCTTCGCTGCCGTCTGGGGCATCAATCTGGATGGCCACATCGCCACCCTGCCCCTGCACGATCTGCGCAACTGGCTGAGCCCACAAATCGCTGGGCCGGCGCAGACCATGCTGTTTGCCGAGGAAGGCGCGCTCAGCGAATTGCCCTTGCGGGATGGGCGCATCATCACCCAGCATGCCGTTCCCGTTGCCGGCATGGGTGAAGAGCAACTGGGTCATCTCTGGATTTTCGAAGACATCACGCATGAACGGCAGGTGGCGGAGCGGCTGGTCTTCATGGCCGAGCGCGACGCCCTGACCGGCCTCTTCAACCGCACCCGCTTCCAGGAAGAACTGGAGCGTCTGGTGAGCAGCATGGTGCGCCATCCGGATCACCAGGGCGCCATCCTGTACTTCGACCTCGACGAGTTCAAGACGATCAATGACACCTTCGGCCATCGGGCCGGGGACAATGTGCTGGTGAGCGCCGCCAACGCCATCTCGCAAATGATCCGCAATGACGAGGTGTTCGCCCGCCTGGGCGGCGATGAATTCGCCATCATCGTCCCCAATACGCATGCAAGTGGCGCGGAAATCATGGCGGATCGGGTCATTCAGGGCCTGCGCGCGCTCAGTTTCGAATTTGACGGCGAGCGCTTCGGCCTCACCTGCAGCGTCGGCATCGCACTCCTGCCGGAACACGGGCAATCCGTCGAAGAGCTGGTCGCCCGCGCCGATGCCGCGATGTACCAGGCCAAACGCGCGGGCAAAAATTGCTGGCGTGTCTATCGTCCGGAGCTGAACGAGTCTGCACACATGCTCACGCAGCTCGGCTGGAACGAGAAAATCCAGGCCGCGCTCGATGAGGATCGCCTGGTGCTGCATTTCCAGGGCATTCATGCGGTCGACACCCGCAGCATCTGCCATTACGAAGCCCTGGTCCGCATGGTTGATCCGGAAGGCAATCTGCTGCTGCCGGGAAATTTCATTCCCGCCGCAGAACGCACCGGACGTATCGTCGATATTGACCGTTGGGTGATCCGGGCGGCCATCCGCAAGCTGGCCGAGCAGCCCGCGCTCCCGCCCATCGCCATCAACGTCTCGGCACGCTCCTTCGACGATCCGGACCTCAGCCGGACGATCCGCAGCACACTGGAAGAATTCGCCGTCACGCCGGCCCGCCTGATGATCGAACTGACCGAAACCGCTGCGCTGGCCAATATCCGCGATTCGGAATCCTTCATCCGCGACCTGCGCCAGCTGGGCTGCACGGTCTGCCTGGATGACTTCGGCGTCGGCTTCTCCTCCTTTGCTTACCTGAAGCACCTGTCGGCCAACGTGCTCAAGATCGATGGCATGTTCGTGCGCAACCTGGCCAACAGCCACGAGGATCAGGTGTTTGTCCGGGCAATCGTCGAAGTGGCGCGCGGCCTGGGCAAAAAGACGGTTGCCGAATTCGTCGGGGACGCCGCCACACTCGCCCTGGTCGCCGAGCTGGGCGTGGATTACGCACAAGGCTACTTCCTTTCCTTCCCGATCGCCGAGATAAGCTAAGCCTGTTCGGGTAAAATGGTCTTTTTTGCCGTTGCCCGGAGCCTATTGTGAAAATCGTCTGTCTGGACCTCGAAGGGGTCCTCGTCCCCGAAATCTGGATCGAATTCTCCAAGCGCACGGGCATTCCCGAGCTGATGCGCACGACGCGCGAAGAGCCGGACTACGACAAGCTGATGACCTATCGCCTGAACATCCTGCGCGAGCACAAGCTCGGCCTGCCGGATATCCAGAAGGTGATCGCCGAAATGGGCCCGATGGACGGCGCCCGCGCCTTCCTCGACCAGCTGCGCGAGGACTATCAGGTCATCATCCTGTCCGACACTTTCTACGAATTCGCCCATCCGCTGATGCGCCAGCTCGGCTGGCCGACGCTGTTCTGCCACTCGCTGGAAGCCGACGCCAGCGGCATGCTGGTCGCCTACCACCTGCGCATGCCGAACCAGAAGCAGGAAGCCGTGAAGCGTTTCAAGGAACTGAACTTCACCATCGTCGCGGCCGGCGATTCGTATAACGACACCGCCATGCTCGGCGAAGCCCACGGCGGCATCCTCTTCCACCCGCCGGAAAACGTCGTGCGCGAATTCCCGCAATTCCCGGTCGTGCGCGACTACGACGCCCTGCGTGCCGAGATCGACAAGGCTTTTGCCAAGGCCGCTGCCTGATCTTTCGCGCCCGTTCTCCCCGCCGCCGGTCGACCTGTTCCCGGCGGCGTTTTTACTGAGCTGTTCCCATGCATCGCGACCGTTTCTACACCCTGAGCGCTTCCTGTCCTGACCAGGTCGGCATCATCTCCCGCGTTTCCGGCTTCATCGCCCAGCACGGCGGCTGGATTCTCGAATCGAGCTTCCATGCCGACGATCTGACCGGGCGCTACTTCATGCGCATCGAAATCAAGGCCGACTCGCTGCCGGTCCTGCTCGCCGAATTCCGCGAGCGCTTCAAGCAGGAGGTAGCCGAGCCGCTGCAGATGGACTGGCGCATCACCGACAGCGCGGTGAAAAAACGCGTCGTGGTCATGGTCTCCAAGCAGGAACACTGCCTCTACGACCTGCTCGCCCGCTGGCAGTCCAAGGAGCTCGACATCGAGATTCCGTGCGTCATCTCCAACCACGACACCTTCAAGGGCTTCGTCGAGTGGCATGGCATCCCGTTCATCCACGTCCCGGTGACCAAGGACAACAAGGCGGGCGCCTACGCTGAAATCCAGCGCATTTTCGAGGATGTGCGCGGCGACACCATGGTCCTGGCCCGCTACATGCAGATTCTCTCGCCCGAGCTGTGCGATGCCCTCTCCGGCAAGATCATCAACATCCACCACAGCTTCCTGCCCAGCTTCGTCGGTGCCAAGCCGTATCACCAGGCCTACGAACGGGGCGTCAAGCTAATCGGCGCCACCTGCCACTACGTGACCAGCGAACTCGACGCCGGCCCGATCATCGAACAGGACGTGATCCGTATCGACCACTCCGATTCGCCGGAAGACATGGTGCGTTACGGCAAGGACATCGAGAAGACCGTACTGGCCCGCGGTTTGCGCTACCACCTGGAAGACCGCGTGCTGGTGCACGGCAACAAGACGGTGGTTTTCCGGTGAGCCTGATCCGGCGCGATCACAGCCTCTTGCTGGTCGTCGACCTGCAGGAGAAGCTCGCACCGGCCATTCATGAAGCCGATGCGGTGGTCGCCAACAGCGTCCGCCTGCTCGAAGGGGCGCGCCTGCTTGAAGTCCCCGCCTTTGTCTCGGAGCAATACGTCCGCGGCCTGGGGCCCAGCCTGCCGGCGATCCGAACGGCGGCGGTCAACGCCCGTTTTTTCGAGAAAACGCATTTTTCCTGCGCTGCAGAGCCCGGTGTCCTGCCGCTGCTGCAGGCGGCCGCTCGCCCGCAGGTCATCCTGACCGGCACCGAAGCCCATGTCTGCGTCTTGCAGACGGCACTGGGTCTGCATGCGGCGGAGTTCGAGGTCTTCCTCGTGGCCGATGCCGCATCCTCACGCACGCCGGAGAACCGGCATGCCGCCATCGAGCGCCTGCGTGCAGCCGGCGTCCGCATCGTCACGACCGAGATGGTGCTCTTCGAGTGGCTGCACGAGGCCGCCACCGACACCTTCCGCACCCTGCTCCCGCTGATCAAATAAACGGCTTGGCCGACGGTCAACCCGCCCTGTCGCTCGAAAACGCACGCGCTCGCGCATTGCACTGACGGACCCGCTTGGTCTTACCCCAAAAAAACGGGCACCCGAAGGTGCCCGAAGGGAGAGAGACAGGATTCCTGCTCGGGGGAAATGCTTAGTGGTGGTAGGCGCTTTCGCCGTGCGAGGTCAGGTCCAGACCCTCGCGTTCTTCTTCTTCCGGCACACGCAGACCGATCACGATATCGACCAGCTTGTAGGCCACGAAGGAAACCACACCCGACCAGACGATGCAGGTGCCGACGCCCCACAGCTGGCTGATCACCTGAGCGGTCATGTCGTAGGCACCGACAGCATTCGCCACGTAGTCATACACGCCCGTACCGCCCAGCGCCGGGTCAGCGAAGACACCGGTCAGGATGGCACCCAGGATGCCGCCCACGCCATGCACGCCGAAGACGTCCAGGGAGTCATCGATGCCCAGCGCGCGCTTCAGGCCATTCACACCCCACAGGCAGACCACACCGGCCAAGAGGCCCATGATGATGGCACCCATGACACCGACAAAGCCAGCTGCCGGGGTGATCGCTACCAGACCGGCAACCGCACCGGAAGCCGCACCCAGCATGGAGGGCTTACCCTTCAGGATCCATTCGGCGAACATCCAGGACAGCGCAGCAGCAGCGGTGGCAACCCAGGTATTGACCATGGCCAGGGCAGCACCACCGGAGGCTTCGAGCGCGGAACCGGCGTTGAAACCGAACCAGCCGAACCACAGCAGGGAAGCACCGATCATCGTGAAGGTCAGGGAGTGCGGGGCCATGGCAACATTGCCTAGGCCAGTACGCTTACCCACCATGACAGCACCAATCAGGCCGGCCACAGCAGCGTTGATATGCACGACCGTACCGCCGGCAAAGTCGAGCGCACCCTTCTGGAACAGGAAGCCTGCGGTCTTGCCTGCGGCTTCAGCAGCAGCGGCATCGATGTAGGCATCCGGACCCGCCCAGTACCAGACCATGTGGGCCATCGGGATGTAGGACAGCGTGAACCAGATCACCATGAAGACCAGGATCGCGGAGAACTTGGCGCGCTCGGCGAAAGCACCGACGATCAGGCCGCAGGTGATGGCGGCAAAGGCGCCCTGGAAGATCACGAAAGCCAGTTCGGAGATCACAACCCCCTTCGAGAAGGTGGCACCGACCGATTCCGGCGTAATGCCCTTCAGGAACAGCTTGTCGAGCGTTCCGAAGAATTCACTCCCCTCCGTGAAGGCAGCCGAGTAACCGTAGATCACCCAGAGCAGGGAAATCAGCGAAAACACGGTGAACACCTGCATGAGCACGGAAAGCATGTTCTTCGAGCGAACCAGGCCGCCGTAGAACAGGGCCAGACCCGGGATGGACATCAGGATGACCAGCGCGGCGCTGATCATGACCCAGGCGTTGTCACCCTTGTTCGGCACGAGCACCGGGGCAGCCTCTGTCGCAGCCGGGGCTGCGGCCGCCGCCGGGGCAGCTTCGGCTGCAGCGGCAGCCGGGGCGGCCGTCGCCGCTGCAACCACCGGCTCGGCCGGCTTTTCTTCTGCCCAGGCCGGTGCGCCGAAAGCAACGGCACCGACCAAGGCCAGCAATGCAAAGATGCGCTTCATGATGGGCTCCTCAGAGGGCGTCGGTGCCGGTTTCACCGGTCCGGATGCGAATGACTTGTTCGACGTCGAAGACAAAGATCTTGCCGTCACCGATCTTGCCGGTGCTGGCCGATTTTTCGATCGCCTCGACCACCTGATCCAGTTGCTCGGCGCGGACAGCCGCTTCGATCTTCACTTTCGGCAGGAAATCGACGACGTATTCGGCACCGCGATACAGCTCGGTGTGCCCCTTTTGCCGGCCGAAACCCTTCACTTCGGTCACGGTGATGCCCTGCACGCCGATGGCAGAGAGCGCCTCGCGAACTTCGTCAAGCTTGAACGGCTTGATGATGGCAGTTACGAATTTCATGGTTGTTCCCCAATGGATTGAATCTGTCGCTTTCCCCGCTGGCGCCGGCCGGTGCACCGGCGGGGAAGGTCAAACTAAATGATTAGAAGCTCTTCGAAACGGAGATGACGGCGATACCGCGACCAGCATCCTTCAACTTGTTGGTGTTGGTACCCAACGTGCCACCGTTGTCGGTGTTCATGCTGCTGAAACAGTAGAACTGATAGTTATCAGCCGGGGACGGGCACTTACCAGCAGCGTTGGTGTCCACATACGAAGCACCGATGACCCAGCCGTTAATGTCTTTGGTCACGCCGACCTTCCAGTCGGTGTAGCTACCCTTGTAGCCGTTCTTCAGATTCAGATGACCGACGTGTGCATTCACGCCCCAGCCATTACCGAGATCGTAGTTGGCCGAGAGATCCAGATAAGACGTGCCCTTGGTCGACTTGCCGGTGGAGTTACCATTGTTGTCCCAGCCACGCAGCGAGAAGTAATCGTCAAAGGCGTAGGAGTACTTCAGGCTCAGGAACTGCCAGGAAGCGCCGACATAGAGTTCCTTGTTGTTCACTGCACCACTCTGGGCACCGGTACCGAGGACCTTGCCTTCGGAACCCGGGTAATAGTAGAGGATGGCGCCGACATCGAGGCCGACATCACCGACGGTCGTCTTGTAACCACCGTAGAAGTCCATTTCCAGGTTGCCGTCCGGGAAACCCGCGCCCGACGACACGTTGGAGTTCCAGTTACCGACGTACAGGCCGCTGGAGTGAGCGTAATCGATACCGCCCTGCAGGGCCGGCTTGCCGAAGGTCTGGTCGATGCCGCGGAAACGGTAGCTGGAGAACAGCCCCAGGTTACCGGTCACGGAATGCTCGGGGGTTGCAGCCGCTTCCTCGGCAAAAACCGGGGCGATGGCGAGGCCGGACAGGGCCAGTGCAATCAGGGACTTCTTCATGGTGTCTCTCCTATTCGTGCAATCAATAAGTAAAAAACGTACGGAAGGCATATAGCGAAAGGCGTGCCAGGTCATTTTTTTGATGAAAATCAAACACTTTTCCTGAATACATCACCTTCCACCTCGGAAAACGCACCAGTGCGGTGCGCGCTTTTTCGGTCACGCACCACATCCGAGCAGGCCGGAAACCGAATATGACAAATCACTATGTTAGACTTGCGGCTCTCTGGAGGACATCATGATCGACCCTAAAATCCTGGAAGACTTCGGCGCCAAGATGAGCGCCCTGCTCGCCAATTCCCCGGCCCGCGATATCGAGAAGAACAGCAAGGCGCTCCTCAGCGGCCTGCTTGCCAAACTGGATGTCGTCACGCGCGAGGAATTCGATGTGCAGGCCAGCGTCCTGGCCCGTACCCGCGAAAAGCTGAAGGATCTCGAAGCCCGCGTCGAGGCACTGGAAAAAGCCCGTCAGGGCTGACCCATGGGGCTGGCCATCACCCACAGTCGGGGGCTCGATGGCCTGCATGCCCCGCCGGTCAGTGTCGAAGTACACCTGGCCAATGGGTTGCCTGCGTTTACCCTGGTCGGTCTGCCGGACACCGAAGTCCGTGAAGCACGCGACCGCGTCCGTGCCGCCATCCTGAATTCCGGCTTCGAATTCCCGGCGCGCCGTATTACGGTCAACCTTGCCCCGGCCGACCTGCCCAAGGAGTCAGGCCGCTTCGACCTGCCCATTGCCTTGGGTATCCTTGCCGCGAGCAAACAGATTCCGGCCAATGCCCTCGCGGGCTATGAATTTGCCGGCGAACTCTCGCTCACCGGCGCCCTGCGTCCGATTCGCGGCGCGCTGGCCATGGCGCTGCAAACCGCCGACAGCCCGGTCTGCTTTGTCCTGCCCGGTGCCAGTGCGGCCGAAGCCGCCCTGGCGGAACATCCGCATCTGCTGGCTGCCGACAGCCTGCTCGCCGTCTGCGCCCATCTGTGCGGCGAAACCCCGCTAGCGGGCCCGCCGACGGTCAACCGCATTCAGCCCGCGATTTTGCCAGACCTGATCGACGTTCGCGGGCAGACCCAGGCCAAGCGCGCCCTGGAAATTGCGGCGGCAGGCCAGCATTCTCTATTGATGAGCGGCCCGCCCGGCAGCGGCAAATCCATGCTGGCCCATCGCCTGCCCGGCCTGATGCCGGCCATGACGGCCGAGGCCGCCCGCGCCTCGGCTGCCGTACGCTCCCTGCGCGGCCAGTTCGACCCCGGGCAATATGGCGAACGGCCTTTCCGCCAGCCCCATCACTCCGCCTCGGCCGTTGCCCTGGTCGGCGGCGGTAACCCGCCTCAGCCGGGCGAAATCAGCCTGGCCCACGAAGGCATCCTGTTTCTCGACGAACTGCCGGAATTCGACCGCAAGGTCCTGGAAACCCTGCGCGAGCCGCTGGAGTCGGGCATCGTCCATATCGCCCGGGCCGCCCGACACGCCACCTTCCCTGCCCGGTTCCAGCTGATTGCCGCGATGAATCCCTGCCCCTGCGGCTTTCGCGGCGATCCGCATGGCCGTTGCCGCTGTACGCCGGATCAGGTGGCGCGTTACCGGGGCAAGCTCTCCGGCCCTTTTCTGGATCGCATCGATCTCTTCATCGAGGTGCCGGCCCTGTCGCCTGAACAGTTGAGCCGTGCGGCCGATGGGGAAACCTCGGCCCAGGTGCGCCAGCGCGTTGCCGCTGCCTGGGAACGCCAGTTGGCCCGCCAGGGTGAAGCCAATGCCTGCCTGAACGGCCAGGCCCTCGACCGGCATTGCCCGATGACACCGGCAGCGCGCCAACTGCTCGAAAAGGCCGGGCAGCAGCTCCATCTCTCGGCCCGCGCCTGGCACCGCATCCTGCGCCTGGCACGCACCATTGCCGACCTCGCCGGGATCGACCTTCTGGACACGCCGCAGGTGGCCGAAGCCATTCAATATCGACGCCTCGCCCATGCCTGACGCATCCCGCCCCCCACGTCGCCTTGCCCTGATGCTGGCCGCCTTGTCTGCACTCGGTCCGTTCTCGATCGATACCTACCTGCCCGCCTTTCATGCGATCGAGCACAGCCTGCAGGCCAGCCCGCTCGCCGTCCAGCAGACCCTCTCCGCTTACCTGCTCGCCTTTGCCCTGATGACCTTGTGGCACGGCGCACTGGCCGACCGTTTCGGGCGGCGCCGGATCATTCTCGGCGCACTCGCCCTGTTTGCCCTGGCCTCGGCTGGCTGCGCCCTGGCCGGCAGTATCGAAGCCCTGTGGTGCTGGCGGGCGCTGCAGGGGGTCACGGCCGGCGCCGGCATTGTGGTCAGTCGCGCCATTGTGCGCGACCTTTACGATGGCGCCGCCGCCCAGCGGTTGATGTCGCAGATCACCATGATGTTCGCCCTGGCCCCGGCCATTGCCCCGGTCATCGGCGGGCTGCTGCAGGCCGCTTTTGGCTGGCGTTCGATTTTCGTCTTTTTAACCCTGTCGACCGTCGGACTGGGTCTGACGGCATGGCGCGCCCTGCCGGAGACGCTCCCACCGGAAAAACGCCGCCACTTGCATCCGGCCTATCTGCTGCAGGCCTACCGCGACGTGCTGAGTTCGCCGCGCTTTCTCACCGCCTGCGCCGCACTCGCACTCAACTTCCTCGGCTTCTTCGTCTATGTCCTGGCCGCACCCGCCTTTCTGATGCGCCATCTGGGCGTCGGTGAAACCGATTTTTTCTGGCTCTTCGGTCCGGCCATGAGCGGCATGATCCTCGGCGCCTGGCTCTCGGGGCGGCTGGCCGGACGACGCTCGCTGCCATTTTGTATCGGGCTGGGATTCGCCCTGATGGGCACGGCCGCCACCCTCAACCTGGGCCTGAACCTGCTCGGTGCGGTCAGCCTGCCGTGGGCGGTGGCACCGCTCCTGATCTACACCTTGGGCATGTCGATCGCGATGCCCTGCCTGAGCATCCTGGCGCTCGACCCATTCCCGGAAAAACGGGGTCTGGCCGCGTCCTGCCAGACCTTCCTGCAATCATCGGCAAACAGTGTGGGGGCCGGCCTGGTGGTGCCGCTAATCTGGGACAGCGCCCGCCACCTTGCCATGGGCATGGCCGTCCTGCTCAGCCTCGGCGTGCTGGCTTATCTGAGCCACCGTCGATGCAGGCACGGTCAGGACTGATACCAGGGCAAACCATGCCAGCGCCAACCGCCCTGCGTCCCCCGGTGATAATCGTCATCGAGCGGCCCCTCAAAGCCCTCCAGCACATTGATCACCTGCTCGAAGCCTGCCGCTTCCAAGGCTAAGCCGGCATCGTAGGAACGGTTACCGCTGCGGCAGATGAGCACGACGGGCCGATTCAAATCCTGCCCGACCAGGCGCTTCACCTTGTCGGCAAAGGCGGGATCGACCTCCCAGTCCGGCCCCTCCTGCCAGGCCACATGCTCCGCCCCGGCGGGATGACCAACATAGAAATGCTCGATTTCCGTGCGGCAATCGACCAACACCGCAGCGGGATGCGCTTGCAGGAAACGGTAAGCGGCCGGCGGATCAAGTTCAAGCATGGGACGGTTCCATCAATCAGAAGCAGCGAATATTAGCAACCCATCGTCAGATCGGCATAAACTCTGCGCACCTATCCCCGGAGCCAACATGAAACTGCCTGCCTGGATCACCACCGCCACCGCTGCGCTCAGCGCCGCACTCCTGCCGGCCTGTGACTACGTGAACATGAAGGAGATCAAGGTGGGGCTCACCACCCAGGCAGAAATCCGCGCCCGCATGGGTGAGCCCGGCTTCGTGCATTGGAACGACGACGGCACGGCCACCTGGGAATATGCCCGCCAGCCCAATGGCAGCCATTGCTACATGATCACCTTCGGCCAGGACCAGATCGTCAGCAAGCTCGAACAGGCGCTCAACGAACAGAACTATGCCCGTATCCGCGACGGCCTCTCCAAGGACGACGTGCGGCGCATCCTCGGTGCGCCGGGCAGCAAGGTTGTCTTCGACAATCTGCGCGAGGAAATCTGGGAATGGCGTATCGAGGGCAGCAATCCGCTCGATGAAACCTACTTCATGGTGCATTTCGACACCGGCCATGGCGCGGTCAAGAAAACATCCCGTCGGGTTGCGACGAAAGGCTAATTAAATCAAGGGTCTTGGCAGTCTTGCCGCCCCCCTGTAAACTAGCGGCCTCTGCCGAGGAGCGCTGCGACCCAATTCCGGGGCCAGGCTCGGCAACGATCAACGGCGCTCGCAAACCCTGATACCCCTGCCGGTTTGCGACGCCGTTTTTGTTTGCGGCGTCTCCGGCACTTTGCCCAGCCGAGGTTTTCGCCATGCAACCTGATCGCCGAATGTCCGACAAGACCGCCGAACTTCAATCCCTGCTTGCCCAGCGCCTGCTCGTTCTCGACGGCGCCATGGGGACGATGATCCAGCGTCATGGCTTGCAGGAAGCCGACTACCGCGGCACGCGCTTCGCCGATCATCCGCATGATCTGAAGGGCAACAACGACCTGCTGGTCCTGACCCGCCCCGACGTGATTGGCGGGATTCACCACGAGTACCTCGAAGCCGGTGCCGACATTCTCGAAACCTGCACCTTCAACTCGACCGCCGTCTCCCAGGCCGACTACAAGCTTGAAGCCATCGTCTACGAGCTGAACAAGGAAGGCGCCGCCCTCGCCCGCGCCCTGTGCGACGAATTCACTGCCGCCAACCCGGCCAAGCCGCGCTTCGTTGCCGGCGTCCTCGGCCCGACCAGCCGCACCGCCTCGATCTCGCCGGATGTGAATGACCCCGGCTACCGCAACGTCACCTTCGACGCGCTGGTCACCGACTATCTCGAAGCCATCCGCGGTCTCGTCGATGGCGGCGCCGACATCCTGCTCGTCGAAACCGTCTTCGACACGCTGAACGCCAAGGCGGCCCTCTTCGCCATCGAGCAGTTTTTCGATCAGGCCGGCCGCCGCTGGCCGGTCATGATCTCCGGCACCATCACCGATGCGTCCGGCCGCACGCTCTCCGGCCAGACCGCCGAAGCCTTCTGGAACTCGCTGCGCCACGTGCAGCCGCTCTCCTTCGGCCTCAACTGCGCGCTCGGCGCACAGGAACTGCGCCAGTACGTCGAGGAACTCTCCCGCGTCTGCGACTGCTTCGTTTCGGCCCATCCGAACGCCGGTCTGCCGAACGCCTTTGGCGGCTATGACGAAACCCCGGCCATGCTGGCCGACGAAATCGAAAGCTGGGCCAAGGCCGGCATCGTCAATATCGTCGGCGGCTGCTGCGGTACTTCGCCTGACCACATCCGCGCCATCGCCGAACGCGTGGCGACGGTCAACCCGCGCCGGGTGCCCGAAATCACCCCGGCCCTGCGCCTCTCCGGCCTGGAGCCGTTCAATGTCACGCCGGGCTCGCTGTACGTGAACGTTGGCGAGCGCACCAACGTCACCGGCTCGCGCGCCTTTGCCCGCATGATCCTCGAAGGCCGCTTCGACGACGCGCTGGCCGTTGCCCGCCAGCAGGTGGAAAACGGCGCCCAGGTGATCGACATCAACATGGACGAGGCGATGCTCGACTCGATCGCCGCCATGGACAAGTTCCTGAAGCTGATCGCCTCCGAGCCGGATATTTCCCGCGTGCCGATCATGATCGACTCCTCCAAGTGGGAAGTCATCGAAGCCGGCTTGAAGTGCATCCAGGGCAAGGGCATCGTCAATTCCATCTCGATGAAGGAAGGCGAAGCCAAGTTCCTCGAACAGGCCAAACTCGCCCGCCGTTACGGCGCCGCCGTGATCGTCATGGCCTTTGACGAAAAAGGCCAGGCCGACACCTACGCACGCAAGATCGAAATCTGCGGCCGCGCTTACGAACTGCTGACCGGCATGGGCTTCCCGGCCGAAGACATCATCTTCGACCCGAACATCTTCGCCATCGCCACCGGCATTCCCGAGCACGACAACTACGCGGTCGATTTCATCCAGTCGGTCCGCTGGATCAAGGACAACCTGCCGCACGCGCACATTTCCGGCGGCGTTTCCAACGTCTCCTTCAGCTTCCGCGGCAACGACCCGGTGCGCGAGGCGATCCACACCGTCTTCCTCTACCACGCCATCCAGAACGGCATGACCATGGGCATCGTCAATGCCGGCATGCTCGGCGTGTACGACGATCTCGAACCGGCCCTGCGCGAGAAGGTCGAGGATGTGGTCCTCAACAAGCACGCCGGTGCCGGCGATGCGCTGGTCGAATTTGCCCAGACCGTGAAGGAAGGCAAGGCCAAGGACAGCGGCCCCGACCTGTCCTGGCGCGAACAGCCCGTCGAGAAGCGTCTTGAATACGCGCTGATCAAGGGCATCACCGATTTCGTCGTGGCCGATACCGAAGAAGTCCGCGCCCAGCTCGAAGCCGAAGGCAAGCCGCCGCTCGCCGTCATCGAAGGCCCGCTGATGAACGGCATGAACCATGTTGGCGACCTCTTTGGCGCCGGCAAGATGTTCCTGCCCCAGGTCGTCAAATCGGCCCGCGTCATGAAGCAGGCCGTGGCCCATCTGGTGCCCTACATCGAGGCCGAAAAGGCCCGTTCCGGCATCGGCTCCAAGGGCAAGATCCTGATGGCCACCGTCAAGGGCGATGTGCACGACATCGGCAAGAACATCGTCGGCGTCGTGCTCGGCTGTAACGGCTACGACGTGATCGACCTCGGCGTGATGGTCCCCTGCGACAACATTCTCAAGGCCGCTCAGGAGCATCAGGTCGACATCATCGGTCTGTCCGGCCTGATCACCCCGTCGCTCGAGGAAATGGCCCACGTCGCCAGCGAAATGCAGCGCCTCGGCCTGCAGCAGCCGCTGCTGATCGGCGGCGCAACGACCAGCCGCGCCCACACCGCGATCAAGATCGCCACCAATACGGAAAGCCCGGTGGTTTACGTGCCGGATGCCTCGCGCGCCGTCGGTGTCGCCACCAAGCTGCTCTCCGCCGAACAAAAAGCCGGCTACGTCGCCGACATTGCCAGCGAATACGAAGCCGTGCGCGTCGAGCACGCCGGTCGCAAGGGGCCGACGATGGTCTCCCTGGCGGAAGCCCGCGCCAATCGTTTCACGTGGAACGAGGCCTACGCGCCGGTCAAACCCGCCCAGCTCGGCCGCCAAACACTGGACATCCCGCTCGCCGATCTCGTCCCCTTCATCGACTGGTCGCCCTTCTTCCAGACCTGGGATCTGGCCGGCCGCTATCCGGCCATCCTGAACAACGACGTGGTGGGCGAAACCGCGCGTCAGCTCTTTGCCGACGCGCAAGCCATGCTCGGCAAAATCGTGGCTGAAAACTGGTTGACCGCCCGCGCCGTGTTCGGCCTCTACGCCGCCCGCGGCGAACACGAAGACATCGTGTTCTACACCGACGACAGCCGCCAGACCGAAGCCTCCCGCTGGGTCGGCCTGCGCCAGCAGCACAAGCAGCCGCAAGGCCGCTTCAACATGGCACTGGCTGATTACGTGGGCGAACAGGATTACGCCGGCGCCTTCGCCGTCACCGCCGGCCTGGGCATCGAGGCCAAGCTGGCCGAGTTCGAAGCCGCCCACGACGACTACGCCGGCATCATGCTCAAGGCCCTGGCCGACCGCCTGGCCGAAGCCGCGGCCGAATGGTTGCACATGAAGGTGCGTACCGAGCTCTGGGGCTATGCCGCCAGCGAAGCGCTGGACAACGAGGCCTTGATCGCCGAGCAATACACCGGCATCCGCCCGGCGCCCGGCTATGCGGCCTGCCCGGATCACACCGCCAAGCGCGAACTGTTTGCCCTGCTCGACGCCCCGGCCATCGGCATGGGCCTGACCGAGTCCTGCGCCATGACGCCGGCGGCCGCCGTTTCCGGCTTCTACATCGGTCACCCGGGTGCCAAGTACTTCGCCATCCCGAAGATCGATCGCGATCAGCTGGACAACTGGGCCGCCCGTAAAGGCATGAGCGCCCAGGAGGCTGGCCGCTGGCTGGCCCCCCTGCTGTAAGCGGCACGCCGGGGAGGATGACGACCTCCCCGGTGCTTCGCTAAGATGTGCGCTCCCGCATCCGGATTTCGGTTGTCATGCTGCCGCGCCCCAAGCACACGCCCCGCACCCATCTCAAACACCCTTCGAGCAACAGCCGGCAGGGGGCCAGCGAGCGCGTCTGGCTCAAGCGCTTCTGGCTGGTGTTTGGCCTGCTTGGCCTGACCGCGATCGCGCTGCTGGGCTACCAGTATTACGCCAGCCAGCCCGAGGTCACCGAGGTCTATCTGCCGGTCACCACGCGCACCACGGCAGGCAGTCACCGGATGATCACCAGCCGGCTCAGTCTGGTCATCGATCCGGCCCAGGAGAAAGCGTTGCGGCAACGCCAGCCGGAACTCGAGCATGTCGTGAATGCGACCTTTGCCGAGCTTTACCAGAATGACCAGCGGCCGCCGCTCGGCAGCGTGCGCGACCGCCTGCTTGAAGCCCTGAACACACGCCTGCCCGAACGTCTGCAGGTCCAGGATGTCCTGATCCAGGATCTCCTGGTCGGCACCGATTACTGACACCATGCCTTCACCCACTGCCCTGCTCACCTGCAACACCCTCGCTCTGCCCGCCATGGCAGAGCGCTATCTGAAAATCACCGCCCCCGAGCAACTGGCAGACCCCGGCTTGCGCGACACCGCGCGATTCGTTCTGGGCGGCGGCAGCAATGTCGTGCTCTCGCCCGAGATTGACCGTCTGGTCCTGCACATGGCGATTCCCGGCCGCGCCCTGATCGGCGAGGACGAAGCGGCCTGGTATGTCGCCGCCGGGGCCGGCGAAAACTGGCACGACTTCGTGCAATGGACGCTGGCCCAAGGCTGGCCGGGCCTGGAAAACCTCTCCCTGATTCCCGGCACGGTCGGCGCCGCCCCGGTCCAGAACATTGGTGCCTACGGGCTGGAAGTGGGGGATTGCCTGCACGACGTCACGGCCTGGGATTTTGAAAAACAGGCTTTTTTCACCGTCGACCGTCAGGCCGCCCGCTTCGCCTACCGCGACAGCCTCTTCAAGCAGTCAGGCTGGCATCTCGATGGCCGTGTTGCCATCACCCGTGTTGTCTTTCGCCTGCCCAAGGCGTGGCAGGCCAATCTCCGCTACGCCGATGTGGCGCAGGAACTGGCCCAGCGCGAGATCACGGTGCCCAGCGCGCAGGATGTGGCCCAGGCCGTCATCGCCATCCGCCAGCGCAAGTTGCCGGATCCGGCGCAGGTACCGAACGCCGGGAGTTTTTTCCACAACCCCATCGTGCCGCCCGAGCAGGCCGCCCGCCTGAAGGCCGATCACCCCACCCTGCCCTGCTATCCGCAACCGGATGGACGGGTCAAGCTCGCCGCCGGCTGGCTAATCGAGCAGGCCGGCTGGAAAGGGCGCGATCTAGGGCCGGTCGGTATGTATGAAAAGCAGGCGTTGGTGCTCGTCAATCGGGGCGGCGCCACCGCTGCCGACGTCCGGCGCACGATGGCTGCCGTGCAGGCCGATGTCCGTGCCCGCTTTGCGGTCGACCTGACCCCGGAACCGATTTTTATCTGAGCGGCGACTTGATCGACAGACAGGCCGCCAGGCCGCTGGCGATCCGGTCGGCCATCTGTGCCTGATAGGCCGGATCGGCCAGCGCCAGTTCTTCTTCCCGATGCTTGATCACCCCGGCCTCGAACAGGAAAGCCGGCAAGGTCGTCCGGCGCAACACCACGAGGTTGTCGTAATACCAGACGCCGTTCTCGGCATCGACCGGCACGTGTTTGCGCGCGTGCCAGCCGCTCGCCTCGAAGCCGGCCCGCCGCAGCAAGGCGCCGACACTGCGCGCGCAGCGCACGCTGGTTTCCAGGTCCGGATTGTCCGCCGAGACGAAAATCCCAAAACCCCGCTTCACATCGGTGTAGGTCTGTTCGGCCCCATCCCAATCCCAGGATTTGAGCCAGGCTTCACTGATCGAATCGTGATGTACGGAGACGAAGAAGTCCGCCCCCTTCGCGGCCAGCGGACGCGCCACCAGGCTGCCGATCTGGCCGTCGAAATTCACCTCACGCACCGCCAGCGCTTTTTCACGCAGGGTGTGGGCCAGCACGCCGGCAAACTCAAGGTTGAAACTGTATTCACTCCGGCCGCGGGCACTGGTCGCGCCGCTGTCCTTCACGCCATGGCCGACATCCACCGCGACGATGGGCGCGGCATGGGCGGCGGTCAACAGACAAAAACAGGTCAAAAATCGCAGGAAAGCCATGCGCGGATTATCCGGGGAAATTAAGATACGCGCCTCACTGTTCCCGATTTCCCTGCGCCATGCCCCGCCTGACCGTCTTTGCCCAGCAATCGCCTTCTCCGGTCTTTGACCGCCCGCGCCCGGATCGTCTGGTCGAGGGCAACCCGCAACGAACGACGTTCGAGCATTTCCTGAGCAGCCGGGGCGATCTCTCGGCCGGAATCTGGTGCTGCGAACCGGGCGCCTGGCAGATCGCCTTTGCCGACGGCAAGGACGAATTCTTCTCCGTCATCGAAGGGCGCATCCGGATCACGAGCAGCAGCGGTGAAGCCCATGAATTCGGCCCGGGCGAAGCCTGCATCATTCCGGCCGGCTTTACCGGCACCTTTGCCGTGCTCGAAGCCGTGCGCAAGTATTACGTCGTGCTGGAACGCGGCGCCTGAGTTGCGCTATATTCGGGCGACCAACGGGGAGCACTAAAACCATGACCGAAAATGCACCGCGCGGCACCTCCGCACACATGCCTGACCTGAACTGGAGCCAGGTTCGCGAAACCGTCCTCATGCTCGAACTGGCCGCTGTCCAGATCGAAGCCGCCATGAAGGACTCCAATGCCTCGGTCGATGTCCTGACCAACTCTTTCACGAGCATGGCCGACCACATGCAGCGCATCTCCGGCATTGTCGATGCCCTGCCGCAGGATGGCGTCGTGGGCGCAGCCCGCCAGGAGCTCGGCGGCATTTCCTCGCAAGTCTCCGGCATGATGCATCAGGCCATCATCGCCTTTCAGTTCTACGACAAGCTGGTGCAGCGCCTGGCCCACGTCGGCATCAGCCTGGGCGATCTGAGCGAGCTGGTTTCCGACGGTCGACGCCTGTTCAACCCGGGCGAATGGGTCGGGCTGCAGGACCGCATTCGCGCCAAGTACACCACGCGCGAAGAAATCGCCATGTTCGAGGCGGTGATGAACGGCATGCCGGTGCAGGAAGCCGTCGATCACTTCATGGCGGAAATGAAGGACAAGAGCGACGACATCGAGCTCTTCTGAGCGAGACAGCCCGTCGCTTGGCCGAGGCCGTCAGAAATCGGCCTTGGCTTCCCACATCACATAGGCATCCGGGCCGCTTTTGGCCGTACGCTCCAGCATGTCGATCAGCGGCCAGGCCCGCTGATGCAAGCCGACCGGTAGCGGCTTCTTCCGGTTTTTCTCTTCCTCTTCTTCGTCTTCCACCGGCGCATTGGCCAAGGCTTCGCGCACGGCCTCACGCAGTTTGCCAGCCGCCGGCAGCATTTCGGCCGGGGTAAAGGTCCCGCGCCGGGTGGTCTCCTTGCCGATCAGATCGAGCAAGGTCTTCGCCGTTTCGGCAAACATCAAAACTTCTCCGGTCTCGCTCGAGACGAAGGTGACCAGCATGAGGCAGTCCTCCAGGGGGCAGGTTGTCAGGCACTCCCCCCTTCGGGCAGAATGGACCGAAAAGGGAGATGAGATGGAGACAAATATTAACGCCAATCCCTGGAACACCGCTGCGTCGGACGATATCGAGCGTTTTGCCTTCGAGGAGTGCATCAAGCGGCAACGCATCGACCATCGGGTTGCTGCCATGGTGTATCCAGCCGGACACCTCGCCATGTGCGGGCGCTTTGCCACGCTCGGCGCTCAGGTCACGGCGCTGGATCTGCCCGCCAAAAAAGCAGACGTGCAAGGACGTATCCTGGCCAGCGGGCTGGGTGACCAGATCAGCTTCGCCACGGGTTCGCTGCAGGATTTGCCGGAGCAACTCCCCGGCCAACCCTTCGATATCATCGTGGTACGCCGGGGTATCAGTAACATGGGCTATGGCGACGCCAAGCAGGTGATCCGCGAATTGCTCAGCCGGCTGCGCATTGGCGGCAAGCTGTATCTCTCCCTGCTCGGCATCTATTCTGAATTTGCCGAAGGCTATGCCGACATTGACCAGCCGCTGGACCAGCGCCTGTGCCCGGTCTCGCCGGCGCTGGTCAAAAAGTACAACATCCACGATGAAGTCTGCCTCTACTCGGAGCGCGACCTTTTCATGCTCCTGCTGCAATCCGGCGCCAGCGTCCTGCGCACCATGACGACGACCTACGGCAACGTGAAGGGCATCGCCGTCCGCGTCTGATGCGCATCGGGATCGACCTCGGCGGCACCAAGATCGAACTGCTCGCCCTCGACGCGGCGGGCGTCCCCTGTTTTCGCCAGCGCATTGCCACACCGCAGGGCGACTACATGGGGACGGTGATGGCCATCGCCGGGCTGGTCGAAGCCGCCGAAAACGCGCTGGGCCAGCGCGGCAGTGTCGGCATCGGCATTCCCGGTGCCGAATCCCCGGCCAGCGGCCTGATCAAGAATGCCAATTCAACCTGCCTGATCGGCAAACCCCTGCGCCGCGATCTGCAAGCCCTGCTCCAGCGCCCCGTACGTCTGGCCAATGACGCCAACTGTTTCGCGCTCTCCGAGGCTGTCGATGGCGCCGGCAAGGACGCGCATGTCGTGTTCGGCGTCATCCTCGGAACCGGCGTCGGCGGCGGCATTGTCATCGGCGGTCAGGTCTTGACCGGGGCCAGCGCCATTGCCGGTGAATGGGGCCACAATCCCCTGCCCGCGCCCACTGCCGACGATCTGCCCTTGCCGCCCTGTTACTGTGGCCGTCAGGGCTGCATCGAAACCTATCTCAGCGGTCCGGCCCTGAGCCGCGACTACACGCATGCGAGCGGCCAGACGCTGGCCCCGACCGAGATCGCCCAGGCGGCCGATGCGGGCGATCCGCTGGCCGCAGCGGTGTTCCAGACTTACGAAGCCCGCCTGGGGCACGCGCTGGCCAGCGTGATCAACCTCCTCGACCCGGATGTCATCGTGCTCGGCGGCGGGCTCTCGCGCATCGAACGCCTCTACCGCACTCTGCCGGCGGCCTGCGGTCCACATGTGTTTACCGACCAATTTCAAACCCGCATCCTGCCGCCCGTGCATGGCGACGCCTCCGGCGTTCGCGGTGCAGCCTGGCTCTGGGATTAAAACGCACCGGTTTAGTGCGACAATCCTGTGCCATGACACAGATCAAGCTCTTTCTGGGTGGTATCCGCCCGCTCCCCGAGTCCGGGCGCCCCACCGGCATGTACAAGCAGCCGGTCGATGGCCGCATCGAGATCGGTCCTGAAGGTATCGTCGGCGATCATCAAGCCGACCGCCGCGTGCATGGCGGCCCGGACAAGGCGCTCCATCTTTATCCGGCGGCACATTACGCCCGCCTGGCCGAGCGTTTTCCTGAGGCGGCGTCACAACTTGTCCCCGGCAGCCTGGGGGAAAACATCTCGACTGCCGAATTGGACGAGCACGCAGTCCGCATCGGCGATATCTGGCGCCTCGGCACGGCCCGCCTGCAGGTTTGCCAGCCGCGCAGTCCGTGCTGGAAGATCGACGAGCGCATGGCTGCCGACGGCATGGCCGAATTCATCGCCCATGAACGCCTGACCGGCTGGTACTGGCGTGTCCTGACGCCGGGAACCGCATGTGCCGGGGACGGTCTGAGCCTCGACACCCCGGGGACGATCAATCTTGGCGAAGCACAGTTCCTCTGTCAGATGCACCGGCCGCCGGTCGCCGATCTGCAGGCCCTGGCGGAGACGCCGGGCATTGCCGAGAACTGGCGTGGCAAGCTGCTGCAGCGCCTGAGCTGGCTACGCCAGCACCCGAGCGAGACCCCGCCCCAGCAACCGGGGTTTCACGTGAAACCGGAGAACGCATGACCCAATTCGACGAACGCCGTCTGTGGATACGGCTTTTCCTGCCCTTTGCCGCCGGCTATTTCCTCTCTTACCTCTACCGGACGGTCAATGCCGTCCTCGGGCCCGTCATCGGGCGTGAGCTCGGATTGGCCGACACCGCGCTGGGCCTCCTGACCAGCACCTACTTCCTCGCTTTCGGGGCTGCGCAGCTGCCGCTCGGCATGTTGCTCGACCGCTTTGGCCCGCGCCGGGTCGAAGCCGGTCTGCTTGCCATTGCCGCCGCCGGGGCTGCCGTCTTTGCCATGGCGGACGGCCTGGGTGGCCTGGCCACCGGGCGCGCCCTCATCGGGCTTGGCGTCTCGGCTTGTCTGATGGCCTCCTTCAAGGCCTTTTCGCAATGGTTCCCGCCGGAACGCCAGGCCTCCCTCACCGGCTGGGTCATGGCCTCGGGTGGCCTCGGCGCACTGGCCGCCTCGAAGCCGCTGGAACTGGCGCTGGGCTTCGCCGGCTGGCGCGAGATCGTGCTCGCCCTGGCGCTACTCACCCTGATCGTCGCCGCCATCCTCTGGCGTTCGGTCCCGGACAAACCAGGTGCCACCGTGGCCGGCGGCTTCAGCGAACAACTCGCCGGGGTGCGCAGCATTTTCGCCAGCCGCCACTTCTGGCGCTACGGCCCGATGGGCTTCTGGTTCACCGGCGGCTTCATGGCCGTGCAGGGTCTCTGGGCCTCGCGCTGGATGATCGAGCTGGAAGCCATGAGCCGCGCCGATATCGCCATCCGCCTCACGTGGATCAGCGGCGCCATGCTCGCCGGCTTCCTGTTCATGGGCTTCTTCGCCACCGCCCTTGTCCGGCGCGGGATTCAGCTCAGCCAGGTGTATTTCGGCGCGATGGTCCTTGCCTTGGCCGTGTTCGTCATCATCACGCTCGAACCGAGCTGGCAGGGCAGCCTGCTCTGGCCGGTGCTGGGGGCCTGCTTCTCACTCTCCAACATTTCCTACTCGCTGGTGGCGCAAGCCTTCCCCGCGCAGCTCTCGGGGCGTGCCAACACCGCCTACAACCTTTTGGTGTTTGCCGGTGCATTCGGCCTGCAGTGGGGCTTCGGCATCCTGGTCGATGCCCTGCAGGCCGGCGGGCAATCAGCCGGTGGGGCCTACCGCATCGCCTTTGCCAGCCTCGCCGTGGGTCAGGCCCTGTCGCTGGTCTGGCTCCTGTTCAGCCGGCGCGACTGAGGCCGGCTGCGTGGCCAGGTCGACCTGATGCAGGCGACCGACCTGGCCACTTTCCATCAAATACACCCCGGCTGCGCGGATCTGCCCCAGCAAGGCCGGCGTGGCATCCCGGGTTTTGAGCGTAAACGGGGCGTCGACCGCCGCCGTGTAGAGCGCGCCCACGCCGCGCTGGGCCAGCGTCTGAAAACCGGCCTCGCCCCACACGCCGAGCTTGGCGAAGTCGGCATCACCGGCATCGACCCAGCCATTGCCATCGCCGTCGAGCGCCGCCAGATCAGCAAAGCCGTTACCGCTCTGGGTCCCGAACAACTCCGCGCCATCATCGGCCCGCCCGTTGCCGTTACGGTCGAAGACCAGGAAACCGCAGCCCTCGCCTGCGGTCGGAATGCTTTCCACCTGCCCGTCGGCATCCAGATCGAAATCGATGCGGCGCCCGCTCAATTCAACCGCCTTGCCGTCAAAACCGAGCATCAGCGGATCTTTCAGCACGATGCTGCCACTTTCGAGCAGGCTGCTGACACGCACCTCTTCGCGTGAAAAGGCGGTCGAGAACGAAAAATCCAGACAACGACCGTCCGTGGTCGTCACCTGCCCCCGCCCCTGCACACAGGTCTGCTCGCTTTCCTGCCAGCGCTCGGTGACCCGGCAGGACCAGTCGAACTGCCCCCCGCCCGCCTCCGTGGCTCCCGCTGATTCATTTTTGCCGCCTGCCGACGGTCGACCGTCGGCAAGGGCGCAGGCCTGTTCTCCCGATGCCGGCCGGCAAGTCTTGCCTTCAATGGCGGCGAGGATGGCGCTGACCAACTGCCCCAACAAACGCCCCACACGCTCCCGCTCCTCGGCCACCCGCACCGCCTTATCTCGCGCCTCCACCCCCGCCGAAACCGCCCGAAAGCCGCCCTGGGTCTCGATTTCCAGCGAATAACTGGTCTCCTGCACCCGGCTGGCGCTCAAGTGCACGGTCGATGTCTGGATCTGCATGTCTGCCTCCTTTAAGGGATTGGGCAGAGATCACTGCAAGGGACGTGCCGGGATTGGGTTGCGCTTGGGGCGTTTTCCGGCCCGTGCCGCTTAAAACTCCAGCGGATCCACTTCCAGATGCCACCTCAAACGTGACGACGTCTTGATGCCTTCCAGCGCCTCGCGCCACGCGGGCAGGAAGGCTTGCAGGGCCGGGCGGGCGGCGGATTCGGCGAGGAGTTGGCCGCGTTCCAGGTTGGCCAGGCGGGCCATGCGCATGGGGACCGGGTCGTAGATCAGCACATCCGGATGTTCGCCGATCACCGGCAAGGCCGCGGCGGTTTTGAGGAATTCGATGGCTTCGGCCATTTCGGGCGCTTCAGCGCGCAGCATGGCCTGGAAAGCGTAAGGCGGGAAGCCGGCAGATTCGCGTTCGGCGAGCTGGCCCTGGGCAAAGCCCGGATAGTCGTGCTGAACCAGGGCGCTGAACAAGGGGTGATCCGGATACTGCGTCTGGATGATCACCTCGCCCTTCAATTCGGCGCGCCCGGCCCGGCCCGCTACCTGCATGAGCTGGGCAAACAGGCGCTCCGGGGCCCGCCAGTCGGCGGCAAACAGCGCAGAATCCGCCCCCAGCACGCCGACCAGGGTGAGTTTCGGGAAATCATGGCCTTTGGCGAGCATCTGGGTGCCGACCAGGATATCGGCCTCGCCGCCGTGGATGCGTTCGAGCACGGCTTCCCATTGCTTGCGGCTCTTTACGGCATCGCGGTCCACGCGCAGGACGCGGGCCTCGGGGAATTGCTGCTGAACCCAGGCCTCCAGGCGCTGTGTGCCGCGTCCGTAGGGGTGAATGTCCTGATTGCCGCAGGTCGGACAGGCGTGCGGTACGCGGTGTTCGAAGCCGCAGTGGTGGCAGCGCAGGCGGCGGTCGGCGAGGTGCAGCACCATGTTGGCTGCGCAGCGCTTGCAGCGGGAAATCCAGCCGCAGGCAGCGCAGGCCAGCACGGGCGCGTAGCCGCGACGGTTCAGGAAAACGAGGCTCTGCTCGCCGCGCTCAAGGCGCGCCTGAATGGCGGCCACCAGATGACTGCTCACCCCTTCCTGCAAGGGCAGCTTGCGCGTGTCGAGCAGGCGGACAGTGGGCAGCGTGGCCGCCGGATTGGCGCGCTGGTACAGGGTTTGCAGCCGATAGCGCCCGCTCTGCGCGTTGGCCCAGCTTTCCAGCGAGGGCGTGGCCGAGCCGAGCAGCACCGGCACCGCGGCCTGATGAGCACGCACCACCGCCACATCACGGGCCGAATAACGCATGCCGTCCTGCTGCTTGAAAGACGGGTCGTGCTCCTCATCGAGGATGATCAGGCCGAGGTCGGGCATGGGCGAGAACACGGCCAGGCGCGTGCCGAGCACGATGCGTGCGGCCCCTTCGAAGGCAGCGCGCCAATGGCGCTCGCGCGCCGCTTCGGCGAGCTCGCTGTGCAGCGACACCACCTCGGTTTCGGGAAAGCGGGCCCGCACACGCGCTTCGAGTTGCGGCGTCAGGTTGATTTCCGGCACCAGCAGCAAGGTCTGCCGGCCGGCGGCCAACTGGCGCGCAATCAGATGCAGATAGACCTCGGTCTTGCCGCTGCCGGTCACGCCATGCAGCAAATGCACGGCAAACCCGTTTTCCGGGTGCACCGCTTCAACGGCGGCGTGCTGCTCGGCGGTCAACGCCGGTGGCGGGTGAAATTTGGGCGGCTTGGTCTTGCGTCCGGCGCGGCGCTCCGGTGGCGCAACGCGCTTCAGGCCGCCCGGCAGGGCTTGCAGCAGCACTTCGCCCAAGGGCGCCTGATAGTAGGTGCTGGCAAAGTCACAGAGGCGGAAGAAGGCCGGCGGCAAGGGCGGCAGATCGCGCAGGACGGCGAGGGCCGGCTTCAACTGATCGAGCGGCCAGTCGCTCGTCTCGCCCACTTCAACGATGATGCCGATTCGCTCGCCGCGCCCGAAGGGGACGCGCACGCGATACCCCACATCCGCCGTCGACGCGTCGGCATCGACGTAGTCGAACAGGCGGTGCAAAGGGAGGTCAAGGGCGACGCGCAGGACGGGCATGCTCAGTTGTCCACACGGGCTGTGGATAAAGTTGTGAATCTATGCAGAACACCCGGGGCTCGCCGTGCCTTGCCCATCCGGGCATTGCGCAAGAGACCGGTTGGAAAGCCTTGTCATTCAAGGCCCTGGAAAAAACACACCCGGCCAGTGCGGGAAGCAAGGGCCGGGTGGCGCGGGGCACAAACTGCTGTGCATAAGTCAAGTTTTTACCCCGATTTATGACCTATTACTTACGCAATAGACGGCTGTGCGAATGCACGGCCTCGACCAGCGCCGTCACGCTTTCCGGCGGCGTGAATTGGGAAATCCCGTGGCCGAGGTTGAACACGTGGCCGGTATTGCCGGTGCCAAAACTGTCCAGCACCTTCTTGGCTTCGGCAGCGACGACTTCCGGCGGCGCGAAGAGCACGTTCGGGTCCAGGTTGCCTTGCAGGGCCACCTTGTCGCCGACGCGGCGGCGGGCTTCGCCGATGTCGATGGTCCAGTCCAGACCGACGGCATCGCAGCCAATGGCGGCGATTTTCTCGAGCCAGAGGCCGCCGTTCTTGGTGAACACGATGCTCGGAATGCGCTGACCGTCTTTTTCCTTCTTCAGGCCGGCCACGATGCGCTGCATGTAGGCCAGCGAGAATTCCTGATAGGCCGCGTTCGACAGCGACCCGCCCCAGGTGTCGAAAATCATCACGGCCTGGGCGCCGGAGTCGATCTGGGCGTTCAGGTACTGGATCACCGCTTCGGTGGTCACGGACAGGATCTTGTGCAGCAGATCCGGGCGGCTGTACATCATGCCCTTGATGTGGCGGAAATCGCTGGAGCCCTGGCCTTCGACCATGTAGCAGGCGAGCGTGTACGGGCTGCCGGAGAAGCCGATCAGCGGCACCGAGTTATCCAGCGCGCGACGGATTTCGGCGACGGCATCCATGACGTAGCCGAGATGCTCGTACGGGTCCGGCGCGGTCAGGTTGTTGATCGCCCATTCCTCGCGCAGCGGGCGCTCGAAACGCGGGCCCTCGCCTTCGGCGAAATAGAGGCCGAGGCCCATGGCATCCGGCACCGTCAGGATGTCGGAGAACAGGATGGCGGCGTCCAGATCGTAGCGGGCCAGCGGCTGCAGCGTGACTTCGCAGGCCATGGTCGGCGACTTGCACAGGTTCAGGAAATTGCCGGCGCGTTTGCGGGTCTCGCAGTATTCCGGCAGATAACGGCCAGCCTGGCGCATCAGCCAGAGCGGGGTGTAATCGGTCGGCTCCTTCAGGAGGGCGCGCAGGAAGGTATCGTTCTTGGGTCGGCTCACGGTCAACTCCGCCGGAAATCAGAAAACGACCATTATCCGTCTTTCCTGTCCCGCGGTCACTTGCGCGGGATCAGGAAAACCGCGGATGAGCGGTGATTATTTGCGCCAGAAGGCCGGCGTCAGCACCACGAGCAGCGTGAAAATCTCCAGGCGGCCGAGCAGCATGGCAAAGATGCACACCCAGGTCTGGAAATCCTCCAGCACTTCATAGGTGGTCGAGGGACCCACCACACCGAGGCCGGGGCCGGTGTTATTGATGCTCGCCACGATGGCGGTAAAGGCGGAAACGATGTCCAAGCCTGTAAACGCCAGGACCAGCGTCAGCGACACGATGCTGACCATGTACATGAAACCGAACGCAAGCACGGCGAAGAGGATGGGCTGCTGCGCCACCTGACCGCCCACACGCACGTTATAGACGGCGGCCGGATGCATGGCGCGGAGCAGTTCCCGATAGACCTGCTTGTAGAGCAGCAAGGCCCGGATCATCTTGATGCCGCCGCCGGTCGACCCCGCGCTGGTGGCAAAACTGGACAGGAAGAGCATCCAGAGCGGCGCAAAAATCGGCCAGAGCGCGTAGTCCTGGCTGGCAAAGCCGGTGGTGGTCGCAATCGAAACCAGATTGAAGGCAACGTGGCGCAGCGCCGTTTCCAGCTCGGGATAGACCCCATCCTTCCAGATGTAGATCGCCACCACCAGAATGCTCAGCAGGCAGACACCGATGAACCAGCCTGCCTCCGGATCGCGCAGATAGGGCCGCAGCGAACGACCGCTGACCGCCAGAAACAAGGTGCCAAAATTCATCCCGGCGATGAGCATGAAAACAATGGCGACACCTTCGATGGCCGGTGAATCGAAAAACCCGAAGCTGGCATCGTGCGTCGAAAAGCCGCCCAGACCCATGGTCGAGAAGGTGTGACAGATCGCATCGAACCAGCTCATGCCGGCCAACCGGAAAGAAATGGCACACGCAACCGTCACCCCCAGATAAACCAGCCATAAGCCTTTGGCGGTTTCGGCGATGCGCGGCGTCATCTTGGCGTCCTTCATCGGCCCCGGGGTCTCGGCCTTGAACATCTGGCGGCCCCCGATCCCGAGCAGGGGCAGGATGGCGATGGCGAGCACGATCAAGCCCATACCGCCCACCCAGACCAATTGATGGCGCCACAGATTGATCGACATCGGCAGCTGATCGATGTTGCTCAACACCGTGGAGCCGGTGGTGGTCAGGCCGGAGACGGTTTCGAAGTAGGCATCGGTATGGCTGATGCCCAGTTGCAGCATCAGGGGTACGGCGGCAAAGGCCGGCAGGACGGTCCACACCAGCACGACCATCAAAAATCCGTCGCGGATGGTCAGTTCGCGCTTGCAGCGGCGGAAGCGGTACCAAAGGAAGCCGCCACACAACATCGTCAGTGCAAAGCTTTCGTCGTAGACCGCCTGAGCGCCGTCATCCACGGCATAGGACAGGATGAGCGGGGCGAGCATGGTCAGGCCAAAGAGCATGATGATCATGCCCAAGGCCCGATACACCGGGGCAAATCGGGTCATGGCCGCCTCCTCAGAAGAAATGGAAACCGACCTGGAACAACTGCTCGACCTTCTTGACCAGCTTCTTGCGCGTACAGAAGACGATCACGTGGTCCCCCGCTTCGATCACGGTGTCGTGATGCGTGATGACCACCTCGCCGTGGCGGGTGATCGAGGTCCAGTCATCGGTCTGCCCGACAATGACGGCCTTGTCGAAATTGCGCACGATGGCCGCCACCGTGACACCGTCAGGCCAGGGAATCTCCTCGATGCGCCGCCCCACCACCTTGGAAGTCTTGGCATCACCGTGCGCCACCAGCTCCAGCGCCTCGGCAGCACCGCGACGCAGGGAATGCACCTCGGCCACATCGCCGTGACGGACATGGGCCAGCAGCGTCCCGATCGACACCTGAGCCGGCGAAATCCCGATATCGATCGGCCCGCCTTCGATCATCTCGGCATAGGCCCGGCGATTGACCAGCGCCAGCACCCGCTTGCACCCCAGGCGCTTGGCCAGGCTGCCCGCCATGATGTTGTCTTCGTCGTCATTGGTCAGCGCCAGGAAGAGATCCATCTCGGCGATGTTTTCCTGTTCGAGCAGTTCTTCATCGGTGGCATCGCCGAGCAGAACCAGGCTCTGCTCGACCTCGTTGGCGATGAACTCCGCACGCTCCTTGCGCCCTTCGATGATCTTGATCTCGTAACGGGACTCCAGCGCCTTGGCCAGACGCAGGCCAATATTGCCGCCCCCGGCAATCATGATGCGCTGAACCGGCGTCATCATCCGGCGCAACTGACGTAAAACCGGACGGATGTGCTCGGCCGCTGCAAGCAGGAACACCTCGTCGCCATGCTCGATATGGGTCTCGCCATCGGGAAAGACCGCCTGATTGTGGCGAAAGATCGCGGCAATGCGCGCATCCATTTCAGGCGGCAGCAAATTGGGCATTTCCTTGATCGGCTTGCCGACCAGCAGGCCGCCTTCATAGGCCCTGACTGCGACCAGGCTCACCCGGCCCTTGGCGAAATTGAGCACCTGCAAGGCTTCCGGGAATTCGATCAGGCGCTGGATGTAATCCGTGATGACCTGTTCCGGACACAAGGCAAAATCAACCGCGAAGTTCTCGGGGGCCAGCAGCGTGGCATCCTGCAGAAAATCCTGCCCGCGCAGACGCGCCACGCGCGTCGGGATATTGAAGACACTCTGGGCCAGCTTGCAGGCCACCAGATTGGTCTGGTCGCTCTGGGTCACCGCGATCAGCATGTCGGCATCGGTCGCCCCGGCCTCGCGCAAGACCGAAGGCGTCGCGGCATTGCCGACGACCGCACGGAGGTCCAGTTTGTCCTGCAGCACAGCCAGACGCTGGCCGTCGGTATCGACAATGGTGATGTCGTTCTCTTCAGAGACCAGGCCTTCGGCCACGCTGGCGCCGACCTGTCCGGCGCCCAGGATGATCACCTTCATGTTGCCCCTCCCCTTCGGTGCGCGGCTTAATCGTCGCCGCGTCTGCCGAGTTTGATATCGAGTTGTTTGAGCTTGCGATACAAATGTGTCCGTTCCAGGCCGGAACGCTCGGCCAGACGCGTCATGTTGCCGCCTTCGAGGCGCAGATGATGCTCGAAATAGAGTTTTTCGAATGCATCCCGCGCCTCGCGCAGCGGCTGGTCGAACAAGGGAAGCAAGGAGGCGATTTCGCGCTGCTCCTCGGCCTCCTGCGGCATGACGCGCAGCACATCCTCCGGCGTGATGTCCTCATCCAGCGAGGTCAGCGCCAGATTGCGAACCAGCGCATACAGATCGCTCCAGTTCGCTTCCGGATGGTTTTTCCAGGGCAGGGTGCGCAGCGCATTGAGGGCGCCGGTCGACATCCGGCGGGCCGGCACTTCGCCCCGCTCGACAAAATTGGTCAGCAGCAGGCCGGCAATTTCCGGCAGATCGTCGGCATGCCCGGCGAGCGGCGGCAACGCCAGCCAGACCTCGCCCAGGCGGGCCAGCAGCTTGCTGTCCCAGCCGCTTTCGGCCAGGGCCGACAAGGGGCGGAGGGTGGCAACCACGAGCTGCAAATTGAGCTTGTCCAGACGGTCGACCGCAAAAGCGAGGTTCATTTGCTGCATCTTGCCCAGCGCGCCGAGATCCGGCACGAACAGGATGCCGCCACTGACCTTCTCCAGCATCTCCTGGGTCAGCGCACTGCTCAGCGAGGAGACATCCAGCCAGGGCGCACGCGGCGGTTGCAGGGTGCGGGCGCAGATTTCGGCCATGCCACCGACCGCGCCCTTGAGCAGCAGCAGGGAAGACTTGGCGGCAGCCTGTTCGAGGCGGCGCTTGAATTCCTTGACGAAGACCGAGCGGCCAAAGGCTTCCAGGGTCAGCGGCGGCCGGGCCGGCGGCGTATCGTGCTTGAGGGCTTTCTGGACGGTGCCCAGCAGTTTCTGCAAGGCAATCGGCTTTTCCAGGAAATCGAAGGCGCCAAACCGGGTCGCCTCGACCGCCGTGTCGATGGTGCCGTGGCCCGACATCATGACCACGGGCATGTTCAGGTGGCCGCCGGCATGCCATTCCTTGAGCAGGGAAATCCCGTCCATGTCGGGCATCCAGATATCGAGCAGGACGAGGTCCGGACGCAGTTCGTTGCGCACCGCACGTGCCGCCGCGGCGTTTTCCGCAAGGCGTACGTCGTAGCCCTCGTCGATCAGGATTTCCGAGAGCAATTCGCGAATGCCGACTTCGTCATCAACGACCAGAATGATTGCCATGGTTGGCGTCCTCCTCCTTCACACAGGGCAGGCGGATCTCGATCCGCGCACCGCCCTCCGGTGCATTACTGATTTCGATGCTGCCGCCGTGCTCGTCTACAATTTTCTTGACGATCGGCAGCCCAAGGCCGGTTCCCCGTGCCTTGGTCGTGACATAGGGTTCGAAGATGCGGGGCAGCAGATCGACCGGGAAGCCCGGCCCATTATCGCCGATCAGCAGGCAGGCGGTGCGCCCGCTTGTTTCCGTGCTGAGCCGGATGATCGCGCCGTCGCGGCCTTCCAGGGCATCTTCTGCATTGCGCAGCAGGTTGTGGATGACCTGCCGAAGCTGAGTGGCATCGCCGATGACCGGCGCCATCCCCTCGCCCAGGCGGACCTCGATCTGCGCGCTGGAGCTCTCGTAGAGCCCCAGCACTTCCCCGATCAGACCATTGAGGTCGAGCGGCGCCAGTTCCGGGGCAGGCAGACGGGCATAGTCGCGGAAATCATCGACCATGCGCTTCATGGCCTGCACCTGATTGATGATGGTCTGCGTGCCACGGGCCAGCATGTCGGCATCGCCATTGGCCAGCTTGTCGGCCAGCTTGAACTGCAGGCGCTCCGCCGAGAGCTGGATGGGCGTCAGCGGATTCTTGATCTCATGCGCCAGGCGGCGTGCGACCTCACCCCAGGCGGCACTGCGCTGTGCGGCGATCAGGCGGGTCACATCGTCGAACACGACGACATCGCCACCACCACTCGCTTCGGGCAAACGCGAGCCACGCAGCAGGAGCACCTGCGGCATGCCATTCGTGCGCTCCAGCTCGACCTGGGCCTGCCACTCGATCGCCTCGGTCGCGGCAAAATGCTCGCGGATGAAGCTGCCCATCACTTGCTGGCGCGGCCAGGCATCGACCGTCACGCCGATCAAACCGTCGAAATCATCGTTCAGAATGGTGAGCGCCCCTTCGTTGACCGTGCGCAACACGAAGCGCCGGTCAAAAACGAGGACACCGGCCGAGAGATTGGCGAGAATCGATTCGAGATAGCCGCGCGCCGACTCCAGCTCGGCACGATGCCGCTCGGTTTCCCGGCGGGCATCGTCAAGCTGCCGCGTCATGCGGTTGAACGACTGGGTCAGCACCCCGAGCTCATCACCGCTATACACCGCCTGACGCGGTGAAAAGTCGCCCTGAGCGACGGCCTGCGTTCCCTCGGCCAGAATGAACAGGGGTGCGGCGAGGCGACGGGCCATGAAATAGGCCAGCGCAAAGGCGCCAAACAAGGCAACGAGTACGGTCAACGTCAGGGTCAGGGCATAAATCCGGGTCAGCCCTTCGCGGGCCAGCTGGAGTTCCTGATAGTCCCGATACACCGCCTGCACCGCCTCGGCATCCTGCCCGAGCGCCGGGGGCACCGGGTGGATCAGTTGCAGGATGCGCGGCTCTTCGAACATGTTGCGCGCAGTCACCGGCACGAGCACGCGCAGATACAGACGCCCGCCCTCGCCATCCACCGAGGTGACGACCCGCGTCGAGCGCGCTTGCTTGAGCTGGGTGGGATCGGGCAGGTCAGGCAGCGGCGAGGCGCCCAGTTCGCTGCGGGCACTGGAGAGCAACTGCCCGCCGACCGAGAACAGGGCCGCAGACTGCACGCCTTTTTCTTCGCGCAGGCGCAGCAGCGCGGAACGCCGTGCGCCTTCATTGATGTCGGACAGTTCTACCGCCATCGACTGCGCTTTGTCCGACAGATCGGCCAGCAGGGAGTCGAGGGCGGAACGGCCAAGATGCAAGCCCGACTCCAGCGCTTTTTCGACGCGCACATCGAACCAGCTTTCGATGGACCGGGTGACGAATTGCACGGAAACGCCATACACCAGCGCCCCCGGCAGCACCGCGATGACACCGAACATCAGCATCAGGCGCAGCTTGAGGCGCGCCCCGAAAACCTGTGCCTGATAGTCACGCCAGAGCGTCCGCAACTGCCAGCCAACCAGGCCGACCATGGCCAGCGCCAGGACCACATTGAGCGCGATGAGCAGCGGATAGTTACGCGAAAAAATGACCGTATCGGCCGCCGTCGACATCAGCAGCAGGAACCAGAGGATCCCGCCAATCGCGGCCACGAATGCCCCACCCGCTGCAAACAGACGCTTCATCGGGTCTCCACCGCCGGCGTCGGCGCTGCTGCTGGCGCCGGGAGCGGCGGCAAGGCAGGCAGGGTGGCCGCCCAGATTTTCCAATCCGACGAGAGATTCCAGTCCTTGTTACCGAGTGCGGAAATCTGGAAGGGACGTGGTAGCTGGTTCAAGTCGAGCCGGATGCGCAGCGCAGCCTGCAACGTATCGCCGCTTTTGGGGGCCTTGTCGCCCCGCTCCACCACCAGCCAGTTACGCAGGCGGGAAACGGCACGCAGGGCTTCGGTCAGCGTGCCATAGGACTGGTGCAGGCCGCCTCCGGTGGTGACCCGGTACTGCCGGGTCAATGCGTGATAGGCGAGGCGCACGGTCTGAGTGCGCGTCACGAGTTTGTCGTCGAACCAGTACCAACGCGGACGACCCAACTCAAACTCGGCAACGAAATGCAGGGCCACCCCTTTGGTCACGGCCTCTTCGAGGCGGGCATTCAGGTCGAAGGCAAAATCGGCGTTCAGCACGTAGCCGTCGTCGCTGGCCAGCAATTGCGGATTATTGACCTCGATCTCCGCGGCCCAGGCGAGCAGCGGCAGCCAGAGCAGCAGGCATAACAGCCTGCGCCAGCGCTCAGCAATGCTTCTCGAGGAGGCAGTAGAAAAAGCCATCATGGTCGGCGGTGGGCAACAGTTGTTCTTCGTGAACGCGTTGAGCGGCGGGCGTACGGGTCAGGAACTGCTCGATCTGCTGGCTGTTTTCTGCCGGAAAAACCGAACAGGTTGCATAAAGCAGTTTACCGCCCGGGCGGACGACCTGCCACAAGGCATCCAGAATACGCGCCTGGGCTGACGCGAAACTGGCAATATCCTCCGGACGGCGCAACCACTTGGCATCCGGATTGCGGCGCACGACACCGCTCGCCGTACAGGGCACATCCGCCAGCACGGCATCGAAGGGCTGCCCGTCCCACCAGCGGGAAAGCTGGGCACAGTCGGCAGCCTGCACGCGGGCCTGCAAGCCCAGGCGCCCCAGGTTTTCCTCGATGCGGCGGCAACGGGCCGGCTTCAGATCCAGCGCGAGCAAATCGAGGTCCGCACACTCCAGCAAGTGCGCCGTTTTTCCACCGGGCGCTGCGCAGGCATCCAGCACCCGGCTACCCGCCATCGGCGCCAGCAGCGCTGCCGCCCGTTGCGCACCGGGGTCTTGTACGGACACTTCGCCTTGGGCAAAACCCGGCAGTTGTTCGACCGGCACCGGCCAGGCCAGTGCAATGGCCGCATCGGCCAGGGCATGCCCCTGAATCCCCGCCGCCGCCAGGCGTGCCAGATAGGCCGCCGGCTCGGCGCGCCGGACATTGACCCGCAGGCCCATCGGGGGCGGTGCATTACCGGCCTGAACGATGCTTTCCCAATGTTCCGGATACGCGGCCTGCAGTTCGGCCAGCCACCACGCGGGATGCCGGGTTTTGGCCACAGGATCGGTGTCGACCGCCGCCAACAGGGCCTCCTGCTGACGCAGAAAATTCCGCAGGACAGCATTGACCAGCCCCTTGAATTTCCCGCCCACGATCTCGCCGGCGGCCAACACAGCCTGATCGACCACGGTATGTGGCGCATCGGGCCAGGTTTCCAAGCGATACAGCGCGACCAGCAGCAGCGCCCGCACGTCCTCAACCGGCAAAGGACGGTCGAGCAGGCGGGAGAGGAAGAAATCACCCCGGCCATACTGGCGCAGGCTGCCATAGACGAGATCCTGCACAGCGGGACGGGCAACGGCGTCGACGCGGCCGATCAGGCCTTCGGCCAGGCTCTGGCCGGCAAAGACGGCGGCATCGATTCGGGCGGCCTGCAGCAGTGCATAGGCCAGGGAGGTGTAAGGCAGACGGGACATAGGCGTCGATTATCGCACGCGGCATAATGCGGCGATGCGCCTTTCTCTACGCCGCTTTCTCCACTTTCGCCGCTGTCTGACCACGCTGCTCGTACTGGGCCTCAGCCTGCCCGGCACCAGCATGGCCTGGAACGGCGCAGGCCATCGCCTGATTGCCGTGATGGCCTGGCAACACATGCAACCGGCCACGCGCGAGTGGGTCAGCAACCAGCTGGCCCGCCACCCGGATGTCGCACGCTGGCAGGAAAAAGGGCGCCAAAGTGGCCGCGAGAATGCTGCCGTCGATCTTTTTGCCGAAGCAGCCACCTGGCCGGATGACATCCGGCAGGACCCCCGCTTCCATGATGAAACCCGCGAGCGCGCGACACCACCTGTGCCCGGGCTACCCGAGACTGCCCGCCGCAAGCGCTGGCATTACGTCGATCTCGATGCGCAGGGTCGGGTTGTGGCGGGCGAACTCGATACGCGCATCCTCGATTTGACGGCCCGCCTGCGGTCGACCGCCGGAAACACCCCGGAATCCCTCATCCTGCCCTGGGCCCTGCCCTGGCTCGTGCATCTGGTCGGCGACGTGCATCAGCCCCTGCACGTGGGCAAGCACGGCGACGAGGGGGGAAATCTGTATGAAGTGGAATTCGACAATCGCCCACGCAAACCCTTTGGCAACCTCCACCAGTTCTGGGATGACCTGCCCGGACCCAGCGGCTTGCGCGGCCAGCGCCTGCATGAAAAAGCGGCCTGGCTGCTCGCGACCTATCCACGGCCTCGCCCTTCGGCGGCCGCCAGTTGGCGCGATGAGACCCATCAGCTGCTCGCACACGCCTACCCGACACGCCAAGGCAGTCTTTTGCCGTTGATCGACCCGGCCTTTACGGCCGCCAGCCGGCAATTGGCCGAACAGCAGCTGGTCAAGGCAGGCTGGCGCCTGGCGGCCCTGCTGGATCAGATCGTGCACGAGCGCGTTTCACGTGGAACACCTTAGAATATTGGCATGCACGGTCTCCACCTGATTGCCGACCTCCACGACTGCACCTGCCCTGCAGCGCATTTGCTTGACCGCGCGATGCTGGCGCACTTCTGCGCCGACGCCTGTCGCCGTCACGGACTGACGGTGGTCGGCGAACTGTTTCATGCCTTCACCTCGCCGGATGGCGAACCCGCCGGCGTCACCGGCACCGTGGTCCTCGCGGAGTCTCATCTGGCGGTGCATACCTGGCCCGAACTGCGCGCCGTGACCGTCGATCTCTATGTTTGCAACTACAGCGGCGATAACAGCACGGCAGCCCGCCGCCTGTTCGATACCGTCCTGGCCCATTTCGCCCCGGGCAGCGTAGACAAAAAAGAGGTGGCACGCGGCCACCTCCGTATCTGATTCAGCACACCCGTTGATCAGGCGAGGTCGAAGCGATCCCCAACCTTGAGCGGATGGCCGGCCAGAAATGACTGCACCGGCAAGCGCTTGCCCCCGGCCTTCTGCAATTCGCTGACCGCCAGCGCGCCATCACCGCAGGCCACGACGATCCGGTCACGGTCGACGCTCAAAATCGTGCCGATTTCACCCTGCCCGGCCACCGGTTTGGCGGCCCACAGCTTGACGGTCTGTCCGGCAAACCGCGCCTGCGCCCCCGGGAAGGGATTGAACGCGCGCAGGTGACGATCAAGTTCGGCAGCCGAACGCGACCAGTCAATCAGCGCCTCCGCCTTCTCGATCTTGTGGGCATACGTCACCCCCTCGGCCGGCTGGGAAACAGCCGGAAGCGGCAAGCGCGCCAAGGCATCCACGATCAGACGCGCACCGAGCGCCGCCAGCTTGTCATGCAGACTGGCCGTGGTGTCGTCTCCCTCAATCGGAAACGCATCCGAGAGCAGGACCGGGCCGGTATCCAGGCCGGCTTCCATCTGCATGATGCAGACACCGGTTTCCGCGTCGCCGGCCAGCAAGGCCCGCTGGATCGGTGCCGCCCCACGCCAGCGCGGCAGCAGGGAAGCATGGATGTTCAGGCACCCGAAGCGGGGCAGATCCAGCACCGCCTGCGGCAAAATCAAGCCATACGCCGCCACCACCATCACATCGGCCGCGAGGGCAGCCACCTTGGCGTGTGCCTCAGCATCCTTCAGGCTCAAAGGCTGGAACACCTCGATCCCGGCCGCCACGGCCCGCTGTTTCACCGGCGACGGCTGCAAAGCCATGCCACGCCCGGCCGGCCGGTCCGGCTGGGTCAACACCAGCGGTACCTCATGGCCTGCCGCAAGAATCGCATCCAGCGCCTGAGCGGCAAATTCCGGCGTCCCGGCGAAAATCACCTTCATGCCGTCACCCGAGCCTGCTTCGCCAGTTTGGTCTTGATGCGGCCCTGCTTCATTTGGGAGAGGTGGTCGACAAACACCTTGCCGTTCAGGTGATCCAGCTCATGCTGGATGCACACCGCCAGCAGGCCATCCGCCTTCAGCACCCGCTGCTGGCCATCGAGGTCCAGATAACGCACGGCCACCTGCTCGGCCCGCTCGACCTTGTCGTAGATGCCCGGGACGGACAAACAGCCTTCCTCGCCGATCGCCAGGCCATCCATCTCGGTGATTTCCGGGTTGATCAGCACCAGCAGATCATTCTTCTCTTCGGAGATATCGATGACCACCACACGCTGATGGACATCCACCTGGGTCGCCGCCAGGCCGATGCCGGGTGCCTCGTACATGGTCTCAGCCATGTCCGCCGCCAGCTTCTTGATGCCATTGTCAATTTTATTGACCGGGACCGCCACTTTTCTCAAGCGGGGGTCGGGAAAACGCAAAATGGGTAAAAGTGCCATGTTAAATCCGGTATGAAAGCTTGCCCGATCAGGCCATTACGTGCAGAATCCAAAGCAATTCTAGAGATATGGAACGCGTCGGGCCCGTTGTCATGAGACAACAACGACAGCCTTGCGTTCCAACCGGCACGTGAGGTTACGACTATGGTCCGCATTATATCCGCGCTCATCCTGGCCGTGACGGCCGCTTGCGCCAGCGCCGCCGAGCCCCTGCAGCTCGTCGACAATCCGCCGGACCGCCACATTGTCGTTCGCGGCGACACGCTCTGGGCCATCTCCGGCAAGTTCCTGCAACAACCCTGGCGCTGGCCGGAAGTCTGGCAGCTCAACAAGGACGAAATCAAGAACCCGCATCTGATCTATCCGGGCGACATCATCGTCCTCGACCGCTCGGGCGACACGCCACGACTGCGCATTGCCAAGCCGGTGGTCAGCCGTGATGAAAAACTGCAGCCCAAAGTGCACAGCCAGACCATCCGCGAGGCCCTGCCCAGCATTCCCCCCAATGTCATCGAGCCCTTCCTGTCCCGCCCGCTGGTCATTGAACCGGGCGAACACGATACGCTGCCGCGCATCATCGCCGCCCAGGAAGACCGCATGCTGATGGGTGCCGGCGATACCGCCTTTGTCACCAACATCCCTGATGCCACTGTTGAAAACTGGCAGATTTTCCGCCCCGGTAAGCCGCTCGTCGACCCGGAGACCAAACAGGTCATCGGTCATGAAGCCTACTTCCTCGGCAATGCCAAACTGATCCAGCCGGGTGCCCCCGCCGCGATCCGCCTGACCGTTGCCAAGGAAGAAATCGGACGCGGCGATCGCCTGCTGCCGGCGCCCCCCGCCAACATCATGGCCTACGCCCCGCACAAGCCGGAGCAGGCAATCGAAGCCAAGATCATGAGCATTTACGGTGGCCTGCGCGAAGGCGGCGCCGGGTCGGTCGTCAGCCTCAACCGCGGCAGCGACAATGGGCTGGAGGTCGGGCATGTGCTCGCCCTCTTCCGCAAGCGTGCTTCGATCTCCTTCGATGAAAACGTGCGTCGGGTCGAGACCCCGGTACCGGAAGAACGTTATGCCCTGGCCTTCGTCTTCCGCGTCTTTGACCGGGTGGCCTACGCCCTCGTGCTCGAATCCTCCAAGTCGGTCATTATCGGCGACGCTGTCCGCAACCCGTGAGCCACGATGCCGGGCTGGCCGCCTGGCTGCGGCTGACCCTGATCCCCGGCCTGGGCGGCGAATCGCAGCGCAAGCTGCTTGCCGCCTTTGGCCTGCCGGAGGCCATTTTCGAGGCTGATCCGGCAGCCTGTCGCAACCTCATCGGCAAACGCGCCGAACTGCTCACTACAGCCCCACCCACCGCGGCCATCGATGCCGCCCTGCGCTGGGCGGATTTGCCCGACCACCACATCCTGACGCTGGCGGATGCGGCGTATCCACAGGCCTTGCTGGAAATTCCGGACCCGCCCACCGTAGTCTATGCCAGAGGACGTCTGGACACACTCAATGTCCCCACATTGGGCATTGTCGGCAGCCGCAACGCCACCCCGATGGGCGAACGCACCGCCGAGCACTTTGCGCAGGCCCTCGCAGGCCAGGGTTGGTGCATCGCCAGCGGCCTGGCCCTGGGCATCGATGCCGCGGCACACCGGGGCGCACTGGCCGCAGCGGGCATGACCGTCGCGGTCATCGGCACCGGCATCGATCGCCTCTACCCGGCCAGAAACCGCGAGCTGGCCCTGCGCATCGCCGAAGAAGGCACCCTCCTCTCCGAATTCCCCTTGGGCACCCCGGTCCAGGCAGCCAACTTTCCCCGCCGCAACCGCATCATTGCCGGCCTGTCACGGGGGGTACTCGTGGTGGAAGCGGCGCCGGAGAGTGGCTCGCTGATCACCGCACGCCTGGCTGCGGACCAAGGGCGCGAGGTCTTTGCCATCCCCGGCTCCATCCATTCGCCGGTCGCCCGCGGCTGCCACCAGTTGATCAAGCAAGGCGCCAAACTGGTTGAAACGGCGGAAGACATTCTGGAAGAGCTGGCGGCTGATCCCCGACGGTCAACCCTACCCGAGGCCGGTAATTCCGGCGCGCCGCCCCTCGACGAGGGCCCCATCCTGACAGCGCTGGCCCACGGCCCGTTGCTGCTTGATGAGCTGGCCCAGTTGACCGGTCTTGGGGCAGATGAACTGCTGACAAACCTGCTGGATCTTGAACTCGCGGGACACGTCGCCCCCCTGCCCGGCAACCGCTACCAGCGCCTCGATTGAAGCCCGCCCTATAAGTAGACAGCTTGCCAAGCCGCGCAAGCCGCACTTATCATGCCCCGGCACCTCAACAGGCAAGACCCATGACCAAAAAGCTGATCATTGCTGAAAAACCCTCTGTCGCCGCCGACATCGCGAAGGCGCTGGGCGGGTTCACCAAGCACGACGATTATTTCGAAAGCGACGATTACGTCCTCTCGTCCGCCATCGGCCATCTGCTGGAACTGGCCTGCCCGGAAGAATTCGAGGTCAAGCGTGGCAAGTGGTCCTTTGCACACCTCCCGGTGATTCCGCCGCACTTTGCGCTGAAGCCGATCGAGAAGACCGAATCCCGCCTCAAGCTGCTCACCAAGCTGATCAAGCGCAAGGATGTCGAGGGCCTGATCAACGGCTGTGACGCGGGACGTGAAGGTGAATTGATCTTCAACTACATCGCCCAGAGCACCGCCACCAAAAAGCCGGTGCAGCGCCTCTGGCTGCAATCGATGACGCCGCAAGCGATCCGCGATGGCTTTGCCCATCTGCGTGCCGGTCACGAGATGCAGGGCCTGGCCGATGCCGCCGTCTGCCGTTCCGAATCCGACTGGCTGGTCGGCATCAACGGCACGCGCGCCATGACCGCCTTCAACTCGAAGACCGGTGGTTTCCACCTGACCACCGTCGGTCGCGTACAGACGCCGACGCTGGCCATCGTGGTCGAGCGCGAACGCAAGATCCGCGACTTCAAGGCCCGCAGCTACTGGGAAGTCGAAGCAAATTTCGCCGCCCGCGCCGGGGAATACGCCGGTAAGTGGTTCGACGAAAATTTCAAGAAGGACGATGACGAGCACGCCCGTGCCGACCGCCTCTGGGAAGAAAAGCGGGCCGAGGCCATCCGTGCCGCGACCAGCGGCAAGCCGGGGGTCGTGACCGAAGAGGCCAAGCCGGAAACCCGCCTGTCGCCCCTGCTCTTCGACCTGACCAGTCTGCAGCGCGAAGCCAACTCACGCTTCGGTTTCTCGGCCAAGACCACGCTCGGCCTGGCCCAGGCCCTGTATGAAAAGCACAAGGTCCTGACCTATCCGCGTACCGATTCCCGCTGCCTGCCCGAAGACTATCTGGCCACCGTCAAGCAGACGATGACCATGCTCACCGGCGAAGGCGCCGGCAAAGGCAGCGACGAAGTCCTGCTCGCCCGCTACGCCCCGTTCGCGCACCAGATCATTGCCCGCAACTGGGTCATGCCCAACAAGCGGATCTTCAACAACGCCAAGGTCAGCGATCACTTCGCGATCATTCCGACCACTCAGGCACCGAAGAACCTGAACGAGGCCGAGCAGAAACTCTACGACTTCGTCGTCAAGCGCTTCCTCTCCGTCTTCTTCCCGGCGGCCGAATACCTCGTGACCACACGCATCACCCGCGTTGAAGGCCATCCCTTCAAGACCGAAGGCAAGGTGCTGGTCAATCCGGGCTGGCTGGCCGTGCATGGCAAGGAAGGCCAGAGCGGCGACGAAGGCAATCTGGTTGCGGTCGACAAGGACGAAAAGGTCAAAACCGACGCGGTTACCGTCAAGGCCAACGAAACCAAGCCGCCCCCGCGCTACAGCGAAGCCACCCTGCTCTCCGCCATGGAAGGCGCCGGCAAGATGGTCGATGACGAAGAGCTCAAGGCGGCCATGGCCGGCCGAGGCCTCGGCACGCCAGCCACACGCGCCCAGATCATCGAAAACCTGATCGGCGAGCAGTACATGCTGCGCGAAGGTCGCGAACTGATCCCGACCGCCAAGGCCTTCTCGCTGATGACCCTGCTCACCGGCCTGGGCGTCAATGAACTGACCCAGCCCGAACTCACCGGCGATTGGGAATGGAAGCTCGGCCGCATTGAAAAGGGTGACTTCACCCGCGAAGAATTCATGCGCGAAATCGCCGAAATGACCCGCCACATGGTCGAACGTGCCAAGAGCTACGAAGCCGACACCATTCCGGGCGACTTTGGTGTGCTGGAAGCCCCCTGCCCCAAATGCGGCGGCCAGATCCGCGAGACCTACAAGAAATTCCAGTGCGGCGCCTGCGACTACGCGTTGTGGAAAATCGTCGCCGGCCGACAGTACGAACCAGCCGAAATCGAGGCCTTGCTCACCGAAGGCCAGGTCGGTCCGCTGACCGGTTTCCGCAACAAGATGGGCCGCAGCTTTGCCGCCGCCATCAAGCTCAACGCCGATCATCTGCCGGAGTTCGATTTCGGACAGGACAAAGCGGATGACGCGGATGCCGAACCGGTCGACTTTTCCGCCCAGACTGCCCTCGGCAAATGTCCGAAGTGCGCCTCAGGCGTGTTTGACCACGGCACCACCTATGTCTGCGAGAAATCGGTCGGACCGGGTAAATCCTGCGATTTCCGCTCGGGCAAGATCATCCTGCAACAACCGATCGAGCCTGCCCAGATGCAAAAGCTGCTGGCCGAAGGCAAGACCGAGTTGCTGAAGGAATTCGTCTCCAACCGTACGCGCCGGAAGTTCTCGGCCTATCTGGTGCTGGACAAGGGCAAGGTCGGCTTCGAATTCGAGAAGAAGGCCCCCGCTGCAAAGAAAACAGCAGCGAAAAAGAAAGCCGAACCGGAAGCCGCTGAATAAGCGACTGCCCCAAAACAAGAAAGCCGGGAAATTCCCGGCTTTCTTTTTAGTGGTAAGCGGACTTGGAAGCCAGCTTGGCGGCCATCAGGCAGGCCAGACCGATGATCAGGCCAGCAAAGACCAGACCCAGGGAGGACAGTTCGTCCATGGTCAACTCCGGATAATTTATAGTTGGTTGGAGCGCCTTCGACCATCTTCCGGGAAAAAGTTCCCGACAATCTCGCCGCCCGAATCGCAGCGAGATTCAATCCATTTCAATGACATACAGCGCATCCTGCCGGATACGCTGTTTCACGTGAAACTACCGGCTCAGCGGCGGGAGGCCGCACCTGGCAAATCGCAGGACAACAGCGCAGCACGCACCGCATCGATCGCCTGCGGACGCGGGAAGGTCACGCGCCAGACCAGACCGACTGTCCGCAGCGGGGAGGTCCCGGCAAAGGGCAGCACCTTCACCATCGGCTCACGCTCGGTCAGCGGATCGGCCGCCGTACTCGGCATCACGGCCACGCCGGCACCGCTCGCCACCATGTAGCGAATGGTCTCCAGCGAACTGCCTTCGAGCGAATTATCCAGCGCATCCGGTGCCGTCAGGCGTGGACAGGACTCCAGTACCTGATCGCGGAAACAGTTGCCCTGACCGAGCAGGAGCAGATTCTGTCCATCGAGTTCGTCGGCCGGCACCGCATCGCGGCTGGCCCAGGGATGCGCGGCCGGCACCACGACGCGGAAAGGCTCGTCATAGGCCGGCTGGGCGACCAGACCCGGCTCGCTGAATGGCAGGGCGATCACGATGACATCGAGTTCGCCGGCCTTGAGCGCGGGAATCAGGTTGCCGGTGAAGTCTTCCTTAAGGAACAGCGGCATGTTCGGCGCGGCGCGGTTGAGGGCCGGGATGAATTGCGGCAGCAGATAGGGCGCAATGGTGTAGATGATGCCGACGCGCAGCTGGCCGCTCATCGGATCCCCCACGCTGGATGCAATTTCCTCCAGCTTCACCGCCTCATCCAGAACCCGGCGCGCCTGCGCAACGATGCGCTCGCCAAGCGCCGTAATGCGCACATCGCTCACTGTCCGCTCGAACAACGGTGCACCGAGTTGCCCTTCGACTTTCTTGAGGGCCACGGAAAGCGTCGGCTGGCTGACATGACAGGATTCCGCCGCCTTGCCGAAATGACGCTCGCGGGCGAGCGCCACGATGTAGCGCATTTCGGTCAGGGTCATGCGGAGTTCACCAGCTGTTCGAGTTCGGCGGCGGTCAACCAGCGCCATTGGCCCGGTTTCAGGTCCGCCGGCACGCTGAGGCTGCCAATCGACTCGCGATGCAGCGCTTCGACGCGGTTACCGACTGCGGCCACCATGCGCTTCACCTGATGATACTTGCCCTCGGTCAGGGTCAGCCGGATCAGGCATTCATCGGCAATCTCGGCGGCGGCGGCGGCAATCGGCTCGGGCTCGTCGTTCAGGAGCACCCCGGCAAGCAGTTGATCGATCTGCGCCTGATCGACCGGATGCTTGGTCGTGGCGAGATAGACCTTGGGCACTTTACGCTTGCCGGAAGACAGGATGTGGTTGAGTTGGCCGTCGTCGGTGATCAGCAGGAGGCCGGTCGTGTCCTCGTCCAGGCGTCCGATCGGCTGCACGCCCCGCTCACGCAGCTGCGGCGGAATCAGTTCGAGCACGCCCAGGTGGTGCTGGGGCTTGCGCGAGCATTCATAGCCGGCCGGCTTGTTGAGCATCAGCGTGGCCTGCTCCAAATAAGGCCAATCCACACCGTCGACCGTCAGGACCAGGCCATCGGTGTCGATGTCGGCAAACGGGTCATCACACATCTCGCCATTGACCGCGACGCGCTCATGGCGAACCAATGCCCGGCAGCCTTTACGCGTGCCGAAGCCATGTTTCTGGAGAATACGTTCGAGTTGCATGGGCGGGATGCTAACATCGGCCCATGAATTTCGAACACCTCATCCAGATCAACGACCTCAGCAATCCGCTGGTTGAAACCCTGAGCCGCGACCAACTCTGGGCGGGCCTGTGCCATCGCATCGAAGACGCTACGCCCTTCCTGCCGGGCCTGGAGCGTTGCACCATCGTCGAACGTCACGCCGATCACCTGCTGCGCCGCCTTGATTTCGGCGCAGCCGTGATTCATGACCGCGTCACCCAGGCGGAACAACAGTGGGTCTGCTTTGAAGTGCTGCCGAGCGAACACCACGCCGGCGGCAGCCTGACCATCACCATCGAGGAACCGGAACCCGAGGTCCTCTTCCTGCGCTTTGCCTACACGACGACCTTTGCGGCGGCAGCCAATCCGGAAGAACAGGCGTACATCGAGTACATCAAGTCGGCCTACCAGCAGTCGGACCTCGACTGTGTCCGTGTCATCCGCACCCTGGCGGCTGAAGGCACGCTGCAATAAAACCGCCGACGGTCGACGGCTAAAACAAGGCTATTTTGTCCCGACCTCACTGAGCAGCACCTCGACAAAACGCCGGGCCAGCGGCGTGGCGGCTGCGGGCAGCACCACGGCCCGTTCGGCCATGGCGTCCGGATCGGTCAGCGGGCAACGGACGCAGGATGGCGCAGCCATCTCCGCCAGGCCCGCAGGCACAATGGCAATGCCCAATCCCGCTGCCACAAGGTCCAGCATGGCCGTCTTGCGGGAAATCACCGGCGCCAGCCTCGGCACGAAGCCGCGCTGCGCACACAGTTCGCTGACCCGCCGCGCCAAGCCACCGCGCTCGCGATGCACGGCTGACACAAAAGGCTCCTGGGCCAGCGCGGCCAGCGTCGTCCCCGCTTCCGCCGCGAGCCAATGCCCGGATGGCGCAATCACGTACAGCGCTTCCGCGGCCAGGGGAAAGACCTGCAGACTCGGCGCCCGCCGCAAGACGGGTAGCCTGATCAGGCCCAGATCGGCCTGCCCCGCCTCCAGGGCCGCCAGTTGCTGTTCCGAGGACAGGCGGTCCAGGTCGATGCGTAGTCGGGGTATCGCGGCCAACATGTGCTGCAGGGTCGGCAGAAAGGCCGGCACTGGGATCGAGCTCGAGTGCAGGAGGCGCAGCACCCCGCCCGCGCCCAGCGCCACATCCCGCCCCGCCTCGGCGGCGGCGTCGAGCTGATCGAGAATCGCCAACATGCGGGTTCGATAGAGCGCACCGCCCGGCGTCAGACGCACACCTCTCGGCAAGCGCTCGAACAGGGGAAAACCCAGCTCGGACTCCAATTGGGCAATCTGCCGGCTCAGCGCGGGCTGGGCGATGAACAAGGCATCAGCCGCCGGAGTAAAGCCCCCCAACTCGGCTACTTTCAGGAAATAACGAATCTGGCGCAGGCTTGACATACCTTTTATGTATGGCTGTGAGTCTTATTTGGCATTTTATGTATTGATCAGAATAAAGAACACTTCTTTCATCCTGACAAGCGGATGCATCCCATGCCCGACCTTTTGATTCACTTCGATCAACCCGAACACTTTGCCCTGGCGATCGCCGCCCTGATCTTCGCCTACACGGCATTTTCGCTGGTTGGCTTCGGCACGGCCCTGATTGCTTCGGGCCCCCTGGCCATGCTCATGCCGGTCGCCCGCGTCATTTCCCTGCTTGCCCTGCTGGATTGCATCGGCGCCAGCCAACGCGGCTGGCGGGCCTGCCACGCCATTGCCCTCCCCGAGTTGAAACGACTCCTTCCCGGCATGCTGCTCGGCCAAATACTGGGTGTCACCCTGCTCACGCATTTGCCTGCTGCCTGGATGGCCCTGCTGCTGGGCGGCTTCATCCTGAGCCAGGGGATCAAGGGGCTCCGCCAGCCCGCCGCACCGCAACCGGCGCCCAGCGCCATCCGCAATGCGCTGGTTGGCGGGGTGCTGGGCGGACTCTTTGGCAGTGGGGGCTTCATGTATGCAGCCTATCTCGAGCGTGCGCTGGCTGACCGCGATGCCTTCCGAGCCACCCAGGCCGTGCTGATTGCCCTCTCGACCGCCTGGCGCCTGCTTCTCTGCCTGCTGGCCGGCAGCCTCGACACGAGCGTTGCCCTGGCCGCCTTGTGCCTGCTCCCGACGCTGTTCATCGGCCAATGGCTGGGCCAGCATCTCGATCTGCGCCTGACGCGCCCCCAACTCACCCAGGTCCTCAACGCCTTGCTGCTACTTGCCGGGATCAGCTTGATCTGGCGTCACGTGGCCTGGTTTTGAACGCGCCGCCGCCCGGCCCGGGTAAAACGGCGAACCCTGCACCTCGGCAAAGGGCGTAGAGTGCGCCCCTTGTCGTCTTTCTTCCGCCGTTGTTCATGATGCTCTTCGCGAAAAGCCTGCTGGGTGCGCTGGCCGTGCTGGTCATTGCCGTGCTCGCGCGTAGCCGACACTTCTACATTGCCGGCCTGGTACCGCTGTTTCCAACCTTCGCCCTCATTGCGCACGCTCTGGTCGGCCAGGAACGCGGTGCGGCCGCACTCCGCGAAACGGCGCTATTCGGGCTGTTTGCCCTGCTGCCCTATGCGGCCTATCTGGTCGCCGTCTATCTGCTTGCCCCGCGCCTCAGCCTTTTTCAGACCCTGTTGGCGGCCACCCTGATCTGGCTGTTGGCAGCGGCACTCTTGCTGTTCGGCTGGCAACGCCTGCACGGGACGTAAAAAAGCCGAAGGACATGCCTTCGGCTTTCTGACGGTCAACGCCCTGTTGCGGGCGAAAACCGGGGGTGCGACGGGGGGTGCGGGATTACTCGACGCCCTGGGACGCCAGGTAATCTTCGTAGCCGCCCAGGTAATCGACGATGCTGCCGTCGCCGCGTACTTCCAGCACGCGGGTGGCGAGCGAGGAGACGAATTCGCGGTCGTGCGAGACAAAGATCAGGGTGCCCGGGAATTTCTCCAGGCCGCTGTTCAGGGCTTCGATCGATTCCATGTCCAGGTGGTTGGTCGGTTCGTCCATGACCAGCACGTTCGGCTTCTGCAGCATCAGCTTGCCGAACAGCATGCGGCCCTGTTCGCCCCCGGAAATCACATTGACCGGTTTCTTCTGTTCGTCGCCGGAGAAGAGCAGGCGGCCCAGCGTGCCGCGCACCAGGGTTTCCAGATCGCCGCCTTCTTCGACGGAGGCGCGGGCATAACCGATGATCCAGTCGGTCAGGCATTCGGTCCCGGCAAACTCGGCACTGTGATCCTGCGCGTAGTAACCCAGCTTGGCTTTTTCGGCCCACTTCAGAGTGCCGAACTGCGGTTGCAGCTCACCCATCAGCAGCTTCAGGAAGGTCGTCTTACCGACGCCGTTTTCACCGATCACGGCAATGCGCTCGCCGCCGTTGATGGTCAGGGTCAGGTTGTTGAAGATCTTGCGCTCGCTGCCTTCGTAGGCGAAGGAGAGGTTTTCGATCTCGACGGCCTGACGGTGCAGCTTCTGCTTGTCGTCATGCTCGAAGCGGATCCACGGGTACTGACGGGACGACGGCTTCACGTCTTCCGGCTTCAGCTTGTCGATCAGCTTCAGACGGCTGGTCGCCTGCTTGGCCTTGGAGGCGTTGGCCGAGAAGCGGCGGACGAAGGTCTGCAGTTCGGCGATGCGTTCCTTGGCCTTGGCATTGGCCTGCGACTGGCGCTCACGGGCCTGCTGCGCGGCTTCCATGAAGTCGTCGTAGTTGCCGGCGTAAGTGGTGATCTTGCCGTAGTCCAGGTCGGCCATGTGGGTGCAGACCTGGTTCAGGAAGTGACGGTCGTGCGAGATGATGATCATCGTGGAATCACGATTGTTCAGCACGTCTTCCAGCCAGCGGATGGTGTTGATGTCGAGGTTGTTGGTCGGTTCGTCGAGGAGCAGGATGTCCGGATTGGCGAACAGGGCCTGGCAGAGCAGCACGCGCAGCTTCCAGCCGGGGGCGACTTCGCTCATCGGGCCGTTGTGCTGCGAGGTCGGGATGCCGACGCCGAGCAGCAGTTCGCCGGCACGCGCTTCAGCGGTGTAGCCGTCGTATTCGCCGACCTTGCCTTCCAGTTCGGCGGCGCGCATGTAATCGTCTTCGGTCGCTTCCGGGTTGGCGTAGATCGCATCGCGTTCCTGGATCGCGGCCCACAGTTCCTCGTGGCCCATCATCACCACGTCGAGCACGCGCTGGTCTTCATAGGCGAACTGATCCTGGCGCAGGTAGGCCATGCGCTCATGCACATCCTTCGAGACATTGCCGGCAGACGCTTCCAGCGCCCCGCACAGAATCTTCATGAAGGTGGACTTGCCGGCGCCGTTGGCGCCGATCAGGCCGTAACGATAGCCTTCGCCGAACTTGACGTTGACGTTTTCAAACAGGGGCTTGGCCCCGAACTGCATGGTGATGTTGGCGGCGACGAGCACGACGTTTCCGATATCAAAGCAAAGGGCGGAATTTTACCTGTTTTCAAAGGGTTGACCGCATCCAATCCGAACATCACCTCCCCGAGGCTGCCCCCGGGGTGTAAGATTTGCGCCCACAACAACACCCCCGAGCGAAACGAGACAGCATGGTTCCTCACCTGACGACCGCCCTGACCGGCCCCCTCCTCGACCTTGAACGCGCTTTTCTGGAAAACAGCGCCAAGATCGAGCACTGGCTGCGCGGACAGTGGCTGGAACACACGCCGCCCTTCTATTCCTCCTGCGATCTGCGCAATGCCGGCTTCAAGCTGGCCCCGGTCGACACCAACCTCTTTCCGGGCGGTTTCAACAACCTGAATCCGGCCTTCCTGCCGCTCTGCGTTCAGGCGGCCATGAGCGCCATCGAAAAATTCTGCCCGGAAGCGCGCAGCCTGCTGCTGATTCCGGAAAACCACACGCGCAACGCCTTCTACCTGCAAAACGTCGCGCAGATTGCCGCCATCCTCAAACAGACCGGCCTCAATGTCCGCATTGGCTCGCTGATCCCGGACCTCACCGGCCCGACGCCGGTCGACCTCCCGAATGGCCAGCAATTGCTGCTCGAACCGCTGGTCCGCAACGGCAATCGCCTGGGTGTCGCCGGTTTCGAACCCTGCGCCATCCTGCTCAACAACGACCTCTCGGCCGGTATTCCCGCCATCCTGCAAGGCCTGGAAGAACAGTTCGTCCTGCCGCCGGTGCATGCCGGCTGGGCGGTGCGCCGCAAGTCCAACCACTTTGCCGCTTACGACGAAGTCGCCAATGCCTTCGCCCAGGAAATCGGCATTGATCCGTGGCGCATCAACCCGGCCTTCTCGGTCTGCCGCTCGATCAACTTCCATGAGCGTCAGGGCGAGGAATGCCTGGCGGCCAACGTCGCTGCCGTGCTCGACATCGTGCGCGAGAAATACAAGGAATACGGCATCGACGAAACGCCGTACGTGGTGGTCAAGGCTGACGCCGGCACCTATGGCATGGGCGTGATGACCGTGCGCGATGCCGACGAGGTGATTGCCTTGAACCGCAAGCAGCGCAACAAGATGAGCGTCGTCAAGGAAGGCCTGGAAGTCTCCGAGGTGCTGATCCAGGAAGGCGTGCATTCCTTCGAAACCGTCAATGACGCGGTCGCCGAGCCGGTCATCTACATGATTGACCGCTACGTGGTCGGCGGCTTCTATCGCGTGCATACCGGGCGCGGCAAGGACGAAAACCTGAACGCACCGGGCATGCACTTCGAGCCGCTCGCCTTCGAAACCGGCTGCAACCTGCCGGATTACCGCTGCGGCAACCCGGATTCGCCGCCCAACCGCTTCTACGCCTATGGCGTGGTCGGTCGCCTGGCCTGCCTCGCAGCGGCACTCGAACTGGAACGAACTGCGCCGGACGCCGTCTGAGACGCATGGCGCAACAACTCCACTTCGAAAAACACCTGCTCGGCGGCAGCGACCGCTCCCTGAAACTGGCTTTCGTGCTCGATCCGCTGGACAGCCTGAAAGCCTGGAAGGACTCCTCGGTCGCCATGATGCGGGCGGCCGAGCGCCACGGTCACGAGGTCTATGCCATCGAGGCGCACAGCCTCGGCTGGCGGACACCCGATACGAACGGCCATGGCGGGGTTTTTGCCGAAGTCATTCACCTTCACCCGCGCCCCGACGACCACGACTGGTACCGCGAAACCGGCCGCGCCTGGCGTGCCCTGCGCGAGTTCGACGCGGTGATCATGCGCAAGGACCCGCCCTTCGATGCCGAATTCCTCGCGGCCACCTGGCTGCTCGAGCGGGCCGAAGCCGAGGGCGTGAAGGTCTTCAACCGCCCGCGCGCCCTGCGCGAACACTCGGAAAAGCTCTCGATCGCCGAATTTCCGCAATTCACGCCGCCCACGCTGGTCAGCCGGCATCCGGCGCAGTTGCAGCACTTCATCGATGAAGAACGCGACGTCATCGTCAAACCGCTCGATGGCATGGGCGGCACCGGCATCTTCCGCGTCCATCGCAACGACCCGAACCGCAATGTGATTCTGGAAACGCTGACCGCCAACGGCCAGCGCACGATCATGGCGCAACGCTTCCTGCCCGCCATCAGCCAGGGCGACAAGCGCATCCTGCTGATCGGCGGCAAGCCGGTCCCGTGGTGCCTGGCGCGCATTCCCAAGGCCGGTGAAACGCGCGGCAATCTCGCCGTCGGCGGCACCGGCGTCGCGCAGGAACTCTCCGCCCGTGACCACGAAATCGCCGCCACCCTCGGCCCGCTGCTTCTGAAGCGTGGGCTGATCCTGGTCGGTCTCGACGTGATCGGCGACCACCTTACCGAAATCAACGTCACCAGCCCGACCTGCATGGTCGAAATCCGTCAGCAAACCGGGTTCGATGCAGCCGGCGCCTTCATCACGGTCATCGAACACGCATGCGGTCTTGCCTGAAACTGCTTGCGCTCCTGCTCACCGCGCTATGCCTCTGCGCCTGCAGCAAAACCCCAATCCAGGAACAACAGGCCTTTGTCTTCGGCACCCGGGTTGAAGTCCTCGTCGTCAGCGAGCAGCCGGATGCGGCGCGCCACGCCATTGCCGCCGTGCTGCAGGAATTCGACCGCCTGCACCGGGCCTACCACGCCTGGCAACCCTCCGAACTGAGCGCCCTGAATCAGGCCCTGGCCGAGGGTCGACCGTCGGATATCACGCCAGAACTCGCCGATTTCATCCGCGAAGCCCAGGCGCTCTCGGCCCAGGGTGACCACCTCTTCGATCCGGGCATCGGCGAATTGATCCGCCTCTGGGGCTTCCAGGCCGACGAGTTCCAGGCCCGCCTGCCCGACCCGGCGGCCCTCGCCGCCTGGCGCAAGGCCGCGCCCTCGGTGGCTGACCTCAAACTCGATGGCACCCGCGCCAGCAGCCGCAACCGTCACCTTGCCCTCGATTTCGGCGGCTACCTGAAAGGCGTCGCGCTCGACCGTGCGGCCGCCATCCTGCGCGCCCAAGGCATCCAGAACGCGCTGATCAATATTGGCGGCAATGTGATGGCGCTGGGCACCAAGGAAGGCCGCAAATGGCGGGTCGGCATCCAGCATCCGCGCCAGCCCGGCCCGATGGCCACCGTGCAGCTTGAAGACGGCGAAGCCATCGGCACTTCCGGCGATTACCAGCGTTTCTTCGAACTCGACGGCCGGCGCTACAGCCACCTGATCGATCCGCGCACGGCCACGCCGGTCGACCACACCCAGGCCGTCACCGTGCTCATTCCGGCCGGCCCCAAGGCCGGGACCTTGTCCGACGCCACCTCCAAACCGATTTTCGTGGCCGGGCCGCAAGCCTGGCGCGACATGGCACGACGCATGGAAATCGGCCTCGTTTTGCGGGTCGACCGTCAGGGCGAGATTCAGGTCACCCAAGCCTTGAAACAACGTCTGGAACTGATCGGCGAGCCGCCGCCGATCACGGTGCTGCCGTGATGCAGGCGATGCTCAGCACGGCGGCGCGCTGGCTGGCGGAGGCCGATGGCCTGCTCATCACGGCCGGTGCCGGCATGGGCATCGACTCCGGACTGCCCGATTTTCGCGGGCCGGGTGGTTTCTGGGCAGCCTATCCCGCCCTGCGCGGCGCGCGCCTCGATTTCACCGAGATCGCCAATCCCGCCGCTTTCGAACGCGATCCAACGCTGGCCTGGGGCTTCTATGGCCATCGTCTGGACCTCTACCGGCAGACCCCGCCGCATGCCGGCTTTCACCTGCTGCGCGATCTCGCCCAAGGCCTGCCCAAAGGTGCTTTCGTGTTCACCAGCAATGTCGATGGCCAGTTCCAGAAAGCCGGCTTCCCGACAGAACGGGTCTGCGAAATCCATGGTTCCATCCATCACCTGCAATGTCTGAGCGACTGCAAGGGCCGCATCTGGTCGGCCGACGGCTTTGTACCGCAGGTCGATACCGCCCAATGTCGCCTGCGCAATGCCCTGCCGCACTGCCCGGATTGCGGGGGTCTGGCGCGGCCCAATATCCTGATGTTTGGCGACTGGGGCTGGGTCGAGCGGCGCACGGCGCAACAACAACAGGCCCTGGCAGAATGGTTGCCGACGGTCGACCGTCTGGTCTGCATCGAAATCGGTGCCGGGACGCAAATCCCGACCGTCAGGCGTTTTTCCGAACGCTGCGGCGGCCGTCTGATCCGCCTCAATCCGAACGAACCCGATTTGCCCGCCGGGATCGAGGGCGTCGCCCTGCCGCTCGGCGGCCTGGCCGGCCTGATGGCGCTGGCCGGGGCACTGAGTCCGCCCTGACCCTGCCCTCAAGCAGGGGCCGGCACTTATTCCGGGTTTTTGGAGTCGATGGCCAGGGTGACCGGCCCATCGTTGATCAGGGCAACCTGCATGTCGGCTCCAAAGACACCGGTCGGCACCGGTTTGCCGAGTTCCGCCGAGAGCAGTTCGACAAAGCGTGCAAACAGCGGCCCGGACACCTCGCCCCGCGCCGCCCGCCCCCAGGACGGGCGATTGCCTTTCTTGACCGAGGCAAAGAGCGTGAATTGGGAGACGGCGAGAATCTCGCCGCCGACGTCCTGCACGCTCCGGTTCATGACCCCGTTTTCATCGGAAAACACGCGCATGCGCACCAGCTTGCCCGCCATCCAGGCCAGATCGGTCTCGCTGTCCTCGGCTTCGATACCCACCAGCAGCATCAAGCCTTGCCCGATTTTGCCGGTGATCTGACCGTCGACCGTGACCGAGGCTTCACGCACCCGCTGGGCAATCACGCGCATGCTGTTGTCTCCCGGTTAGAGGCGGAAGCGGGCCGTCTCGGCCTGCAAGGTATCCGCCGCCGCCACCAGATCGTTGGCGCGGTCCTGATTGGTGTGCGCGGCCTGACCGGTCTGGTCGGCCATGGCGGCCACCTGCCCGATTTCATGCGCGATGTTCTCGGCGGCCGTCGATTGCTCGCGGGTCACGCCGGCAATGTTGCGGATCGCATCGCCCAGCTCCGTCGAGCGGGTGGACACTTCACCCAGCGCCTTGGCCAGATGACGCGAGGCATCGACGGAGTGACTGACCCGGGTCACCGCCTGGTGAATGGTGTCATTGACCGACCCGACACCGGCCTGAACCTGCGACAGGATGGCCGAAATGTCCTGGGCCGATTTGCCCGACTGCTCAGCCAGCTTGCGCACCTCGTCCGCGACCACGGCAAAACCACGCCCGGCTTCACCGGCACGGGCCGCTTCGATGGCCGCATTGAGCGCGAGCAGATTGGTCTGATCGGCAATGCCCTTGATCGAGCTGAGTGCCTGTTCGATTTCCTGCGAGCGCCGCCCCAGATCGCTCACCTGTTCGGCAGAACGACGCACGGCTGAGGCGGTTTCTTCCATCGCGTCGATGGCTTCGGCGACGGTCGACTGGCTTTCATCGACCACTTTGCGCGCTTCTTCGGTCTGGCCCAGGGCATGACGGGCACTGTCGGCGACCTGCTGGATGCCCACGGTCAGCTGCTCGGCAGAAGAGGCCATCGAGGTCGCGGCCTCGCTCTGGCGTGCCGTTGCGTGCTGCAGGTTGCCGGAGGCATCGGAGAGCGCCCCTGCCGTATCGTGCAGGGTACCGCCCGTGCGCTTGAGGTTGCCAATCAGGGTCCGGATCGAGGCAATGGCCTGGCCCAGGGAGTGCGAGAGCACATCGACCTCGTTACGGCTGTTCGGATTGCCTTTCAATTCGATGCTCAGATCGCCCGCACCGAGGCGATTGCTGGCCAGGACCAGCGCACCGACCGGCTTCAGGCGGTTCTGGGTCAGCCAGGCCAATGCCAGGAGAAGCAGGACACCGAGCACCAGCGACACCGCGATCACCTTGTTGCGCAGGGTCAGCGTGTCTTCGGTGAATTCATCGGTCCAGCTGCCCGAGGCCACCAGCCAGTGCAATTCCGGCAACTCGCGGACGACGACGATCTTGTCGCGCTCCTTGCCTTCACCATCGATCCATTTGTATTCGAAGGTGCCGTTACGCAGCTTGAACATGGTGTCGGTAATCGCCTTGACCCGCTCACCGGCTTCGGAAACCCGCTTACCTTCGAGTTTCGGGTGAACGACGAAGACCCCTTCGGTCTGATCGCCATACGGCTCGGAAATCGCGTATGGATAACCCGTCTTGCCGACCTTGGTTTCCAGCAGCTTTTTCTTCAGCAAAGCGATGTTGTTGCTGACATCCAGCCGCAGGGTAATCGCCCCGACCACCTGGCCTTGGCCATCCTTGATCGGCTTGACGGCGATGGCAAACATCTTGCCGCTGCGCTGGATCGTGCCGGTGTAGGACTCGCCCTTTGCGATAGCGGGGATGTAAGCCTCCTTCTCGGAGAGCGCTTCGCCAGTACGGGATTGGCCCTCCTTGTCCTTCAGCAAGGTGGCCGCACGGTAAAATCGGTCGCCACTGCGGACAATGAAGGACGGCTCACGCCCCGGATAGGTCTTGGCATACTGCTCCAGCAAGGCCAGATTGCCATTCAAGGTCGTGCCATTCAGCACGAGTTCGGGCAGGTTTTCCTTGCCGGTCTGTACCGTGCGGCCACTCAGGTGAATCTTGCCGAGCAAGCCACTCTCGAAGGCGTTGAGATTGCTCAAAGCACGCTCTTTGAGCGATTCCTGCGCAAACTCGAGGGTGCTGACAATCAGCGATGTCTGCTCGTTGAGCGATGCTTCAGTCTGCTTCAGTGCGATCTGCCTGGCGAGATAGGCCACGACAAGGCTTTGCGCCCCGATCATGATCGCCACGGCAATGGCAGCCACCATCAGAATCTGACGGGAAAGCGGGAAATTCTTCATTGTTATAACTCCCTGAAAGCCCGGTCATCAGGAGGTTTCCGGGCACTGTCTCCTTGAAAGATTGATAAATATCATATTCGATCAGGATTTAGAACACGCCATACCGTTTTCTGACAATTTACATCGCATGCAGTGCGTACCGAGCATGGCTTGGAAGAACAGGGTATTCCCCGGCTGGCATGATCGTCTCAAATTGCTATCGTGATCGACATCGTCCTTTGAACGAGCCTTGTCCGATGCGCCGTCCCCTCTCCCCTGCCCGCCTCCCCCTCGCCATCCTGTGTGCCGTTCTCGTGAGCCCGGCCCAGAGTGCAGACAGCATCCGGATCGGGGTCATTGCCCCGCTCAGCAGCCCGGCCTCGGTCGACATGGGCAAAAGCATCGTCGGTGGCGCCCGTGTTTTCGTGCAGGACATCAATGCCACCGGCGGTGTGCTCGGGCGCACGGTCGAACTCGTGATCCGCGATGACCAGGCCAATCCCGATACCGGCGCGAGTGCTGCCCGCGAGTTGGTCGAGAAGGAAAAAGTGGCGGCTGTCGTCGGCATCGCCAATACCGGGGTCGTCATGCAGGCCGCCAAGGTGATGCAGGGCGCGCGGATTCCGCTGATCATTTCGGCCTCGACCGGCGCGGTGATCGGTCGCAGCTTCATGCCGCCGGCCATCGCAGACAGCTACGTTTTCCGCACCTCGGCCAGCGATGAACTGCAGGCCGCCGCCCTCCTCGACGAAGCCGTCAAACGGCGCCAGTTCAACCGGATTGCCCTGCTGCATGACGACAGCCCCTACGGCGTCTCGGGCCGGGAGAGCATTCAGAAAGCGTTTTCAAAATACGCGCTGGAGCCTGTGCTGATCGGCAGCTTCAAGGTTGGCGGCAACGATCACGAAGCACTGCTCGGCAAGTTGAAGACCAGCGGTGCACAGGCCGTGATCCTCTACGGCCTGGCCACCGATGCGGGCGAAATCGTCAAACGCATGGACAAACAGGGTATCCGGATGGCCATCATCGGTCCCTGGCCCCTGACGCAGCAGAGTTTTCTCAATACGGCAGGCAAGAGCGCCGATGGGGTGCGTGCCGTTGCCACCTTTGTCGAAAACGAGCTCAGCTCAAGCAAGGGCCAGTTCGCCCTCAGTTATCGCCGCCTGAACGACACCGCCACCATTCCCTCTGCGGTGGCTGCCGCACAAACCTACGATGCGCTGCGCCTGCTTTCCCTGGCCATGACCCAGGCTGCCTCCACCGACGGGCCCAAGGTCCGCGATGCACTGGAAAATCTGAAATACCCGACCACCTCGACCGTCACGGCCCGCTACGCCCGTCCCTTCACCCCGCAGGATCACGAAGCGATTTCACAGGAGATGGTGGTCATGACCGAAATCCGCCATGGCAAGCTGGAGTACGCATACAAGGAAGATGCCGCCAACGCCACCCTGCTCCGGACGAAAACCGGCGGGCGCTGAGATTTGCCTGTCACAAGGCATGACCGGATAAGGTCGTCGATACGGGCTGCCCCCGCACCCATAAAACCTGCAAGCCGACGGTCAACACCGTTTCACCGGCCCAATTCAGGATGGCACGCCGTATTCAGCAGCACTTGGCCAGCAAGCGATCCAGCTGATTGGCAAAGGCTTGCCTGTCCGCCGCCGACATCGCCGCCGGCCCGCCCGTCTCCACCCCGCTATTGCGCAGGGTTTCCATGAAATTGCGCATGCTCAGGCGTTCCTGAATGTTGCCTGCATCGAGCAGCTCACCACGGGGATCGATCACCCACGCCCCTTTGGCGATCACCGCCGCCGCCAAAGGAATATCCGCCGTCACCACAATGTCACCCGCCACAGCCGACTGGGCAATACGCTGATCCGCCACATCAAACCCGGACGGCACCTGCACCGCCTTGATCCACGGCGAGGGCGGCACGCGCAGCATCTGGTTGGCCACCAGCGTCAGCGGTCGCTCAACGCGGTTTGCCGCCCGATACAGAATTTCCTTGATGGCCACGGGACAAGCGTCGGCATCGACCCAGATGTGCATGATTCAGCTTTCCGAAGCAATGAAAGCCACCCGCAGGATGGCTTTCATGCTGTAGCGGTGGCTGAATGAAAAAACACATCCAGCCCCTTGAAATGACCTGAAAACCCGTCAGATATCGATCCGCGCGTTCAGGGCGTTGGTTTCGATGAAGGCACGGCGGGGTTCGACGTCTTCGCCCATCAGGGTGGTGAAGATTTCGTCGGCCGCGATGGCATCGTCGATCTGGACGCGCAACAGGCGACGGACATTCGGGTCCATCGTGGTTTCCCAGAGCTGTTCCGGGTTCATTTCGCCCAGCCCTTTGTAGCGCTGCTTGCTGATACCGCGCTCGACTTCGTTGAGCAGCCACTTCATCGCATCGCCAAAGTTGGTGATGGCGAATTTTTTCTCGCCGCGGGCAATGACAGCCCCCGCACCAAAGAGATCACCGAGGGTTTCAGCCATCCGCTTGATCTGGAGGTAATCGCCCGAGAGGAGCAGATCCTCGTCGATCAGGCCAACCTTGAGGTTGCCGTGGTGCATGCGCTCGACGCGCAGGGTCCAGCGTTCCTGAATGTCGTCAAACTTGGCGATGACCTGCGTTCCCCGGGCCATGAACTGGCCGAGGCGTTCTGCACTGGCACGGGCGGTCGACTCGCTGCCGAGGTCGATTTCCAGGTTGTGGCGGACGATGGACTGGAGCACATCCGGATTGATCAGATGCGCCAGGCGTTCGATCACGGCTTCCGTGGCCAGCCAGTTGCGGGCCAAGTTTTCCAGCGCCGGGCCGGTGATGCCGTCCGCACCGGTACGCGGCGTCAGAACCGCCTCATCCAGGGCCATGTTGAGCAGGAACTGGTTGTATTCCTGGTCGTCCTTCAGGTAGCGCTCGGTCTTGCCGTGCTTGACCTTGTAGAGCGGCGGCTGGGCGATATAGATGTAACCGCGTTCGACCAGCTCTGGCATCTGACGGTAGAGCAGCGTCAGCAGCAGCGTGCGGATGTGCGCGCCGTCGACGTCCGCGTCAGTCATGATGATGATGCGGTGGTAACGCAGCTTCTCGACGTTGAAATCGTCCTTGCCGATCCCGGTACCGAGTGCCGTGATCAGGGTCACGATCTGCTCGGACGAAATCAGCTTGTCGAAGCGGGCCTTCTCGACGTTCAGCACCTTGCCGCGCAGCGGCAGAATGGCCTGGAACTTCCGGTCGCGACCCTGCTTGGCGGAGCCGCCTGCGGAGTCACCCTCAACGATGTAGATTTCGCAGAGCGCCGGATCTTTTTCCTGGCAATCCGCCAGCTTGCCGGGCAGGCCAACGCCGTCCAGCACGCCTTTGCGGCGCGTCATTTCACGCGCACGGCGGGCGGCTTCGCGGGCACGCGAGGCTTCGACGATCTTGCCGCAGATGGTCTTGGCGTCGATCGGGTTTTCCAGCAGGAAGTCAGCCAGCTTCTGGGCCACCACTTCTTCGACCGCCGGACGGGCTTCCGAGGAAACCAGCTTCATCTTGGTCTGCGAGGCAAACTTCGGATCGGGCATCTTCACCGACAGCACACAGGCCAGACCTTCACGCATGTCATCGCCGGAAATGTCGACCTTGGCCTTCTTGGCAATATCGTTTTCCTCGATGTACTTGTTCATCACGCGGGTCATGGCCGCGCGCAGACCGGTCAGGTGCGTACCGCCGTCCGACTGCGGAATGTTGTTGGTGAAGCAGAGCACCTGTTCCTGATAGGAATCGTTCCACTGCATCGCCACTTCAACGCCGATGGTGACCCCATCACCGCCCACCTTGGCTTCACCGGCCGAGTAGAAAATCTTCGGGTGCAGGACCGACTTGGTGCGGTTGATGTACTCGACAAAGCTCTGCACACCACCGGCAAAGGCGAACAGTTCTTCCTTGCCGGAACGCTGATCGACCAGCTTGATGCTGACGCCGTTGTTCAGGAAGGAGAGTTCGCGCAGACGCTTGGCGAGGATTTCGTAGTGGAATTCGACGTGGCCGAAAATTTCCTCGTCGGCCAGGAAGTGCACTTCGGTCCCGCGCTTTTCGGTATCGCCGAGAATTTTGAGCGGGGAGATTTCAAAGCCATCGCGGGTCTCGATCACGCGGTCAACCGGCACCCCACGGCAAAATTCCATGAAGTGCTTTTTGCCGTCGCGACGGATGGTCAGGCGCAGGAACTTGGACAGTGCGTTCACGCAGGAAACGCCCACACCGTGCAAACCGCCGGACACCTTGTAGGAGTTCTGGTTGAACTTGCCCCCGGCGTGCAGCTCGGTCAGTGCGATTTCAGCGGCAGAACGCTTCGGCTCGTGCTTGTCGTCCATTTTGACGCCGGTCGGAATACCCCGGCCGTTGTCGAGCACCGAAATCGAATTGTCGGTGTGAATGGTGACGATGATGTCGTCGCAATGACCTGCCAAGGCTTCGTCGATGGAGTTATCGACCACCTCGAAGACCAGGTGATGCAGGCCAGTACCATCGGAGGTATCACCGATGTACATACCCGGGCGCTTGCGCACCGCTTCCAGGCCCTCGAGGATCTGGATGCTGGACTCACCGTAAGCCGGCGCGGCAGTTTGCGGGACGTTCTCTTCACTCATTATTTTGGTTCCACGTGAAACGATGAAGGCCCATCCGGCGGATGGGCCTTGGACTACTCATAGATTCCGGATCAGATGCGCATCGGCATGACAACGTACTTGAAGCGGTCGTTGCCCGGCACCGTCACCAGTGCGCTGGAATTCGCATCATTGAAACTCCACTGGATTTCATCGGACTGAACATTGTTCAGCACATCCAGCAGGTAACTGACGTTGAAGCCGACATCGATGGCCTCACCCGGATAATTCACTTCGATTTCTTCCTGGGCTTCTTCCTGCTCGGCGTTGGCTGCAATCAGCTTCAGGCTGTTCTCACCCAGCACGACACGCACGCCACGGAATTTCTCGTTGGTCAGAATGGCGGCACGCTGCATCGCCTGCATCAGCGTCTGACGGCCCACCGTCATGTGATTGCGCAGGCTCTGCGGGATCACGCGCTCGTAATCCGGGAACTTGCCGTCGATCAGCTTGGAAACCAGCACGATGGACCCGAAAGCAAAACGGACCTGATTGGACGCCAGGGTGATTTCGAGGATGTCCTCGTTGTCGACCAGCAAACGGTTCAATTCAAGCACCGTCTTGCGCGGCAGGATCATTTCCTGACGCGGCAGTTCGGCTTCAATCTCGACACTCGCGTAAGCCAGACGATGGCCATCCGTGGCCACTGCACGCAGTTCCTTGCCATCCACCAGCAACAGGAGACCATTCAGGTAGTAGCGCACATCCTGCGCTGCCATTGCGTACTGGGTCTTGCCCAGCAACTGGCGGAAAGCTTTCTGGGTAATGCGGAATTGCTTGGTATCGCCCTCGGCCAGCGTCATGCGCGGGAAATCATCGGCCGGCAGGGTCTGCAGATTGAAACGGCTCTTTCCCCCCTTTACCTGAAGACGCTTGTCTTCCAGGCTCAGCGAGATCTCGGTGCTGTCCGGCAAGGAACGCAGGATGTCCTGCAGTTTGCGGGCACCGACGGTCACTGCACCGTCGCCCTCACCGGCTGCTACTTCAGTCGACGTCGTGATCTGAATTTCAATATCGGTGGCCAGCAAGGTCAGACGATCGCCTTTCTTTTCCAGCAGCACGTTGGACAAGATGGGCAGCGTATGACGACGCTCGACGATTCCCGACACAGACTGCAGCGGGGCAAGAAGCGTGTCTCTTTGGGTTTTTATAAGAACCATATATGAAATTCCTTTAAAGACTATATCGGGAACAATCCTGTGGACAACTTAAATTTTTATTTATTTTTCAATCAGTTGAACGTCAATTTTGGATCTTGGAAAGTCTCTGAATTGGCTGTGGATGAAAACTGGACAATTTTCGCATAAACCGGACTAAACAAGATCATCCCCATATCAATGACAGCTTGTTCACAGACTTGTCGACATCCTGACGACAGTCCAACCGGTTCACCTTGAAGACCTGCATGCTGTTTTCAGTGCGATGTGTTTCTATCTAATTCTTTTCTCTATAAAGAGATAACTACTGTTAACTGAACAACAAGTCTGTTGATAACTTGGATTAATGCTTATTTTTCAGTTGTTTAGCGTTGAAAAACTGGCCATGTTAACCCTCTGAATTGCCTGTGGATGGATTGGGGAGCATTTTGCCAATCCCCTGCCTGATGCCGATGCTCCCCATCAACTGGACAGCTTTTCCACAGACTTATCCCGTCAACAGGCTTTTTTAGCCCTTCAGGACCTGCAGCAGGACGTGCAGATCGTGATTCAGTTCGTTTTCCTTGGCCTTCAGCGAATCGATTGTCTTGACGGCATGAATCACGGTCGTGTGATCGCGTCCGCCAAAGGCATCGCCGATCTCCGGAAAGCTGTGGGAGGTCACTTCGCGGCACAACCACATGGCAACCTGGCGCGGGCGGGCAATGGCGCGGGTGCGCTTTTTCGAGAACAGATCGGCCACTTTGATCTTGTAGTAGTCGGAAACCGTTTTCTGGATGTAGTCGATACCGACATTGCGGACGGAGCCAATCACGTCCTTCAGCGCTTCCTTGGCCAGATCGAGTGCAATCGGACGACCATGGAAGGAGGAATAGGCCAATACCTTCTTCAGGGCGCCTTCCAGTTCGCGCACGTTGGAACGCAGATGCTTGGCAATGAAGAAAGCCACTTCATCGTTGAGCTGCAGTCCTTCGGCTTCGGCTTTCTTCTTCAGGATCGCCACGCGCATCTCGAGTTCGGGCGGTTCGATCTGAACGGTCAGGCCCCAGTCAAAACGCGTCACCAGACGGTCGTCGAGACCATTGATATCCTTCGGATAGGTATCGCAGGTCAGGATGATCTGCTTGCGGGCTTCAATCAGGGCGTTGAACAGGAAGAAGAATTCCTCCTGTGAACGGTTCTTGCCGTTGAAGAACTGCACGTCGTCGAGCAGCAGCACATCCAGGGAACGATAGGTGCGCTTGAAAGCATCGAAAGATTTTTGCTGATAGGCCCGTACCACGTCCGAGTAGTAGTCCTCGGCGTGCACGTAACGCACAACCTTGTCCGGATTTTCCTTGAGGATGGCGTTGCCGATGGCGTGAATCAGGTGAGTCTTGCCCAGACCGGCGCCGCCATAGATGAACAAGGGGTTGTAGGCGCCGCCCGGATTATTGGCGACCTGCACAGCGGCAGCCCGGGCGAGGTCGTTTGCCTTGCCGACCACCAGGTTGTCGAAGGTGAAGGACGGGAACAGGCGGGATTTTTCGTAATTGTTCTGACGACCGCGCGGTTTTTCGGGGGAGACCGAACTGGCCGCGAGTGCGCCGGTCCGGCTGGCGGCAGCGCCCGTCGGGGCGGCTTCGGTTTTGGTGGCGGGGCTGCTGACTGTGCTGGCACTGACGGTCGCGGGCTTGCCGCTGCCGATGATCAGGGCAATGCTGACCGGCTCGTTGAAGAAATTGCGGCTGTAGTCTTCGATCCGACCCAGATAGCGGTCACGGACCCACTTCAGGATGAAGGTGTTCGGCGCGATCAGGCGCAAGCCGTCCTGCGGTGTCTGCTCCCCTTCAAGCCGGAGCGGCTTGATCCAGGTATTGAACTGCTGCGTGGGCAGTTCTTCTTCAAAACGTTGCAGACAAGATTCCCAAAAGCCAGCCATTGTTACACCCCATACCCACAGCCCCGTGCGTCGTCAGGGCAAATGGGCTTAAAACCATGTTTTAATTATAGAAATACCAAGAAATTAGGCGGCCGTTCGGCCGCCTTGATGGGGGCTTATTCTACCCGCCATCCACAAAGTTATCCACAGCTTGATAAAATTATTGGTCTTGACAAACTGCGGTGAAACAGGGTGTAATCACGCGTTTTTCTTAGCTTACTCAAGGGATTACGACATGAAACGCACGTATCAACCGTCCGTCGTGCGCCGCAAGCGCACCCATGGCTTCCTGGTTCGTTCGCGTACCAAGGGCGGCCGTGCTGTTCTGGCTGCGCGTCGCGCCAAGGGCCGCAAGCGTCTGGCCGTCTAAATCGGCTTCGGGCGAGGTGGATCAAACCTTCGCCAGACGATATCGCCTGACCAAAACGGATGAGTTTTCATCCGTTTTTGGTTTCAGGAGGGCCATTCGTGGCCAGTGGCTGATGTTGCACTATCAGCCGCGTTCAGAAGGAAGCGCCCGTTTGGGCCTCGTCGTCGGCAAGAAGTTGTTGAAACGGGCCGTCGACCGTAACCGGGTCAAGCGCATCGTGCGCGAGCAATTCCGGTCTCGGCGCGCGGACTTGCCGATGGTCGACATCGTTGTCCGACTGGCGGCAAAGCCGGTTCGGCCGCTCGATGGCAAAGCCTTGGCGGGTGACTTGCTCGTGCTCTTCGATAAATTGAAGCGGCCGGCAAAACCCCGACCTGTGGCAGCATGAAGCGCATCTTGATCGGGCTCGTCCGAGTCTATCAATATGCGATCAGCCCGTTACTTGGGCGCAATTGCCGCTATTTTCCGACCTGTTCGGACTATACGGTGGAAGCAGTACAGAAGTACGGCGCCATGCGCGGTGGCTGGCTGGGTGCAAAGCGCATCTGCCGCTGTCACCCGTGGCATCCCGGCGGGTATGATCCCGTACCCTGACGAACATTTTTTGTAGGCAGTTCATGGACACTCGACGCCTGATTCTGGTTCTGATCTTCACCTTCTCCAGCTTCATGCTGTGGGAAAACTGGCAGAAGCATAACCAGCCCACCCCGGTTGCAAATGCCAATCCGGCCACGGCTGCCGCTGCTGGTGCAGCACCCAAGCCTTCTGCGAGCCTGCAGGCTGGCGCCACCACGGCTGCCCCGACACCGGCGGCTGTCGCACCGGCTGGCGAAACCTTCACGGTGACGACCGATCTGGTCAAGGCCACGCTGTCGACCGTCGGCGGCGATCTGGTCAAGCTGGAACTCCTGAAATACAAGGAACATGACGACAAGGCCAAGACCTTCGATCTGTTCGATGCCAAGCATCAATATGTCGCCCAGAGCGGCCTGATTGGTGAAGGTCTGCCGACCCATCGCACGCTGTTCAAGCGTCTGGCCGGTCCGACTGAGCTGGCCGATGGCGCCAACGAGCTGAAGATTCGCCTGGAAGCGGATGCCGGCAACGGCATCAAGGCCACCAAGGTGCTGACCTTCAAGCGCGGTTCCTACGCCGTCGATGTGGCTTGGGAAGTGACTAACGGCAGCGACAAGGCCATTGCACCGCATGCCTATTTCCAGTTGCAGCGCGACGACAAGGCACCGGCTGGCGAAACCAAGATGGTGTCGACCTTTACCGGCCCGGCGGTATACACCGAGGGCGACAAGTATCAGAAGGTTGAATTCAGTGCTGTGGCCGAAAACAAGGCCAAGTTCACCAAGACGGCGGACAACGGCTGGCTGGCGATGGTTCAGCACTACTTCGTGTCGGCCTGGGTGCCGAAGGAGAAGACCCAGCGCGAGTTCTACATGCGCAAGCTGGATGGCAGCAATGTCTTCCAGGCCGGCGTGATCGTGCCGGTGGGCGACGTGGCTGCGGGTGGCAAGGCCGATACCAGCGTGACCCTGTTCGCCGGTCCGCAGGAACAGGCTTCCCTGAAGAACATTGCTCCGGGACTCGATCTGGTGGTCGATTACGGCTGGCTGACCGTGGTCGCTGCACCGATCTTCTGGTTGCTCGAAGCCATCCACAAGCTGGTCGGTAACTGGGGCTGGGCCATCGTCATCCTGACCATCGGCATCAAGGCCGTGTTCTACCCGCTGTCTGCCGCGTCCTACAAGTCGATGGCCAAGATGCGTACGCTGAGCCCGCGTCTGATGCACCTGAAGGAGCGCTTCGGTGACGACAAGCAGCGCCTGAACCAGGAAATGATGAAGCTGTACCAGACCGAGAAGATCAACCCGCTCGGCGGCTGCCTGCCGATTCTGGTCCAGATTCCGGTCTTCATTGCCCTCTACTGGGTGCTGCTGGGTGCAGTCGAAATGCGCGATGCGCCGTGGATCGGCTGGATTACCGATCTGGCTGCCGCCGACCCGTACTACATCCTGCCGGTGATCATGATTGCTTCCATGATCATCCAGACCAAGCTGAACCCGACGCCGCCGGACCCGATCCAGGCCAAGGTCATGATGGCCATGCCCTTCATCTTCGGCATCATGTTCCTCTGGTTCCCGTCCGGTCTGGTGCTCTACTGGGTCGTGAACAACGTGCTGTCCATCGCCCAGCAGTGGCAGATCACCAAAATGATCGAAGCCGGCGGCAAGGCAGCCAACGACGCCAAGGCATGAAGAACGACTGCATCGCCGCCATCGCCACCGCCCCCGGGCGGGGCGGTGTCGGCGTGATTCGCGTCTCGGGCAGCAATTTGCTGCCCTTTGCTTTTGCGCTGACCGGCAAGACGCCCAAACCGCGCTACGCGACGCTGGCCGACTTCAAGGCGGCGGATGGCTCGACGGTCGACACCGGTTTGCTGCTCTATTTCCCGGGACCGAATTCCTTTACCGGCGAAGATGTCCTGGAACTGCAAGGCCATGGCGGCCCGGTCGTCATGCAGCTTCTGCTGGCCCGCTGTCTTGATCTGGGTGCCCGCCTGGCCGAACCCGGCGAGTTTTCGCGCCGCGCCTTCCTGAATGGCAAGATGGATCTGGCCCAGGCCGAAGCCGTGGCCGATCTGATCGATGCGGCGACCGCCAGTGCCGCCCGTTCCGCCGTGCGCTCGCTGCAGGGTGAATTCTCGCGCGCCATTGGCGCGCTCAATGAAGAACTGATCAACCTGCGCATGCTGGTTGAAGCCACCCTCGATTTTCCCGAGGAAGACATCGACTTCCTCAAGGCCGCCGATGCCTTTGGCCGTCTGCGCCGTCTCGACGAACAACTGGCCCGCACTTTCGACCGGGCCGGTCAGGGCAAGCTGTTGCAATCCGGTCTGCACGTCGTGCTCGCCGGGCAGCCCAATGTCGGCAAGTCTTCCCTGCTTAACCGTCTGGCCGGCGACGATCTGGCCATCGTGACGCCGATTGCCGGCACCACGCGCGATGCCCTGCGGTCGACCATCCAGATCGAGGGCATTCCGCTGCACATCATCGACACGGCCGGCCTGCGCGAGACGGACGATGTTGTCGAACAGATCGGCATCGAGCGCAGCTGGCAGGAAATCGAGCGCTCGGATGTCGTGTTGCTGCTGGTCGATGCGCGGACCGGCATCACCGAAGCGGATCGCGAGATTCTCGCCAAACTGCCCGGCCGCCTGCAGCGCATCACCGTCTATAACAAGATCGACCTGGCCGACCGCAGTCCGGAACGTCACGACGAACACGATGCCCATGGCGATGCCGTGGCCATTTCGCTGTCTGCGCGCGAGGGCGCCGGGATCGATCTGCTGCGTGCCGAACTGCTGCGTATTGCCGGCTGGCACCAGACCGAGGATGTCTTCATCGCCCGCGAGCGCCATCTGCGCGCCCTGGCCCTGGCGCGTGAACATTTGGGAACGGCGCGTGCGGTGGTTGAAAGCCCCTTCCCTGCCCTCGAACTCTTTGCCGAAGAGCTGCGCCTGACGCAGCAGGCCCTCGGCGAGATTACCGGGGAATTCACGGCGGATGACCTGCTTGGGGTGATCTTCAGCCGTTTTTGTATCGGAAAATAGCAAGCATTCCGGCATAGTCCGATTTGTTCCGAAAATACCCTTGAAACCCGCTTAAATGCGGGTTTTTCGTTATGCAGAAGGCTTGTATGTTCCGCAGCAATCCGCATAAAATTGTTCCCACATTTGTTCCCACAGTAGCTAGTAAAACCCCATCGTGGGAACAAATTTGTTACCACTACCCCATTTTCGGAGGCAGTGAATTCAGGAAATCATGGGAACAGATATGGACTTAATAAGCTGGAAAGCCTTGCTGTATATGGCTTTTAGCCTGTGTTCCCACGATTCAATGGTGTTCCCACAGTAGAGGCTAGATCGTGGGAACACAGAGGCGAAAGGATGGCGAGTCATGGCACTGTCGGATACCAAACTGCGGACACTGAAATCTGCTGAGAAGGTTTTCAGCGAATCGGATGGGGGCGGGCTGTATATCGAAGTCATGCCCACCGGGAAAAAGCGGTGGGGCTTGAAGTATCGAACCCTGACCGGCAAGCAGGAAACAATCCGCCTTGGTGACTACCCAGCTTATTCCCTTGCCGATGCCCGCACCTGGCGGGACGACTGCAAGGCACTGGCTGGGCGTGGCCTGTCGCCAATGGCCTTGAAGCGTGGCGACCCAATTCCCGACGATGCCGCCCCCGCTACCAAGGAACTTGCCCAATTCTTCATCCGCAATTGGTGCTTGAAAACCGTTGAGAAGGCAAAGACCAAGGAAGCCGAAACGAAAGCATCTGAAACCGTGGAAGCCTTTGCACGGCGCTGGTATGCCGAGATTGTGGAGCCTGCCAACAGTAGCCCCCGCAACATCAAACGGGTACTGGATAAGGACGTGATTCCGGCCATTGGCAGCAAGCAGATTGCCGACGTGACCGTAACCGACATTCTGGCGATTACCGACAAGATCAAGAATCGCGGCGCTGACCAGATGGCGCTGCAAACCCGCAACGTGCTGAAACGGCTGTTTGCCTATGCCATTGCACGGGAGAAAACCACCTTCAACCCGGCGGCGGCAATCGAGGCCAAATTCATTGCCAGTGCCAGAAGCCGGGATGTGGCCCTATCGCCGGAGGAAGTGGGAAAGCTGCTACGGGCGATCTATCAATCCAGCATCAAGCGGGCGCACAAGCTGGCGCTGCATCTGCTGATTCTGTGCATGGTGCGGAAGGGCGAGCTTATCGGCGCGAAATGGGACGAACTAGACCTTGAGAAAGGCGAATGGGCGATCCCCGGCGAACGCATGAAGAAGGACAAGCCGCACCTTGTCCATTTGTCCCGGCAGGCCGTGGCGATGTTCGAGGAATTGAAGGGGCTGGCGAGCGGTTCAGAGTGGGTATTCCCCAGCCGTGGCGATCTGCATCAACCGATTGCCCATAGCACTTTGAATCAAGCGGTACGCTCGCTGGAAATCGACGTGCGGGATTTCGTTATTCATGACTTCCGGCGCACGGCTTCCACGCATCTGCATGAAGCTGGCTTTAACTCTGACTGGATCGAGAAATGCCTAGCCCATGAAACCAAGGGTATCCGGGGCGTCTATAACCGGGCGCAGTATGCCGACCAAAGGCGGGAAATGTTGCAATGGTGGGCGGACTTCGTGGATAGCCAAATCGAGGAAGGCCGAAAGGTAGTTATCGGCAATTTCGGAAAGGCGTTTCAGGCAATTTGAGTAGAGGAATCTGCCGCGTAATGGTTGGGTTTGAAATTTGGACAGACTGGTTAGTTGCCCGAGACAAAAGGGCCTGACGAAAGAATGCTGGGAAACGTAATCAAGACAGAGATAACGGAAAAATGATGAACGAGAAGACGGCGAAGTGGTGGGGTGCAGTTATTACGATGCAAAACGTAAGTGACCCGGAGTGGATGATGAAAAGGCCCGCCGCTTTCCTATTCGACAAGCCGGGGGGCTTTGCTTGGCTCGAGCCTTCCTATGCTGACGAATACCCACCGTCTTCGCCAGCATGGCACGAGATCGAAGCTGAGCTAAAAGCAGAGGGTGAAGGATTCACCTTTGTAGGCCGACAGTGGACTGGACGTATTGACCGATACGATGACCCGGAGCAAGAGGACGGCGAAGCGCTTTATTGGTGGATCACGGAATACATGAAGGAAAAGGGACGTACTCCAGAGCAGGAGCGAGCCGCGGTTATTCAAAGCTTAGAGCTAAACTGACAATGATTACGCGGTCCATTCCTATTGATGATGCGGTGGCGTTTGCCAAACGATTTTTGAGCGGCCCGGTTCTTTCAGAGGACATAAAGGCTTCCACTGCCCAAGAGCATGAGAACGTAGTCAAGGCATTGCAGCTTGCCGCTATCAACCCGGACACCAATGACTTCGACACATTGGTAATGCTTGCCGCTGACGGCCTGTCACGAAACGAAAGATTGCCAGATTGGCTTGCGGTCTTTGCCGCTGATGTCCTTTTGGGTAAACGAAAGCGCCCCACCAAGCGGGGGCAGGATGAATACGGCAACTGGGTGCGGGATTACAAACTCTGGCAGGCGACACAAGAGGTATCAAAAGCCTTTAACTTACAGCACTACACAAACAACGAGCTATCCGCGCAAATCACGGCGGCGGAAATTGTCTGCCGGGCGGCAGGTTGCAGTGTTGACGTGGTAATCACGGCCTACAAAAAATTCACACGCATCAAGGGGCGGAATAATCCGCAAAATTCCACCCCAAGATGACGGGGAAGGATGTGCATATTGTTCGTGTCCATGCCGGTATGTTCCGGTAAGTGCTACGGAGTTACGAGCATGGCCGCACAATTCAATTCCGCGCTGACGATTCTTCGGCGCAAGCAAGTAGAGGCCCGCACCGGCCTTTCCCGTTCCACCATTTACGCCAAGCTGCGGTGCAATCCGAAGCGCCCCAGCGATTACGATCCGACCTTCCCGAAGCCGGTATCTGTCGGCGCAAAGGCTGTGGGGTGGATTGAAGCCGAAATCGACGCCTGGCTAACTGCCCAAATCGAGAAAAGCCGTAAGGCAGCGTAAGGGGGCGACCATGACCCCCAACAAGAAAAAAGCCGCTGCGGGCTTCGGCACCCGTGCGGCTTCAAAGAATCAATCTGGCCGAAATCATAGCATCCGCCCCCGCCTCAAAGCGGCAATCGTGCGGCTGGACCTGTGGGGTGTGCTGCCGGTCAAGCTGGCGCAATGGCTGATCCAACGTGGAGGGCTGCGTCATGTCTGACGCCTTCCAACAATTCCGGGATGCGCTGGCCGGGCGCGGCATCATTCCCCCGGCTGACCTGCTGGCCGATGGCATCATTCACCGCTGCGATGCCGAAGGCCGGGGCGGCAAGGGCGATGCGGCCTATCTGCTGCACTTGGACGGCATCCCCGCCGGAGGCTTCGAGAATTGGCGCGATGGGCTGGGCTGGGAGAACTGGCGGGCGGACATGGGGCGCACCCTGACCCCAGCCGAGGAAGCGGCGCACCGGGCGAAGATCGAGGCGGCACGGCGGGAACGTGAAGCCGAAGAAGCCAAGCGCAAGACAGAAGCACGGGAGCGTGCCTGCCTGCTGTGGGCGGAAGCCTATCCCAGCACCGGCCATGCCTACCTGAGCCGCAAGGGCATTGCCGCCAATGGCGCACGGATGCACCGGGAAAGCCTTGTGCTGCCGATCCGGGACGCGGCGGGAGCGCTGCACTCGCTGCAATTCATCGGCGCGGATGGTGCAAAACGCTACCTGACCGGCGGGCGCATTCGCGGCTGCTACTTCGGCATCGGCAAGCCGGATGGGGTGCTGTGCATTGCCGAGGGCTTCGCTACCGGCGCAAGCATCCATGAGGCGACGGGCTACGCGGTGGCGGTGGCCTTCGATGCGGGCAATCTGCAACCGGCGGCAAAGGCGCTGCGGGAGAAGTTCCCCGACCTGCGGCTGATCCTGTGCGCGGATGACGATTACCGCACCGAAGGCAATCCCGGCCAGAGCAAGGCCAAGGAAACGGCGCAAGCCGTGGGCGGGCTGTTGGCCGTTCCCGACTTCGGCCCGGATCGTCCCGAAGGTGCAACTGACTTCAACGACCTGCACCAAGCGCAAGGGCTGGAAGCGGTGGCCCGCTGCATTGATGCTGCGCTGAATGGGGTAACGGCTGCACAGGAAGCGACACAGGGCGACGAAACCACCCCCGCCGTGCCGTCCCCTGCGGAAAAAGGAAACAACCCCATGAGCGGGGATTCCGTGGCCCATGACTACGGCGGCGGGCGCTTCGAGATTTCCCCGCATGGCGTGTTCTTCATCGGCACAGACAAGGACGGCAACGAACTATCCCCACGCTGGATTTGTTCGCCCTTGTCCGTGGTGGCTATGACGCGGGACGCTAAGAGCGGCGAATGGGGGCGGCTGCTGGAATGGCGCGATGATGACCAAGTGCGGCACCAATGGGCAATGCCCTTGGAACTGCTGCAAGGCGATGGCTCCGACGTTCGGCGCGAACTAGCCCGGCTGGGCTTGTCGATTGCTCCAAGCAAGGCGGCGCGTGATCTGCTGGCTTCCTTCCTGCAAGTCTGGCCGGTACAGGCGCGGGCGCGATGCGTGGAGCGGCTGGGCTGGCACGGGGCGGTGTATGTGACCCCGGCGGAATCCATCGGGCAGGAGGATGAAATCGTGGTGTTCCAGAATGCCCACGCGCTTGAACCCGCCTTTGCCGTATCAGGCACGGCGGAGGAATGGCGCGATTCGGTGGCGGCGCTGGCATCGGGTAATTCCCGGCTGGTGTTCGCCCTGTCCGTGGCCTTCGCCGGGGCACTGGCTGATGTGGTGGGAGAGGATTCCGGCGGCTTCCATCTGCGGGGCGGATCATCTTCCGGCAAAAGCACGGCCTTGAAGGCGGCGGCTTCAGTGTGGGGTGATCCTTCCACTTATCCCCGGCTGTGGCGAGCGACGGCAAACGGCTTGGAAGGGCTGGCGGCGCTGCATAACGATGGCCTGCTGATTCTGGACGAACTGAGCCAGATAGACCCCAAGGAAGCCGGGGAAGCGGCTTACTTGCTGGCGAACGGGCAAGGCAAGGCGCGGGCATCCCGTACCGGCGCGGCCCGACAATCGGCACGCTGGCGGCTGCTGGTTCTGTCCGCCGGGGAGGAATCGCTTACTGCCCTGATGGCACGGGCTGGCCGGAAGGCGAACGCCGGGCAGGAAATCCGCCTTGCCGACATTGAAGCCGATGCGGGGGCGGGCATGGGCGCATTCGAGGTGCTGCACGATCAACCCAGCCCGGCGGCGCTGGCCTTGGCCGTGAAGGATGCGGCGATCCGTTATCACGGGGCGGCGGGTTTGACCTGGCTGCGCTGCATCGTGGCAGATCGTTCCAAGCTGGCGGACTTCATCGCGGATGGCATCCGGCAATTCGTCGATGAATGCGCCCCCAGCGATGCTGCCGGGCAGGTGCTACGGGTAGCGCGGCGCTTTGCCTTGGTGGCGGTGGCGGGAGAACTTGCAACCCACTACGGCCTGACCGGCTGGCCGAAAGGCGAGGCAATCAACGCGGCCCGAAAATGCTTTGCCGTGTGGCTGGAATCCTTCGGCGGCACTGGCAACCGGGAAGAACGCGCCATGCTGGCACAGGTGCGGGCTTTCTTCGAGGCGCACGGGGCAAGCCGCTTCGAGGATGTGACGGCAACCACGGATCAACGCATCCCAAACCGGGCGGGCTTCTATCGCACCGATGCCAACGGGGCGCGGGAATTCATGGTGCTGCCGGAAGCCTTCAAGCGGGACGTATGCCAAGGATTCGACGTTAAGACGGTAACGGCGGCGCTGCTCAAGGCCGGATGGCTGGCACCGGGAGAAGGAAGCCGGGCGACGCAGAAACCACGCATTCCCGGTATCGGCCCGACACGCTGCTATGTGCTGACCGGGCGCATGTGGGAGGGCGAGTAATGCGGCTGAATTTCGCCACGCTATCCGAACCCATGCAAAAAAGCGGGGGACAAGGTGGGACACCGGGGACAGCCTGCAACCACGCGGCTTTGACCCGTCCCCACTTTCCCGAAAATGCCGGGGACACGCGGGGACAGTCACCCGCCACCGTGACCGAGAGGAAGGACGAAAGGCCAGATTTGTCCCCAATGTCCCCAAACCATCCCCGGCCTTGGGGACAAGGGAAGCCCTGTATTCATGCGGCTGTCCCCGTTGTCCCCAATGTCCCCACAGAAAAACACATGAACGATATTGGCCGCGAAGCCTTCGATGAACGGGCGGCAATCATGGAATTTGATGGTGGCCTGACCCGCGAAGAGGCCGAATGGCTGGCGGCTGAATGCCGGGGCTTTAACTATGAATAAAGGAGCGAACGTGACTGCTAGATCAAAGAAGCCTGAAGCCGTAGCGAACGAGAAGAAACAACCGGCAGCGGAACTGGTAGCAAAATTTACCCTGATGCCCCAGTCAAACGCGGCGGCTGTCATTGAGATGTATGGCAAGCCATTTGGCGAGCAAGGCGTAGTTGAATTGTGTTCAGGTTTGAAGGCATCTATCAAAAAGGTGCAGGGCGGGGATATGGGCGAGTGTGAGGCCATGCTTGTGGCCCAAGCCAACGCGCTGCAATCCATCTTCATGAACTTTTCACGGCGGGCGCTAAATCAGGAGTACCAGAAAAATTTGGAATCCTTCTTTCGTATGGCGATGAAGGCACAGAACCAATGCCGGATGACCTTAGAAACGCTGGCCGCGATCAAAAATCCGCCCGTGGTCTTTGCCAAGCAGGCGAACATCGCCAACGGCCCCCAGCAAGTGAATAACGGGATACACGCCCCCGCGCACGCGGAGAAAACAATCAATCAGTCAAACGAACTATTGGAGGTGCAACATGGGGAACGGCTGGACACCGGAACGGCGGGCGAGGCAGCGAGCCTTGATCCAGGAATTACGACCGTGGGAGAAATCGACCGGGCCGCGAACCGTCGAGGGAAAGGCCAACAGCGCAGCCAATAGCTTGAAGCACGGCGGACGCTCCCAAGAATGGCGCGATAGCCTGAAACGGATTCATGCCTTATTGCGCGAACAACGGGAAGCATTACAGCGGGTGCGCTGATCTGTAGAAATCGCGACTTGATCTGACAGCGACAGTCAGTTGGCAATGTCTTACTTCGGCCAACTGCTGACTGTCGGTCTCTCCAAATAGCCGCCCTCTGAACGACCGGAGTACATCGGAACCTGCCAGATACACGATTCGAGCTCCTCGGCTAAAACGGCCGCCTCCGCCTGACCTACTCTGGATGGTCGACCATTCAGCTCTATGAAATCTTTGGCCCGAGGTTTCTAGCGGTGTGGTTGACGAATTGCAGATCGAGTAAAATAAAAAATATAAGAACAGGAACATAGCAGGGAGGTAAGCCATGCAAGGGTTTCGTCTGTTTGGGGTCATTCTGTTTTTTGTTGCGCTCTGCGCCACGGCTGAACAACCGACGTTGGTCATCAGTACCAACAACACCCCGCTCGACAGGAAAGCGCTAGAGCTTTTGTCGCGCGAGGCATTCCACAGGGCCGGCCTCCAACTCAAATTGGTCAGCAACCCTTCCGAGCGCTCGCTGTTTATGGCCAATCAGGGTGAGGTCGATGGCGAAGGGCTGCGAGTTGCCGGATTGGGCACCCAGTATCCCAATCTAATTCAAGTTCCCGAGCGCTTCATTGGAATCAGCTTCGTGGCCTTTTCCAAAGATGCCATGATCAACCTTGACCAGAGTTGGGACAGCCTGAAACCCTATCGTGTTGCCTTCATTACCGGCTGGAAAATGTTCGAGGCAAATGCCTCCGGCGCGAGAAGCGTCACCAAGGTTGATAAACCAGAGCAGATGTTCAGGATGCTAGATGGCGGCAGGGTAGATCTCGCCTTATATACGCGAGCAGATGGTATCTCTCTTCTACGCAGCCTGGCACTTTCGAGCATCGCCCCGATTTCCCCGTCGCTCAAAGATGTTGACATGTACCTTTACTTGAACAAGAAGCATGAGGCTTTGGCGCCGCGCATCGCCAAGACATTGCGCGAAATGAAGGGGGATGGCACCTACAACAAGATCATGTTTGAAGTCATGACAGAGTAAAGGAATCGTTTTGACTCAGTCCACTTACCCGAGAAATCCTTTCGAATTTCTCGGGATGCACAGCAAGCTCACTCGACACCTGATCAAGCGCGGCTTCCTGGTCGGATTGATCGCGGCAATCCTTATTTCCTTTGTGGAAGCATTTCTCGGCTATCAGAATCGCCTCGAAGCGCTTGACAGTCATTACACATCGATCGGTAGCTACATTTCGCCGCCGATGATACGTAGCCTGTGGTCTTTCGATACTGACCAGACCGAGATCCAGCTCAAGGGCATTGTGAGCATGCTGGATGTTTCGGCAGTCCGTCTGGAGCAGGCCGGTCGCCCTGCCTTGCATTATGGAAGCCAAAACGCTTCGGATACCTTCGAGCGTTCCTTTCCCCTGGTACATATCGAAGAGGGCAAGCAACATCATCTCGGAACGCTGACGCTGATCAAGGACATGCGGCAAGTGCGCTGGTCCATGATCCGGGAACTCAGCGCGAACTTCATCGGCAACACGCTGGTCATCGTGATCGTTATCCTGATCGTGCTGTATGCCTATCACTCGATGGTTCGGCGCCGGTTGGAGCAGGTTGCCGCCGAGTTGGCAGCAACTGACTCGGATGACTTGCGCAACTACGCTAACGCAGCGCTGGATCAGAAACCCAGCGTCGATGAAATCGACGCCTTGGTAGCAGCGATCGTCAGGCTGAAATCCGTGGGCGGGCACGCGCTGGTGACCATTGACACACGCAATAGGGAACTCGAAAGGTTGCTGGCCGAACTGGCCGAGTCCAAGTCCCTGTTGCAGTCGGTCATCGACAATGCGCCGGTAAGGGTATTCTGGAAAAACAAGGATCTCATGTACCTTGGTTGCAACCCTGCTTTTGCCAGAGATGCCGGCAAGGAACGCCCAGATGAACTAATTGGCCGGGATGATTATCAGATGGGCTGGGCCACCCAAGCTGATCTCTATCGTGCCGACGACCAACAGGTGATGGCGTCAGGCAGTCCACGTCTCGGGTATGAAGAGCCGCAGACCACCCCCGATGGCCGGACAATCTGGTTGCGCACCTCGAAAGTCCCACTGAAAAACAGCGACAGCGAGGTGGTGGGGGTACTGGGTTTGTACGAAGACATCACCGAGCGCAAGCTTGCCGACGAGCGCCTGCAGGAAAGCGAGTCCCGCTTCCGGGAACTGGTCGAGAGCATTCCGGGATTCGCCTATCGCTGCAAGCTCGACGCCGACTGGACCATGGAGTATTTCAGCCCAGGTTTCACAGAACTGACTGGTTACGTGATCGATGACTTTCTTGCCAACAAAGTTCGCAGCTTTGCCAGCATCATTCATCCGGATGATCTTGCAATGGTGGATCAGGCGGTTCGGTCTGGTGTGGCTGATAAACGTCCCTATGAGATCGAATACCGAATCTTCGATGCGCAGGGTCGCATGCTCTGGGTGGGAGAACGTGGTTGTGGCCACTTTAACCAGGATGGACAACCCGGCTACCTGATTGGAGTGATCTTCGATATCTCCAGTCGCAAGGAGAACGAATTCGACTTGGAGCGTCATAGACTCTTTCTGCAAGAGTTGGTAGACGAGCAAACTCAGGATTTGCGCGATGCCAAGGAAGCTGCTGAAACCGCCAGCGTGGCCAAGAGCGCCTTTCTGGCCAACATGAGCCATGAAATTCGTACTCCCCTCAACGCCATCACCGGCATGGCTCACATCCTGCGTCGCAGCGGCGTGACACCACAACAGGCCGACAGGATCGACAAGATCGATAATGCGGGCAATCACCTCCTCAATATCATCAACAACGTTCTCGATTTGTCCAAGATCGAAGCAGCAAAATTCACACTCGAGGATGCCCCGGTGCATATCGAGGCCATTCTCGGCAACATCGCCGCGATGCTGGGCCAAAAGGCGCGGGAAAAGGGATTGTCCTTCAACATCGAGACCAGCTCATTGCCCCGTAATCTCCACGGCGATCCGACCCGTTTGCAACAGGCCATGCTCAACTATGCGGCCAACGCCCTCAAATTCACCGAGACTGGCTCCATCACCCTAAGGGTGAAAGAAGACGCTCAAACGGATGCTACTGCCACCCTGCGCTTTGAAGTTGAGGATACGGGGATTGGTATTGCACCCGAGGTGCTCCCCAAACTCTTTAACGCCTTCGAACAGGCCGACAACTCGACTACCCGCCAGTACGGTGGAACCGGCTTGGGTCTGGCCATTACCAAGAAAATTGCGGAACTCATGGGTGGCACTGCCGGGGTCATCTCCTCATCGGGCCAAGGCAGCACCTTCTGGTTCACAGCCATACTCCGGAAGTCCACAAGGAGCACAGCGCAATTCATCAGCACCAGGCTCGAAATCGCCGAACAGGCGATCCGGCGAGACCATGCTGGTAAGCATATCCTGCTGGCGGAAGACGAGCCGATCAACCGCGAAATTGCCCAGATGTTGCTGGAAGATGTCGACCTTAAGGTCGACTTGGCCGAGGATGGTCAGCAGGCGGTAGAGAAAGCCCGTTCAGGCCTCTACGCCATTATCCTGATGGACATGCAGATGCCGGTCCTGGACGGTCTGGGTGCGACAAGGCAGATCCGGCAATTGCCTGGCTGCGCGGAGTTGCCCATCCTGGCGATGACGGCGAACGCGTTTGCCGAAAATAAAGATCAGTGCCTTGATGCGGGGATGGACGACTTCATTACCAAGCCTGCCAAACCGGAATTGCTTTATGAGAAGTTGCTGAAATGGCTTGAAAAGGGCCGAGGCTGAGCATTTAGTTTGCAGACGATCTTCGCTGTTGGCCAACTGTTACATCGAATTACGGCAAAGCTGCCGTTCGACGCCATGAGTGATTGACCGGCAGCTTAACGCTAGGTTACTGCACGTGTCAGCACATTCATCGACGGCTCGTTAAAGCGAGCGGTTTGTATTCAAATGTGCCCTAAACGACAACTGCAATCGTAAACCGTCCCTTCAAACGCCTGAACAGTGAAAGTCCGGTCAGGGTCGAAAGGAGACAAGTCTTGATCTGATCAGACACTAGCTGTCAGATCAAGTCTGAATTTCTACAGCTGATCGTCCCCATAAATGAACCCCATAAGCAACCAGACCCGGCCTTATGCCGGGTTTCGCTTTTCGGGTGGAAGGCTGGAAAAATCAGGGGACAACTCCGAAAAGTGTTCCCATATTTGTTCCCATGATGAAAATCTGAAATTCACAAACCACGCAACGGTGCGGGTTTGCGCCTATTCGCTAGATTCTGTATCGGAAAGTAAGGGCCGGTCGCCGTATAATTTTTCTTTTCCCGCACGCCGCGCGGGATTGGAAAACCATGACCGCCTCCCCCAAATTTCACCGTTTTTCCCGGTTGACCGTCGCCCTGCTCGCCTGCAGCCTGCTTGGTGCGTGCAGTGAGCTGGATCAGTTCCTGCGTCCGGATGCAAAGCCGGAGACCGATCAGCCAAAGGCGACGCGGACTGCCAAGACCCTGCTGCGCCAGGGCCATGCCTGTTGCAACCTGCGCTATGCCGGCGATCTGATCAGCGAAACGGCCTATGGCCAGCAATCCTTCATTGCTGCCGGGACGCCGGTGCTGATTCGCCGTCTGGACGGGCGTCAGGCCGAGGTGGAAATTGACGGAAAGCCGATGCGCATTGCCGGTGACGGCAGCCGCAGCCCGGCGGCCTTCGAGCAGTGGCTTACCCGGCTGATCGTGGCCGAGGATCCCCGGTCCAAGTTGCAGGCTTATCCCCCCGCCGTGCGCATGGCGATCACCAAGGGGCAGGTTTTCAAAGGCATGACGCGGGAACAGGTCAGCATGGCGCTCGGTCCCCCGCCTGGCGATGCCGCGGACAATGCCGCGCAGTCGCGCTACTGGTGGGCGAATTACGTGCCGGTCTATGTGCATTGGGACAAGGTGGGGAATCTCGTCCGCCTGACCGGCGCGGCGGAAGCCGTGGCGGCGCTCAGCTACAAGTCGCGTTGAGGCACGGCTGAGCGCAGCATGCCGATGCTGCGCCGCGATTCAGCCTTCACCGTGGCTGGCCTGCCAACTGGCCAGTGCTGCCGGATCAATCCAGGTTTCCAGACGATGCAGGTTGCCCGGCAATTGCGGGCCTTCCCACTGTTCCGTCGCCCAGCGCTTGATGTTGGCTGCCAGTTCGCCGTGTTCGATGGCGTGGGCCAGACGGATTTCCAGGGCGGTGACCTGATCGGGGCTGCGGGCGAGCCGTTGTGCCGCCTGATGCAGGTTGAGGGCATGAGGGTCATGCATGGCCGTCTCCTTCGAAGGCTGCGGGTCCCTTCAATCTAGCAGAAACAGCGGGTGATGGTCAGCGGTTGCCTGCGTTGAGTGCACGGCAGCGCGCGATGTCGCAGGCGGTGGGCAGGCTGGCGCGGAACTCGCCCTTGCCGGCAATGCCGCCCGGTTCGCGGGTCAGGCATTGGCCGCCTTTGCCGTCGTGGTAATAGGAGAGCACATCGACGCAGCGCCGCGAGTGGGCCATCAGGCCGAGAAAATGACCGAGTTCGTGTGCGAGCACCATTTGCAGGGTTTGCCGGGCATCGTGGGCCGGATTGCGTTCGCGGAGCAGGGCAAAGGCGGCCGGGCTGAGGGAGAGCCGGCGCCGTCCCAGATCGGCCAGACCGAAATTACCGCGACTGCCCGCCTCGTCCCAATCCAGATGAATCAGGTCAGCGCTCTCCGCAGGCGGCCCTTCCTCCTGGGCCATGGGAATGCCACAGGGCGACCAGGCCTCCAGGGCTGTGGCGATCAGGCCGCGCACCGTGCGCTCGGGCAACCAGGCAGGCGCGCCGGTATGGGTGTAGGCGATGCGCCAGCGCGGCTGGCTGCTCGGGCGGTCGATGCCATCCTGCCAGGTGACGATGTCGCCATGAGGACACTGGGCGATCTCGGCAGCCCGGATACTGTTGCCAGCCGGGGTTTGTGCGATGACCGGCCAGGAGAGGCAGCACAGCAGGCCAGCGAGCGCGGCGAGCAGGCTGGCCGGCATGTTCAGTTGCCTTGCCCTTCGCGGGCCAGGCAGGTGCGGAAGCGTCCTTCGACACGCCGGGCAAACCATTCGGTGGTCAGCTTGCGCACGATCTTCGGGCTTTTCAGGTCGATGCGGGGCATGGTCTGGCGCGGCAGCACCTGGCCTGCCTGGGCATCGGCCAGGGAGAACACACGCTGCCAGAGCGGACTTTGGCTGAAGGCGGGCGATTTTTCCAGGAGCAGATCGCGGCGGATTTCGCCGGGGCTCAGGCGCAGACGGTCGACCTGTCGGCGCAGGGCAATTTCCACGCTGCTCGGTTCGGGGACGGCCTGTCCCTTGGCGTAGCGCAGGAGATCGCCATCAAGGCTCAGATCCGCCCCGGTCAGCCGCACGACGGCGGCCTGAAACGCGGCATTCCGGCTGCTGTAACGACCGGCGTTGAAGTCGGCGAAGCGGTATACCACCTCGGTGTAAGGCGCCGGATAATCGAGCAGGATGGCGCTGCCGAAATACACGCCGCCGCGCCGGGTGAACACCTCGTCGCGAATGCTCCGGATCGGGCTGTACGGATAGCTGCGCTCGCGGGCGTGCTGCTCGGCAAAGGCAATGCTGACCTGCATCGGGCCGCCGGTGCGTACCGGGTTGTAGTCGGCAAACAACTGCTTGCCGGCGGGTAACTCGGAAATCATGTCTTCGAACAGGCCGTTGAGCTGCTTTTCGGTTTTCAGGGTATCGATGCGCTGCTTGTAGCTGCGACCGTCCGGCGAGGTTTTCAGCATGGCCGCCTCGATGACCAGACGCGGGATGCCGAAGCGTTTGCCGCGTGCTTCCAGTTCGTTCCAGACAATCGTGTTCAGGCCCGGCACGACGGGATCGGCCTGGAAGGAGGATTCCTGCTCGATGACCGCGATCACCGTGCAATAGACCGGTGCCGCATGCGGCAGGCCGAGGCTTTGGAAAGCGCTATAGAGATCGTTGGTCCAGCCGCTGCGATCGCGGATGCCGCCGGGCAGCAGGCGGTTGATCAGGGTTTTGACGTCGCGCTCACTCAGCGTTGGGGTGCCGGGGATGATCGTTTCGCCGGTGGCCGGTGACGAGGGGACGGATGGCGGGCTCCCCGGTCGCGCAGGGGATGTTTCCGGTGGCCGACGCAGATCCGGCGGCAGCCGTTCATCGGGACGGACGACCGGCGCGTCGGGGCCGATGCTGGCGCAGCCGGCAAGGACGAGGGCGGCGGCCCAGCCGGTCAGGAAAAGGCGGGTCGCCTGTCGCATCAGCCGCGCGCCGCGACCGCCTCAAGGCGCTTCAGGAAAACGCCGGCCTCTTGATAGCCGACCACGCGCTGACCGAGGATCTCCTTGCCTTTCGGGTCAAAGAAGATGATCCCGGGCGGGCCAAAGAGGCCAAAGCGGGCGAGCAAGGCTTTGTCGTCCGCCGAATTGGCGGTGACATCCGCCTTGAGCAGCGTAAAGCCGGCCAGTTTGGCGCGCACGGCATTGTCCGAGAAGGTGAACTTTTCCATCTCCTTGCAGGAGACGCACCAGTCCGCGTAGAAATCGAGCATCACCGGGCGGTCGACCGTCGCCAGACGGGCATCGAGCTCGGCGACCGAACGCACGGGCTCGAACGGCAGCTTGGCGGATTCGGCCGCCACCGCATTGCCGCGCAGGCCGGCCAGCGGCTGTAAGGGATCGCGATTGCCGGCCAGGGCGCCGATCAGGAGGGCGGCACCGGTGAGCAGCATGATCAGGCCGATGCCTTTCCAGAAGCGTTGCCCGCCCTTGGCGTGCGGCGGCAGCGGATCGAGCGCATGCAGGTAGATGGCCGGGATGATCAGGAGCACCGCCCAGGCCAGCATGGGTACGACCGGCGGCAGGACCGGCGAAACCAGCCAGACGGCGGTGGCGAGCAGGAGCACGCCAAAGGCCTTCTTGACGCCGTCCATCCACGGACCGGTTTTGGGCAGCAGCGAGCCGCCGGCGGTGCCGACGATGAGCAGCGGCACGCCCATGCCGAGCGCCATGGTGAACAAGGCGGCGCCGCCAAGGACGGCATCGCCGGTCTGGCCGATGTAGAGCAGCGCACCGGCCAGCGGGGCAGCCACGCACGGGCCGACGATCAGCGCGGAGAGTGCGCCCATCAAAAAGACACCGAGACCGCGTCCGCCCTGCAGGTGGCCGGACTCTTCCGAGAGCTTGCTTTGCAGGGCTGTCGGCAGTTGCAGCTCGTAGAAGCCGAACATCGAGCCGGAAAGCACCACGAAAACCAGGGCAAAACCGCCCAGCACCCAGGGGTTCTGCAAGGCGGCGGAGAGCAGCGTGCCGGTCAGTCCGGCGGCGACCCCGGCGGCGGCGTAGGTGAGCGCCATGCCCAGCACGTAGGCGAGCGAGAGCGCGAACCCGCCTGCATGCGACGCCTTGTGGCCCTGCCCGGCGATGATGCCGGAGAGGATGGGGATCATCGGGAAAACGCAGGGTGTGAGCGAGAGGCCCAGGCCGGCCAGGAAGAAGAGGCCGAGGCTGGTCCAGAAGCCGGCGGCCTTGAGCGTGCTGGCAATTTGACCGCTTTCATCGCCGTCGACCGTCGGATTGTCGGCCGGCGCGCTGCCCGGATCGGGCAGGCTGAGACTGACGCGCTGGGTCTGCGGCGGGTAGCAGACACCGGCATCGGCACAGCCCTGGCTGGTCAGATTGAGGGTCAGCGGCAGTTCGCCCGAGGCGTTGCGTTCAACCGGCAGACGGATGCTGACACGGTCGTAATACACCTCGACCTTGCCGAAATTGTCGTCCTGCTTCTCCTTGCCCTTGGGCAACTGCGGTGTGCCGAGCGGTGCGGCATCATCGGCCACGGCAAAGCGGAATTTGTCGCGGTACAGGTAGTAGCCCTTGGCGATCTCGTAGCGCACCTCGATGGTCTGCCCATCGAGCGCCTTGGCCGTGGGCTTGAAGGCGACGGCCGGATCGAGGAACTCCTGTGCCTGGGCGAGCGGCAGCAGGCAGACGAAGAGGCAGAGCAGGTGCAGCAGGCGCTGCACGATGCGGTGAGACAGGATGGTCATGCAGCAGTCTCCGTGGCGATCCAGTTCAGGTAGGCCGGCAGGCCCTGCGTGATCGGCAGGGCAATGATTTCCGGCACATCGTAAGGATGCCGGGCGCGGATCGCGGCTTCGAGTTCGGCGTAGCATCCGACGGTCGACTTGATCAGCAGGGGGATTTCGCTCGCCGACTCAACGGCACCCTGCCAGCGATAGACGGACTGGACGCGCGGCAGGATGTTCACGCAGGCGGCGAACTTTTCTTCGACGAGGGCCAGGGCAATGGCATTGGCCGTGGCTTCATCGGGGCAATTGGTCAGGACGAGCAAGGTTTCCATCGGATGATTTTACTTGAGCAGGCGGCGCCGGGTCAGGTGCAGCGCCAGCGCGTAGGCTAAGGCTGTCGTGGCGAGCAGCGCCATGATGTGGATCAGCGCGTCGGACGGGATTTCGCCGGCAAGCAGCGGACGCACCAGGGCGACGCCCTGGGCCAGCGGCAGGGCCTGCCCGACGGCGGCAAGCCAGGCGGGCAATTGATCGGTCGGAAAGAACACCCCGGAAATCAGCGTCATCGGCGTGATGAACAGGGTGAAGTAGTACATGAAGAAATCGTAGGACGGGGCCAGCGCGTTCCAGATCAGCCCGAGCGCGGCAAAGGCCAGCCCGGTGAGCACGATGGCCGGCAGCGCCCAGAGCGCGAGCGGACCCTGCACCAGGCCGAGCCCGGCGATGACGACGAGAATGGCGGTACCGGAAAACAGCAATTTGGTGGCCGCCCAGACCAATTCGCCGGCCACCACGTCACCGAGTCCGAGCGGCGTGTTGAGGATGGCCTCCCAGGTTTTCTGCACATGCATGCGCGAGAAGGCCGAGTACAGCGCCTCGAAGGTGGCGGCATTCATCGTCGAGGCGCACACCGTGCCGGCCGCGAGGAAGGCGACGTAAGGCCGGCCATCGATGCTCGGCAGCATGGCCCCCAGGCCGTAGCCGAGGCCCAGCATGTAGATCAGCGGGTCGGCCAGATTGCCGAGAATGGACGGCAAGGCGAGTTTTTTCCAGACGAGGAAATTACGCTGCCAGACGGGAAACCAGCCGGGCCGGCGCCATGAGGATGCGGAGCGAGGGGCGGAAATCATGCCGATTCCTTGAAATGTGCCGCAGCCTGGGCTTCGAGTTGAGCCGCCTGCTCGGCACGCAGGCTGCGTCCGGGCCAGGGGAGCAGACCCGGCACAGCGGCGCGGTAGCGGGCATAGGCTTCGCCGAATTCGGCCAGCAGCTTGTGCTCTTCCAGCCGGCTGCCGATGATCAGATACAGACTCAGGAGGGCCGCCGTCAGCAGGTTGGCTGTATCGGGCGGGCGGGTCCAGAGCAGGACCAGCGCGAGCGCATACCAGGGATGGCGAACGTGCCGGTGCCAGGGCGAAATCCGCAGTCCGCCGACGGTCGACCGTCGGGACAGGCCCAAAAAGCCGGCCATGTCGTAATGGCGGGCCGAACGCATCAGCCCGAGCAGGGCGAGGATGGCCAGACCGTTGAGGAGGCCGCGCAGCCAGGCCGGCTCGGCCCAGAGCAGCGTCCAGTCCCGGCCATGGAGGAGCCAGAGGGCGGGCGCCAGGGTGATCACGGCGATGCTGTTGAAAGCCAGACGATAGCGTGCGCCGAGGGCCGGCCAGCGGCGGCCGAGCGCGCTGCGCACCGAGGTTGCCGCCAGCCCGGAATGCAGCAGGCCATAGCCCAGCCAGCAGAGGCCGAGCCAGACCAGGGCCAGGGTCTCGTCCGCCACGTTCAGTCCCGCAGCTCGCGGCCGGTCAGCTTGATGAACACGTCTTCCAGATTGGACGCGCGATGCACATAGCGCAGCCCGGGCGCCTCGGCCAGTTGGGCGAGCAGCGGGCGCGGCTCATGGCAGTAGAAGAAGGCGGTTTCACCGGCGACTTCAACGCGGGCAGCCAGGCTGCCGTGGTTTTGGGCAAATGCAGCCAGTTGACCGCCGGCCTCGTCGAACACCTCGATGACCTGCGGCTCGATATGTTCGGCAATCAGGTCGCGCGGGCTGCCTTCGGCAATCTTGCGGCCATGGTCGATGACGATCAGCGTATCGGCCAGGCGTTCCGCTTCGTCCATGAAATGCGTGGTCAAAATGAGCGTTTTGCCGGCTGATTTAAGCTGTTTCAGGCGCTCCCAGATCAGATGGCGGGCCTGAGGATCGAGGCCGGTGGTCGGTTCGTCGAGAAAGACGATGTCCGGGTCGTTGACCAGTGCGCGGGCCAGCGTGAGGCGCCGCTTCATGCCGCCGGAGAGCGTGCTGATGCGGGCATCAGCCTTGCCGGTAAGGCCGCCGAATTCGAGCAGCTGCGGGATGCGGGCCCGGATGGCGCTGTCGCTCAGGCCGAAATAGCGGCCAAAGACGAGCAGGTTTTCGGCACAGGTGAAATCGGGATCGAGGTTGTCGAACTGCGGCACCACGCCGACCCGCGCCCGCGCCGCCTGGGCCAGCTCCGGAACGGGATGGCCGCCAAGCTGGATCGTGCCGCTATCAGGGGCGGTCAGGCCCAGACAGAGGCGCAGAGTGGTCGTTTTGCCGGCGCCGTTCGGGCCGAGCAGGCCAAAGCAGCGCCCGGCGGGCACGCTGAAGGAAAGCCCGGCCACCACCTCGGTGCCGGCGTAGGCTTTCCGCAAGGCATCGACGCGCAGCGCATCCATGCCGGTGTGGGCGTTCAGTGCCGCCACGCGCGGGTGATGATGTCGCGAATGACGTGCAGACGGCGGTGGAAGAAGTGATCAGCCCCCGGCACGACGACGACCGGCAGGTCATTCGGCAGCGCCCATTCGAAGACGTTGGACAGCGGGACCAGGGTGTCGTCGGCGCCGTGGATGACGATGGTATCGTGCGGCACGGCCTCGGTATCGTAGTGCCGCGTGCTTTCCACGTAGCCGGCGGCGGTGCCGACCAGTACCAGGCGCTGGGCCGGATGCCCGGCTTCCTGCAGGCGCTTGGCGACGCGGGTCTGGCAATAGGCACCGAACGAGAAGCCGGCCAAGGCCACCGGCAGGTCGCCGCAGCGGCGCTTGGCTTCTTCCAGGACGACGAGCAGGTCCTCTGTCTCGCCCCGGCCCTCGTCATGCACGCCTTCGCTGCCGCCCACGCCACGGAAATTCGGGCGGAAAGCGGCGTAGCCGAGGCTGACGAAGGTACGGGCCAGGGTATAGGCCACCTTGTTGGTGTTGGCGCCGCCGCCCAGCGGGTGCGGATGGGCGATCAGGGCGATGCCCTTGGGCGCATCCGGGCGCTCCATGATGACGTCGATCTTGCCGGCCGGGCCGTCGATCAGGAATTTTTCTTCCGGTGCTTTCATGGCTCAAATCTTCAGACGGTCGACGACTTCGCCGCCAATCAGGTGCTGCTGGATGATTTCTTCGACATCGTCGTTATCGACGAAGTTGTACCAGATTTCTTCCGGGTACACGACCATGACCGGGCCCTGGTCGCAGCGGCCCAGGCAACCGGCCTTGTTGATGCGGACGGCGCCGACGCCGTTCTTCTTCAGTGCGCCAATCCGATCCTTGGCGTAGGCGAAGGCATCCGAGCCGCCGACGTTGTTGCAGCACTGCTCGCCGTTTTCGCGCTGATTGGTGCAGATGAAGACGTGATGTTTGAAGTAGCTCATCGGAAATATCCTGGGCAAAGGTGACGTTGGACCGGATTATACCGGGGCGGTTTCATGTGCTCGCGCGCCGCCTGCTTCAGCGGCGTGCCGTGAGGAAGAGGAACGGCAGGGTCAGGAAAGGCCAGAGGGTGGCGACCAGACGGGTCAGCCCGTTGAAATTCAGGAAGTGTCCCTGGCGCCAGGTGGCCAGGGCCGCGATCGAGTAGGGATTGGGCGGGGCCAGATTGACCAGCACCGTCCCGGCCATCAAGGAGAGGGCGGCCAGCATCAAGCGGGGCGTGGGCGGGAGCAGCATGGCGAAGGCCAGCCCGCCGCCGCCGACCAGCAGGCCCAGACGGGCGCCGGGCGTGAGCCAGGCGAGGGCCTCGGCCGGCGCGATGAGAATGGCAGCGGCCAGCGTGGCCACGATGAGGGCACACAGGATGAAGAGCGGGACCACGGCGTAGGCGATGCTGGCGCGCGCGCACAGCTGACGGGCAATCAGTCCGACCGCCAGCAGGTTGAAGGCGGTCACGCTGGCTTCGATGAGCATGAAACTCTCGGCCGCAAAGGGCACGGCGCCGGTCAACCCGAAAATCTGCCGGACATCGCCCGCGCCGAACAGCAGGGTTTCCGGCGAGAGCGGCACGAGCAGCCAGAGGCCGAGCAAGGTCAGCCCCAGTTCGGCATGCGGCACCGGGGCGATCAGCCGGTGTTCGAGTGCGGTGATGCGGGCGAATACCCGCGGTCCGACCGCATGTGCCCAGAGCGCGCCGAGCAGCCCGCCCAGCGTATTGCAGGCGAGATCGAGATTGGACGGCACGCGGCTGGGCAGCCAGGTCTGGATGGCTTCGAGGCCGCCGCTGACGCCGGCGGAGAGCAGACAGGCCAGGATGGGGGCGGTGAAGCGCCAGGGCAGACGATGCAGGGCCAGGGTCAGGAAGAAACCCAGCGGGACATAAACCGCGACATTGGCGAGCAGGTCAAAGACCGTCCAGTAGCGCGGCCAGCCGCCTTCAAGAAAGGCCCAGGGTGAAATGCCGGTATCGCGCCAGCCGGAAAACGGATGCAGGCTGCCATACACGACCAGCCCGCACCACGCGAGGGCGAGGTAGCGGGCAAGCAGGATGGGGGCGTGTCCGGATCGGGTCATTCCCGGATTTTAGGCGCTTGACGCCGTGGCGTCAGCCGCCAGCGCTCAGTGATGATGCTGGCCGGTGTGGTGCGTTTCGGCGGCCGCCCGATGATGCAGGGCATCGTGGATGTCTTCGACGGGGGTTGGCCGACCGACCCATTGCGGCAGCAGCGAGCCCAGGAACATGCCGATGAAGGACACGCCCAGGCCGATCAATTGCGGCGGCACCAGACTTTCCTCACCGATCAGCAATTCGACCAGCAGCCAGGCGCTCAGCCCGCCCAGGATGGACGCCAGTGCGCCCTGCGTGGTGGCGCGCGACCAGTAGGCACCGACGACGAGCGGGACGAAAGCGCCGGCCAGGGTGATCTTGTAGGCGTTTTCCACCATCTTGAAGATGCTGGCATTGGAATACAGCGCGAACCCGAGCACGATCAGCGCAAAGCCGACGATGGAGGCTCGCATGACCAGCAGGAAGCGGTGATCGCTGATGCCGGGCATGAAGCCGCGCACAATGTTCTCGGAAAAGGCCACGGACGGTGCGAGCAGGGTGGCCGAGGAGCAGCTCATGACCGCCGAGAGCACGGCACCGAAAAAGATGGCCTGGGCGAAGACCGGGGTCTGTTGCAGCACGAGCAGCGGCAAGATCAGTTGAGAGTCGGTCTGCAGCAGGCCGTTGAATTGTTCCGGATCGATCAGCGTGGCCGAATAGGCGATGAACATCGGCACGAAGGCGAAGCAGAAATAGGTTACGCCGCCCAGCACCGAGCCCCAGACCGCGATCTTGGCGGTCTTGGCCGAGGTGACGCGCTGGAAGACGTCCTGCTGCGGAATCGAGCCGAGCATCATGGTGATCCAGGCACCGAGAAAGGCGGTCCATTGCACCGGATCCGCCTCCGGGAAGAAATCGAGTTTTCCGGCCATATCGGCATGCTGGATCACGGCGGCCACGCCGCCTGCATTCCCGGCGACAAACCAGGCGATGAAGAGCATGCCGCCCATGATGATGCCCATCTGGACGAAATCCAGGATGGCCACCGAGAGCATGCCGCCGAAGGTGGTGTAGGTGAGCACGATGGCGGCGCCGAGGATCATGCCGGCGGTCGGGCTGATGGCACCGTCGGTGACGACGCTGAAAACCAGGCCGAGCGCCTTGATCTGGGCGGCGACCCAACCGAGGTAGGAGACGACGATGCAGAGCGTGGTCAGCACTTCAACCGTACGGTTGTAGCGCAGGCGGAAAAAGTCGCCCAGCGTCAGCACATTCATCTTGTACAGCTTGGTGGCGAAGAAGATGCCGCCCAGAATCAGGCAGAGCGAGGAGCCGAAGGGGTCGGCCACGACACCGCGAAGGCCTTCCTTGACGAAGGTGGCCGAGACGCCGAAAACGGCTTCGGCCCCGAACCAGGTGGCGAAGACGGTGGCGGTCACCACGGGCAGCGGCAGATGACGGCCTGCCACGGCGAAATCCTTGGCGCTATGAACGCGGGTGGCAGCGAGCAGGCCGATGCCGATGGAAACGAGCAGGTAAAGGACGACGAACCAGATCAGCATGATGTCGCGCGGTCGACCGGCTTAAGGGGTTGAAAATGCGCGGATTATACGGTGCTGTGCGGCGATCTGGACGTCAAAAAGGCGGGGCGCATTCAAATTGCTGCGGCAGGCCGCTCACCGGGTGAGCAAAGGCGACCTGGGCCGCGTGCAGGAGCAGGCGCTCGGCCCGTTCGTAAGCGATCCCGCCATAGAGGTCGTCGCCCAGGATCGGGTGGCCGAGCGACATCATGTGCACACGCAACTGGTGCGAGCGGCCGGTCACCGGCTCAAGCTCGACCCGGGTGGTCTGGGTGGCGGGCGAACGCTCAAGCACGCGGTAGCGGGTGAGCGAGGGCTTGCCTCGCTCAAAGTCGACCATTTGCCGGGGGCGGTTTGGCCAGTCGCAGATCATCGGCAGGTCAATTTCGCCGACATCCTGCTCAACGATGCCCTGCACGACGGCGATATAGCGCTTGTCCACAGCCCGTTCGCGGAACAGCATCGAGAAGTGGCGCTGCATGGCCTCGCCCCGCGCCAGGATCAGCAGACCGGAGGTGGACATGTCGAGGCGATGCACGATGAGTGCTTCGGGATGGGTCTCCTGCACCCGGTGGATCAGGCAATCGTGCTTGTCCTCGCCGCGCCCGGGTACGGAGAGCAGGCCGGCGGGCTTGTCGGTGATCAGGAAAGCGTCGTCGGTGTATAGGACGGTGGAGCCGGTGGCCGGGGGCGGCGCGTAAACAGTCATCTCGGGAGGGCCCGGCGGTCGACCGGTGCAGAAAGGCAAAAATCCGCTTGCCAGAGGGCCTGCGGATCATGTACTGTACGGATATACAGTATTTGTACTGGGGATCAGACCACACTATACCGTGTCCGGGCCCCGAATGACGAATCAGGCAATTTCTATACCATCCGTGGCCCCTGTGCCATAATCCGCTCAAATTTTCGAGGACTCCCCCATGGACGACAACAAGGCAAAAGCGCTGGCAGCGGCGCTGCAACAGATCGAAAAGCAATTCGGCAAGGGCTCCATCATGAAGATGGGCGAAGCCGATGTCGAACAGGGCCTGCAGGTCGTGTCGACCGGCTCGCTCGGCCTGGACATCGCGCTTGGCGTCGGCGGCCTGCCGCGTGGCCGTGTGGTCGAAATCTACGGCCCGGAATCCTCCGGCAAGACCACCCTCTGTCTGCAAGTCGTTGCCGAAATGCAGAAACAGGGCGGTGTGGCGGCCTTCATCGATGCAGAACACGCGCTTGACCCCTCCTACGCCCAGAAACTGGGCGTCAATGTCGGCGAACTCCTGATCTCCCAGCCCGATACCGGCGAGCAGGCACTTGAAATCGCCGACATGCTGGTGCGTTCCGGCTCGGTCGACATCATCATCGTGGACTCGGTGGCTGCCCTCACCCCGCGCGCCGAAATCGAAGGCGAAATGGGCGACCAGATGGTCGGCCTGCATGCCCGCCTGATGTCCCAGGCCCTGCGCAAGCTGACCGCGAACATCAAGAAGACCAACACCCTGGTCATCTTCATCAACCAGATCCGCATGAAGATCGGCGTCATGTTCGGCTCCCCGGAAACCACCACCGGTGGTAACGCGCTCAAGTTCTACGCTTCCGTGCGTATGGACATCCGCCGTATCGGCGGCATCAAGAAGGGCGACGAGGTGATCGGCAACGAAACCAAGGTCAAGGTCGTCAAGAACAAGGTCTCGCCCCCGTTCCGTGAAGCGATTTTCGACATCCTGTACGGCGAGGGCATCTCCCGCGAAGGCGAAATCATCGAAATGGGCGTGGCTCACAAGCTGATCGACAAGTCGGGTGCCTGGTACTCCTACAAAGGCGAAAAGATCGGCCAGGGCAAGGACAATGTCCGTGAATTCCTGAAGGCCAATCCGGCCATCGCGCAGGAAGTCGAAGCCGGCATTCGCGAAGCCGCTGCAGTGACCGTGATCAAGCCGACCAAGGCTGCCGCTGCCGATGCCTGACCTCCGGGTCAAGGCGCTGCAACTCCTGACCCGGCGAGATCACAGCCGGGCGGAGCTGCACAAGAAACTGGCCCCGTTGGCCGAATCCGAGGACGCGCTGGAAGCCGTCCTCGATGCCTTGCAGGCGGAGCGCCTGCTCTCCGATTCCCGCTTTGCCAGCCAGCGCGCCAGCCAGCGCGGCAGCCGCTACGGCAATGCCCGTCTGCGTCAGGAACTGCGTCAGCAAGGCGTCAATGACGAAGACATTACCGAGGCACTCGATGGCGCGGGTGAAGAGGTGGAGCGCTGCCGTCAGGTGTGGGCCAAAAAATACGGTCGACCGCCGGAAAGTGCGGAAGAACGTGCCAAACAGCTCCGTTTCCTGCAATATCGCGGCTTTTCCGGCGACAGCATTCGCCGGGTGATCAGCGGAGCAGATGAATGAGCATTGCCGATAATGCCGCGACCCTGTCGGCCAACAACCTGAAAAAGCGCTACAAGGCGCGTACCGTCGTCGAAGATGTGTCCTTCCAGGTCCGCTCCGGCGAGGTCGTTGGCTTGCTCGGCCCCAACGGTGCCGGCAAAACCACCTGCTTCTACATGATCGTCGGTCTGGTGGCGGCCGATGGGGGCGAAGTCCAGCTCGACGACAGCCGTCTGACCCATCTGCCCATGCATGCGCGGGCCCGCCAGGGCGTCTCCTATCTGCCGCAGGAAGCCTCCGTCTTCCGCAAGCTCAATGTCGAAGACAACATCCGGGCCATCCTGGAGTTGCAAAACCTGTCCGCCAAGGACACCGACGAGCGTCTGGAAAACCTGCTGGCCGAACTGCACATCGCCCATGTCCGGCACGTCAATGCGGCGGCTCTCTCCGGTGGCGAGCGCCGTCGCTGCGAAATCGCGCGGGCCCTGGCCACCAACCCGCGCTTCATCCTGCTCGACGAACCGTTTGCCGGGGTCGACCCGATTGCCGTGCTGGAAATCCAGAAAATCATCCGTTTCCTGAAGGAGCGGGGCATCGGCGTTCTGATCACCGACCATAACGTACGCGAAACCCTGGGGATCTGCGACCACGCCTACATCATCAACGCCGGTCGCGTGCTGGCGTCTGGACGGCCGAACGAAATCGTCGATAATGAAAGCGTCCGCAAGGTTTACCTCGGCGAGCATTTCAAACTTTGATCCCTCCCCTCGCCTGACACCGACCCATCGATGAAACCTGCTCTCCAGCTCAAACTGTCCCAGCATCTGGCGCTGACGCCCCAGTTGCAGCAGTCGATCAAGCTGTTGCAGCTGTCCACCATCGAGATGAAGCAGGAAATCGAACGCTACCTGCTCGAAAATCCGATGCTGGAACGGGAAGACGATGGCGAGCTCGGCTTTGCCGGTGCCCAGCAGTTTGATGCCCCGGCTAACCGCGAGCAGGAAGCCGAACGGAGCGAGACACCGCCGGCCGGTGAAGAGCGGGAAAGCCTGCCGGAAGGCATGGGCGAAGTCGATGATGATCGTTGGACCAGCGATGCCGGCACCTATTCCGGGGCCGGTCGTGATGAGGACGATGACAGCGACGCCCACGACATTCATGCCGCCACGGTCAGCCTGCGCGACCATCTGGGCTGGCAGTTGGGCATGACTCAACTCTCGGAGCGCGACCGCAGTCTGGTGCGTTTTCTGATCGAAGCGCTGGACGACGACGGTTACCTTTCTGCCTCGCTCGAGGAACTGCTCGAAACCCTGCCGCCGGAATATGAAATCGAGCTTGAAGAGCTCGAAATCGCGCTGCGTCACATCCAGAATTTCGATCCGACCGGTATCGGCGCGCGTACGCCGGCCGAATGCCTGCGCCTGCAGTTGCTGGCCCGGCGCGATGAGCCGGCCTGTGATCTGGCCTTGGTCATCGTCGACAAGCATCTCGAATTGCTGGCAGGCCGTGATTTTGCCCGTCTGAAGAAGTTGACCGGCTGTGACGACGAGACCTTGAAGGCGGCCCACGCCTTGATCGTCAGTCTCGATCCGCGCCCCGGTGCGCCCTATGCCCAGGTCGAAGCCCGCTACATCACGCCGGATGTGATCGTGAAGAAGCTCAAGGGCAAATGGACCGCCTACATCAATCCGGATGCCTATCCGCGGTTGCGCATCAATCGCCTGTACGCCGAAATCCTGGCCAAGCAGCGTCGTGGCAACGGCAACATGACGGCGCAGCTCCAGGAAGCCCGCTGGCTGATCAAGAACGTCCAGCAGCGCTTCGATACCATTCACCGCGTGACCCAGGCCATTGTCGATCGTCAGCGCCAGTTCTTCGAACATGGCGAGGTTGCCATGCGTCCGCTGGTGCTGCGCGAGATTGCCGATATCCTCGGCCTGCACGAGTCGACCGTATCGCGCGTGACGAGTCAGAAATACATGGCGACGCCGCGCGGCATCTTCGAATTGAAGTATTTCTTCGGCAGCCATGTCGCCACCGATACCGGGGGCGCTTGTTCTGCAACCGCTATCCGGGCGCTGATCAAACAGCTGATCGCTGCGGAAGATGGCAAGAAGCCCTTGTCGGATAGTCAAATATCCGAAATACTAGGCCAACAGGGGATCGTTGTAGCGCGACGCACGGTAGCCAAATACCGCGAGTCCTTGAACATTCCGCCTGTTAATTTACGCAAGACCCTGTAGTGAGAGGAGAATTAAATGAATCTGCAGATCGCTGGTCATCACATCGAAGTCACGCCGGCTTTGCGCGAATATGTCGAAAACAAGCTCGACCCCGTTATTCGCCACTTTGACAAAGTTACCGGGGTGAACGTCGTTCTCTCCGTCGAAAAGCTGAAGCAGAAGGCGGAAGTGACCGTGCACGTACCGGGTAAGGACATGCATGTCGAAGAATCCGGTGACGATCTCTATGCTGCGATCGATGCCATGTTTGACAAGCTGGACCGTCAGGTTCAGAAGTACAAGCAGAAGGTGCAGGATCACCACCGCGGCGAAAAGGCCGCCCACCACATGGCTGACTAACAGCCGCCAGGCCGCGTTTCCTTTCGGAAATGCGGCCTTTGTGTTTCTTCGTAGCCCATGAATCCGTTGTCCAATCTCCTGTCGGTCTCCCAGGTTCTCCTTGATCTGGAAGCCGGTAGCAAGAAACGCGTCTTCGAACAGGCAGGTATCCTGTTTGAAACGCATCTCGGCATTGCCCGTTCGGTCATTTTCGACAGCCTGTTTGCCCGCGAAAAGCTGGGCTCCACCGGGCTGGGCCAGGGTATTGCCATCCCGCATGGCCGTATCAAGGGCCTGAAGCAGGCTGCTGGCGCCTTCATCCGTCTGCCAGCCCCGATTCCCTTTGATTCACCCGATGGCCGACCGGTCAATCTGCTTTTCGTCCTGCTGGTGCCGGAACAGGCGACCGAGCAGCATCTGCAGATTCTGTCCGAACTCGCTCAGCGCTTTTCCGATCGTGCCTTCCGTGACGCCTTGGCCGCAGCACCGGATGCCGACTCCATCGTGGCCCTTTTTTCCTGATTGACCTGCGTGCGCCATATTCGTCTCGTCCAGCTTTACGAGGACAACCGCGAAAAGCTCCTGCTCAACTGGATGCAGGGGCATGAATCCGACCGCAAGATCGAACTGCGGCACGCCAATATCTACGGTGCCGATGTCGTCGGGCACATCAACATCATCCACCCGGAACGTTTACAAGTCTTGGGCCAGGCCGAGTATGACTGGGCCTTGCGCATTGGCGAACGGCGCTTCGGACAGATGTTCAGCGACCTGCTTGCAGCGCAACCGCCGGCGGTGATCGTCGCAGACGGTATCGCTCCGCCGGAGTCCCTGGTCGAGGCATGCCGCCTCTCCAATACGCCCCTCCTCTATTCTCCGAAGCCGGCATCGGCCGTCATCGATCTGCTGCGTATTTACCTGTCGGCGCGCTTGGCGGATACGGTCAGTCTGCACGGTGTGTTCATGGACGTCTTGGGCATGGGCGTTCTGATCACGGGTGATTCCGGCGTCGGCAAGTCCGAGTTGGCGCTGGAGCTGATTTCCCGTGGTCATGGTCTGGTCGCAGACGATGTCGTCGAAATGGCCCGGATTGCCCCGACGACCATCGAGGGGCGCTGCCCGGGCATGTTGCGTGACTTCTTGGAAGTCCGTGGCCTGGGCCTGTTGAATATCCGCACCATCTTCGGCGAGACGGCGTCACGTCGGAAGATGAAGCTGAAACTCATCGTTCACCTGCAAAAAACCGTGGCCGGCAGCGATGCGCCGCGTTTGCCGCTGGATGCCCAAACCCAGGAAGTCCTCGGTGTCCCGGTCCGCAAGGTGGTCATACCGGTGGCGGCCGGTCGCAACCTGGCGGTGCTGCTGGAAGCGGCGGTACGCAATACCATCCTGCAATTGCGTGGCATCGACAGCATGCAGGACTTCATGGACCGTCAGCAGCGCATGATGCTTGACGAAGAAGGCTGATTTACCGATAGTCCTGTCGTTCCATCACCCAATTTCAGGAGATCTGTCATGAAGAAACTGCTCGTTTTGTTGGCAATGGCTGTGGCAACTTCGGCATCCTACGCAGCGGATGATTGTGCAGCCCGTGCTGCTGAGAAAAAGCTGGCCGGTGCGGCCAAGAACAGCTTCATGAAGAAGTGTGAGAAGGATGCGATGGGGCCGGCAGGTCAGGCCTGTGAAGCCAAAGCCAAGGAAAAGAAGCTGGCCGGCGCGGCCAAGAACAGCTTCATGAAGAAGTGTGTTGCGGATGCCAGCTGATTTCTGCTGACAGCGCGATGCCAAGACTGGCCACCTGCGGGTGGCCGGTTTCGTTTACGCCCTAACGGATTTCGAATTCCGCACCTTCGACTTCCGGATCGTGATGCGAGGTGCCGAAAGACAGGGTTCCCCGTCCGGTGAGAATATGCCGGTCACGCCGCAGCACGATCTCCGGTTGGCTGCGATAGCGGATGAAGCAGCCATTGGTGCTGGTGTCGATCAACTCGATGCCATGTTCGTGCCATTCGAGGCGCGCATGCATGCGTGAACTCTTGCGGTCGTTGAGGCGAAGCTGGCAACTTGGATCACGCCCGATGGTCAGCACCGGCTGATCGGCATCGATGGTGAACAGCTGCCCTTCGAAGAGCAAGGTCATGCGCCGTTCCCCCTCACTGGTCGTGGCGGGCGGCAGGGGAAGCCAAGGCAGCTGGAAGAGATGCAGCAACTGCTGGTCATCGCGAACCGTTCGCTGCAGGGGGTCGGGTTCGTTGCGCACAAGAGAATGAGCAGGCAGGTGCGCGATCAGTGCCGGGCTGCAAAGAATCTGGTCGCGTCGGGCCATGCCGGCGATACGGGCGGCACAGAGGACGGTGCTGCCGCTCGGTCCATGCGGGGTCATCTCCGTGCCGCCCACGTGCATGCCGACGCGGATACCAAATTGCACGCCTTTGAGCGGCGGGAGATCGGCAATGCGCTGCTGCATTTCAAGGGCTGCCTGGCAGGCATCCTCGGCTTCATCAAAGATCGCCAGCACTTCGTCACCGACCTGATGGGTGATGCTCCCGCCCATCCCCTCGATGACATTACGAATCCGCTTCAGGCAACGGTCGATACCGTGACCCAGGGTGGACTCGTCCAGCCGCTCGTATAGCCGCGCGCTGCCGGCAACGTCGGCAAACAGGATGGCGCAGGTGCGAGGCGTGGCGGTCATGGCGGCGGCAGATTTATCCCATCAGGTTAATCGGGATGGTACCGGACATTGGCATGTCTTCGCGATCAAAAGCAATATCCCCCTCTTCGACCTCGGTGTCGAGCGTGAGGTTGCGGAAGTCGAAGAGGGCGTTGTCGCCCAGGTGGGAGGGCACCACGTTCTGCATGGCGGTGAACACCGATTCCGTACGGCCGGGGAAGCGCTTGTCCCACTCCGCCATCATTTCCTTGATCTTCTGGCGCTGCAGGTTTTCCTGGGAGCCGCAGAGGTTGCACGGAATGATCGGAAACTCCATGCCGCGCGCGTATTTGGCGATATCGGCTTCCGCGCAGTAGGCGAGCGGACGGATGACCACATGGGCTTTGTCGTCGGTCACCAGCTTGGGCGGCATGGCCTTGATCTTGCCGCCGAACAGCATGTTCAGGAAAAGCGTGTGCACCATGTCATCGCGATGGTGGCCGAGGGCGATCTTGTTGCAGCCCAGTTCCTTCGCCGTCTTGTAAATGATGCCGCGGCGCAGGCGGGAGCACAGGGAGCAGGTGGTCTTGCCTTCCGGGATCTTCTCCTTGACGATGGAGTAGGTGTCCGCTTCAACGATCCGGAAGTCGATGCCCAGTCCGCCCAGGTACTGCGGCAGTACGTGTTCGGGGAAGCCCGGCTGCTTCTGATCCAGGTTCATCGCAATCAGGCGGAACTTCACGGGGGCGCGCTTTTGCAGCGCCATCAGCATGTCGAGCAGCGTGTAGGAATCCTTGCCGCCGGACAGGCAGACCAGAATGGAATCCCCCTCCTCGATCATGTTGTAGTCGCCAATGGCTTTGCCAACGCGGCCTTCGAGGAGTTTGCGGAGCTTCAGGAGGGTATTGGAGTGGGTCATGATGCGGATTCGCCGTGTTTTCGGCGGTCGACCGGAAAAAACGGCAAGTTTACCGTGTTTGCGCGGGCTAAAATTGACCTTTTTCCCGAAGCGCACCGATGTCCCTGCCCGACGCCACCCCCGACGCCCTTGCCCACAGTGCCCGTTTGACCGATCTGCTTCGGCGTGAGATCGCCGGCAACGGCGGCTGGCTGCCCTTCTCCCGTTTCATGGAAGGCCTGCTCTATGCGCCGGGCCTGGGCTATTACACGGCAGGGGCGCGCAAGTTTGGTGCGGCGGGCGATTTCGTCACGGCCCCGGGTATGACCGGCCTGTTTGGCCAGGCGCTGGCGCAACAGGTGGCGCAGGTGATGGCGGTATCGGTGCCGAGCGTGCTTGAGATTGGCGCCGGAACCGGACGACTGGCAGCCGACCTGTTGCTCGAACTGGAGCGTCTGGGGCAATTGCCGACCGAGTATTGCATCCTGGATCTGTCGGCCGATCTGCGTGAACGTCAGCAGGCGACGATCGCCGCGGCAGCGCCCCATTTGCTGGCCCGTGTGCGCTGGCTGGATGCGTTGCCGACCCGCTTCAGCGGCGTTGTCGTGGCCAATGAGCTGCTCGATGCCATGCCGGCGGACATCGTGGCCTGGCAGGAAACGGGTATCGCTGTGCGCGGCGTTGGGCTGGATGATGCTGGCGGATTCGTTTGGGCGGATCGTCCGGCCAGTGGCACCCTGCTGGCGGCCGCTGAAGAAATCGGCGCGCAGTGCCAGCTTCCGCCGGGTTTCGAGAGCGAGATCAGCCTGGCCGTGCGGGCCTGGGCGGCCGAATGGGGGCATCGTCTCGATTGCGGTGCCCTGCTGCTCATCGACTATGGTTTTCCGCGCCGGGAGTTTTACCATCCGCAGCGCGGCCGCGGTACGCTGATGTGTCACTACCGGCACCATGCGCATCCCGATCCCTTCTATCTGCCGGGCCTGCAGGATGTCACGGTGCATGTCGATTTCACGGCCGTCATTGCCGCCGCGCACGCCAGCGGCCTCGAATTGCTGGGCTACACGAATCAAGGCCAATTTCTGATCAACTGCGGCATTCTCGACTGCCTGGCCCAGATTCCGGTCGATACGCCGGATTACCTGCGCGCCTCGGCGGCCGTCGGCAAACTCCTGATGCCGCACGAGATGGGCGAACTGTTCAAGGTCATGGCCCTGGGTCGAGGGATTGAGACCAGCTTGCTGGGCTTCACGATGGGCGATCGCTGCGGTCGACTGTAAAAAGCCGGCCAATTTGCCTAAACCGGGTTTCCTGCCTAAAGTGAAAGCATCAACGCACGCAAGGACGCATCATGGACATCGCATCTGTTGGCAGCCTCAGTTCTGCCCTCTCACAAGCCCAGACCGGCGATGCGGTGGGCACGCTGGTCATGAAGAAGGCCCTGGACCAGCAGGCTCAGACAGCGCAGCAGTTGATTGATGCGCTGCCCAAGGTGCCGAGTAATCCGCCGAATCTCGGCAACAGCGTCGATATCAAGGTCTGACGCGCCTTACGCGCGCTGACTGGCAGGTAGCGTATCCAGCCAGTCCTTCAAGGTGGCCGCGACCAGCGGCCATTCTTTTTCGTGGGTCACGGCGTGACCCATCTCGCGGAAAATGTGTGCCGTCTTGCCGTAGGTCTGAGCGGCTGTCTGGACCAGAAAAGCGGGGACCAGCACATCGTGTTCGGCACCAAGAATGAGCATCGGCGGGCGATGCATGGCGGCCAGGTTGGGCAGGTTGAACATGGACATGTCCCAGAGCGCCCGATGCGATTCGGTCTGCATCTGGGTCAGCCAGGTGGCGAGCATGGTTTCATCGACCTCGCCGGCAAACAGGGCTTCGCGCAGGATTTCCGTGTCTGCGTAATTGCCGGCCATGATGCGGTTGATGTCCATGAACAGCTGCGGCTTCTGGAACAGCAGGTGGAACTGGGCGGCAATCAGGCCTTGCGGCGGCACCGAGCAGAGCAGGACGACACCGGCGGCGTGATGACGTTCCAGATATTTCTGAACGACAAAGCCGCCCATCGAGTGGCCAACCAGGACTGGCAGGCTGTCCAGCGTGGCGACGACGCGGTGCAGGTCGTCGACATAGTCGGCAATGGAGTGCCAGTCGATGCGGTCACGCCCGGCGCTGCCGCCATGGCCGCGCAAGGACAGGGCATGACAGGTATAGCCGGCCTGAGCAAGCCAGGGCATGAAGGTTTCCGTCCACATCCAGCCGCCGGCAAAGGCACCATGCACGAAAACAAGCGGCGGCTGGCCGTTGGGTTTGGCTGGATGGCAGGAAAAGACTTCGAGGCCGTCGATGGACTGCGTGGTGATCCGTGGTGTCATGGCGTTGGGGCGTGTTCTAATGGGTGTTTTTGGAAACGGGCCTGTGCATGCTGAAGTGGATCCTGACCCTGGTGATCGCCATTTTCGTGCTCGGCATGTTGAGCCCCCATCTGGCGCGCTTCATTCGTTTTGGACAATTGCCGGGTGATCTGGCCTGCCGGTTCAAGGGGCGTACCTATTATTTTCCCTTTGTCTCGGTCATTCTGTTTTCACTGCTGCTCTGGCTCATCGGCCGGCTGATTTAGCGCCGTCCGCACGGCGGTGATCCGGGCCTCACGGATGCGTTCCGGAATACGCCCGCGCTCTGTGGTGGATGCCGCGATTTTGCCTGCATCGACGCCGTTGACCGCCGCCAGGGCCTGACGCACCAGTGCGGGAGTCTCGTAAGCCTTGTTTTCCCAGCCCAGGCGCCCGGTGTAATCGCAGCGGCAAGCTTCCAGTAACTGTTCGAAGCGCGCTGGCCGGCGCAGGGCATCCGATTTTTCGAAGAGATCGACCAGGGTGGCCGCCCGCAGGGTATCCGCCCGATGAATCAAGCCGTGGTAGCGGGCCATGATCAAGGCCAGGTCGCGGCAGTCGTTGGGCACGCGCAGGCGGGCGCAGAGTGCCGTGCAGGCGGTGACGCTGCGTTCTTCATGGCCGAGGTGACGGGGCAGGATATCGGCGGGTGTGGTGGCCTTGCCGAGATCGTGCGTCAGGCCGGCGAAGCGCACGGGCAGGTCATAGCCATACTGAGCCGACTGATCGATCACCATCAGGGTGTGGATACCGGCGTCGATTTCCGGGTGATAGTCGGCCCGCTGCGGGACGCCGAACAGGGCATCGACTTCCGGCAACAGGCGGGCCAGGGCCCCGCACTCACGCAGCACGCTGATCATGCGCGACGGGCGGGTTTCCATCAGACCTTTGGCCAGTTCCTGCCAGACCCGCTCCGGGACCAGATGATCGACTTCGCCACACGCGACCATCTGGCGCATCAGGACCAGGGTTTCCGGGGCGACCGAAAAATCATGGAAGCGTGCGGCAAAGCGTGCCAGGCGCAGGATGCGGACCGGGTCTTCTGCAAAGGCCGGTCCGACATGGCGGAGGATTTTGCCCGCTAGATCGCGTTGACCGTCGAATGGGTCGACGATGCGTCCATCCGCGCCTTTGGCCATCGCGTTGATGGTCAGGTCGCGGCGGGCGAGGTCCTCGTCCAGCGTGACATCGGGGGCCGTATGGAAAACGAAGCCGTGGTAGCCATGCCCGGATTTGCGCTCGGTTCGGGCGAGCGCATATTCCTCATGGGTCTGCGGATGCAGGAAGACCGGAAAGTCCTTGCCGACCGGGCGATAGCCCGCGGCCAGCATGGCGTCCGGCGTGGCGCCGACGACGACATAGTCGCGGTCGGCGCTGTCACGGCCGAGCAGTTCGTCACGGACGGCGCCGCCGACGGTGTAGATCTGCACGACCGTTGCCCGGGGCGCTTAGCGCCCGGCGCGGAAGCGGAAGCTGTCCAGCTTGCCCTTCGGCGTGCTGCGTCCCACGTAGCTCGGCGCAATGGATTCCAGCGCCGTCGGACGCCAGTTGGCCGGTGCCAGGTTGGCGTTATCGGCCACGCTGTCGACCTGCATGGAGCGCAGGTTGTCCGGCGACAGGACGGGGCTCGGTGCCAGCCAGGCCAGACCGGCCTGCAGGTACGCCCAGCCTTCGGAGAGGGCGATGATGCGGGCCTTGCTGCCGCTCAGTTCGGCGGTGTAATCGACCAGCTCGCGCAGGGTGTAGGTCTTCGGGCCGACGAGTTCGTAAGTCTGACCGACGGTGGCGGCATTGAACAGCGCATCGACGAAGGCATCGGCCACGTCGGCGGCCCACACTGGCTGGAAGCGGGCATGACCGAAGCCGAGCGGGAAGACCGGCAGCTTCTTCAGGGCGCTGGCGAACAGCGACAGGAAGGAATCACCCAGACCGAAGATCACGGACGGGCGGAAGATGGTCACATCCAGAGCGCCCTGAGCGGCCTGCACGAGGGCTTCACCATCACCCTTGGAGCACAGGTACTCGGACGGACCGTTGCTGTCGGCCTTGAGGGCGCTCATGTGCACCAGGCGACGCACGCCGGTGGCCTTGCAGGCGGCGATGATCTTCTTCGGCAGTTCGACGTGGGCCTGAGCGAAATCGTCGCTGTACGGCAGCTTGACGTCGCGGCTGTGCAGGATGCCGACCAGATTGATCACGGCATCGTGACGGCCAACCAGCTCGGTCAGCGTGTCCGGGCAATGGATGTTGGCTTCGATCATCTCGACGCCCGGCTGGATGATCAGCGCCTTCGTGCGCTCGCGGCGGCGGGTCGGGATGGTGACCTCGATGCCACGTTGCGACAGTCGATTGGCGATGTAGGTACCGATGAAACCGCTACCCCCCAGCAACAAGACCTTCTTGATGTCCATGTGGAACCCCGGAAACTTTTATTCGAAAAACTTGAATTTTAAGGCAAATCGGCGTCCTTGGGCGTATCGGACGTGCGCGCCGCGACGACACCCAGGCGAGCCTTGAGCGAATCCGGCTTGCCGTTGAACAGGGCCGAGTAATAAACCGCGTTGCTGAGCACCTTCTTCACGTAGTCCCGCGTTTCGGAGAAGGGGATGGTTTCAGCGTAGATTGCGCCCTCCAGTGCCCAGTCGGCGCGCCATTTGCGGGCGCGACCGGGGCCCGCGTTGTAGGCCGCCGAGGCCAGGACCGGATGGTTATCGAGGTTTTCCAGGACCAGGCGCATGTAGCTGGTGCCAAGCAGCACATTGGTTTGCGTATCGTGCACCTGGCTGTGGTCGTAGTTTTTCAGGCCGATCTTTTTGGCTACCCATTTGGCGGTCGCCGGCATCAGTTGCATCAGGCCGGAGGCGCCCACAGTCGACTTGGCGCTGGTGATGAAGCGGCTTTCCTGGCGCATCAGGCCATAGACCCAGGCGTCGTCGACGGACTGATGGCGTGCCGCAGGCCGGACCTGTTCGCCGTAAGGGGCGAGGAAGCGCAGGGTGTAGTCGTGCTCGTTCTTGGTCCGGTCGGCGGTATTGATGGCGCGGTCCCAGATCTGGTTGGACTTGGCCAGTTGCGCGGCGGCCAGCAATTCGCGGTCGTTCATGCCGCGCAAGGCCCAGTTCCATTCGCGGACGGCTTCGGTTCGCATGTCGAGGCGGAAAAAGGCGAGTGCCCGCCGCAAAGCCGGATTGTCGCGGGCGGCGCGCTGTTCTTCGTTGCTGGGGGCGCTTGCCTTGGGCGGCGGCATGATGGCGCGGCCCAGTTCCTCATCGGCCAGGTTGCCGTAGAAATTGGCCTGGCCGGCGATTTTCTCGAACAGGGCATCGGCATCCGTGGTGCGACCGCCGGCCTTGTGGGCGCGGCCCAGCCAGTAGATCCATTCCGGCTGGCTGGCCAGCGCCGGCGGCATGGCTTCGATGGTGCGATGGACCACGCCCCATTCCTGATTGCGCAGGGCGGCCCGGACTTTCCATTGGGCAGCATCGTCGGAGAGCGGCGTCTTGCCGGCAGCGGCATACCAGGAAAGCGTTTCCGAGAGATGTTTCTTGGCGCCTTGAAGGGCAATCTGGCTCCAGGCCCACTGGCGCTCGCTGTCCTTGAGCTGGCCCTTGATCCGCTCCAGGATCTCGGCAGTGGCGCGAGGATCGCTGGCGGCCTGACGGGCCAGGGCGAAGGCGGTCAGTTCGCGTCCGGCGCGGGTGGCAGCCCAGTTGCTGCCGAGTTTGGCTAGATAGCTGGCCGGGCTGCTGGTGGCCTGTTCAAAGCTGCGGCCATCCGGAGCCTGGGCATCCGGCAGATAGGCCAGCGTGCTGCGGGCCTGGGCCGGGCGGTTGATTTCAATCTGCTTGCGGGCGCGGGTCCAGACATCATCGACGGACAGGCGCTGGGCATTGACCACGGCATCGAGCACCGGGCGGCAGGGTTCCGGGGTTTCCAGCTGGGTCGCCCAGAGCTTTTCTGCTTCATCGAGGACGCTGCGATCGTCGCGGGCCAGGCGGGCCTGCTGGGCGTAGCAGCTGACATCGGGTTCCGGCGCCAGCAGGCGGGGGTATTCCGTGTCGATTTCATTCCATGCCGCGCGCTTACCCAGCCAGCGGACCCAGTCGGCACGCAGCTTTTCGGCGACGTAGGTCTTGTCGTTGCGCTCGAGGAAGGCGCGCAGGCTGGCGCTGTCGCCCTGGTCCATCCACATGCGCAGGCGGTAGTTTTCGGCGTAGGGGGCCAGCTCGTGGTTGCCGAGCTGGCTGGTGGCCCGCTCCAGCTTGTTGCGGTCCCCTGCGCGGAAGGCATCGCGGGCCAGGAGGAAGGCCGTGTCGCGGCTGTCCTGAGCCAGGGTGGAGAACGAGGGCAGGGTCAGCAACAGACCCAGGCAGAGAACGCGATACTTCATGCTAGATTAGACCAATGACACATCTGGACGAGGATAACACGGCCTGGCGACAGGCGATGCGGCGCGAGATGGTGGCCCGGCGGGCCGCCCTCGCTGCGGCGGTGCATGCCGAGGTGTCGGCGCAGATCGTCGCCCATCTGCTGGTCAGCCTGCCCCGCCCTGCCTGTGTGGCCGTGTGCTGGCCGATCAAGCATGAGCCGGACGTGCGGGCCGTGCTCGCACCGTGGGCCCGCGCCGGTACGCTGGCCGCCTTGCCGGTGGTGGTCGAGGCGGCGCAGCCCCTGGCCTTTCGTGCCTGGACAGCAGAGACGACCCTGCAGCCGGATCGCTACGGCATCCCGACCCCGATCGATGGGCCGTTTGTGATCCCGGACCTGATACTCCTGCCCCTGAACGGTTTTGATGCAGCGGGCTATCGCCTGGGTTATGGCGGCGGTTTCTTCGATCGCACCCTGGCGGCCTTGTCGCCGCGCCCGCTCGCCGTGGGGGTGGGCTTCGAGATCAACCGCCTGCCCTCGATCCGGCCCGAGGCGCACGATCAGCGGCTGGACTGGCTGGTCACCGAGGCCGGCGCAGTCCGCATCGCCTGAGTCAGCTGTTGCGGCGCAGGGCGTAAAGCCCGAGCGCAGCACAGACGCCGCTCAGCGCGGCGAGGATGCTCTGGCGAAAATCGAACAGGCCGGTGCGTAGCGCCAGTTCAAAGGCGTAACCGTGCTGCAGGGTGAGCACCAGGCTGGCTACGAACAGGGCGAAGGCTGCAGCCCGGTGACGACCCCCCTTGCGGGTGGCGATGTCGAAGGCCTGGCCGGCTGCGATGGCCTGCCCGAAGAGGGCCGTGACCAGTGCAAACAAGCTCCACAGGTAGGCGTTCATGCGAGTGTGCTCATGCGGTGGCGGCGCGCCAGGCAATTTCCAGACGTTGCAGGGCGAGGTCCAGGGTGGCCTCGGTGCAGCCGAAATTGAGGCGTAGCCAACCCGGTGCGCCGAAATCCGCCCCGTCGGACAAACCGAGGCCGTGTGCCTCGAAATGGGCGTGCGGGTTGGGCAGATTCAATGCGCGCACATCGAGCCAGGCCAGGTACGTGGCTTCCAGCGGGCTCATTTTGATGCCCGGCAGGCGGTCGACCGTCGCCTGGATGCGGTCGCGATGGCGGCGCAGGGTGGCGATCAGTTCCCGGTGCCAATCGTCGCTGTCCCGGTAGGCGGCTTCGCAGGCCACCATGCCGAGCACGTTGACGTGCGGGATGATGCCGTCCATGACGCGCAGGAAGCGCCGGCGCAGGGCCGGATCGGGAATGACGGCGAAGGCGCAACCGAGACCAGGGATGTTGAAGGTCTTCGAGGGCGCCATCAGGGTGATGGTGCGCCGGGCCATGGCCGGGGACAGGCTGGCAAACGGGATGTGTCGCTGCCCTTCTTCCAGTACCAGGCCGCAATGAATCTCGTCGGAACACACCAGCAGGTCATGGGTTTCGGCCAGTTCGGCCAGGCGTTCGAGCTCCGGGCGCGACCAGCAGCGGCCCACCGGATTGTGCGGATGGCAGAGCATCAACAGGCGTTCACCCGCTGCCGTAGCGGGGGTCGGCTCGCCGACGGTCAACGCCGCGTTCAGGGCCGAAAAGTCCCAGTGCCAGCGGTGCTCCGCATCGCACACCAGATCGACCCGGCGCAAGGTCCGGCCGGCATGGCGCGGGGCGCTGAAAAAGGGCGGATAGACCGGGCCGGCGGTCAGCACCTCGCCTTGTCCGAGGCGGCAGGCGAGGTTGAACCCCGTCACGAGGCCGGGCAGCCAGACAATCCAGTCCGGCTCAATGGCCCAGTCGTAATGACGCTGCAGGTGATCGCGGACGGCCGCATTGGCAGCGGGCGAGCTTTGCCCGTAGCCGAAGACGCCATGGGCGACACGTGCCTGCAAGGCCGCCAGGACGGCCGGCGGGGCGGCGAAATCCATGTCCGCCACCCAGAGCGGCAGGATGTCGCGACCGGCGTACTTCCCCCATTTGATGGAGTCCGTGCCCTGCCGGTCGATCGGATCGGTGAACGATGACACCCGGCTCAGACCTCGAGATGCTGGTAGAGGGCGGTCGACAGGTAGCGTTCGCCGAAGGAGGGAATGATCACGACGATCAGCTTGCCGGCGTTTTCCGGGCGCTTGGCCAGTTCGAGTGCGGCGAAGGTGGCGGCGCCCGAGGAAATGCCGACGAGCAGGCCTTCTTCGGTGGCCATGGCGCGGGCGGTGGCGAAAGCGTCGTCGTTCTTGACGCGGATCACCTCGTCGTAGACGCCGGTGTTGAGCACGCCTGGCACGAAGCCGGCGCCGATGCCCTGGATCGGGTGCGGCCCCTTCTGGCCGCCGGAGAGGACCGGCGAGGCATCCGGCTCGACAGCCACGACCTGCACGCCCGGCTTTTTCGCCTTGAGCACTTCACCGACCCCGGTCACGGTACCGCCCGTGCCGACGCCGGCCACGAAGATATCGACCTGACCGTCGGTGTCGCGCCAGATTTCCTCGGCCGTCGTGTTGCGGTGGATTTCCGGATTGGCCGGGTTTTCGAACTGCTGCGGAATGAAATACTTGGCATCGCTCTCGGCCAGTGCCTTGGCCTTGGCGATGGCGCCGCCCATGCCTTCCGGACCCGGGGTGAGGATCAGTTCGGCACCATAGGCTTTCAAGAGCAGCTTGCGCTCACGGCTCATGGTTTCCGGCATCACGAACGCGGCCTTGATGCCGCGCGCGGCGCAGACCATGGCGAGGCCGATGCCCGTGTTGCCGGAGGTGGGCTCCAGCACCACGGTGTCCGGACCGATCTTGCCGGCGGCGATGGCGGCGTCGAGCATGGCCACGGCGATGCGATCCTTGACGCTGTGCCCCGGGTTGAAGAACTCCAGCTTGGCGACGACGCGGGCGCCGGTGCCTTCGGGCAGGCGGTTGATCTGGACAAGCGGGGTGTTGCCGACGAGTTCGGTGATGTTCTGAGCGATTTTCATGGTCGTGATGTCAGGGAATGAATGAAGTGCATTGTAGGGGAGTCAGAGCCGGCTGTGGGTGGTGCGGCAGCGTGATTCGGGCCGACCGATGAGCGGGCCGCAGGCGAGCCGGAAGCCGGCCTGGCGGAAGATGGCCAGATCTCCAGCGTGCAGGAGGCCGTTTGCGAGCCGTCTGGGAAGTGCTTGGGTGTTGCCCGCTGCACTTGCCCCGGCATCATGCACGACCTGATCGATGGGCACCCCGGCAGGGTATGGCCAGGGGGCGGAAATGCGGTAGCCCCGCTGTCGATAGTTGGCGAGCGCCTGCTGCACGGCGGGGGCGCTCAGATCGCTGCCGCGGACATCGAGCAGGATGTCTTCCGGTGCCAGGCCGCAGCGTTTGAGGATGGCTTCGAAAACCAGGCCATGGTCCTGGCGCACGGCGCTCAAGTGGCGCGGATGCACGGCGAGTTGCAGGAAGCCCCCCGCCCATTGGCGCTGGGCCAGGAAATTCAGGGCGTGGAGGGTGCGGCTCAGACGATCGAACTGAACCACGGCAGCGTCGGTTTCGAGCCGTGCGTAGGCGTCGACCGTCGGCACCGCTTGGCCGTCCGCATCGTGGGCGCTCAGGTGGGCGATATGCCCGACGATCTGCTCACGCTCGAGATCGGCCACCGGCTCGAACAGCGAGTGCAGGTGCAGGCCGCCAAACCAGGCGGCGACGTGGTCGCCTGTCTGGTAGAGGCTGCCCTCACCGGCCAGGCCGGTGAGATTGACGTGATGGATCAGGTCTTCGACCGGCATGGCAGGGTCCTTATTTCTTGAGATAAATCTGGTCGAAGGTGGCGCCATCGGCAAAATGGGCCTTCTGGGCCTGCTGCCAGCCGCCGAAGGTGTCGTCGATGGTCACCAGCTTGAGCTTGGGGAACTGCTTGGCGTAGGCTGCGGCTACCTTCGGGTGGGTCGGGCGGTAGTAGTGGCGGGCAGCGATCTGCTGGCCTTCTTCGGAATACAGATAGTCGAGATAGGCCTGTGCCGTCAGGCGCGTGCCGCGTTTTTCGACCACCTTGTCGATGACGGCGACCGGCGGTTCGGCGAGGATGGAGAGGCTGGGGTAGATGAGTTCGAATTTGTCCTTGCCCAACTCGTTGACCGCCAGCATGGCCTCGTTTTCCCAGGCAATCAGCACATCGCCCAGGCCGCGCTCGACGAAGGTCGTGGTGGCGCCCCGGGCGCCGGTATCGAGCACAGGCACGTTGCGGAAAATGCTGGCCAGGAAATCCTTGGCTTTTTGTTCGTTGCCGCCCGGTTGCTTCAATGCCCAGGCCCAGGCCGCCAGGTAGTTCCAGCGGGCACCGCCTGAGGTCTTTGGATTCGGCGTGATGACGCCGACGCCGGGTTTGGCGAGATCGCCCCAATCCTTGATGGCCTTGGGATTGCCCTTGCGGACCAGGAAGACGATGGTCGAGGTGTAGGGCGAGGCATTGTTCGGGAAACGTTTCTGCCAGTCGGCCGGGATCAGCTTCTTTTCGGCCAGGGCGTCGATGTCGTAGCCCAGGGCCAGCGTCACGACATCGGCCTCGAGGCCATCGGCCACCGAGCGCGCCTGTTTGCCGGAACCGCCATGCGACTGACGGACTTTGACATCCTGCCCGGTCTTGGCCTGCCAGTGCTTGTTGAAGGCGGCGTTGAAGTCCTTGTACAGCTCGCGCGTCGGGTCGTAGGAGACGTTGAGGAGCGTGGTTTGGGCGAGGGCCTGACCGAGGCCGAGGGCGGCGGTCAACGCGGTGATCAGGGCAATTTTGCGCATCATGTTCTCCAAAGGCGGCAACGAGAAGGGATGCGTGCAGTCTAGGAAAATCGAGTTATTCGGTAAAAGAATTGATTTTCACAAATTAATTTCCAAAAAGAATAACAGGCCTTGACTTGCCGCAAAGTGCTGCGGCATCAGCGGCGTAGAGTGAAGCCATGACGCCGTATTGTTGGCGGATCGTGATCAAGGAGGTCGCATCATGGCTGAATACATGAAAGCAGCGGTCGTCCATGCCTTCGGGCAGCCGCTGGTGATTGAATCTGTCCCCGTTCCCGAGGTGCCGCCCGGCCAGATTCTCGTCAAGATCGAAGCATCCGGCGTGTGTCACACCGACCTGCATGCCGCAGAAGGGGATTGGCCGGTCAAGCCGCCCCTGCCCTTCATTCCCGGCCACGAAGGCGTGGGCTATGTCGCCAAGGTCGGGGCCGGTGTGACCTGGGTCAAGGAGGGCGACCGCGTTGGCGTGCCCTGGCTGCATACGGCCTGCGGTCACTGCGAACATTGCATCACCGGCTGGGAAACCCTGTGCGACAGCCAGCAGATGACCGGCTACTCGGTGAATGGCGGCTATGCCGAATATGTCCTGGCCGATCCCGCTTATGTTGGCAAATTGCCGGACAGCCTGGCTTTCGAACCGGCGGCGCCGGTCCTGTGTGCCGGCGTCACCGTCTATAAGGGTCTCAAAGTGCTCGATTGCAAGCCGGGCGACTGGGTGGTGATCTCCGGCATTGGCGGCCTCGGTCACATGGCGGTGCAATACGCCAAGGCCATGGGCTTTCACGTGATCGCCGTCGATGTGACACCGGAAAAACTGGCGCTGGCGCGCAGTCTGGGGGCGGATGAGACGATCAATGCCCTGACCGATGATCCGGTGCAACAGGTGCAGAAGCAGATTCGCGGCGCGCATGGCGTGCTGGTGACGGCCGTTTCGCGGGCGGCATTCAACCAGGGCGTGGGCATGCTGCACAAGCGGGGGACGATGTCCCTGGTCGGCTTGCCGCCGGGCGGTTTCGAACTGCCGATTTTCGACGTGGTGCTGAACGCCAAGACCGTGCGGGGCTCCATCGTCGGGACGCGCAAGGATTTGCAGGAGTCGCTGATGTTTGCCGGTGAAGGCAAGGTGCAGGCGCACTACAGCATGGATCGCCTGGATAACATCAACGCCATTTTCGACCGCATGCGGGCGGGCGGCATCGATGGCCGGATTGTCGTGACCGTGTAGACGGATTGAGGGCCTGGGCGACGGTCGACCGCCGCCCAGGCCCCAAAATGGACTCCGGATGGTGCGGGCCCGGCCCGCGACAGATCAGCCGAGGAAGAGCTGGTACGCCGGGTTGGCGTTCTCGTCCCAGTAGGCGTAGCCCAGATCGTCGAGGAACTGGCGGAAGGCCGCCATGTCGTGCTCGGGCACCTGCATGCCGACCAGCACGCGACCGTAGTCGGCGCCGTGGTTGCGGTAGTGGAAGAGGCTGATGTTCCAGCCGGCACTCATGCGGTTCAGGAAATTCATCAGCGCACCCGGGCGTTCCGGGAATTCGAAACGGTAGATCAGCTCCTTCAGGCCGCTGGCCGGTTCGCCGCAGGCGCGCGGGGCATGCCCGCCGACCAGATGGCGCACATGGTTCTTGGCCATTTCGTCATCGGTCAGGTCGATGGTCGGGTAGCCGTGCTTTTGCAGGCTATCGACCAGCTTGTGCGTTTCCTTGCGGTCGGCAACCTGAATGCCGACAAAGATGTGTGCCGCGCGGTCGTCGTGGTAGCGGTAGTTGAATTCGGTGATGTTCCGGTTGCCGATCAGGGACAGGAACTTCTTGTAGGCACCCGGCTTTTCCGGCAGCGTGGCGGCAAAGACGGCCTCGCGCTGTTCGCCGATTTCGGCCCGTTCGGCGACGAAGCGCAGGCGGTCGAAGTTCATGTTGGCACCGGAGGTCACCGCTACCAGATTCTTGTCCTTCAGCTTGTGCTGACGGGCGTATTCCTTGGCCCCGGCAACGGCCAGCGCGCCCGACGGTTCGAGAATGGAACGGGTGTCTTCGAAGACATCCTTGATCGCGGCGCAGATGGCATCCGTATCGACCAGGATCACCTCATCGAGGAATTCCTTGCAGACCCGGAAGGTCTCTTCACCGACCATCTTGACCGCCGTACCGTCTGCAAACAGGCCGACCTGCTCCAGACGCACGCGTTTGCCTGCCGCCAGGGACTGACGCATTGCATCGGCATCGAAAGTCTCGACGCCGATGACCTTGATTTCCGGACGCAGGCGCTTGATGTAGGCCGCGACCCCCGCCGCCAGACCGCCGCCGCCGATGGCGCAGAAGACGGCATGAATCGGCCCGTTGTGGCGGGCGTGCTGGCGCAGGACTTCGAGGGCGACCGTGCCCTGGCCGGCGATCACTTCCGGATCGTCGAAGGGATGGACGAAGGTCAGCTTCTCGGATTTTTCCAGCTCCAGCGCTTTTGCATACGCGTCGTCGTAGGAGGTACCGGCCAGGACGACCTCACCGCCCCGGCGGCGCACGGCTTCGATCTTGATCGCCGGGGTGGTTTCCGGCATCACGATGACGGCGCGGCAGCCGATCTTGCTGGCCGAGAGGGCGACGCCTTGCGCGTGATTGCCGGCGGACGCACAGATCACGCCGCGCTTGAGCTTCTCGGCCGAGAGGCTGGCAATCTTGTTGTAAGCGCCCCGCAGCTTGAAGGAAAACACCGGCTGCATGTCCTCGCGCTTCAGCCAAATCTTGTTGTGCACGCGGGTCGAAAGGTTGGCGGCCAGGTCGAGCGGCGTTTCGACCGCCACATCATAGACCTGGGCATTCAGGACTTTTTCGAGATAATCCGGGTGCATCGTGCTGGCTCAACGTGAGGAAAAAAGGAGATTCTACGGGTGGAGTGGCTAAACGTCACGGCAGAACAAGGACTTGCCGGCCTGGTTTTGGCCAGTTTTCTCGCGTCGACCGTCCTGCCGGTCAGTTCGGAAGCATTGCTCTGGGCATTTCTCAGTCAGCATCCGGAACAGGTGAGCAGCGCCCTGTTGCTGGCGACGCTGGGCAACACGGCGGGCGGCATGGTCTCCTGGGCCTGTGGCCGCTACATGCCCCGCTGGCGGCGACTCGAGACCTTGCCTTACAAGGCACCGCTTGAACGTTGGGGGAGTGCTGCCCTGCTGCTTTCCTGGGTGCCCCTTGTCGGCGATGCCTTGTGCGTGGGCGCCGGCTGGCTGCGCCTGCATTGGCTGCCCTGCGCCGTGTTCATGCTGCTCGGCAAGGCCGCCCGTTACTGGCTGATCGCCCAGGCTGCCTTGCCGGCCTGATCAGCCCTTGCGCCGGACGTTGCGGACCAGGCGTTCGCGGATCAGCGGGGCCATGCGCGCCCCGGCCTGCTGCCCGGCCGCAATCAGGACCTTGCGGGCATTGAAATCGGTGCTCGGGATATGACCGATGGGCGGGCGGATGACCAGATCGGCCTGCGCCACATCGTGGGTGCGCAGCGATTGGCCCATGATCTCGAAAGAACGGAGGAGCAATCCATAGAGGCCCGGTGTGGCGCCCGGATTGGTTTCCGGGGTGGCGATATCGACCGCAACGATCAGTTCGGCCCCCGCCTTGCGGGCGGTTTGGACGGGGATCGGGCTGACCAGCCCGCCGTCCAGATATTCCCGCTGCCCATCGCTGGCCGGAATGAACACGCCCGGAATGGCACAGGAGGCCCGGACGGCAAAGCCGGTATCGCCGCGCGAGAAGGTGCTCATCTCGCCGCTCGGAAATTGTGTGGCGACGGCAATGAAACGGGTCGGCAGGGCTTCGATCGGGCGGTTTTGCACCTGACGATTGACGAAGTCCTGCAGGCTGCGGCCGGTGACCATGCCACGGGCGCCGGTGCCGGCCACCAGGTCGATGATCTCCTCGTCGCGCACCTTCAGGGCCAGGTCTTCCATCTGATTGCCGGTAAAGCCGGCGGCCCAGAGGGCGCCGATCAGCGAGCCGGCGCTGCAGCCGACGATGACGTCGGGGCGGAGTCCGGCTGCTTCGATGGCCTTGATCACGCCAATGTGGGCAAAGCCACGGGCCGAACCGCCGCCCAGGACAACGCCCAGGGTCGGCTTGCTGCCGCCTTCATGTTGCGCCAGGCCGACTGTCGGCAGCACGGCCGCGCCCAGCCCGGCCAGCAGGAGATGGCGTCGTTGATCGTTCATGACGGCTCGCGCTTCAGTTTGGCTTCCAGTTGATCGCGCAATTTGTCGAAAGCGGCTTCAAATGCGTTGGCCGGCTCGCCGCGCGTCAGGTTTTCCACTGTTTCGCCCAGGATGATCAGTTCGACACGGCGGTTGAGTTTGCGACCGAGCTCGCTGTCGTTCGGTGCAATCGGCTTCTCCTCGCCCAGGCCGGTCACCTGGGTGCGCTCTTTCGGCAGACCGCGGGCCAGCAGCGCATCGCGCACGACCGTTGCGCGCTTTTCCGACAGGGCCTTGTTGGCGGCGGCGCTGCCGACGCTGTCCGTGTGGCCTTCGAGCGCGACGTTATGCGTGGTCTTGTCCTTCAGAAGTTGCACAACACGGTCGAGGTAGGGGCCGGATTCGGTGGTGTTCAGGTCTGCCTTGCCGAAATCGAAGAGGACATTGTCGGGCAGCCAGATCATCACGCCGCGCTCGGTTTGGGCAATGGCCAGGCGGACGGCGGGGGGCGGCTCAGCCGGCTTGGGCGCGCTGGCACAGGCGGTGAGCAGCAGGGCGCTGGCTAGCAGGCTGGTAAAACGCAGGAAAAGAGAGCGGGTTGCAAGCATGAAAATCACCTGTTGGTGGGAAAACGCACGGGAGTGCCGACAGTAAAGCCTGTTTTTTGCGCTGTAAAGTCAATGTTTGTAAGGAATGAACCTTTCCTGAGGGCTTCCGGTCTACCCGGCCCCGCGTGTTGCGCCGCAATACGGTAAAATTCACCTTTTGACAGATCCCGGCTGCTGCCATGACTGCCCGCCTGCGCGAAATCCCCTACAACTACACCTCGTTTTCCGATCGTGAGATCGTCATCCGTCTGCTCGGCGCCGATAACTGGGCCGTGCTCGATGAGCTGCGCGCCGAGCGCGTCACCGGTCGCTCCGCCCGCATGCTGTACGAGGTCCTGGGCGACATCTGGGTCGTGCAGCGCAACCCGTATCTGGAAGACGATCTGCTGCACAACCGCGATCGCCGCGAAGCCTTGGTGACGGCCCTGCGCCATCGCCTGCGCGAAGTGGAAAAGCGCCGCGCCGAAAGCGAAGGCGAAGATGCGGAGCGCGCGGCCAAGGTCAAGCGCCTGGTCGATGCGGCACAGCAGGCTGTTAACCGCTTCGAAGCCCGCTTTGGCGAAACCCTGGATTTGCGCCGCAAGGTGCAGAAGGTCCTCGGCAAGCATACGCGCAAGGACAACATCGCCTTCGACGGCCTGGCCCGCGTTTCGCACGTGACCGATGCCACCGACTGGCGCGTCGAATATCCCTTCGTGGTTCTCTATCCGGATACCGAGGAAGAAATCGGCCATCTGGTGCGCGGCTGTATCGAAGCCGGCCTGACCATCATCCCGCGTGGGGGCGGTACCGGCTATACCGGCGGCGCCGTGCCGCTGACGCCCTACTCTGCCGTGATCAACACGGAAAAGCTGATCGACATGAGCCCGGTCGAGAATGTCGTTCTCCCGGGGCATACGGAAGCCTACGCCACCATCCGTACGGGTGCCGGCGTGGTCACCGACCGTGTCTCCGAAGCCGCCTCGCTGGCCGGCCGCGTCTTTGCCGTCGACCCGACCTCGGCCTCGGCCTCCTGTATCGGCGGCAACATTGCGATGAACGCCGGTGGCAAGAAGGCCGTGCTGTGGGGAACCGCGCTCGACAACCTGGCCTGGTGGAAGATGGTCGATCCGGACGGCAACTGGCTGGAAGTCGAACGCCTGAACCACAACTACGGCAAGATTCACGAGCAGGAAAAAGTCGAATTCCGCCTGAAGCGTTTCGACCCGAGCGGCAAGAAGCTGCTCAAGGAAGAAATCCTGACCATGCCGGGTGCGGCCTGCCGCAAGGTCGGTCTGGGCAAGGACGTTACCGACAAGTTCCTCGGTGGCGTGCCGGGTGTGCAGAAGGAAGGCACCGACGGCATCATCGTCGCGGCGCGCTGGGTGCTGCACAAGATGCCGCCTGTGGCGCGGACCGTCTGTCTGGAGTTCTTCGGCCAGGTTCGCGAAGCCGTGCCGGCCATCGTTGAAATTACCGATTACTTCAAGCCGGGCGGTGCCGGGCATGCGGCCGGCGTCCAGCTGGCCGGTCTGGAGCACCTCGACGAGCGCTATGTGAAGGCCGTCGGCTACGCGACCAAGGCCAAGCGCCACGGTCGCCCGAAAATGGTGCTGATCGGCGACATCGTCGGTCACGACGAAGACGCCGTGATGAAGGCCGCGTCGGAAGTCGTGCGCATGTGCAACCTGCGTGCCGCCGAGGGCTTCATTGCGGTCGACGCCGAAACGCGCAAGAAATTCTGGCTGGACCGTTCGCGGACTGCGGCCATTTCGCGTCACACCAACGCCTTCAAGGTCAATGAAGACGTGGTGATTCCGCTGCCGCGCATGGGCGAATATTGCGACGGCATCGAGCGCATCAACATCGAGCTGTCCACGCAGAACAAATTGGCCCTCTGCGACGCGTTGACCGTCTTCCTCTCGGCCGATCTGCCCCTGCATGAGGGCGATGCCAATGTCGACAAGAGCGTCCTGATCGGTGACCGCCGCCAGGCCGCCCTGGATTACGTCGCCGCCGTGCGCCGTCGCTGGGCCTGGTTGCTCGACAACCTGGATCTGCCGCTGGCCGAGGCCGAGGCGCAGTTTGCCGAATTCGGCGTGGCCGCTGGCGAACTGACCAACAAGGCTGCCGATCCCAAGCTCTTCCACCGTCTGCAGGACTTCTCCGTGCGCACCTCCTGGAAGCAGGAGTTGAAGGCCCGCCTGTCCAAGATTTTCGACGGTTCGCTCTATCGCCCGATTCTGGAGCGCATCGAGACCATACATAAGGATGTCCTGCGCGGCCGCGTTTTCGTCGCGCTGCACATGCACGCCGGCGATGGCAACGTGCACACCAACATCCCGGTCAACTCCGACAACTACGAGATGCTGCAAACGGCCCACAAGGCCGTCGATCGCATCATGCATCTGGCGCGGGGTCTGGATGGGGTGATTTCCGGTGAGCACGGGATCGGGATCACCAAGCTCGAATTCCTAACCGAGGCCGAACTGGCGCCTTTCCGCGCCTACAAGCAGAAGGTCGATCCGGAAGGCCGTTTCAACAAGGGCAAGCTGATGCCCGGCGGCGACATGGGCAATGCCTACACGCCGTCGTTCAGCCTGCTCGGCACCGAGTCGCTGATCATGGAGCAGTCCGAGATCGGCACGATTTCGGAGATGGTCAAGAACTGCCTGCGCTGCGGAAAGTGCAAGCCGGTCTGCTCGACCCACGTGCCGCGCGCCAACCTGCTCTACAGCCCGCGCAACAAGATTCTCGCCACGTCCTTGCTGGTCGAGGCCTTCCTGTACGAAGAACAGACCCGGCGCGGCATCTCGCTCAAGCATTTCGACGAGTTCAACGATGTCGCCGACCATTGCACGGTCTGCCATCGCTGCGTGAAGCCCTGCCCGGTCGATATCGACTTCGGTGATGTGTCGGTGGCGATGCGCAACTTCCTCCGGAAGCAGGACAAAAAGCGCTTCAGTCCGGGGACGGCCGCAGCCATGGCCTTCCTGACGGCCAAGGATCCGGCGACGATCAAGTTCATGCGCGCCGGCATGATGGAATTCGGTTTCAAGGCCCAGCGTCTGGCCCACAAGGCGGCCAAGGCTGTCGGCCTGGTGCAGGAAACGCGCAAGGCGCCGCCGGCCTCGCTCGGCGCACCGACCGTGAAGACCCAGATCATCCACTTCATGAACCGGCCGATGCCGGGCAACCTGCCCAAGCGTACCTCGCGCGGCCTGCTCGATATCGAAGACGACAAGGTCATCCCGGTCATCCGCAATCCCAAGAAGACGACGGAGGATTCCGATGCTGTCTTCTACTTCCCGGGCTGCGGTTCCGAGCGCCTGTTCTCGCAGGTCGGTCTGGCCACCCAGGCCATGCTCTATGAAGTCGGGGCGACCACCGTGCTGCCGCCGGGTTACCTGTGCTGTGGTTACCCGCAGACCTCGTCCGGCGATGAGGACAAGGGCCAGCAGATCACGACGGACAACCGCGTGCTCTTCCACCGTGTCGCCAATACGCTGAACTACCTCGACATCAAGACGGTGATCGTCTCCTGCGGCACCTGTATGGATCAGCTGCAGAAGTACCAGTTCGAGAAAATCTTCCCGGGCTGCCGCCTGCTCGATATCCACGAATATCTGATGGAAAAGGGCGTCAAGCTCGACGGCGTCAGCGGTACGCGCTACATGTACCACGACCCCTGCCACACGCCGATGAAGGCCTACAACCCGCTGGCCGTGACCAAGGCGCTCATGGGCCAGGAGGTGCCGCTCAACGACCGCTGCTGCGGCGATTCCGGTTCCTTCGCCTACTCGCGTCCGGATATCGCCACGCAGGTGAAATTCCGCAAGCAGCAGGAAATCGAGAAGGGGGCAGAAAAGCTCCGCGCTGACGGCTTCCAGGGGGATGTGAAGATCCTGACCTCCTGCCCGGCCTGTCTGCAGGGCCTGTCCCGTTATGACGATGATGCCGGCACGCAGGCCGACTACATCGTGGTCGAAATGGCCAAGCGCCTGCTTGGCGACAACTGGATGGCTGATTACGTTGGCAAGGCCAATCAGGGTGGGATTGAGCGCGTTTTGCTCTGATTTTTGAGGTTGACCGTCGGGAAGTTACCAAATTTAACGATTTGGCAGCTTCCCGACAGCTTCTTACGGTGTAATCTTGGGCTGAAACAACCCGAAACACCGTCAAGATGGACCTTTCCTGCGAACTGTGCCGCGAACCCGGCGGCGAACTCCTCTGGCAATCCGAGCGCTGCCGCATCATCCGCGTTGCGGACCCTGCTTATCCCGGTTTTTGCCGGGTGATCTGGCACGATCATGTGCGGGAAATGAGCGATTTGTCGCCGCACGACCGCCAGCAGCTGATGGAGATCGTGCTCATCGTCGAGTCCGTGGTCCGCAGCCTGTTCCGGCCTGACAAGATCAACCTTGCGGCGTTTGGCAACATGGTGCCGCATCTGCATTGGCACATCATTCCCCGTTGGCGGGACGACAAACATTTCCCGGAACCGATTTGGGGCAAGGTCGCCCGCCCGGATGCGCGGCCGGCGGTCGACGCTGTATCGAGCCCGGTTTTGGCGGATCGCCTGAAAACGGCGCTGGCGGATGCCGGCTACGGAGCACGTTGACATGGCCGACGTGCCGGTGATCCCGAACGCGCAGGCCGGGCTGGCCTATTTGGCCAGCCTCGAACTCAGCCAGCCGGCGCAGGCCTGTGATGATTTGCGTCTCCTGCTCGAGACCCTGTGCCGAACACCGCCGGCAGCACCGGAGTTGTTCGCGATCCTGGAACAGGCGCGTTCCACCGTCGCTTATCTGACCACGGAGCTGGGGCGCTACTATCGCGACCGGCCCCTGCCATTGGCGCCCTTTGAAGTCCAGATGTTCCTGCGCATCGTCGGCCTTCAGGACATGATGGCGCGCGGCTATGCCTTGTGCGCCCAACTGGTTGACCCCAATCCGGACGATCCGGCACTGCCGCTCGTCCTGGCAACCCTGGTACAACGGTGTATCGGCTATTTTTCCGAAGTGTTTTACGAACATTTCCGGGCCCACCAGAGTATTCCTGCCGGCTTGTGGCAAGAAGTGAATGGCTATTTTGCGTCGGCTGAGTCCCTGGGCATTGCCCGGATTACGGTTCAGGACGAGGCTCAGACGGCGAGTTGCTTCACCACCTACCTGACGCTCTTGCTCGTGGATATCGCCAATCCCTATGCGCTCGGTGCACGCCGGGTCGGGCAGACCATCCTGCTCGCCCGCAAATGGGCGGGGCTGTGCCAAATCATTCCCCCGGGCAAAGCGGCGCGTCAGGGCTACGTACTCGATCTGGCCGCAGACCATGGCGTGGCGCGCTTGCCGGAGGACGCGGCGCAGCGTTGGCAGGAGCACGAGCGTCTCGTCGACACCTCGCCCCTGGAGCAGCAACTGCGGCATCACTATGCATTGCTGCGTCAGGGCGAATCGGCTGCCTCTTTGGGCCTGCCGGATGAAACACCGCACCAGCTGGGCCGCCTGCTCAAGCGCCTGCTCCATCCGTGGCGCTTGAAAGGCTTGCCTCGTCGCTATCGCCGTCACATGACGTCCACAACGATCCAGGTTGCCGTGGGCTTCGAGAATATGTACGCCGCTATTGCCGGTCAGCCTTTTGTCGACCCGGAAACGGCCTTGGTGACCCGGCGCGATTTCGATGCCCTATTCACCTTCCGTGATCGGGTGGACAGCGAAGTCAAGGCGGTGCCAAAGCCAGACATTCGTGTTGGCACAGCGTGGCCCGTTGTCGATCATTCCGTGAGTGGTTATTGCCTGCAATGTCCGGTCGGCGGGGCTGAACGGGTGGCATTCGGCCAGTTGCTCGCCTTGCATCTGCATGACGGCGAACATTTCATGCTGGCAACGGTGGCCTGGATTCAACAATCCGAGCAACGGGTCACCCTCGGGGTCGAGATGTTGCCCGGCAAACCTGAGGCCGTCACTTTGCGCACCCTGGAAGGCCCGACACTACCCAGTTCCCCGGCTTTCTTACTGCCGCCTATTCCGACGATTGCCCAGGAGGCTTCGCTGATCGCCCAAAGCGGCATCTATCAGGGAGGGCGTCGCCGTGAAATTTTTGTCGGCGGACGCTGGCAAGCGATTCGCCTGGCACATATCCAGCATCACGGATTCGACTTCGATCGCATCAGTTACGAAACCCTTTGACCTGTCTCAGCGTCAGAGTGGGGTGAGTACGGTAAACTATCGCCCCAACTGCGGAGGTCATCATGGCGGGTATTGATCGGGACACCCCGATTCCGAACGAAATCAAGCTGCACCAGAAGTCGCGCAAGCTTGAGCTTATCTATGAACAGGACGAGCGTTACGAACTCGACTTCGAGTTCCTGCGCGTGTACACCCCGTCTGCCGAGGCGCGTGGACATGGACCCGGTCAGGAAGTCCTGCAAACCGGCAAGCGTCATGTCGATATCGAGCGCATCGAACCGGTCGGCACTTACGCCTTGCGGTTGATCTTCTCGGATGGGCACGATAGCGGCCTGTATTCCTGGGATCTCCTGTACAACTTCGGAAAGCACCGCGACGCCCTCTGGCAGGAATATCTGCAGCAAATCGAGGCCCAGGGCCTTTCCCGTGACATCGATACGACTTCCCGCCCCGCTGCGACTGGCGGGTGCGGCCATCACCACTGAGATCATGACTCAAGACCACACCACCCATTTTGGCTACGAAACCGTCGCCGAGCAGGAAAAGGCCCGTCGCGTTGCCGACGTCTTTGATTCCGTTGCCAGTCGCTATGACCTGATGAACGATCTGATGTCCGGTGGCATGCATCGCCTCTGGAAAGCATTCACCATCCAGCGTAGCGGCGTGCGCGAAGGTTCGCGTGTGCTGGACGTGGCAGGCGGGACGGGTGACCTCTCCCTGGCGTTTGCCAAGCGGGTGGGTAAGAGCGGTCAGGTTTGGCTGACAGACATCAACAACGCCATGCTGGCCCGGGGGCGTGACCGTCTGCTGGACAAAGGCTACCTGTTGCCGACCGCGCAATGCGATGCCGAAAAGCTGCCTTTCCCGGACGATTGGTTCGATTGCGTGACGGTGGCCTTTGGCCTGCGCAACATGACCCACAAGGAATCGGCGCTGGCCGAGATGTACCGGGTGCTGCGCCCCGGCGGTCGACTGCTCGTTCTGGAGTTTTCCCAGGTCTGGAAGCCCCTTGCACCGGTCTATGACTTCTACTCTTTCCAGGTCATTCCGCGTATCGGCAAACTGGTGACCAACGATTCGGACAGCTACCGCTACCTGTCTGAATCCATTCGCATGCATCCGAGCCAGGAGGAGCTGAAAGGCATGATGTCCTCGGTTGGCTTCGAGAAAGTCGAATACTTCAACATGGCGCTGGGGGTTGTGGCACTCCACCGCGGTTTCAAGTTCTGAGGCGACGCGGATGGGGATGCTGGAGCGCCTGCTCTGTCAGCCGCTGAATCACCTTTTGGTGCAGTCGGAATGGGCCGTGGTGCGTCTGCGCCCGTTTACAGGGGCGCGGGTGCGGATGGCCGTGGGCACGCTGTTTGTGCATCTTTGCATCACGGAGACCGGCACATTTGAGGCCTGTGATCCTGCCGAAATGCCGGACGTGAGCATCACCTTGCCTTCGGATACCGTGCTGCGTGCCGTGACGGATCGCCAGAGTATCTTTCAGGCGGCAAAGCTCTCGGGATCTGCCGATCTTGCGGAAGCGCTGGGATTTGTATTCCGTCACCTGCGTTGGGATATGGAAGCCGATCTGGCCCGCGTGCTGGGCGATATTCCGGCCCGCCGCCTTGCGTTGCTCCAGCAATCCCTGCAAGCCCAAGGCAGCGCAGCGCTACGCAGGGTGGCAGACAATGCCAGCGAATATTTGATCGAAGAGGCCGGCATGCTGGCCACGCGGACAGAAATCGAGGCCTTTAATGATGGTGTCAGCGCACTGAGGGATGACCTGGCCCGCCTGGAAAAGCGTTTGCAGCGACTTTAATCCACTTTTCTGCGCCAGGGCTGTGGGCACGCGCCCATCATGCGAGATGTGCGCAAGCAAATAAAAAGGGCAGCCGAAGCTGCCCTTTTTGTCGTCGTTTAAGACGCCGCTTAGTGCACCGACTTGCGCAGGCGCTGGATGGCCTGGAGCTGAGCGATGGCCTGGGCCAGTTCAGCTTCTGCCTGAGCGTAGTCGACTTCAGCCTGGCGGTTGGCCAGGGCTTCTTCGGCACGCTTCTTGGCTTCCAGAGCCTTGGCTTCGTCGAGGTCATGAGCACGGATGGCCGTATCAGCCAACACGGTGATCATGTTAGGTTGCACTTCGAGCATGCCACCCGAGACATACACCAACTCGAACTCGCTCTGTTCCGGCAACTTCAGACGAACGGTGCCGGGCTTGATGCGGGTGAGCAGCGGGGTGTGTTGCGGCAGAATGCCGAGTTCCCCGGCTTCGCCGGGAAACACCGCCATTTCGACCAGACCGGAGAAGATGGACTCCTCGGCGCTGACAACGTCACAATGAACAGTCATTACCATCGCTGGCTCCTAACGGTGCCGCTGCATTACTGCAGCGTCTTGGCCTTCTCGACGGCTTCTTCGATGCCACCGACCATGTAGAACGCTTGTTCCGGCAGGTGATCGTATTCGCCAGAGACGATGCCCTTGAAGCCCTTGATGGTTTCCTTGAGCGGGACAAACTTGCCCGGGGAACCGGTAAAGACTTCAGCAACGTGGAACGGCTGGGACAGGAAGCGCTGGATCTTACGAGCACGAGAAACGGCCAGCTTGTCTTCCGGAGACAGTTCGTCCATACCCAGAATCGCGATGATGTCACGCAGTTCCTTGTAGCGCTGCAGGTTCATCTGCACGGCACGGGCAACGGAGTAGTGCTCTTCGCCCACGATCTGCGGATCGAGCTGACGCGAGGTGGAGTCGAGCGGATCAACGGCCGGGTAGATACCCAGAGCAGCGATGTCACGCGACAACACGACGGTGGAGTCCAAGTGCAGGAAGGTGGTCGCCGGGGACGGATCGGTCAAGTCATCAGCAGGCACGTAGACGGCCTGGATGGAGGTGATCGAGCCAACCTTGGTCGAGGTGATACGCTCTTGCAGACGGCCCATTTCTTCGGCCAGCGTCGGCTGGTAGCCCACGGCGGACGGCATACGGCCCAGCAGCGCGGACACTTCGGTACCGGCCAGGGTGTAACGGTAGATGTTATCCACGAAGAACAGGATGTCACGACCGTCGTCACGGAAACGCTCGGCCATGGTCAGACCGGTCAGCGCGACGCGCAGACGGTTGCCCGGGGGTTCGTTCATCTGACCGAACACCATGGCGACCTTGTCCAGAACGTTGGAGTCCTTCATTTCGTGGTAGAAGTCGTTCCCTTCACGGGTACGCTCGCCCACGCCAGCAAACACGGACAGACCGGAGTGCTGCTTCGCGATGTTGTTGATGAGCTCCATCATGTTGACGGTCTTGCCCACACCGGCGCCGCCGAACAGACCGACCTTACCGCCCTTGGCGAACGGACAGATCAGGTCGATCACCTTGATGCCGGTTTCCAGCAGATCCACGGAGGAGGACAGCTCGTCGAACTTCGGAGCGGGCTGGTGAATGGCACGCAGCTCGTCGGATTCGATCGGACCGGCTTCGTCGATCGGGCGACCGAGCACATCCATGATGCGGCCCAGGGTGCCCATACCGACCGGCACGGAGATGCCAGCACCGGTGTTGTTGATCTTCATGCCGCGGCGCAGGCCGTCGGACGAACCCATGGCGATGGTACGAACCACGCCGTCACCCAGCTGCTGTTGCACTTCGAAGGTCAGGCCGGTTTCCACCATGCCGTTTTCTTCGGATGCATCCAGTTTGAGGGCATCGTAAACCTTCGGCATCGCGTCGCGTGGGAACTGAATGTCCACAACGGCGCCGATACACTGAACGATGGTACCTTGACTCATATTGAAATCCCCAAATATAAAAACTGCGCGCTAACGTCAGACAGCGGCTGCGCCGCTCACGATTTCCGAAAGTTCCTTCGTAATCGCGGCCTGACGGGCCTTGTTATAGACCAGCTTCAATTCGCCGATGACGTTCTTGGCGTTGTCGGAGGCGGACTTCATCGCGACCATACGAGCAGACTGCTCGGAGGCCATGTTTTCAGCCACTGCCTGATAGATCAACGCTTCGACGTAGCGAATCAGCAGATCGTCGATAACGGCCTTGGCATCCGGTTCGTAAACATAGTCCCAGCCAGCGTGCTTTTCAGCAGCGACTTCGCCCTTCAGGGGCAGAACCTGTTCGAAAACCGGCTCCTGCTTCATCGTGTTGATGAAGCGGGTGTAGCCAATATAAAGCGCGTCGATTTCGCCATTCATGTAGGCGTCGAGTTGAACCTTGACCGGACCGATCAGCTTTTCAAGGTGCGGGGTGTCACCCAGGCCCACGACGTGCGAAGCAACCTTCGCGCCGAGGCGCTGCATGAAACCAAAACCCTTGTTACCGATGCAGGTTGCCTGGATCTTGGTACCCTGGGCGTCGAGTTCCTTCATCTTATTCACCACGAGGCGAAGGACGTTGGAATTCAGACCGCCGCACAGGCCCTTGTCCGAAGTCACCAGCACCAGCCCGACGTTCTTCTGCTCACGCGACTGCAAGAACGGGTGCTTGTACTCGGTCAGTGCATTGGAGAGGTTTGCTGCAACGCGCCGGATCTTTTCACCGTAGGGACGGGCAGCACGCATCCGGTCCTGCGCCTTGCGCATTTTGGATGCAGCCACCATCTCCATGGCTTTGGTGATCTTGCGCGTGTTCTCCACGCTCTTGATCTTGTTGCGAATTTCCTTGCCGCTAGGCATGGCGTTCTCCTAAGATCAGGCCCAGGTGCTCTTGAAAGCCTGGATGCCGGCGGCCAGTGCCTTTTCCGTATCACCGGAAAGGTCAGCGGACGACTCCATGGTGTTCATGACGTCGGCGCAGTTGGCCTTGAGGTAGCTGATCATGGCCTTTTCGCATTCGAGGGCGCGCTTCACTTCGACGTCGTCAAAGTAGCCCTTGTCGGCTGCGTACAGCGTAACGGCCATTTCGGAGATGCTCATCGGGGAGTACTGCGGCTGCTTCATCAGCTCGGTCACCAGACGGCCACGCTCCAGCTGCTTGCGGGTTGCTTCGTCGAGATCGGAAGCAAACTGGGCAAACGCTGCGAGTTCGCGGTACTGAGCCAGAGCCAGACGGACGCCACCACCGAGCTTCTTGATCAGCTTGGTCTGAGCAGCACCACCGACGCGGGACACGGAGATACCGGCGTTGATCGCGGGACGGATACCAGCGTTGAAGAGGTCGGTTTCCAGGAAGATCTGACCGTCGGTAATGGAAATCACGTTGGTCGGAACGAAAGCGGAAACGTCACCAGCCTGGGTTTCGATCACCGGCAGGGCGGTCAGAGAACCGGTCTTGCCCTTGACTTCACCATTGGTCAGCTTCTCGACCCAGTCAGCGGAAACGCGAGCGGCGCGCTCCAGCAGGCGGGAGTGGAGATAGAACACGTCGCCCGGGTAGGCTTCGCGGCCCGGCGGACGGCGCAGCAGCAGGGAAACCTGACGGTAGCCCCAAGCTTGCTTGGTCAAGTCATCGTAAATGATCAGGGCATCTTCGCCACGGTCACGGAAGTACTCGCCCATCGTGCAGCCGGCGTACGGAGCCAGGTACTGCAGTGCAGCGGATTCCGAAGCGGAAGCAGCAACCACGATGGTGTATTCCAGCGCGCCGTGCTCTTCGAGCTTGCGAACCACGTTGGCGATGGTGGAGGCCTTCTGGCCGACCGCAACGTAGATACAGAAGAGGTTCTTGCCCTTCTGGTTGATGATGGCGTCGACAGCAACGGCGGTCTTGCCGGTCTGACGGTCACCGATGATCAGTTCGCGCTGGCCGCGGCCAACCGGCACCATGGAGTCAACGCACTTCAGACCGGTTTGGACCGGCTGAGAAACGGACTGACGCCAAATAACGCCCGGGGCAACCTTTTCGATCTTGTCGGTTTGCTTGGCGTTGATCGGGCCCTTGCCGTCGATCGGACGACCCAGGGAGTCAACCACACGACCCAGCAATTCCGGGCCAACCGGCACTTCGAGAATGCGACCGGTGGTCTTGACGACGTCGCCTTCGGAGATGTGATTGTATTCGCCGAGGATAACGGCGCCGACAGAGTCACGCTCCAGGTTCAACGCCATACCGATGGTGTTGCCCGGGAATTCGAGCATTTCACCCTGCATGACGTCCTGCAAGCCATGCACGCGGCAGATACCGTCGGTGACGGAAACCACGGTGCCCTGCGTACGCACTTCCGATGCGCCTTGCAGGTTCTGGATCTTGCTCTTGATCAGTTCAGAAATTTCGGAAGGATTCAACTGCATGAAATTCTCCTAGTTGTTCAGTGCCACGGCCATGGCATCGAGTTTGCCGCGGACTGAAGCATCCAGCACCTGGTCACCCACGGCGACCCGAACACCGCCAATCAGGCTCGGGTCGATTGCAACGCGAGCGTTCAGGCGGGTACCGAAGCGGGCTTCCAGCTCCTTGAGCAAGGCGGCCACTTGGCTGTCGTCAATGGGGAATGCGGAATGCACCACCGCCTCCTGGACCCCTTCTTCCTGGCCCTTGGCCAGATCGAAAAGCCGGGAAATCTCCGGCAGGAGTGAGAGACGCCGGTTTTCTGCGAGGGTACGAACAAAGTTGCCCAGCACCGGATCATTGTCTTCGCACAGCGAAATGACCAGGTTGGCAATCTGTTCAGCGGAGAGCTGGGGATTGCCCATGACGGAAGCCATGTCCCCGTCCTGGGCAATCAGCGCGAGCTTTTGCAGGCGCTGGGACCAGGTGCCCTGAGCCCCGGCTTCTTTGGCCACGCGATAGGCGGCCTCAGCGTAGGGGCGAGCGATGGTGACGGATTCAGCCATAAGCTTTACAGATCCTGTTTGATCGTAGCCAGAATGTCGGCATGAGCCTGGGCATTGATCTCGCGACGCAGAATCTTCTCTGCACCGGAAACGACCAGGGTCGCCACCTGTTCGCGCAGTTGTTCCTTGGCGCGGACAGCTTCCTGTTCGATTTCAGCCTTCGCACCGGCAACGATGCGGTCAGCTTCCGCCTTGGCGGAGAGCTTGGCTTCTTCGATCAGCTGAGCAGCACGCTTTTCAGCGTTGCCGATCAGTTCGGCGGCCTTTTCCTTGCCTTCACGGAGAGCATCCGTGGAGCGCTTGGTGGCCAGTTCGAGATCCTGCTTGCCGCGTTCGGCAGCAGCCAGACCATCCGCGATCTTCTTCGCACGCTCGTCGAGCGCCTTCACAATGGGCGGCCACACGAATTGCATCGTGAACCACGCCAGAATGAAGAACACAACGAGCTGTGCAAACAGCGTTGCGTTCAGATTCACGGTCTATTCCTCTTCTAAAGGGTTAATGGGAAGAGGATCGATTAGACCAGCTTGAACGGGTTGGCGAAGGCAAACATCATGGCGATACCAACACCGATCAGGAAGGCGGCGTCGATCAGACCGGCCAGCAGGAACATCTTGGTCTGCAGGGCGTTCATCAGTTCCGGCTGACGAGCAGACGCTTCAATGTACTTGCCGCCCATCAGGCCGATACCGATACAGGCACCGATAGCGCCCAGACCAATGATCAGGCCAGCAGCCAGAGCAACAAAACCGAGAACGTGTTCCATGACAACTCCTTGCAAAAGTTAAAGTAAGTAAAACAAAAAGAAACTACAAAGAAATCGGGGTACTGCTTAGTGTGCTTCGTGAGCCTGGCCGATGTACACCAGGGTCAGCATCATGAAGATGAAGGCCTGGAGGGCAACGATCAGGATGTGGAAGATCGCCCAGATCGAACCGGCGATGACGTGGCCGGCAAACAGGAACACGCCAGTGGCGGTGCCTGCCCAGGCTGCGCCCATCAGCGCGATCAGCATGAAGACGAGTTCGCCGGCGTACATGTTGCCGAAGAGTCGCATGCCGTGGGAAACGGTCTTGGCCAGGAATTCGATCATCTGCATGGCGAAGTTCACCGGGTAGAGCAGCGGGTGGCTGCCGAACGGGGCGGTGAAGAGTTCGTGCATCCAGCCACCGAAGCCCTTGATCTTGATGTTGTAGTACAGGCAGACGAGCAGCACGCCGAGAGACATGCCCAGGGTGCCGTTCAGGTCGGCGGTCGGCACGATACGCAGGTAAGCGTGATGGTCGCCGGTGATGGCTTGCCAGATGTTCGGGAAGACGTCGAGCGGCAGGAAGTCCATCGAGTTCATCAGGAAGATCCAGACGAAAACGGTCAGGGCCAGCGGGCCGACGGCCTTGCGGGATTCTGCGCTATGGACGATGCCCTTGGCCTGGTCGTTGACCATTTCGAGGAGAATTTCAACGGCAGCCTGCATGCGGCCCGGGACGCCGGAGGTCACGCTCTTGGCGACGCGCCACATGGCGAAGAGGCCAATTACACCCATCAGGATGGAGAAGAACAGGGTATCGACGTTGATGATGCTGAAGTCGATGATGTCCTTCTGGGCATGGCCCGTGCTGTTGAAGTGGGTAAGGTGGTGAACGATGTATTCGCCTGCGGTCGGCGCGTTCGCTGCTGCTTCGTGGCCTGCTGTAGACATGGTTAGGATTTCTTCCAAAACGCTAAAAAACCAGCATGTAAAACAACCGCGAGGCCAATCAAAAGACTCGGCCAGTGCATCTCGGGATACCCCTTGATGGCGATTGCCAAAATTCCAATCGTGGCTGCAATTTTCAGGAACTCGCCGAGGAAGAAATTCGCCGCGTACGATGCGCCGGGGCGTTGATTCACCATCGACAAACGGATGGCAAAGAGAAGGTTGGGAAGTAGCGCAGCCACTGCTGCGATCCCGACCGAAACAAGCCCCCGCGTTCCGACAATTGCTCCGGCCCCAAGCGCTGTTATAAGTGCTGCACCGAATTGCAGAAAAATGGCTCTGTACATGGTGCGTTACGCTCGTTGACCGGTTTGCCAAACAGCTCTAAATGATACAAGAGCTTGTTACAGTCCGTCAATGAAAAGTACGGGTTTTCCCGTAAGTTACCTTGTTCGTCAACGGCTTAGCGCAATCTGCCGAGAATTCCCTCGAGCTGATCCAGATCGCCAAATTCAATCGTAATTTTTCCCGCCCCTTTTTTGTTCGAGCGGATGGCCACGGCAGCGCCGAGTTGGTCGGAAATTTCCTCCTGCAGGCGCAGCAGGTCACGGTCAACCGGCGCCGGGGCTGCTTTTTTGGGCGGCTGCATGATCTGCTGGACCAGGCGCTCTGCTTCGCGTACGGACAGATTTTTCTGAACGATACGTTGGGCGATCGCAATTTGCTGTGCGCCGGGCAGTGGCAGCAGCGCACGGGCGTGCCCCATGTCGAGCTTGCCGCTCATCAGCAGGTCCTGGACGGCAGCGTTCAATTGCAGCAGGCGCAGCAGGTTCGAAGCAGCTGGGCGGGAACGGCCGACGGCATCGGCAGCCTGCTGGTGAGTGAGGCCGAATTCATCGATCAGGCGTTGCAGGCCAAGGGCTTCTTCCAGCGGGTTCAGGTTTTCGCGCTGGATGTTCTCGATCAGCGCCATCGCCAGGGCCTGCTCGTCCGGGATGTCGCGGACCAGCACCGGCACATCGCTCAGCCCAGCCAGTTGCGAGGCGCGCCAGCGGCGTTCGCCGGCGACGATCTCGTAACGTTCGGCGCCCGGTGTGCGGTCGATCGGGCGGACCAGGATGGGCTGCATGATCCCCTGGGCCTTGATCGAGGCGGCCAGTTCGGCCAGCGAGACCTCGTCCATCTGGGTGCGCGGCTGGTATTTGCCCGGTTTCAGACGGTCGACCGGCAGTTTGCGCTGTTCATCGCCTTGCGGGCGGTCGCTCCCGGCCAGCAGTGCGTCGAGGCCGCGGCCCAGTCCCTTCATCTTGATCATCAGGCAACCCTTTCGAGAATTTCTTTGGCGAGCGCCACATACGCCTGTGCGCCCTTGGAGCCTTTGTCGAAGGCGATGACCGGCTTGCCGTAGGACGGGGCCTCGGCGAGGCGCACATTGCGCGGCACGATGGTCTGGTACACCTTGCTGCCGAAATGGCTTTCCAGTTCGTTCGAGACCTGTTGGGTCAGCGTGCTCTGGCCGTTGAACATGGTGCGCAGCAGGCCTTCGATTTCCAGGCGCGGATTCAGGTGATGGCGCACCTTGCGCAGCGTTTCGACGAGGTCGGAGAGGCCTTCCAGGGCGTAGTACTCGCACTGCATCGGAATCAGGACGGAATCGGCCGCCACCAGGGCGTTGACCGTCAGCATGTTGAGCGCAGGCGGACAATCGATGAGGACGAAGTCGTATTGGTCGCGATTCGCGTGCAGGGCGTTCTTCAGGCGGAATTCGCGCTGCTCCAGCTCGACCAGCTCCACCTCCGCGCCGGCCAGTTCGCGGTTGGCAGGCAGCACATCGAAATCGAAGGGGGTGTTCCAGCACACCTCGGTCAGCGTCGCCGCGCCGATCAGCAGCTGATAGACCGTAGGCAGGGCTTCTTTCTTGGTGATGCCGGCGCCGGTCGTGGCGTTGCCCTGCGGGTCCATGTCGATGAGCAGGACACGCTTGCCTTCGGCAGCCAGCGAGGCTGCCAGATTGACCGCGGTCGTCGTCTTGCCGACGCCGCCCTTCTGGTTGGTGATGGCGAGTACTTTCATGAGCCCGCTTTCAGGAGGATGAGGTGTCGTTCGGCGTCGAGGCCGGGCACGTGCAGCGGAATGATCTGCTCGACGATGATATCGGAGGGCAGGGCGGCGATTTCGTCATCAGGACGGACGCCCTTCATGGCCAGCCAGCGGCCGCCGGGGGCCAGCAGGTGGCGGGTCAGGTCGGTAAAGAGCTTGAGTTCGGCAAAGGCGCGCGAACTGATCTGGGTGTATTGCCCCGGCAACTGTTCGACCCGCGCATGGTAGGCCGTGACGTTCTTCAGGCCGAGCTGGATGGCCGCCTGTTGCAGGAAGGTGGCCTTCTTCTGGACCGTATCGACCATGCTGACCGACAGCGTCGGCCGCGTGATGGCGAGCGGGATGCCGGGCAGACCGCCACCGGAGCCCACATCGAGCAAGGGGCCGTCGCCGACGTGCGGCAGGATGGCCAGAGAATCGAGCAGATGGTGCGAAATGGCCTGTGCAGGATCGCGCAAGGCGGTCAGGTTGTAGGTCTTGTTCCACTTCAGCAGCAGGTCGCGGAAGGCGAGCAGTTGTGCCTGCGTCGTCTCCGGCAGATCGATGCCGAGTTGGGCGAGGCCGGTGGCGAGGTCGATGCTCATGCGTGGTCTGCCAGACGATGGCGTTTCAGGTGGATGAGCAGCAGCGAAATGGCGGCCGGGGTGATGCCCTGGATGCGGGAGGCCTGGCCGATGGTCTGCGGCTTGTGCTGGCTGAGCTTCTGTTTCACTTCGTTGGACAGGCCGGCCACCGTGGTGTAGTCCAGATCGCTGGGCAGGACGGTGTTTTCCAGCGTGGCAGCCTTGGCCACTTCTTCAGCCTGGCGGTCGATATAGCCCTGATACTTGGCCGAGATTTCCAGCTGTTCGATGATGGCGGCGTCAATGGCCGAAGCGTGCTCGCCGCGTTCCTGTGCCTGCCCGTCGATCTCCAGGGAGACGAGGGCATCGTAGGTCACTTCCGGCCGGCGCAGCAGTTCGAAGAGGTTGTACTCGTGCTCGATGGTTTTGCCGAGCACGCGCTCGCAGGCTTCGGCTGCAACGATCTTCGGGTTGATCCAGGTGCGCTTCAGGCGCTCCTGCTCGGCGGCAATGGCGTCGCGCTTGCGGCAGAAGGCATCCCAGCGCACATCGTCGACCAGGCCCAGCGCCCTTCCCTGCTCGGTCAGGCGCAGGTCGGCGTTGTCTTCGCGCAGGCTCAGGCGGTATTCGGCACGGCTGGTAAACATCCGGTAGGGATCGGAAACGCCGCGCGTGATCAGGTCGTCGACCAGCACGCCGAGGTAGGCCTCGTTGCGCTTCGGGCACCAGCCCTCGCGGCCCTTGACGTAATTCACCGCATTGATGCCGGCGAGCAGGCCCTGCGCCGCCGCTTCTTCGTAGCCGGTCGTGCCGTTGATCTGGCCGGCGAAAAAGAGGCCGTTGATCGCCTTGGTTTCCAGCGTGTCCTTGAGACCGCGCGGGTCGTAGAAATCGTATTCGATCGCGTAGCCGGGGCGCAGGATGTGCACGTTCTCCATGCCGCGGATCGAGCGGACCAGCGCCAGTTGTACATCGAAGGGCAGGCTGGTGGACACGCCGTTCGGATAGATCTCGTGCGTGGTCAGGCCTTCCGGCTCGAGGAAGACGTTGTGCTGGTTCTTGTCGGCAAAGCGGTGGATCTTGTCTTCGATCGACGGGCAGTAACGCGGGCCAACGCCTTCGATGACGCCGGTGTACATCGGCGAACGGTCCAGGCCGCTGCGGATGATGTCGTGCGTCTTCTCGTTGGTTTCGGTGATCCAGCAGGGCAACTGCTTCGGGTGCTGGGCGGCATTGCCGAGGAAGGAAAACACGGGCATCGGGTTATCCGAATGCTGTTCTTCCATCACCGAAAAGTCGATGGTCTTGCCGTCCAGGCGCGGCGGCGTGCCGGTCTTCAGGCGGCCTTGCGGCAGGTTCAGTTCTTTCAGGCGGGCAGCCAGCGATACCGAGGGCGGATCGCCCATGCGACCGCCGGTGTAGTTCTCCAGCCCGACGTGGATCTTGCCGTTGAGGAAGGTCCCGGCGGTCAACACCACTGCATCGGCCAAAAAGCGGATACCGAGCTGGGTCACCGCGCCACAGACCTTGTCGCCTTCGACGATGAGGTCGTCGCAGGCCTGGGCAAAAATGGTCAGGTTGGGCTGGTTTTCCAGGCGCATGCGGATCGCCTGCTTGTACAGCACCCGGTCGGCCTGCGCGCGGGTGGCGCGGACGGCCGGACCTTTGGAGGCATTGAGGATGCGGAACTGAATGCCGGCCTCGTCGGTGGCCGCCGCCATGACGCCGCCCAGAGCATCGACCTCGCGCACCAGATGCCCCTTGCCGATACCGCCGATCGAGGGGTTGCAGCTCATGGCCCCGAGGGTATCGAGGTTGTGCGTTAGCAAGAGCGTGTTCGCACCCGCCCGCGCCGCGGCCAGCGCAGCTTCTGTGCCGGCATGTCCGCCGCCGACAACGATGACATCAAAACGGGTGGGATAGAGCATGGAAATCGCGTGTTGCAGTGCAGTATCGGACCGCGGATTTTACGTCAGGGCGCTGAAAAATCGAAGTTTTTCCGGTTGTCTTGATGCTGCGGGCGTTCTGACGTATGTTGCCGGGATGATTTCGAGTAATCCTGTGAATGCCGCTGCGCTCGACAACGAGGAAATGCTGCTCATCCTGCAGCAGTCCCTGACCAAGAAGCGCGTCCTGATTGTTGACCGTCATTCCCCGGCGCGGGATTCCCTGCGCCTCATGCTGAGTGCCCTCGGTGTGACGGCTGTCCATGGTGCGGGCAACTCGGCCGAGGTGATCCGGCAGGTCAAAAGCAACCGTTTCGACATCATCCTTTCCGACTTCGTGCTCGATGACGGGCGCGACGGCCAGCAACTGCTCGAAGAGTTGCGCCACGCCCACCTCATTCCGCTGGCGACGGTCTACATGATCATCACCAGCGAGCGCAGCTACACCAATGTGGTGGCGCTGGCCGAACTGGCGCCGGACGACTACCTGATCAAGCCTTTTACGGGCGAACAACTGCAGGCACGCCTGATCCGGGCCATCTTCAAGAAGCACATTCTCCGGAAGATCTACGACAACATCGAGCGCGGGGCTTTGCAGGAAGCCGTCGAGGCCTGTGACCGCGTGATTCGCCAGCAGCCGGCCTTCACCTACGACGCCCTGCGTTTCAAGGGCGAGTTGCTGAACAGCCTGGGCAAGGTGCGCGAAGCGGAAGAAGTGTTCCGCAGCGTGCTGGCCGGTCGGGCCGTGCCCTGGGCCAAGATGGGCCTGGCCCAGGCCTTGCGCGAGCGCGGTGCGCTGGATGAAGCAGAACAACTGGCCGAGCAGGTGACGCAGGAAACACCGGAATTCCTCAGCGCCTATGATTTTCTGGCCGCCGTGCGCGAGGCCCAAGGCCGGTTGCAGGATGCGCAGGAGGCCTTGCAGAAGGCGGCGGATGCCTCGCCGCACAATACCCTGCGCCAGCGCCTGGTCGGCGATGTGGCGGTGCGCAACAAGGACATGCTGGCGGCCGAAAAGGCCTATGGCAAGGTGCTGCAGCGTAGCGTCGGGTCCAGCCTGCGTACCGTGGACGACTTTGCCAATCTCTCCCGCGTGCTGCTGGAGCGCGGCAACGTCGAGGCATCGCGCAAATTGACCGGGGAACTGCAGCGCAGTTTCCGGGGGGACAAGCAGGCTGAACTCGCCGTGTTGGTGAATGAAGCCCTCTGTCTCGAAAAGGAAGGCACGCCGGACAAGGCGGCCGCCCTGATCGACAAGGCAGTGGCCCTGCAGCAGGAAGTGCGGACCGACGCCCAGGAGAAAGGCCGCCATGCCTCGCATCGCCTGACCGTCGATCTGGCGCATGCCTGTTTTGCCACGGGCAAGGAAGAGGCCGGGCAGTCCCTGATGCGCCAGGCCGCTGCCGAAAATCACGATGACCCGCATCTGCTGGAGCACATCGGCACGGTGTTCGAGAAAACCGGCCAGGCCGAGGCCGGCAAGGCCTTGCTTGATGCGGTGAACAAGGAAATCATCGAACTCAACAACCGCGGCGTGCTGGCGGCGCGCAGCGGCGATCTGGAGGGCTCGGTCCAGTTGCTGATCCAGGCTGCGGAACAGGTGCCCAATCTGCAGTTCCTGATCAATGCCGCCAAGGCGATCTTTACCCTGCTCGATCAGAAAGGTTGGGATGCCGATCTGGCCGCGCGGGGTCAGAATTACCTGCAACGCGCCATGCGCAAGGACCGCAAGAATCCGAAGGTCGCGTCAGCCCGGGAACTGTGTCTGACCGTGGCGCGCAAGAACGGGGTGGTGATCGTCAATCTGTGAATTTCGGGCGCCGGACTGGCGCCTTGGCTAACATGAAAAAAGCCGCTGTCCGACGGTCGACCGTCGGACAGCGGCTTTTTTGGCGTTCACCTTAACCGCTCAGTGCGCCTTGTTGCCCAGACCGAGATAGGCTTCGACGACGCGGCTGTCGGCGGCCAGTTCGGCGCTCGGGCCGGCCAGGGTGACTTCGCCGGTTTCCAGCACATAGCCGTAATCGGCGATCTGCAAGGCGGCGCGGGCATTTTGTTCGACGAGCAGGATGGCCACGCCGGTTTGCTTCAGTTCGCCGATGATGCGGAAGATTTCCTTGATGATCAGCGGTGCCAGGCCCAGGCTCGGTTCATCGAGCATCAGCAGCTTGGGCTTGGCCATCAGCGCCCGGCCCATGGCGAGCATCTGGCGTTCGCCGCCGGAGAGCGTGCCGGCCAGCTGGTTGCGGCGCTCTTCCAGGCGCGGGAAGAGCTCGAAGACCTCGTCCATGGTTTCCAGATGATCGCGATGACCGGTCCGGTAACGGTCGAAGGCGCCGAGGATCAGGTTGTCTTCGACACTCATCTCGGCGAACAGCTCGCGCTTCTCCGGCACCAGGGTCATGCCCTGACGGACCAGGGTTTCCACCTGGCGTTCGCCGGTTTGGCCGTGGCCCATGTAGATGATGTCGCCGCTGGCCGGCAGCAGCCCCATCAGCGCGGAGAGCAGGGTCGTCTTGCCGGCGCCGTTGGGACCGATCACGGTGATGATCTCGCCGCGCCGGATGGTCAGGTCGACGCCATGCAGGGCCTCGACCTTGCCGTAGGCGACGCGCAGGTTCTTCACGTCGAGGATGACCTCGTGGTCGTGCAGGTGGGCGTGTTTGCTCATGATTCGACCCCTCCGAGGTAGGCTTCCAGGACTTTTGGATCTTTCTGGATGGCCTCCGGCAGACCCTCGGCGATTTTCTCGCCGAACTCCATGACGACGATGCGATCAGCGAGGCCCATCACGAAGTCCATGTCGTGTTCGACGAGGAGAATGCCCATGCCTTCGGCGCGCAGCTTTCTCAGCAACTCGGCGAGTGCCTGTTTTTCACGGTAGCGCAGGCCGGCGGCCGGTTCGTCGAGGAGCAGCAGGCACGGGTCCGAGGCCAGGGCGCGGGCGATTTCGACAATGCGCTGCTGGCCGAGCGCAAGGCTGCCAGCCGGCTCGAACATCTGGTCCTTGAGGCCAACACGTTCGATCTGACGGGCGGCTTCGGCGAGCAGGCGGGCCTCCTCGGCGCGATCCAGGCGCAGGGCCGAGGCGATCACGCCCTTGCTGCCGCGCAGGTGGGCACCGATGGCGACGTTTTCCAGTACCGACATCTGCGGCAGCAGGCGCACATGCTGGAAGGTCCGGCTCATGCCGCGCCGGGCGATGTCGCGCGATTGCAGCGCGGCGGTCGACTCGCCCAGAAAGGCGATTTTGCCCTCGGTCGGCGGGTTGACCGCCGAGATGCAGTTGAACATCGTGCTCTTGCCGGCGCCGTTCGGGCCGATCAGGGCCATCACCTCGCCCGCCTTCACGGAGAGCGACATGGCGTTGTTGGCAACCAGACCGCCAAAGCGCTTGGTCACTGCCTGGGCATCGAGCAGCAGGCTGCCGCTGTGCATCGGCTGGCGTTTCGCCAGGGTGTCCGCTACCGGGATCGCACGGGCTTGGCGGTGCGTCGGGAAGCGGCGCAAAATCACCGGCCAGAGGCCGCTGCGGGCGCGCTGGAGGATGAGAATCATGGCAATGCCGAAGACGATCACCTCGAAATTGCCGCTTTGCCCCAGCAGCTGCGGCAGCCAGTCCTGCAGCCACTGCTTGAGGACGGTGACCAGCCCGGCACCGAGGACGGCGCCCCAGACATGCCCGACACCGCCGACCACGGCCATGAACAGGTACTCAATCCCGATGTGGATGCCAAACGGCGTCGGATTCACGAAGCGCTGCAGGTGGGCATAGAGCCAGCCGGAGAGGCTGGCCAGCAAGGCCGCGATCAGGAAGATGATGATCTTCGCCTGCGGCGTATTCACGCCCATCGCCTCGGCCATCACCGTGCCGCCCTTGAGCGCGCGGATGGCACGGCCCATGCGCGAGTCGAGCAGGTTGCGGATGCCGAGCATGGCGAGCAGGACAACGGCCCAGATGAAGTAGAAGAACTGCTCGCCCGACTTCAATTCCAGCCCGAACAGATTGATCGTCGGGATGCCGGTGATGCCGGTGTGGCCGCCCAGAAATTCGACGTTGCCGAACAGGTAGTACAGGCTGATCCCCCAGGCAATCGTGCCGAGCGGCAGGTAATGCCCGCCCATGCGCAAGGTGATGAAGCCCAGCGACAGCGAGACGGCTGCGGTCAACGCCAGACCGATGCCCAAAGTCAGCCAGGGCGATAGGCCGTAGCTCGTCGTCAGCCAGGCGGTTGTGTAAGCGCCCAGGCCGACGAAGGCCGCTTGCCCGAAGGAAGTCAGGCCGCCCACGCCGGTCAGCAGGACCAGGCCGACCGCGACGATGGCGTACAGCCCGATGTAGTTGAGCAGGGTGATGCTGAATTCCGGCAGCACCAGCGGCGCGCTGGCCAGCAGGGCAAGGAAGGCAGCAATCGGCAGATAACGCAGCCAGGCACCGCCCTTGCCTGCCCCGTCGGCCTGGCTGGTCGGGCCTTCTTCGCCGTGTTCTTCTTCCTCATCGGTGTGACGGGCCGTGAGCGAGCGCCAGAGCAGGACCGGGATGATCAGCGTGAACACGATCACTTCCTTGAAGGCGCTGGCGTAGAAGGAGGAGTAGGACTCCAGCAGGCCGACCAGAATGGCCCCGAAGGCGGCGAGCGGATAGGAAACCAGCCCCCCGATGATGGCGCCGACGAAGCCCTTGAGGCCGATCAGGAAGCCGGAGTCGTAGTAAATGGTGGTGATCGGGGCGATCAGCACGCCGGAAAAGGCACCGATGGCGGCGGCAAAAGTCAGACACAGTTTGCCGGCCAGGATGGGCGGAATGCCCATCAGGCGGGCGCCAGTCCGGTTCATGGCCGTGGCCCGCAGGGCCTTGCCGTAGAGCGTGCGCTCAAAGAAGAAATAGAGGCCGATGATGAGCAGGGCGGACGCCACGACCACCAGAATGGTCTGGCCCTGCAGCGGCGCGCCGGCCAGTTCGAAACTGAGGTCGGTGAAGGTGGGCGTGCGCGAGCCTTCTGCGCCGAAGAAAAGCAGGCCGAGACCGATCATCGCAGTATGCACAGCCACCGACACGATCAGGAGCACCAGCACCGAGGCGCCGGCCAGCGGCTGGTAGGCAATGCGGTAAATCATCGGCCCCATCGGTACAACGAGCAGCAGGGAAACGATCACCTGCAACCAGAGCGGCAACTCGGACGGCGGCAGGGCGAAGAGCGCCGCTGCGGCAAGGAGCGGCAGACCGATATTCAGGATGAGCAACGCGGGCAATTTGCCGAGGCGCCCCTCGCGGATGTACTGAATGCCATCCATCAGGGCGACGGTCGTGCCCAGTGCGAGCAGCAGCCAGACGGTGCCGGGCACCTTGCCGGCTTGCAGGCTGGCGAGGGTCAACGCCCCGTAGGCAACGAATTCCCCTTGCGGAATGAAAATGACGCGGGTGACGGCGAAGACCAGCACCAGAGCAAGGGCGAGAAGGGCGTAGATGGCACCGTTGGTGATGCCGTCCTGGCCGAGCAGAAGAAGAATTTGGAGGTCCATGCGGAACCGGCCTCGGTAAAGCGAAACGCCGACGCGCGGAAGAGCCGCACGTCGGCGTCGGGTGGATCAGATTACTTGACGAGCTTCCAGGTGCCGTTTTCGATGGTCACCATGACGCGGGCGCGTTGGTCAAAACCCTGGTGATCGTTCGGCGTCAGGTTGAAGATGCCGTGGGCTGCCGGGGCATTCTTGACGCCTTCCAGCGCATCGCGCAGGGCGCGACGGAACTCGACAGAACCCGGCTTGGCCTTCTTGAGCGCGCTCGGCACGGCGGCATTGAGGAGGACGCCGGCATCCCAGGCGTGGCCGCCGAAGGAGCTGACGCTGCCCTTGCCGTGGGCGGCTTCATATTTGGCCACATAGTCCAGCGCCGATTTCTTGACCGGGTTGTCGGCCGGCAATTGGGCGGCGACGACCATCGGACCGACCGGCAGGAAGGCCCCTTCGACATCCTTGCCGCCAACGCGCAGGAAGTCGTTGTTGGCAACCCCGTGGGTCTGGTAGATCAGGCCCTTGAAGCCTTTTTCCTTGAGGGACTTCTGCGGCAGCACAGCCGGCGTGCCAGCACCGCCGATCAGCACGGCATCCGGCTTGGCGGCGAGGATCTTGAGGATCTGGCCGGTCACGGAGGTGTCGTTACGCTGATAGCGCTCATTGGCGACGATCTTCAGCTTGCGGGCTTCGGCAATCTTGGCGAACTCTTTGTACCAGCCATCGCCGTAGGCATCCGCGAAGCCGATGAAGGCCACGCTCTGCACGTTCTTGTCGGTCATGTGCTGGACGATGGCGGTGGCCATGTGGGCGTCGTTCTGGGCTGTCTTGAACACCCACTTGCGCTTGGCGTCCATCGGCTCGACGACGATGGCGGAGCCGGCCATGGAAATCAGCGGCGTTTCGTTGTCGACCGCGACATCCATCATGGCCAGGGAGTTCGGGGTGGTGGTCGAGCCAATTACCACGTCGACCTTGTTTTCAGCGATCAGCTTCTTGATGTTCTTGGTGGCTGCGGTCGGGTCGGTGGCATCGTCCAGCACGATGTAATTGACCTTCTCGCCGCCAATGCTGGTCGGCAACAGGGCAATGGTGTTCTTTTCCGGGATGCCCAGGGAGGCGGCCGGGCCAGTCGCCGAGACGGAGACACCAACGTTAATATCGGCCAGAACGGCAGAAGAGAAGGCAGCCAGAACAGCCAGGGCCAGCTTTTTGGACATGGAACGCTCCCGGTAAAGAGGGTTGAGAATGAACCTGCGAGTTTAGCATGCCCCCATACGGCGCCGTACTGCCGGGTGCCGTGATAGAGTCGCCGTTTTCATCGTGTTGTGGATGCTGTCATGTTTTCTGGAATCATTGCCTCGGTCGGCCGCATTGTCGACATCACGCCGCGCGAAGTGGGCTGCCGCCTGCATGTCGATGCCGGCAAGCTCGGTCTGGACGACGTCGCCCTGGGCGACTCCATTGCGCATAATGGGGTATGTCTGACGGTGGTGGCGATTGAAGGCAATACCTTCGCGGTGGATGTCTCGCCGGAAACGCTGTCCTGTACCGTCGGCCTGGGCGAACCCGGCCCGGTCAACCTCGAAAAAGCCCTGCGTCTGGCGGACCGCCTGGGTGGCCATCTGGTCTCCGGCCACGTCGATGGTGTGGGCGAGGTACTGCGCTTTGATGCCATCGGCGACAACCGCCTGCTCGAAATCCGCGCTCCGCAGACCCTGGCGAAGTACATCGCCCGCAAGGGGTCGATCACGATCAACGGCACCAGCCTGACGACCAATGACGTGAATGCCACCGATTTCACGATCAACCTGATCCCGCACACGCTGGAAAACACCACGCTGCAATTCCTCAAGCCCGGAAGCAAGGTCAATCTCGAAGTCGATCTGATCGCCCGTTATGTTGAGCGGATTCTTGCAGTGTCCAACGATGCCTAGATCGATATTGATTTCAAAGAATAAATAGTCATCTTGTGGTCTTTGGTGGGCTAATGTAGTCCACCATAATCTACGGTATTTGACGGTAAGCAATGCGGTATACTTCGTGTACCGCATCTGGTTTACCGTCATGCTCTCCGATACCAAGCTCAGAACGCTCAAGCCCAAAGACAAGGCCTTCAAACTCGCTGACTACGATGGCTTGTACATTTACGTGACCCCTACGGGCGGTCGCTCATGGCGGTTTGACTACCGCTATCAAGGGAAGAGATATACCCAGACACTGGGGAAGTATCCTGATGTGTCTCTGGCCGATGCCCGCTCACGCTTGCGTGATGCAAGAAGCGTGTTGGCATCTGGAAAAAATCCCCATCAGGAGAAGCAGAAGGAAAAAATTCTGCAACGAGAGGCTTCTACCAACACCTTTGGGGCAATTGCCGATGAGTGGTATGGAGCTAAAGAAAAGCTTCGATCACATGCTTGGAGGGAAGCAAATGCTTTGTACCTCCGACGAGACCTGAAGCCGGAAATCGGTAGCTTGCCTATCACCGAAGTTAGCGGCCCTCTGTTGCTCTCTGTAATCAAGAAAATAGGTGACAAGCACGGCGTCAAAACCGCAGAACGTGTTCGCCAAACTGCGGGCCAAGTGTTTGAGTATGCAATTCGTCAGTTTAAGGCCACTGCGAATCCGGGACGTGCCCTCGCTCAATGGACAGAGATTCCAGCAGCAGAGCATCGTCGCCCGCTGACACCGAAAGAAATTCCAGGTTTTATTGACGCCGTTGGGCGATACCCAGGACTTCCATCAACGAAAAACGCTGTTCGGTTGATCTTGCTCACCTTTGTCAGGAAATCAGAAGCAACCGATGCAACTTGGGACGAGTTCGATTTCGACAACTCGCTCTGGATTATTCCCAAAGAGAGAATGAAGATGCAGAAGCCGCACATCGTTCCCCTTAGCAGACAGGCAATTCAGATTCTTGAGTCGATGAAGCCCATATCAGGCGAGTCGAAGTATGTATTCCCGAGCAATAGCACCCTCGAAAAGCCAATGAGCGGGTCGTCCATCAATGTCATGTTCCAGAAAATGGGCTACGGCGGGTCGTTCACCCCACACGGTCTGCGTTCAACAGCCAGCACAATCCTGAATGAACTTGGCTTCGGTCGTGATCCAGTAGAGAGGCAACTTGCCCACACTGAGCGCGATGAAATTCGAGCGGCTTATAACCATGCTGACTATCTACCCGAGCGGAAAAAGATGATGCAGGCGTGGGCAGACTACCTCGATAAACTCTGCGGGCTTAAAACGGCCAAGAAAAAGCAACCCTCCCCCTAAACTTGGTTTTGGGGTGAGAGTTGCACTAGATGCAGCGGATGAACTATCTGCAACCAATGGATAGACCTGGCAGCGCCTTCTCAATCTGCTCGGCTACCCACTCAGCAAGCTCCTGGAAGTTCATCGGCTCAGTCATCATCATGCTGTCCTCCATATCGAGGCTGGCAGTGAAGTGTGGATCGTTGGCCGCTTCCCAATACTGCTCGCCCAGCCTTTCCTGAAGCTTCTCGAACAGCGGCAACGGCAACGACGTGTCGTGTCGAATCATCATTTCCAGTTCCAGTCCCTCTGTCCAAGGTGACTGCCGAATCGTAGCTGATGTTGTGCCCGGCACCTTTTCCCCGAATAGGGAGCGATCCGGCTGAATGGTCAGGCCCGCCTCACTGAAGCGCAGCTTCTCCGGTGAATCGAGAATCAGTCGCCAGTTGAAGTCCTGCAATACTTCCTCGCGCAGCCGTTCCTCCAGGCCCGCCTTCAGCATGTTCCAGGCAATCAGCCGCATCCCCGGTCTATCGTCGGCCATACCCAGGCGTCCCCAATACCACACGGTCACATCCACCGTCGCCATCGACTGCCCCACCAAGGGTGCGATTTGGCTAATGGCATCGACCAACACCTTTTCCGATACCCGCCTGCCGATCACGCGCTTGCCGAAGTTCAAAACATGTACGTCCGGCTTCACAGAATCGACGTGACAGCGAATCTGTAGCCAATGGAAAACGGCGATGCCCAAGCCCTTCACGCGATCCTTGAAGTCCCGCTCGAAGGTAGAGCGAGCAGCCCAGGCATGAAGGCTGGCCTGATCGGTGACGCCAACCGACTCGAAGAAAACCATCAGTTTTCGCAGCAGGGCGATGCGCGTCCACATGAAATTGCCCCACAGGAATTGGCTGGCGGCTTTGTTGCCCACTTCATCGTCGGGAAACCGAGCCAGCACCGCCTTCAGGTCATCATGTGTGTAAATTTGGTGCTGTTGCTGCACCTGAACGCGGAAGTAGCCCAGTGAAGAGAGCACCACCTCCACGCGAACGTGGAAGTTGATGACGGTTTCCATCAAATCGAGCATGTAATCGGCAGGCGCACGGTTCGGTTTCACAAAAGGCAGATCAGTAACGGCGTTTGCCAGTGCCGAGAAGTCTTCGGGCGACAGTTCGTTTTTTTTCATTTTTCAGGCTCCATAAAAGAGAACGGCCAGCGCGATGACTGGCCGGTGTTGCTTGGTATTGCTGGATTCGGTTGAGTCGTCAGTCAATGTCGAGGTCCATTTCCTCGATGCTTGGCAGCAAGCACACCGCATCGGAGAGATGCACCTTGGCCCGACCTGCTGGGGTGTCGTAGTTGTGCCAGCCCCGGCGACTGGGATTGAGGGATAACGTGGCATTCCACGGCATCATCGAGAACGGAGGGAAGTTCGGGTCAAGCAGCAGTAGCTTCTCGTCTCCCGGAATGCCTTCCTGACCACCGATGCCGACCGCCAGGCTCCAGTGATCGAAGCTGTCGTTTTGAACTCCGACAATTGCCAAGCCATCGGCGTGAAGGGTTCGCCGAATCTCATCGGGTAAATCCTTGAGGACGACCCGGCTGCTGACGGCATGGCGATACGGTTTGAAAAACGACGCCAGCTTGTTCGGCTTGGTGCCGACGAAGTAGTGTGGTCTGGCCGATTTCCAGAATGCTGATAAAGCCTTCTTTGGCTTGCCTTCCAGATCATCCCGAGTCACTTCGCCAAACAGCATCAGCGCCATCAGTGCTGAGTGCTGACCACAGGCACCGTCGAGGTCGGACTGTTGCAGGTGTAAGGGTGACTTGCCCACCATCGGGCCGTCGATCCCTGCGGTCAGTCTGGGATGCCAGCGATACACTTGGCTCATCTTGTTTTCTCCAGGCAATAGGAGGCCCCGGCACTGTTCAGCAGCGCCGAAGCTCTCCGTCAGTTGGGAAGTAGGCTCAGGAAATTTTCAGGCGCTTGCCTTTTTCCAGATGGCAGCCGGGAATGATTTCACCGTCGTCGAGCATGGCTCTCCGTAGTGCATCCTTGCGGATCGTGACGACGGTTTCCTCTTCCTTGTAATCGCCAGGAATGGCCTCCTCATCATCGAGAATGACCTTGGGTGGGTTGTCGCACACCTTGACCACGAATTCCGGCGAAGCCAGTTCGTTGATGCCGGTGCGAATCATGTTCACCAGCAGGTAGTTGCGTAACCAGTCAGCCCGGCCTTCCAGGTTCTTGCGACGAGCCACGATGCGCTTTTCGACGGTGCGAACCATCTCCGCCTCGCCCTCGAACTGCAGCACCATCGCCGACACCTGCCAAAATTTCGTGTCCAGTTCACCAGAGTAGGCATCAAGGATTTCGTCGATGATTTCGTTCGGCATGTCCTGCTCATCCGACAGCACCTTGGCAAGTTCGAGGTACTCGTCGGCCAATGCGAATAGCGGCTTACTCATGGCTCCCCCCCTCCTGCTGGGCTTGGCCGTTGGCGAATGTTTTTTCGCCTTCCGCCCAAGTTTCGAGTCGCTTTGAAATCGAGGCGCACTGGGCCTGCGTCAGTTGATCGAGCTTGGTGACGCTACCCCCCGTTGTCTTGTAGAGCCATGCCAGCACTCGTTTTTCGGTGAAACCGTACTGACGAATTTCCTGGCGTAGGGTTTCAAGGGCTTCCTTGCCGATCTGCACAAGCGTTGCATCGGTTGCAGAGTTTGCAGAAGTTGCGTTCGATGCAGGCGTTGCAGACTTTGCTGAGCGTCGTGGCTTTGGCGGCAACGATGCAACGGGAGTCTCTTCCTCGACGACAGGACGGTCCTCAATGTCCTGCGTGTAGATCTCGGATAGGCCAGCCAATCGCAAGGTGGCGTCGATGTGGGCACTCTTCTCGGCCATCTTCAGCGTCTTGTTGATGTCGCCGTAGTCCTGGCCGACACTGCGAGCACCAACCCCTTCGGCGACCGGGCGACCGTGAGCATCACGAAGTTCGCAGCGCAGCATCACCGTGGTCAGTGCGATGCCATTCAAGACTGCTTGCTCGTAGTCGGGCAACGATGGGTAATGCACGGTCATGCCCAACATGCCGGTAATTTTTTCTGCGCCAGGCTTGAACAGCGATGGCTTGGACCAGTGATGAGGATCACCACAGTCCTTGACCCGGCCTTGGCGAGCAAACTGGCAGCGTTCCTTGCTGGCAACGTGGATTCTTCCGAAATCGACACCCTCTACCAACGCTGATCGTAGCCATTCCATCAATAGCTCACGGTTCGCTTTCCTGCGATCCAGACCGGCTTTGAATTGCTCGGCTGGTAAGTCGAGGGGTGAAACGGTGATGGCGGTGTGCGGTATGGGCACGGGTTGCGGTAGTGGCTGCGCTTCCACCACGGTAGGGACGCTGATCGGCGTTTCGTCGGCAATGCGACGGATGACACGACGGCCATTACGCAAAGCTTGTTGCGTGGTGGCGGCGAGTTCGTGGTTCTCACGGATTTTGTCTGCGAGTCCCATGGTCAGTACTCCTCTGGCAAGAGAACAGTGGTAGTGCTGCGGTCGGCCTCCGTGATGATCCACAGCTTCTGATTGCTGATTTCGTAGGAGGACAGCAAGCGGCTGCCGTAATGCAAGGCGGCACGATTGGCCTCCACATCCTCGGGATCGAGGTCGCCCCAGTCGCCGGTGTGGTGGCGATGCAGGAACTCATAGGGCGTCAGGTCGTTTTCCTGAAGGAAAGCCATCGCGCCCGGTGTGGCGTAGATTTCGCCCAAGTTGAACAAGGTTGGGCGTTGCCAGAGAGAAAAGCTGGTTGTGGCTGCGGTATTGGCAGTCATGGTAGGGTGCTCCTCGTGGTGAATACTCATCACACGGTTTGCGGGAGTCGGTCGCCAAACTCAGGCTCCCGCAAACCACCAGCACATGCTGCCCCCTGCCGACGAGCGACATACCGTTGAAACGAAGGAATGAATCAAAACCAACCGGCGTGACTTGGCCTGAGCGGTATTGCTCATGGTTGCAGTCGGTGAATTGGCTTGTTTCGGGGGATGCCGACAGGTCGGCTAGGGACAGGAAGCGCCTTTGCAAAGGCGTCCGGTGACAGCGATGTGCGTTTTCAGCTTAGCGCCAACGCACTCAATTTGTCAACTTGTCGTTTGAAATCAATCTGTTGTTGTTTTATCTCTGGCCGCTCAGGGCCTGATACCGGTAGATTAATCATGCTGATCACCGTCAGCACCTCGGCCTTAGCGGACATAAACGTTCTAAAAACAATTGGCCGAATCTGGTCTGGGAGCAGCCATTTTGCCTTTGGAGCCTTGGAATGACGGATTTTGCTAGCTGCCTTCTTTGGCTTTACTTTCGTCCTAGTATTTCCACGGGGCCCATAGCTGAAGGATCTCACTATTTCCGCACTCAAATAGACAGTCGCTTTAGCCGGCAGGATTACCTTTAGGTAGTCTTGCCGGCTTTCACATGTAATAAGTACGGTGCCTATTCGTCTTAGACGATTAGGGCCTGCCCATTCAGCGCCTACGTGCGGCAATGATGAGTTGCGCCCCACGTTCTGCAATCATGATAGTGGGCGAACTAGTATTTCCAGAGGTAATGGTAGGCATGATTGAGGCGTCGACAATCCGCAGCCCTGTCATTCCTTGCAAACGCAATTCGGAGTCGGTAACCGCGTTCTGGTCATCGCTGCGCCCCATTTTGCAGGTGCCGACAGGATGAAAAATGGTAGTACCGACATTGCCAGCTGCATGAGCAAGTTGCTCGTCGGTGGTGAATTGAGGTCCCGGCAAATGTTCCACCGGCTTGAATGGCGCAAGTGCCGGTTGGCTCGCGATACGACGCGTCAAGCGAAGCGCTTGTGCTGCCTTTCGCCGATCCGCTTCATGCGTGAGGTAACAGGGCGCAATTTTAGGTGCGCTGGCGGGATCGCGATCTCGGATGCCTATATGACCGCGCGACTGCGGGCGCAGATCGCAGACGCTGGCAGTAAACGCAGGAAAACTATGCAGCGGATCACCAAATTTATCCAACGACAACGGCTGTACATGATATTCGAGGTCTGGTGTCGGCACCGACTTGTCGGAGTAAGCGAATAGCCCAAGCTGGCTGGGGGCCATCGTCAGTGGGCCGCGGCGGAAAAGAGCATATTCCAGGCCCATCATGGCTTTACCCAATAGGCTGTTCGCCTGCTTGTTGAGCGTCTTGATACCCTGGACTTTGAAGACACTGCGTAGTTGCAGATGGTCTTGCAGATTTTGGCCGACTCCCGGCAAGGCGTGGACCACCGGGATGCCCAGGCGCTGCAGGAAAGTCGGGTCGCCGATACCAGAACGTTGCAGAATGGCCGGCGAACCGATGGAGCCAGCGGCAAGAACGGTCTCGATACGGCTGCGAGCCACGCAGACTTGATTGCCGAGGCGAAATTCGATGCCGCGGATGTGTTTACCTTCAAGCACTAGCTTATCGGACAGGGCCCCAGTGACGATTTTCAGATTTGCCCTCCCGCGAACCGGGTCGAGGAAGCCGCGCGCACTGCTCCAGCGCGTACCTCTTTTCTGATTGACCTCGAACTGGCTCACGCCAAGGTTGTTGCCGCCATTGAAATCCGGCGTGGCCGGAATACCTGCCTGCACTGTCGCCTCGGCGAATCGGTCCAGAATGCTCCAGGACAGCCGCTGACGCTCAACCCGCCATTCACCGCCCGAGCCATGGAGTTCGGTATTCCCCCCCCAGTGATCCTCAACCCCCTTGAATAGCGGCAGCACCTTCTGCCAGCTCCAGTTCGTGTCGCCGGTCGATTCGGCCCATACATTGTAGTCATGTGCCTGGCCACGCAAATAGAGCATGGCATTGATCAATGTACTACCGCCAAGGCCTTTACCTCGGGCGTAGATGATCGAACGCCCATTGAGTCCGGGTTCGGGCTCCGTCTTGTAGCACCAGTCGGTACGCGGATTGTTGATGCAGTAAAGGTAGCCAACAGGGATCTTGGTCCAGATCCATTTCTCGTCGTTGCCGGCTTCGAGCAGAAGGACGGTCACGTCGGGGTCGGCCGACAGGCGGTTGGCCAAGACGCAGCCGGCCGCACCGCCGCCGACTACAACATAGTCGAATTCACCGAAATCTTTCATAGTGCATTCCTGGGAAAGTCAAGTTTGATGGCGCCCTCCGCTATGGCGGAGGGCATTTCAGAAGACGGCCGGAGGTTAGTTCACCGGCATCACAAACTCGGGGCCCTTGGAACCACTGTCAGGCCAACGCTGCATAACGCTCTTGTAGCGGGTGTAGAAACGCACCCCTTCTTCGCCATAGCTGTGGTGATCGCCGAACAGGCTCTGCTTCCAGCCGCCGAAGGAATGCCAGGCCATCGGTACCGGAAGGGGGACATTAATGCCGACCATTCCGACCTGGATTTTCTGGGCAAACTCCTGTGCAGTCCGCCCGTCGCGGGTATAGCAGGCGACGCCGTTGCCGAAGGCGTGGGCGTTGATCAGGTTCACCGCCTCGGCAAAGGTGTCGACCCGCACCACGCAGAGCACCGGGCCGAAGATTTCCTCTTCGTAGATCTTCATGCCGGGCTTCACATGATCGAACAGAGTGGCGCCGAGGAAGTAGCCCGTCTCGCGTCCGGCCACAACATGTCCACGCCCATCGAGCACGGGGCTGGCGCCCTGTTCAATACCCGATGCGATGTAGTCCTCGATGCGCGCCTTGGCGGCGTGCGTGACGACCGGCCCCATGTCGGCGCCGGGAGCTTCACCATCGTTGATGTTGAGCTTCTCGGCGCGGCTCTTCACCTTGGCAACCAGTTCATCGGCGATATGCCCCACCGCCACTGCCACCGAGATCGCCATGCAGCGCTCGCCGGCCGAGCCATAGGCGGCACCGATCAGTGCATCGGCGGCCTGGTCGAGGTCGGCATCCGGCATAACGACCATGTGATTCTTGGCACCGCCCAAAGCCTGCGAGCGCTTGCCGTTGCGGGCTGCGGTCTCGTAGATGTAGCGAGCGATCGGCGTGGAGCCGACAAAACTAACCGCCTGCACGTCAGGGTGGGCGAGCAGCGCATCCACAGCCGTCTTGTCCCCTTGCACGACGTTGAACACCCCCGCCGGCAAGCCGGCCTCACGGAATAGTTCGGCCGTTAGCAACGAAGGCGAAGGATCTCGCTCGGACGGCTTGAGGATAAATGAATTACCACAGGCGATGGCAACCGGGGCCATCCACATCGGCACCATGAAAGGGAAGTTGAAAGGAGTGATGCCGGCGGTAACGCCGAGTGGCATGCGTTGGCTCCAGTTGGCGATGCCGCCACCGACGCTGTCGGAATACTGCCCCTTCAGGAGCTGCGGAATGCCGCAGGCAAACTCGATTATCTCCAGGCCACGCTGCACCTCGCCCTGGGCATCAGGAAAGGTCTTACCATGCTCACGGGTGATCAGTCGGGCGAGATCATCTGTGTGCCGTTCGACCAGTTCCTTCATCTTGAACAGCACGCGGGCGCGGCGCTGAGGAGCCAGATTCCCCCACTTGACCTGTGCGGCAACAGCAGATGCAACAGCGTCCTCCACGTCGGCTTGGCTCGCAAGGTCAACATAACGGGCAACTTTTCCTGCTGCCGGGTCAAAAACAGGGCTTTGACGATCATCTCCACCGCGACGGAACTCGTTGTCGATCCAGTGGCCAACATGACTGAGTGGAGTGGTATACGTAATGCTCATATTTAAATCTCCAAAAAAAGTATCTCAAACAGGTGTAATCAATTTAACGCCATGAAATACATGGGGTCCAATGAGTTATTCTCAAAATAGATATTTTGATTGGAAATATCTAAGAGTGCCCTCCCCCCAGATACGCTGCGTGCACCGCAGGATCGTCCCGGAGTTGTTCGGAGGGCCCGTGTATCGAAATCCGGCCGTTTTCGAGCACATAACCGTAGTCGCTAACGGAGAGTGCTGCAGCAGCGAACTGCTCGACTAGCAACATAGTCACGTTCTGTCGGCGAAGGTCGGCAATGATGTTGAAAACCTCATCGACCAGGATTGGCGCCAACCCCATTGACGGCTCATCGAGCAGGATCACTTCGGGGTCAAGCATCACTGCCCGCGCCATTGCGAGCATTTGTTGTTCGCCACCGGAAAGTGTGCCGGCCAGTTGGTGGCGGCGCTCCTTAAGGCGTGGAAAAAGATCCATCGCCTGCTCCAGGTCGCACTGGATGTCACCTTTCGGGCGGCTACCGGTGAAGCGTGGAAAAGCACCAAGCAAAAGATTATCGGCTACCGACAGATTCGGAAAAACGCGGCGTCCTTCCGGTGAATGCGCGAGGCCGCGGCGAGCAATGCGGTGCGAGTCGAAACCGGTAATGTCGTGGCCTTCGAGCAGCACAGCACCGCGGGATGGTTTAATCATCCCGGAGATAGCTCTCATGGTCGTAGTCTTGCCGGCTCCATTCGAACCGATCAGACAGACCACCTTGGCCTTGGGGACGGTAAGCGAGATGCCATGAAGTACATCGACGCCGCCATAGCCGGCGTGCAGATTGTCTAAGGTCAGCATGCGTATGACTCCTGGGCATCGGTTTGCACCGCTTCGGCACCGAGATAGGCTTCAATGACTTTTGTATTGGTACGAATCTCGGCTGGTGTGCCTTCAGCGATCTTTTGGCCGAAATCGAGCACCGAAATACGGTCGCAAACCCCCATTACCACGTCCATGTGATGTTCAATAAGAACGACCGCAATGCCATGTTCGCGAATCTTGCGAATCATTGCCGTTAACTCTGGCAGGTCGGCCGGCGGAATGCCGGCAGCCGGTTCATCGAGCAGGAGCAGCGAAGGCGACAGCGCCAGGGCGCGCGCTATCTCGAGCAAGCGCTGTTTTCCGTATGGCAAATTGCGCGCTTCTTCGTTGAGCAATTCACCCAAACCCACGAAATCAAGCAGGCTTGCCGCACGTGAGCGAGTTGCGAGTTCCTGCCGGCGATAGCGTGCGGTGCGCAGAACGACATCTGCCAAAGTCAGCGAGTAGGAATGGGTCAATCCCACCATGACATTCTCGATGACTGTCATTTCGCCAAACAGCTGCACATTCTGGAAGGTCCGTGCCACACCTTGAAGTGCGATGGCCGATGACGTGCGCCCTGAAATAGCATTCCCTGCAAAGGAGACATGCCCCCGGGTCGGCATGTAGATGCCGGTTAGCACATTCATCATTGTGCTTTTGCCCGAGCCATTGGGGCCAATCAGACCATGAACGCGACCGGCAGCGATTCGTAGATTAACTTCGTTGAGTGCCTTGAGCCCACCGAACTGCATCACGATGCCGGACGCCTCCAGCAGCGCACCTCCTGTCTTTATGTGCTCTGGCGCCGCCCAGACAAGGGAAGCATCGCCCTTATCTGTGATCACTTCGTGGACTTGGACCCACTGCGGCCGGAAGCGCTTCACGACGGTGCGCAGGTACCCCATGATGCCGTCCGGCAGGTAATAAACCACACCGAGGATTAGCAGACCAAAAATGGTCAGGCGATGTTCTGCAATATCCTCGAGGGTAAAGGCAAAAACCACGAAGGCGGCCAACGTAACTAAGGGCGTCGCCAATTGGCGCAGGGTGGTACGGGTTTTCAAGACTGCGTAAGCGGCACAGATGAGGACAGCCCCGGCGATGACCACTGTTAGCTGCCGGAACAACTCGATATCGGAGAGCAAGTTGGGTAGCAGCACGACAATGGCGGCGCCAAGTACAGAGCCACTACGAGTTTTGCGCCCACCCAGCGTGACCGCCAGCAGAAACAGGATGGCCAATTCGAAATTGAAGGTACTAGGGGCAATGTATTCCTCCGAAAAGGCATAGAGCCCGCCCGCCAGGCCGGCAAAGCCGGCACTCATGACAAAGGCCAATACCTTGCTTCGGTACACCGAAACCCCCATGCAATCACAGGCTACAGGACTGCCGCGCAAGGCTTCAAAAGTACGGCCGATATAGGACTTCAGCGTACGGTGCACAACCAGTAGCGCGAGCAGGACTGCGGCAAGGGTGAAGTAGTAAAAACCCACCGCCGTGACCACATGGCCTAACACCACCGGCTTGAGCACCTGCAGCCCTTGCGGACCATTGGTGAGGAAATCCATCTCGTTGATAAGAATCTGGGCGATAGTGCCGAAGGCAAGAGTAACCATCGCCAAGTAGGGACCGGTGACGCGCAAAGCTGGCACTGCGAGGATGGCGCCAAAGGCGGCAGTAACGGCAATGGCACCTGGCAGCGCCAACCAGAATGGGAGGCTGGCTTGGGTAAACATGACCCCGGTGGCGTAGGCGCCGATACCGAAAAGGCCAGCATGGCCGAGCGAGATTTCCCCGGTATAACCAACCACAATATCCAGACCGAAGAGCAAGATAGTGTAGATGCCGATCACCACTAGGAGGTGGATGTAATAAGGATTGGGCACGAACAGGGGAAACAACATGAGCCCCATCAAGAGCAGGCAAAAGAAAAGCAGTTTGGTGTTTTTCATGATTACACTTTCTTAATCGCAGTCTTCCCAAACAGGCCCGCCGGCTTCACGGCCAACACCACCAGCAGCAGTACCAGCCCGGGCACGTCCTTGTAGCCGGTAGAGACATAGAAACCAGTGAAGGTCTCAGCCAGACCGAGGATCAGGCCGCCGACAATGACCCCCAACCCAGAGGTGAGTCCGCCGATGATGGCAACAGCAAAAGCCTTGAGACCGAGGGAGGCCCCCATGCTGGCGCCAGTCAGGGTCAGTGGTGCGACCAGAACACCAGCGAAGGCTGCGGCGGCGCACGATATGGCGTAGGAAAAGGTGATGACCTGGCCAGTATTGATGCCCATCAGGCTGGCAGCATCGCGGTCGGCGGCAGTAGCAACAATAGCCTTGCCGTAGATCGACTTTCGGTTGAAAAACTCGACAGCAAACATCAGCACGAGCGCACCAACGATTACAATAATTTCCATCGGCAGGATGTTTGCGCCGAACAACTGCAACGGCGCTTCGGGCACTGGCGAGGGAAATTTTAGGTCGTCCTTGCCCCAGATGTTCTCGGCGACGTTTTTCATGATGATGCCGAAGGCAATGGTGGCCATGATCCACCCTTGTGACTTGATCTTCAGCGCGGGCCGAACGCTTAGACGCTCTACGCCGATGCCATAGAGGGCGCCAGCAAGTAGCACAATAGGAATCATCAACCAGTAGTTACCGATATGACTGACGGTGCTAAGGCCAATCAGGGCGCCGACAGCTAAGGCTTCGCCCTGGCCAAAATTGAGGGTGCCTGAGGTAGAAAAAGTCAGCTGATAGCCGAAGGCGATGACCGCGTAGATCATGCCCAGGGCGATGCCGCTGAACACGATTTGCAACAGCATGTCCATGGAAAGGGCTCCGTGTGGGGATGTGCCCGACAAGTGACGGGCCAAGCATGCGGTGCAGTTCGCAGCTACTAGCAATCCGCACCGCCTGGTGATGAGGCTGAAAACAACGCTGAAGAGAGCGTTATCTGGCGCTCTTGTTCTTCTCAGCGTCGTAGGCGTACACCACCTGACCGCCCTTGACCTCCCCGGTCACCAATGTGCTAATTCCATGGACGGCTTCGTGGACCTGCTTGCTATATGGCTTCTCATAGGTCTGAACAACGCCCATCACCGGTTCCTTGAGGTTTTCCAGCGCCTCGCGGATCTTGACCCCATCGGTGCTTCCAGCTTGCTTGATCGCCGCAGCAAGTAGTTGCATAGCGTCATAGCCTTGAGCCGCAGAAGCTGGTGAAGGGATGCGCTCGACCTTATAGGTTTTCTGATAGGCATCGATAAATGCTTTACGCTTGGGCGTAGTTGCTTCCTGGATGAAAGTCTGCGGCATCCGGGCCCCTTCGGCATTACGGCCGGCATTGTCGATGAAGTTGGCCATCGACAGCGTCCAACTGCCGACCATCGGCACTTTCCATCCGAGTTTTGCCATGCCGTTGGCAATCTGCGCCAACTCTGGCCCTATGGCATAGGTCAGGATGGCCTCGGCCCCAGCAGATTTGGCTTTAAGAAGCTGCGGGGTCATGTCTACGTCCTTGATATTGAATTTCTCCACAGCCACCGCGGTGATGCCTTTATTCTTCAGCGCAGCTTCTAGATCCTCGCGACCAAGTTGGCCGTAATTGGTGGAGTCTGCAAGGATGGCAACTTTCTTGAATTTGCGGCGTTCAATAGCCTCCTCGACGATTAAGGCCGCCTGGATGCTATCGTTAGCAGCAACGCGGAAAATATAGCTTTCCTGATATTGGGGCGGCAGAAATTGGCGAGTCACTTGGGTGCCGGTCGCCACCGTGGTAATCATCGGAATCTTTGATTCCTGATAGAAACGTTGGCTGGCCAAGGCGACACCGGTATTGGCGATACCCAGTGCAGCGACCACTTTTTCCTTATTGATCAGTTCTTGCACCACTTGGGCGCCACGTTCATTCTTCGCCTCATCATCGCGCTCAATCAACTGGATTTGGCTACCAATGATGCCACCTGCGGCATTGATTTCCTGGGCAGCCAGTCGGATACCATCTCGCATAGCAACCCCCATCGGCGAAGAACCACCGGTAAATGGGCCAGACACACCGATGCGGATTGTGTCTGCAGCCTGCGCGCCACAGGCCAAACTAACCGCCAAGGCGGCAGTGATCAAATCTATCTTCAGCTTAAACATTGTCTCTTCCTCTTGGTTTTGAGTAACGAACCGTAGTGCCGGATAGACGGCAGAACACCCGCCATAAAGCACTTCTCCTCACGTCGCCGAATACTTATCCAAGGGTAAAAAGATGAGCCAGATATATGGAAGACTCATTGCAAAACCCTATGAATAAACAGACAAACGACTGATTGGCATTAAAACCAGTGGAAACTGCGGGGTCCAATGAGTTATTGTTGACTCAGTTATTTAAACTTCAAATATCAAATGGACTACTCTGGACTAAGAGCCTTTGTCATGGTTGCCCAAGAAGGAAATCTGACACGAGCAGCTGATCGCCTATGCCTTACTCAGCCGGCCCTGAGCCTACAGCTAAAAAAACTCCAAGAGACTCTTGACGTAACCCTCTTTGAGCGCTTGCCCCGAGGCATGCGCCTGACACAAGCCGGACGCCAGCTGCTACCTGCTGCCGAGCGGGTTTTGATGTCCGCTACCGAATTTCGCGCGGCAGCGGTGAGCCTTAAGGGCAGTGTTATGGGAACACTGCGTCTTGGAACGATTGTCGATCCCGAGTTTCTACGTTTGGGAGCCTGCCTACGGCTACTTGCCGAACGCCATCCCGGACTATCTTTCGTGCTCCGGCATGGCATGTCAGGTGCCATGGCTCGAGAGGTCGAGGCGGGAAACCTCGATGTTGCCTTTGCGCTTGGAGCTCCCGAACTAGAAGATCTACAGGACAGATTCCATGTTCTCGCTCTGACAGGTTTCGTCTATCGGGTCGTTGCCCCACCAAGCTGGGGAGTACAGGTGCGAGGAAAAAGCTGGGGAGATTTGGCTCAGTTACCGTGGATCGGCACGCCTCCGGAGTCAGTTCACAACCGACTGCTTAGCCGTATCGCAGCAGCAGAAAATGTAGATTTCAAGGTGGTGGCACAGGTCGATCTAGAGCCATCGATGATGGATTTGGTTAAATCCGGGGTCGCCCTCTCCCTTGCTCGCGATAGCTTGGCCTTGCATGCAGCTCATGCCGATGGCGTAGTGATTGCCGATGCCGTCACAGTACCTGCGGCTCTTGGATTCGTATGTCGCAAAGATCGATTAAAGGAGCCAGCGATTGCAGCGGCATTGGAAATCGTGTCAGAAGCTTGGCATGGAGAGGTTCATTAACAATTGCCGGGATAATCTATGCTGGCATGATGCCCTGTGGGGATTACTCCCCAGAACAAGAGTTGTCGCATAGGCTTGACCTTGAGCAGCGTTGTCTACAGATTAGAGAGCGGCTTGGTGTGGTTAGTGAAGAAGCCACCTTCGGTCAGCACCCTACGTAATTTTTGCACTGCAGTCTTTAGCCGGTCAGTGGTAAACCCTCCAAAACCGAGCATCAGACCGGAAAGTTTGAGGCCATCGGAGCACATCGTCGAGAGGGGTCTAAGGGCAATACCTGCCATGCTGGCTGCTGCCGCAATCGCTACGTCGTCCAGCCCCTCGGGAAGCCGCACCACGAGATGCATCCCTTGGTTTGCCGATTGAATTTGCAACTCGGGCAGTTCGAGTTGGAGGGCATCGATCAATCCCTGGCGCCTCTCGGCATAGACGCCACGAATGCGTCGAATATGGGTCTCAAAGTAACCCGGGCACGAAGGCGCCTTCCTTGTACTTGAAGTCGTGGATCATGCCGGCCGGGATGTCGTCGGCCTTCGGGTTATACGACACCTCCCAGACTTCCTTCACGTCCTTCAGCGCGGCAACGAAGCTCTGGCGCGGCGAGGCGTCATAGACGGCCGACACGCGCGAGGTCGTCTTGCCATCCTTGTCGGTGACCGGCAGGATTTTCTTCAGGTTCAGGTCGGCGTCGAGGATGACCAGGCTGTGCGGCAGGTAGTTGGCCACCGCCACCCACTTGCCGTCGCCCGACACCGCCGCGTTGCGGGTGTTGATGCCGGCGCGCACCTCGGCGACGATCTTCAGGTTCCACAGGTCGTACTTGGTGATCCAGCCATCGCGCGAGGCAAAGAAGACGTAGCGGCCGTCCGGCGTGAATTTCGGCCCGCCGTGCAGGGCGAAGCGGGACTGGAAGCGATGGATGGGTTCCAGCTTGTCGCCGTCGAGCACCGACACGTGGTGGTCGCCGCTCTCCACCACGACGAACAGGTTGAGCGGATCGGCCTTGAACACCGGTTTGTCGGGCAGCGGCTGCTTTGCGTAGACGATGCGCGAGGCGGCGATTTCCTTCTCGCCCCAAGCCGGCATGGGCAGGATGGGGGTGTAGGCGTAATCGACCAAGGCCTTGATCTCGTCGGCCGACAGCTTGTCGCCAAAGCCCTGCATCTGGGTGGCCGGCCGGCCTTCACGGACGACCTTCTCGGCCTCCGGCTTGCGCAGGCGGGCCAGGTTGTCCGGCAGCAGCGCCGGGCCGAGGCCGCCCAGGCGGTCGGCGCCGTGGCAGGCGGCGCAGTGCTGCTTGAAATTGGCCTGCACGTCGGCCGCCTCGGCCAGTTGCGCCATGCCGAACAGGAAGTAGGCGGCAAAGCCGGCCGGGACCAGGATTTTCCAATAGCTCATAGACCGATCTCTTCATCCGACAGGTAGCAGCCGGGATCTTCCGCCCACGGGTCGCCGGTCATCTGCTGGGCGCGGACGCGGGTATTGCCGTTGCAGATTTGCAAATAGGCGCATGCGCCGCAGCGTCCCTGGACCGCCCGCGGGTGCTGCTTCAAGCCAGCCATCAGCGCGTCCGAGGTATCCGGCCAGATCTGCGAGAACGGCCGGTCCTTGACGTTGCCCAGGGTGTGGTGCCACCACATGGTGTCCGGGTGCACATTGCCCAGGTTGTCGATATTGGCGACATTGACACCCGACGAGTTGCCGCCCCACTGGCGCAGCTTGGCCTCGACGTGCGCCGCCTGTTCCGGAAAGCGCTGGCGCACCCAGTGCAGGAAATAGACGCCGTCGGCATCGTTGTTGCCGGTGGTGAATTCCTTGTTCAGCCCGCGCTGCTGGTAGTCCCGGCAGGTGGCGAACAGCAGGTCCATCGCCCAGCGCGTCAGCTGGTGCTGTGCATCGTCCTTGCGGTTCTTGTTGCCCCGCCCGGCGTAATTGAGGTGCGAGAAGTAGAAGCGGTCGATGCCTTCGTCCTCGACCAGCTTGAGCAGCCCGGGCAGGTCGTGGGCGTTGTCCTGGGTCATCGTGAAGCGCACGCCGATCTTCAGGCCGAGGTCGCGGCACAGGCGGATGCCGTGCAGGGATTTCTCGAAGGCACCGTCCAACCGGCGGAACTTGTCGTGCGTCGCGCCCAGCCCGTCGAGCGAGACGCCGACGTAGTTGAAATCACATTCGGCGATTCTGTCGATATTGTTCTCGTCGATCAGCGTGCCGTTGGACGACAGGCCGACGTAGAAGCCCTTGGCCTTGGCACGCTTGGCAATATCGTAGATGTCCGGCCGTAGCAGCGGCTCGCCGCCGGACAGGATGAGCACCGGCACCTTGAAGCCGCGCAGGTCATCCATCACCGTATAGACCTGTTCGGTCGTCAGCTCGCCGGGGAAATTGGTGTCGGCGGAAATGGAATAGCAGTGCTTGCAGGTCAGGTTGCAGCGCCGGATCAGGTTCCAGATCACCACCGGCCCCGGCGGATTGCGCTTGGGGCCGAGCGGCGTCGGCGACGCGATTTCCTGCATGTATTGGGAGATACGGAACATCAATTTTCCTCGTCGTACCAAGAATTTGAACGATTTGTCATCAGCGCCACCTTCATCGTGGCTATCCTCGAAAAACTACCTCTTTTTACGGGGAAAGGCGGTTGGGTCTGGGTTGTCGTTGGCATCGCAGCTACGCCGTCGTCCTTTGCTTGGGACCGTATCGCTCGGGCGATCGGCCAGATTCCAGCCCTGCTGCTCGCCTACGGACTGCAAACAGTTTCCATCATCCTGCCCGTCCTGACGAATAGTTCATCACTCAACCTGTTCAGCGCCATTCTCTTTGGCGGCACCTTCGTGGGCATTGTCAGTCTGACGCTAACGCTCATCGGTCGATGTTTTCCGGAGAATCCCGCCAAGGCGATGGCACGGCTAACCCTCAGCTACGGCGTCGCACAAATAGTTGCGCCGGCCATGGCCGGGTATATCGCTGCGGTTAGCGGAAGCTATGAGCGGGCTCTCATCATTGCAGCAAGTGTCATGGTTGCAGGCATGTTCCTGCTCGTTGCCCTCGGGAAGCACGAGGGAAGACAAAAAACCTGATTACCCCTTAGCGCGCGGCGACCAAACATTTCCCCTCCATTCCAAATGATGCGGCGCCCAGCCCCGGCACTACTGGGGCTGCGGCCGGGGAGCACAATACCGGTCCAAAGAAAATTGAGAATACTGGACCTTCACGTTGTGCCGGTCGGACATAATAGTTCACAGCCGATTGTGATCAGCCTTTGCACCATCTCGTCGAGAAGACGCCAGCCCTCTACAACCCCATGTACACATCAACTTTCACTTTCGCTCCAGGTGCCTTCGACGATGAATTTCATGCTTTGGACGAGGAAATTGCCCGAACTGCAAAATCCATCCCCGGCTACCTGGGTGAAGAGAGTTGGGAGAATCCTTCAACAGGACTCATTTCCAATGTGTACTACTGGGAAACCCTGGATGCACTTCAGGAGTTGGTAAAACATCCAGTACACGTCGCTGCAAAGGAGCGGCAAGCCCGTTGGCTCAATGGCTATCAAGTGGTCATTGCTCAGGTTATCGGCTGCTATGGTGACGGCGGCATTCCACATCCGCTTGCTCACAAAACGCTCACAGCAAGCGGCCATAGATCGCCTTGTATCCGCAAAAGTAGAATGGACAGATGAACAGTTACGGGATCGGTTTGAAGGGGATTCAAGATCACCTCTAGAGCGTCCTCGGAAAGGAGAATCGTATGGCGTGGGCACTCTTGGTAATTGCTGGTTTTCTTGAAGTGGGTTGGGCCATCGGTCTGAAGTACACGGAGGGATTCACCAAGCCGTGGCCGAGTATTTTCACAATCACGGCCATGATCATCAGTGTCGTGCTGCTGGGCATTGCCATGAAGTTCCTGCCTGTTGGCACCTCCTACGCCGTGTGGGTAGGAGTCGGGGCTGTTGGTACGGCAATCCTCGGCATCATTCTATTCGGAGAACCTGCCACACCTGCTCGGCTGCTCAGCCTGGGGTTCATCGTTGCCGGCATCGTCGGCCTCAAACTGGCAAGTTAGGCTTAGTTAAATTGGTGTAGTTGCAAGGATCCGAATATGCAAAGCATGAGCACCTCATAGAGACCTTGCACTTCAAACACGTCCGTACAAAGTACGTCCAGCGTAGGAACCCATCACCGATAAATGACCAACACCATGTCGTTCATAGCTTTCCTGACCACCGCCATTCTCCTTGCCATCACTCCTGGCCCAGGTATTGCTTACGTGGTCGCTCGTACAGTGGCTGGCGGCCGGACAGAAGGCTTGACCTCATGTTTCGGCACCTGCATCGGCGGAATGTTCCACGTTCTCGGGGCAGCGTTCGGGCTGTCTGTGCTAATTGCCCAATCCGCCGTGGCCTTCAACATGATCAAGTACCTCGGCGCGGTCTATCTGATCTACTTGGGGATTCGCCTGCTCCTGTGTAAGGAAGAAGCGCTCCCGGTCGAGCCAATTGTTTCTCAAGGTACACACAGTGCGCTGTTTGAGGGAATCTTTGTAGAGGTCTTCAACGTCAAGACCGCACTCTTCTTTCTAGCGTTCCTGCCGCAGTTTTCCTTACCTGGCAAACCGTTAGCTCCACAACTAATGCTGCTCGGAAGCATCTGCGTTGTCCTCAACACGCTCGTAGATGTCATAGCGGTTTTTGCTATAAATCGTTTGCTTAAATCAAGCAACACCAGCACTGCACGCGCTCGACTACTTACCTGGGCGTCCGGTCTCACTATGCTAGGGTTAGGTGCCTATTTGGCAATAGCACGGCGTAACGCCTAGGTCTGATATGGTCCCTTCGGCCTGATTGGAGCTAGTGACCTGCTCTCTGAAATTAGTCCGGTCATGATGTAGCGTCTGACTCGATAGGTGGCGGACATCGACGCGGCCGGCGGTATTCCGAAGACCGGCACGGCCGCCCTTCACGGCTTCGTGTTGAACCGGGGGCTGGGCCACAAGATGCTCGGGAAGGCCTCGTTCACGGCCACATACGGCCGTTGACGCGCGAGTGCGGGGGGGCAGCCGTTGCTCGTCCCGCCGGACTGGAGGGCGTCGATACGTCCGCAAAGAGCACGATCCGGACCTAGGCAGGTAGTGCAACCAGACGTGCAACCCTTCAAATTGCCAATGGCCGGTCTGTACTCAGGACTGGCCACTTATCATTGAGGTCGCCACCGACCGCTAAGGCCGAGATCCGGCCTGATGCCAGCGGCAACAGGCAGTTGGTCGGCCTAGGACTAAACCGCTCGCGCGGTAGGGTCCGTGCTGAACCGCAGCGCGCCGCTCTGGCGGACAAGAGGTTCGTATTGCGCTGGCAATTGCCGATGTTGGAAATGAGGCATTCCCGCCTCGTTCTGACAGGCTTCTCAGTGTGAAGATGCCTAACCCTCAAACTGATCAAGTTGATGCTCAGCAAAAAGCACTTCGGGCGATTTTGTCCCAACCGTCATTTCCGGAGATGCGAAAACATATTGCTCAAAATCAGGCGGCAAATCAAAGTCGGTCGATGGGGTTAAAAACCGCTCAAGTTTTTGATGTGCCGCAAGCTGCTGAACATTGGTAAACGGCACCGTTAAATCGATGCCGGTGATCGATTTGATCTCATCGCAATTTTCAGCAAACACATCATGTGGTTTTTTCTGACCAACGAACATCTTGTGGTGGCGAGGATCGCTTCCATCAAAGTACCAAGCCATTAAATTTTTGCCCCGAGTACCCAAGCCTTTGACGGCTGCATCGGTCGGCATCATTATCGGAAAATTTTGGCGCAGCCCAAAATCATGCTCGACCATGGATAAAATTTCGTCATTGATCAAAACTTCATCCCAACCCCAATCTGCAGGGCTGACTTTTGCATTGCGAGTCAACCAACGCTTTTTGACGGTCACTTCGATAAAAAGATACCGTTGGCACAGCGCCAAGTACTCAGCCGGGATAACCACAATATCGTGGCTATAGGCTACTCGGGACATCCAGTGGGCAGGATCATTGAGTGCAAAAAATCGAATGCTGTGATCCTGTAGTGACAGTTCCCAATACCCATTGCGGCGACTACCGTGAAACTGCAGCCTGTCCCGATAGTCAGTAGCCCATGAAATTTTCTGGTTGTGCAGCAATTCAGCCCGGTCAGCAAGGGTGGTGACAGCGGTCCTGACTTCTTCAATACTGTCGAACGGCACAAAAAGGGCGGCTGTCGCGCGTCGGATTTTGCTGCACGCCACGCTGAACAGTTTGACCAGATCCAAGGGAGTATCCCAAAAAATCAGCCACTCCTGCAATAAGCTCAACGCCAATTGAGCCGCAGCCATCGGATTGTTGTGAGTCAGCAACTCACAACTAACAGAGCAGTCACCAGGGTAGATTTCAACTTGATAGCCTTTCCATTGGCCCGAGACACCGTAAACAACGGATACGGAAAAGTCGCTGCCGCTGATGTAGGAGGGCGGATTGATTGGGGTGAGCATAGTTTTTCCGCCCAGTTCATGGCAGCAACTGCCAGTGTATCCCGGCAATAGGCGCATTTTCTTGCGTGAAATATTCTTTGAATCGGGATAGAAGTTAATGACGAGATTTCTCATCGAGGTCTCCATTCAAGGGAGGTTAAAAAGCAAAGGCCGTGAGCCGCTCATCAGCGGCTATGTTTGCTTTACAGTTTTTTGCCGACGTAATTCGAGTAGAAATTCGTGGCTGTTCCTGGCAAATACGTGCCCCATTTCAAGGCGGGCAAGGAGCTTTTGGAACGTGTCGAGCAGCACAACGACACGAAACGACTCAGCCCCCCTCCCCGTCTGCACGACGCTAACCATAAGTTTCAGGCGGGGAGGACTCATCACTTTGGCATACAGTATTGATTGCCTCTGTTTGCTGTATAAAAATACAGTATTAAAGGAGGCTGCCATGATTCGTATCGTTTGCCCATTCTGTCACTCCCCGCTGAACGCCACCGATCTGGAAACAGCAACGCTCGGTGATCGCGTGTGCTTGGTTTGTCCCGAGTGCGAGCACGTCCTATTGATGGATGATACTCACGCTGGACCTGAAGTGCCGGTGTCTGCCGAGGCGGTTGAAGCCCATGCTTGAGGCTGCCAATTCAAGCTTCGATTGGTTGCCTGCCCTCGACCCGCCACGTCTATTCATCCCACTCGGTGCGGCCAAGGTCTCGGCAGGATTTCCCAGCCCGGCTGCCGACTACGAAGACAAGCGGCTCGACATCAACGAGTACCTGGTTCGCAACACGGTCAGCACCTTCTTCTTCCCGGTGCAGGGCGACTCGATGCAAGGTGCGGAGATCTTCGACGGCGATATTCTGGTTGTGGATCGCAGCATCAAGGCCAGCCATGGTCACATCGTTATTGCATTTGTCGATGGCGAACGTCTGGTGAAGCGCCTTTATCACCGTGATGGCCGTGTGGCTTTGGTCGCTGAAAACCCGGCCTATCCGACCATCGACATTCGCGGTGACATGGAATTGGTCATCTGGGGTGTGGTGATCGGCAAGTTCAAGCGCCTGGGGTAGCGATGCCGGTATTCGCCTTGGTCGATTGCAACAACTTCTATGCCAGTTGTGAAAAGCTGTTCGACCCCAAGCTGGCCTCAAAGCCGGTGGTGGTGCTGTCGAACAACGATGGCTGCGTCGTTGCGCGAAGTGCCGAAGTCAAAGCCTTGGGCATTCCGATGGGAGTTCCTTGGTTCAAAATCCAGAAGGAAGCCAAGCAGTACGGCATCGTGGCTTTCTCCTCGAATTACGCCCTGTACGCTGACATGAGCAACCGTGTGGTAGAAGTGCTGGGTCAGTTCACCCCGAACCTAGAGGTGTACAGCATCGACGAAAGCTTTCTCGACCTGAGCGGCTTCAATCGTGATTTGGTCGAGTACGGTCAGGAAATCCGGCAGCGTATTCAGCAGTGGCTGGGCCTGGCGGTGTGTGTCGGCATTGCCCCGAGCAAGACCTTGGCGAAGCTGGCGAACCATTGCGCGAAGAAAAACCTGGCTGGTTCCGGTGGCGTGTGTGATTTAACGACCATGACCCAATCTCAACTCAGCCAACTGTTTGCCGGTATCGACGTTGGCGAGGTCTGGGGTGTTGGCAGCAAGATCGAGGCTCGTCTTGCCAATATGGGCATCACGACCGTCTTGCAGCTTCGGGAAGCAGACCCTGACTTGATTCGCTCTAAGTTTTCGGTGGTGCTGGAGAGAACGGTTCGGGAATTACGCGGTGTGTCCTGCCTGGACCTGGAAGAGGTTGCCCCGGATAAGCAGCAGATCATGTGCAGCCGATCCTTCGGCCAATACGTTTATGACCGCGATCAACTTGAGGAAGTCCTCGCTTCTTATGTGGCAAGGGCTGCCGAGAAGCTGCGAAAACAAGCCTCATTGGCCGGTGCCTTGATGGTGTTTATTCGCACCAACCCGTTCAACCCCAAGGAGCCGCAATATCAGCGATCAATGACCATCCCCCTGCCCGAGGCCACTGCCGATACGCGAGTGTTGGTGATGTGGGCGTTGAAAGGTTTGAAGCGAATTTATCGCCCCGGCTTCGCCTATCAGAAGGCCGGCGTGATGCTGAGCGAACTGCGACCGAAGGCGATGGCGCAAGCATCGCTATTTGCTGACATTGAGGATGATCGTGGTCAGCGGCTGATGGCGACGCTCGACGTTATCAACCAGCGGTGGGGTCGAGGCACCTTGCGGTCGGCGGCAGAGGGGATGGAGAAGCCTTGGCAAATGAAGCGGCAGCGGCTATCGCCGAGCTACACGACAGAATGGCAAGGATTGCCGATGGTGATTGCGGGGTAGAGTTGAGGGACGGCAATCGACCCACAGCCGACGTTCGGTGCGCGAAATCTGTGATGTCAGGTAACGATGCGTAGCCGTCACCCGGCAATGCTAATAGCGCGCGACAATAGCTTTCAGAAAGCCCCGCATAGTTCCTGCGAGGCTTTCTGTAGCTGCACAAGTGTTAGCGATTTACATCAACAACAACACGCCCTTTAACTTCACCATTCAGCAATTTGGTGGCAAATGGCATAACCTCGCTAAGACCGATTTCGCGGCTGATAACGCCCAGCTTCTCGATGTCTAGGTCAGAACCCAAACGTCGCCATGCCTCAAGGCGGTCAGGCGTTGGGCACATGACGCTGTCGATACCCGCCAGCGTCACGCCGCGCAGAATGAAAGGGGCGACCGACGACGGAAAATCCATACCGCCCGCTAGGCCGCAAGCGGTAACAACACCACGGTATTTGGTTGTGGCGCAAACATTGGCCAAGGTATGGCTACCCACGACATCGACCGCACCGGCCCAGCGCTCTTTACCCAAGGGCTTGCCAGGTGACGAGAATTGCGCGCGGTCGAGCACTTCTTTGGCGCCCAAGCCTTTCAGATAGTCTGCTTCCTCTGGCCGACCGCTCACAGCAACCACCGTGTAGCCAAGTTTGGTCAGCACGGCCGTGGCGACACTGCCGACGCCACCTGCCGCACCGGTAACCAGAATTTCACCTGCTGACGGCATGAGACCGTGCCGTTCAAGTGCCAAAACGCACAGCATAGCCGTATAGCCAGCGGTACCGATAGACATGGCTTGCTGCGGCGTAAAACTGGCAGGCAGGGGGACCAGCCAATTCCCATTTAACCGGGCTTTTTGCGCCAGGCCTCCCCAATGGCCTTCGCCGACGCCCCAGCCATTGAGCAGCACCGCATCACCGGGTTTGTATCCTGGATGCGAAGAGTCTTCAACGGTACCAACCAAGTCAATGCCGGGAACCATAGGGAATTTACGGACAACGGGGCCTTTACCGGTGATTGCCAGGCCATCCTTGTAATTCAGTGTCGAATGGCTGACGCGAACGGTCACATCGCCTTCCGGCAGTTGTGATTCGTCAATGTCCCGGAGTCCAGCGCGGTAGCCGGATTCGTCCTTCTCAATCAAAATCCCTTTGAACATGTGAGTCTCCTTGGTAATTTAGACCGAACGTCTAGTAAAAGGCAAAAAAATTAGCCGGGGGGTAACCCAGCAAAAAAACCTCGTGCAAAAACTTCAAGCGGCTCTGCGCTTTGTTCCAACTTCGCCCTCAGCACCGCACCCTCCCAGCCAATCCAGAAAAAAGCAGCGAGTTGTTCACAATCGGCTTGCCGTGAAAGCTCGCCTGCTTCTTGAGCTGCCATCAGGCAACGCGCAAATCTTGACTGCCAATCGTCGAAAACCGCTTGCAACTGCCTGCGGAAGCTTTCTGGGAGGGAGCCCATTTCCTGACCCAGATTTCCGATGAGGCAGCCGCGCCGAAAATCGTGACTAGCCATGCCGGCCTGGGCTCCGGCTACGAAAGCCCGTAAACGCGCGAGTGGAGAGATGCTTTTGTCGCTGAGATAATGGTCAATCTTGCGAGCAAAAAAATGAGCGTATTGCGCAATTAACGCTGTACCGAAGGCCTCTTTGCTTTCAAAGTAATGATAGAAAGACCCTTTCGGAACGCTGACACGGTGCAAGATTTCGTCAATGCCTGTGGCCGAGAAACCTTTCTCGGTCAGAACTTCCAAGCCGGCGCGCAGCAGCAAATCACGTGTTTCAACCAAATACTCTCTGGGTTTAGGTGGTCGGCCACGCCTACGGGGAGTTGAAAGCTGAGTTTCCATGTTTTTTATATTAGACCGACCGTCTCATTAAATCAAGTAACTTTTAAGTAGGCCAGTTTTTGGCGCTGGAGCCGTTAGCTCAATTTGCCGCAGAAACCGAACTCGGTTCCCGGTTTGACGAGGCATTCCGAGCGTTTAAGCAAGTCATCAGGCAGGTTTTGGAGCGGAGACGACGGATGAATGTCCGCTGTGCAGAAAAGATGGGCGGCTGGTTGTGGCCGAATGCTGACCGATCAAGACTCTGCCGAGTACATCAACTGCCGCTGGTGCTTCAAAGTCAGCAGCACAACGTCAGCGTCGGAATGGGCGTACAAAACAATGAACTGCTGGCCGACGACGTACTCGCGCAGTGAAGGCAGTCCAGCTTGCTCAGCCAGTTGCTGAACAGCGTTGGCTTTCAGCGCAGCTTGTGCAGATTTTGCAGATAGAAACCGTGCTGGCCGACCGCTGGCTGGTGACCAGGCCAGGATGGCGATCATATCCCTGAGGTCTTCCTTCAGCTTGGCTAAGCGACCATCTGCAGATGCTGCATCTTGGACGTGGAAGAACTGGTGTGCGGCATCCAGGTTGGCGAGGAAATTCGGTGCGGCTTCGACCTTGGCGTTAAGTGGTAACGCCATTAAGACAAGGCTTTGATGAGGTCAGCGTTCGATACGCGATGACCGGCCAATACCTCACGCAGCCCTGCCTCAGCTTCCGTTAGCAGGACTAGGCTGGCATGTTCCTCTTCCAGGGCATGGTAGTAGTCAAGCTTCTTCGCATCGACCAAGGCGACGTAAGCCGCCCCGTTCTTGGTCAGCAGCTTTTCAGCCCCGGAAACCACATCATCAGCCAACTCGGTCAGGCGGGCGCGAGCCTCGCTGATCGGTACGACATCTTGGGCAGTGAAGCTCATAGCAACATCCTTTAACAAAAACGTTAACGTTTAGTGTAGCAGACAGCGATGGCGTTGCAGATGTTGCAGATGAACTCAGGGATAAATTGCACCCAGGGATGCAAATTGCTTCGGGTAGCCTGTCTTCAACTTGGTCGGCTGAATACGGTTAGCCAGGGTCACAGCGGTGTTCACCCGAGAGTGCGGCCAAGCAATGTCCAATCCGTGAGGCAGAAAAACTTTGCGATAACGGTTAAACGTCAGCCTCGGCCAGTGATCCTGAATGATCGTGCCTGATGCCCACGCACTGTAGATCGCCTTATTCTGGTGGCTAAGTGTTGCCAATACCGATGGTGGAAGCTCAGCCACAAGGTTCAAATGCGAGAGGCCAAGCTGCTGAAGGCGATCAGACAACTCCTGGCGAACCACCGATAACGACCAGTCATTGCTGTTGGCCTTACCCATCTTCCGCAACTCCGCACCACGATAAACACGCTCGTAGCGCAACAAATTTTGGGCGAACTGTAGCAACTTACGCCAGTAGGAAGGCTTACCTTTGATGGGCTTGCGAATCATCTCCAGATGCTTGTTGTAAAACTTGTCGGCGGCTCCATCCTGCTGTTTGCCAACGTAGATGGTTTCGATGCCGGTCAACTCCTCATGAACGGTAACTGCAAATCCGTCGATCAACAGGCGCTCACGAATGTGTTGCAGGGTTTCCACCACCTCAGCCTGGGAGGAAAGGGGGAATGCGCCATTTATATCGAGGCGCTCAAGCTCAAACCCCTGCTGCATGTAGAACTCTCGATCAGCCTTGGTGAAGGGCACACCGAATCGCTGGTGAACGAAAGGCATTAGGCCGACCATCAAGGCTGTAGCGTTATTGGTCCCGACCAAGTTGTGCCCCTTGAGCAGGGACATTGGCGATACAGGGCCTGTCCTCATCGTATTTGCTGCTACAACGAAGGTGGCTTTGAAGCTACCGCAAGGAGTCTGAACCCTTCTCCAGAATTCACTGCCCTTGGCTTTCGGGTCGCTGGCCTTGGCAGCAGTCACTGCTTGCAGCAGTTTTGAGCGCATCTGGATGATGCCGTCAGTGGTATCAATCATTGTTGTATTCCTTGACTGCATTCGTACTCAAAACCGATCTGGCTATCGGTTATTGAACATTGATAGTCTTGTTCAATTTGTTGAGTACGCTGCGTATTACCGTGATTTGTACTGGCCGCTTATCTGGCTTGGTGTATTGGGAATTAGTGGTCGGCACTGCATCAGTTGCAGCCGATGCAGTGCCAAGCCGCTCATCACACCGTACTCAGAATGAGGGGGTTGATGACGTAGAAACTTTGCTTGCCGCTCTTCGAGCTTGGCATGGCGATCTGCCTCGTCGGGGTGCCACGGGCTCCAAGCATCAATAGATTGCGACTTTTAAGTGCGGCGATCACGGCTGACTTGCCATGCTGAAGGCAAACTTGCTGCTGGAAAGCTTCTTGGCTCAGCAGGAATGCCGTCACGCCATCCACGGTGTGGGTGAAACCGCATGGCAGGCCCTTAGCTGAACGGTGTTCGACAAGCGGGATGAACGACGCCTGATGGTCGGCGATGTAACCTTTCACTGATGCGAACACGGGATCACGCGCGACCGCCTCAGCCTCGTATTGACGGTTCCATGCCTTGAAGCAGGTACGAGCAGCGCGGATTGCAACACCAGTATCGAAAGGCAAGATCCCGATTTCAATCGCAAGCTCCCCTGCGTATGCAATAGTCGCCAAACGCCGAGCAACATCAAGCTGAAGCCCAATTTCCGGTAGGTCGGCACAGCCACTCATCAGGGTGTCCTGAATTTTCTCGACGCGCGCAGCCGCGGACTGTTCGATTTCGTCCTGATGATCCACGAGATGCTGAATAAACGCAGGCCCAGCGGTGCCGTAATACTTCTGAGCATTCATCGCCATAGCTCCAGCCAATGCAGCATGGTTTTTATAGCCATGAGTATTCTCGAAGACGCCATGTGATGAAAACGGGATCGAGAGCATTCGAGCCAACTGACCAGCGGAAGCTGTTAATCCATACTTGGCGAGGAAAGCAGCGAAGCTCTGTTCCCCTGTCGAAATTGTTACTAACCGGAACTTATGTACCGGCTGGACTTTGCTGTCTGAATTCAACCGTGATTTCGACGAGCCGTTCATCAGGTCATAGGCAGCCTCACCGGCATCACTAGCTTTGGCTTGCGACAATTCATCAAGTGGAAAAACCAAGTCGTTGCGATCAACTGCAGATTGCAGGAGAGCATTGGCCGTAGCCTTCCAACTTCCCATGATTTCCTCATCACCGTAGACCGAACAAATGGCGGCAAGGGTGGCCGTTTTTCCGGAGCGCGAAGCTCCGTGCAAAAGAATACCGATGTTAGGCTGCTTCACTAAACCCAGCAGTGGTCCAGCAAAGGCAGCGGAGAGCAGTAATAGCTGACGTGAATTGCCAGCAAAGAACTTGGCGACAAACTGCTTCCACTCCTCCAGCGTTCCCTGCTTTTTGAACGGTGCGGTTCCGTAGAAATACACCGCAGGCTTTTCTCCCTTGGGGGCCAGAATTTGGTTTCCATAGATGAAAACCTTTTTTCCACTCTCACCATTGCGGTGCCAGCCGGGCTTTTCTACGCGCATGAGATTTTTCTGGGGGCTGCACCAGGTCAGCAACTCATCGAGGACGAGCAGCACGGTTTTCTTGGGGGAGAAATACTCCCAGCCACAATTCAGAAGCCTTGCGATAAGGCTCTTGCTGTCTTTGCATTCAGCTTTTGGAACTTGAAGCTCGTGCCATGCGCCCCGGTCATCCTTGAATTTGAGCAAAACCAACACCTTCGGTTCGGTGTCTCCGCGAATATAGGCATCCGCTTTGATAGGGAGACAGACCTTGGTCAGGTTGCCATGTTCCTCCTCAAGTTCCAGGAAGTCTTTTTTGAGCTTGATGGTTCCAAGCGAGCACTGACGTGGCGGCTTGGATTGAGGTTGATCGCGGTCGGCAGTACTGCTGTCAGCATCCTTGAGCAGACAGGAGCGTTTGCCAGTGCGGAGGTCGTCGGCTGTAAGCATAATTATTGCACCTCCGCTTTGATTTGCTGGGCGCGACTGGCGACCCAATCGTCAATGTCGGACTCGAGCCAGCCAACGGCACGGCCACCAGGACCGGAAAGGCTGAAGTTCTGGGGGAAACGTCCATCTTTCTTCAGAGCGTAAAGCTGAGCACGTGAGATGCCTACACGTGGAAGCACCTGCTTCAAACGAAGAATTTTAGATGTCCTTGGAAACAAGGACGGTGTAACTACCCGCATTGCCATCATTTTTCCTTTCATCTCAATTAACTCGCTGTTGTTTCAGCGTTCCGAGATCGTAGAAAAATAGTGAAGCAGCTACCTCCGGCGCAGAAAGGAGTCTACTCGGCAGGTCCTGCTGAGATTGTTCTCTTCTCAGCAGGATGCGGAATGGCAAAATAACGGCTACTCTGTGGCGGCTAGGCTTAGGTATCGCCAGGGTTCAAGATGCTGCTTGGCGAGCTTCCATTGTTCATCGAATGCCCTGCCAAACTGTACTGAGTTAAGTTTTTGCCCCGGCGGGATTCGAGCAATCTTTGGGTAGGCAATTGCATATAACTCAGCCCGACTCCGTTTGCTCATTTTCTCCTGCTTTTCGTCGTAGGCAACTAAGTCCAGTAAGCGGAGAAGCGACAATAAATCACCTCTTTGAGTCCGCTGAGTAGGCTGAACGCCGTTATTTTTTGCCCACACAGAGGCTTGTCGCTCAAGCACTGAATCTATGTACCTGAGCAATGCTTTGCGACTTTTTGTCTGTGTTGCATCGCGGAGGCTTACTCTGAGAATGATCTCGCCGGGGGCCAAAAAGACCTTTTTCTTCTTTCGATCTGAAAATCTACCGTTACTGGTATCAACCCAAAAACTAACTTGAGCACTAGAAAACTTGGGCCGGCAGCAGGAATAGGGTTCACGATAGTCTTTAAATTTCAACAAGCCGAATTCGGTAAGCGAAACCTCCTTGATCTCCTTTATGGAGAGTTGCTGTGCCTGAACTTGGTCACAAAAATCACGAAAGCTTGAGTTTCGGCTTAAGAATTCCCATGCCCATCGACGGTTTGTCCACTTATCCGAACGAGGGTAGTGGCTACTGGTCAGTCCTGTAGGAAAAACTGCAGAGGCAACTACTTGGCAAGTAGTGGGCTGTGTAACGCTCGATAGTTGGTGTGGTGAAGCCTGAAGGGTTTCAGCGTGTTCGGAATGACTCATTTTGTTCTCCGAGAAGTTACGGGAGATGCGCCAAAGATGGCGTAAAATCGAATCCGACGCAAAGAAAATCCTAACCCTAAAATTCTAAGAGCGTCTTGTAAAAGCCAGTCATCTTGGCGGTGGCGATGACGGTATTTTTGACCGTCTTATGAAATACTCTAATGAAAACAAACCTTTGGATTCAAATGGGTCTAATCGCCCGTTATTGCGAGCGTCTGCTGACCGCAGAACGCGACTGATCAGCGCGAGGGGACTGGTTTTCCGGTGAAATACTGGCAATCCGTCCCCGATGCCTGCAAAACGATGCGGAACGGCATCTGCGGGCCCTTGAACCCAAGCGCCCGGCAGCCATGCGGATGACTTACTTCATGCGTCACGAAATAGTGCTGGCAACGCAAGCAGGGGGCAGGTTTTCCGGTCGAATCCATGCGGCGACATTTGATATGAAAACGCCCGAACCACTGGCATGGTTCGGGCGCTGAATCTGGTGGGCCGGGGGCTCCGAAACAAACCATGCAAACAATTGGGCCACAATGCTCTTGTGAGTTATGAAAAAAGAGATACCCCCAATAGTACCCCCGGGTGATCCGTGCTGACGCCTTGTTTGCAAGTTGCCACTATCTTTCGATGACTGATACTTTATCCCAACTACCGCCTATTGCATGGGCATCTGGCGGCTGATCGGCCAAATCGGTCATTGGCCATATAAGTGTTATCGGTCAGCAATCCGCCGGTTAGCCGTCCTTCAGCCCTGATGTGTTGGGAACAGCTTTCCTACTTTGCGCATATGTACTATCGACCCAATGCGGAATTTCGCGGAATTACTCGCGATTGAGTTCTAGCAGTTGTAACAATCCATACACATCGCCGAGAACCCACAGGTCAGCGACCAGTCCATCCCTAAACGAAAAGAGCGCTGCGCCAGCCCACTCGACCTTTTTCCCTGTTGGTTTGAAGCCAAAAAAGTCCCCACGGTGTATTCCTGAAAACCGCATTCGGGCAAAACACTGATTGTCTTCCTCAACCAAGTCAAGAATATCGCATCGGTAAGCACCAAGTGCCTGATGTACAAAATCTACGTAATCAGCAAACTCGCAATGTCCAGTTTTGCTTTGACCGAGCGAGCCTCTGAACGTGAAGTCCGACTGAAGCAGCGAGGGAATTGCCGTTATGTCGTGCTTGTTCCACACATCGGCATAGAATCTTTGAACAACAGTCTTGAGCGCAGAATAACCCATGGTGAGTGCCCGAAAATTTCATGATGGGCATCCATTTTGCCCTAGGCCCTACAATGATTGAGAGGTCCGCTTCTGTCTGACAACAAGAGCACAAGATGATGCACGAAAGCGGCCGCACGGGGTGATTCGCTCTCGCAGCCGCAATGCCCGGCTAGCTTTCAGTCTGCTCCGGAATTTCCAACGCATTGCCTACCTTGAGACCGAGGAAGCGAACGATGCCCCCAGCTTGGAGTGACCAAGTAGTAACTGAACAGCCCGTAGCTTCTTCGTGCGCTTGTCGATTAAAGGAATCGTCCCTCCATTACGGCCAACATCGACGGACAAGCCTGCTCTGCCCTTAATCCGTCAATGACGCCCTGGCGGTCGGCTGGCAACCTATTCTGACTTACCTTCCATTTTCCCTCGATTGAACCGATGGGAATCTCGATTCCCACAATGGCTTTGAGTTGTGCCGCGATAAAGTCTTCCGGGGCATCGGAGAGCTGGCTGCTGGCGAGCGGCTGCCATCCACCAGGGCTTTGGCCGAGTCCTTGGGCGTCTCACGTGGAACCGTGACGGAAGCCTATGAGCAGTTGATGGCCGAAGGATGTCTGGATGCACAGCCCGGTGCCAGCACACGGGTAGCCGCTACTGTCGTTGATCACTCAACTTGAGAGGAATGATCACTCAACTTGAGAGCCCATTAGCCTATCAGCCCGATTGACTCGCGACAGCAATAGCCTTCACTCCCACCTATTCCCGCTATTCCGCCTTTGCGGTCATTGGGGCCGTTGGCTGAGTTAGGTAGCTATACGCCAGTAACAAAAAAAAATGACTTTGGACGCCTGCCTTCCTGTGCGTTGGCCAAACCAACCCGAGCATACCTATGGGTAAGGGAGCGCTTATTGGTCGACAAAAGCCAGGTTCTCTAGAAAATTTTGGCACATAGGGCAGCTACCCAAAACGAGCGCGCAATAGGCGGGCTCAAAGCATTACGAAAGGTCCTGATTTTCCGAGAGGGTCGCCGGTAGTTGGCTTTCGCCAAAACCCGGGTTTCAGTCTCTCACTCTGGCTCTGAGGCATGAAAATCGATGGGGCGCCGGTGCTTTCATGCGGATTTCCAACTCGCGCGTCACCCAGTTCTCCAAAGCGTTGTCATTGCGCACTGTCTTGCGCAATTCCCGGTTTTACGGCCCTTGTACTCCAAGCAATAGCCTTTTTGAATTCTAGTATGGGAATAATAAAGAATTTGGTCCTACCTGCGCGACTCCGCATCAACGGATGGCCAATGCTCCTTGAGACGCACGTGCGTCCGTAAGATTTGCCATTCAGTGCGGCCCCCTTCCGTTCCAGCACTTCTCTATCTGGCGCCCCATGCGTGTCGCCAGCGCTGGATCCAGTACTTCAATGATGCAGAATTCCGGATCGTTCGTATCGCGCATGACGGGCGTCAACAAAGGGCGCCCCAACGCGTCGGTAAAACAAGCGACATTAGGACTGTCAAGAATGCCGGGGGAGTTGCGAATGACCACAGCCATTTCGCGCGTGCCCAAGCGAAGCACGCTACCCGGGGGGTAGAACCCCAGATCCCAGATCAGGGTCTCGATCAGATGGCCATCGTAGCGATCCAGTCCGTCGCTATAGAGTGCCTCCAGTGCCCTGCGCGCCATCAACCGATCACGGTAAGGTCGCGGGCGTAGCATGGCGCTGTAGGCATCGGCGAGCGCCAGTATTCGCGCCCCAATGGAAAGATTCTCACCGCGCTTGCCAGCATAGCCACTCCCATCCAGAAACTCATGATGATCGGCCACGACCGAAAGCCAAAGCATGTCTGTCACCCCCAGACTGCCCAGCAATTGCACTCCGCGCTCAACATGCTGTCTGACCCGCCCCATTTCTACATCGCTCAGCATGTCCTTCGAATTGATCAAATCGATCATGTCCAGCAACCCCAGATCGTGGGTCAGCGCTGCACTAACCAACGACACCCGTTGTTCCCGGTTCAAGCCGGAGGCCAGACCCAAGCGGCAGCAAACGACGGCGGCCATCATCGAATGGACGGCAATGTAGGAATGAAGATTATTCAGATGGATGCTGGCAAAACTGGCATCGGGATCGGCATCGCAAAGCTGGATCAACTCGCCAGCGAGACTTCTGACGCGTTTTGAGAAAACACCGGTTCCCGGTCGCTCGCGGATGTCGCCATAGATATGCCCAAGCCGGTCAGCGAGCGCAGACATGGCTGCAAATACGTTGATTCGCTCGCCAGGTGGCTGCTTGAAATAGCCGCTCTCCTGAACGCGTGCTGCCTCTTCCGCTGATTTGATGGCGCTACCACGCAGCAGGAGAAGACATTCATCGTGTGTAAATACATCGAAAGCCAGGCGCTGTCCGGAAACAAGCGGAATGGCAGACATGGAAATCATGGACGCCCCGCCTCTTCGCCAGACCGCCCCAACAACCTGCCGATGATGCTACGCAAAGCGACCAAGGAAAACGGTTTAACGATGTAGTCATCGGCGCCAGCAGCCATGCCTTCCTCGATGTCGGATGCCTGGGCCAAGGCTGTCATCATTACCACGGGCGTATCGCGCAGTTCCGGATCCTGTTTGACAATCCGGCAAATGCCAAAGCCGTTGATTTCTCCAGGCATCATGACATCAAGCAGGATCAGGTCGGGACGATGCAGGTGAATGGCCGCCAGACCAGCCTTGCCGGAATCCGCTTCGATCAGGGTATGGCCGAATGGCTTGACCGCCATGGCCACGAGCAAGCGGATCTCCGGACGATCTTCAACTACCAGGATCTTTCCAGGATTATTCATGTACCCACCATTTCGGAAAGAGCGGCAATGCTGTTTGACTGCGCATGATTTGCTGGAAAACCTAAAACCACCTCGGTTCCCTGATTGAGCTCGCTCGAAATACCCACCGTTCCTCCGTGAAGGTCAACGATCTCCTTGACGATGCTCATACCCAGACCGGTACCCAGTATTCGTCCGGATGTGTCGGCACGGAAAAACCGCTCGCAAACCCTGGCCACCGACTCCGGCGTCATGCCCACACCCTGATCTGTAACGCTTACCGCGTAACCCTGACCAGTGGGCGTATCGGCGCGCCTGACCGTCAGAACGATCTCGCCACCATCCGGTGAATACTTGAAGGCGTTAGTCACCACGTTATTGATGGCCTGCGTTACCTTACGGCGGTCTCCCTCGATATTCGCCTGCACGACATCAAGATGCAACGTGATTCCCCGACTGTCATTCGGGAAGCGGAATGACTTCGCCACTTCTCGCGCAAGCTGGCACAAATCCAGTGCCTCCAAGACGAAATCCTGGCCCCGGCGCGCCTCGATCCGAGCCAGATCGAGCAACTCGTCGATGATGGATGCCATCAGGGTGGATTGGCGATGAATCGTGTCGATCAGTTCGTGAGTCGTTTCCTTGTCAAAGCCCGAGTCTTCGAGAAGCAGTTCCGAAAATCCCAGAATGCTGACCATCGGGGTCCTCAGCTCATGAGCGGCCGTCGACAGGAATTCGCTCTTCAGACGATCCACCTCGGTTTCGTACGTGACATCCCGGAAGTAAAAGATCTTGGAAACGCTCCGTTCAGCGCTTTGACGCCGCCCGATTTCCAGAACCCGCCGCTCCGGCTTGTCCAATTCCAGCAGATGGCGTCCCCCGGGCCCCTCCCCGCTCACCTTTCCGTTACCCTGCTCCAGTGACTCGAGTACCTTCAGGTTGCTCCGCGAATCCGACAGGCAGCGGAGTGCCAGCAATCCAAGCAGTTCCCGCTCGCTCAATCCATAAACGTCATTGCCATCCAGCCCTGTCAGCACGCAGAAAGCCGTGCTGGCATATTCGATCAGGCCATTCTCCCCGAACGCGATGAAGCCGTCCGGGCTGAGCGCAAAAATCGCATTCAACTGGGCCGTGCGTAATTTGAGACCGCTCTCCGCGAGTATTCGCTCATGAATGTCGGAATGGGAGCCCAGGAAACGGCTCGGACGCCCGTCGCTGTCCCGGATGGCCTTGCCCCGCGCAAGGATCCAGCGATAGGAGCCGTCCTTGCAGCGGACGCGATGCTCGACTTGATAGAGATCGGTCTTGCCGTCCAGATGGCGCTGAACCTCGCCCAGAACGCGTTCACGGTCTTCCGGATGAATCCGCTCTTCCCACTCTTCGTATCGATTTGATATCTCATCATCACGATAACCGAGCATCTCTTTCCAGCGTTCCGACAAGTACAGGGTACCGCTACGGATATCCCAGTCCCAGATGCCATCGTTTGAGCCGGCGACCGCCAGTTCCCAGCGTTCCTCGCTCTTTGCGAGCTGGTACTGCATTTCCTTGCGCTCCGTGATATCCCGCGCAAAACCTACCGTTCCGAGTATCTGCCCCTCCGGAGTCACCACCGGCTTCTTGAAGGCTTCAATCCAGCGCCGGGCCCCGGCGATTTCGACGGGCTCCTCGAGGTTCTTTTCCTGACCGCTCGCCATCACCTCCCGATCATCAGCCCGATACTGCTCGGCCAGCGATGCCGGCCAGGCATCGAGATCGGTCAGCCCGCGCAGCTCATCGCCAGTGCTGCGGCCGGCAGCTTCTGCAAAACGTTGATTAACCGCCAGAAAACGACTATCCGCGTCCTTGAGCCAGACCATGAAAGGGAAATTATCAAGAATTGCCCGCAGATAGAGTTCCCGTCGGCGCAACTGCTCCTCTGCTTCGCTCCGCTGGGTCACGTCGGAAAGCATGCCATCGAGACGGATGACCGAACCATCGTCGCCAACGACTCGATGGGCTCTTGCCTGCAACGTCCGTAGTCCCTTTTGTGGATTGTTGAAGCGAAATTCGATATCGATGTTCTCGCCATCATCGATCAACCGGCGTAACGCGCTTTGAATGACCTCGATATCGTCGGCATGAACCGCCGCGAAGAAAACGCTCAGGTCGCCTTGCACGATCGCGCTGTCGATGCCTGTCACGCTTGTGCTGGACGGGCTGATGTAACTGAGTTGCCTGCCATCCGGGGTAAGCGACCAGATCCCGTCCTGAATCGATGCGAGGATGCTTGCAAGCTTCTGCTCGGAAGCCTGCAGTGCAGCAGTCCGTTCTTCGACACGGCGCTCGAGCACATCATAGGAGTCCGTCAGGCGACCCAGCATCTGGTGAAATGCCCGGGCGAGACTGCCCAGCTCGTCATCACGGCGCATTTCCGGTATGGACTCCGGTCGCCCGCTCTGACTGATCCGCTCGGCGGCAAACGACAACTCGCTCAGCGGCTGTGTCAGAAAACGTGCAGCCCGCCGCGAGATGACGGTGACCCCTATCAGCAGCACGGCACCAATGACCACGAAAACCACGAACAAGGTGTCGAGTTCATGCAAGGCAACATCACGATCCTGACTGATGCTCACTGAGAGAAAGACAGCTCCCAGTGGCTGCGGAAAATCGATGTGCACGATGGATCGGATCGCATTCTCGCCGCCGAGCGAGCCAGTGATGAGCTTGCTGTGGGCATCAAGCAAACCGAACTGATATTTTCCTGCGTGTTTTTGCAATAGCTCCCCGGCCGGGATAATCAGGACGATGGCCCCCTCGGCCTGTCCCGTCAGCCGGTACACCACGGGGAGTACGGCAACCAGCCTGAACGATTTGTCGCTGCTGGAACCGAGCAAGGCACCACCCGGATTACCGGACGTCAGGGTCGCATCGACAAGATCCGAGAGGCCTTCGACAGGCTCTGCCTCATTGGACGAGCTGGCAGCCACCACACGTCCGCGATAATCGGTGAGCAAGAGTTTTGCGCCCGGGAACGGCAGGCTCTGGCTTGACAGCAAGGGAGCCAGGTAGGTCATTCGCCCGAGGTTATCCGCCAGCGCATTTGCCGTCACCGTGTTGTTGGCCAGCGACCGAGCCAGGGCAATTGCCGATTCCATGCGCAACACGACTTCACGTTCCTGCTGTTGCGCCGACATCGCGAGAATCGACCGAGTGTTGGTAACGATCAACTGCCGGCTCAGCATGAAGGCAGCAATGGCAATGGCAGCCGTTACCAGCAAGCCACCTACGCCCATGGTCAATGCGATCTTGCGCTGGAGCGATGCGTTCTCGAAGCGCGTCCGTAGCGAACGCAGTGCGTTCAACATGATGAGTTCAGTGTCCGGATACGGGTACCAGCGACCCATCGACGGCGTAGCGCGCGATGAAAACCTGATCGCGACTCAATGCCTCGTGATTGGTAGCTGTAAATGGATTTCGATAGGATCGAACCAACCCGTCGTATGCCACTGGTTGCTCGAGGGCTGCACGAACCAGTTTTCGGTCTGAACTTTTGGCCTTGCCCATGGCGAGTGCCAGTAAATGTGTCAGATCATAGGCATGCGCAAATCCGACCAGCGCAGGAATTTTTCGTACATCCTCGCCCAGGTGGCGCTCGGCTGACTGCAGGACGGCAGCCTGTCGTGCATTCGGCTGGGCGGAGAAAGCGAAAGTCTGCACCGTCACAAAATCCATCCGGCTCGCCCGCCCCTCGGTCACTCGATTGAAATCGCCTGCGGTCATGCCCCAGTGCGCGATGATCGGCAAACGTTCCGCAGGCTCCATGCCATCAACCACGCGCAGGATATGCTTCGCTTCCGCTTCATTCGCAACGAGGAGAAACCCGTCACTCCGTTCGCGACGGGCCACCAGCATCTGGTCGGCAAACTGCGTGTCGCCCCAGTTGTACCAGGTTGCCTCGACACGTAGATCACGATGATTCTTGAGATATCGCTCAATGGCCGCCTGGCTGCTCCGCCCCCAACCGGTATTTGGCAGGAGCGCAGTCAGCTTGGTCATGCGGCGCTTTCGTGCGTGGTCAAGCATGGCTTCAATGGCCCACGTATCGATCAACGACAGTCGGAAGACAAAATTTGGCTTCTGCCCGTTATTGGCAATGCCATCGGCTGCTGCCCACGGATCGAGGAGGAGCATCTGCGTCTCGGAAGAGACAGGGACCAGTTCCAGCGCCACGGGCGAAAACCGACCACAGAACACCGCCACGACATCCGGGTCTCGTGCCAGCTCGCGCATGTTGTCGATTGCCCTTGCCGGCAAGCCTCGATCGTCACGGCTCACGACCTCCAGTCGCCGACCGCCCAGCACGCCACCACGCTGGTTGATTTCCGCCACGGCTAACGCAACCCCCTTTTCGATGCTCTGCGCCGCAAAACTGCCCTGCATGCCGTATTCGGCGCTGACCGCAATTTTTACGGGAGGTTTCTCGTCGGCAGCCAGAAGGTGTGGGGCTGCAAGTGCAGAGGCCATCAGGGCGAGAAGTTTCCGACGTTCAGGCAACATTTGTTTCTCCTGTCTGCGTAGTCAAGAGACCGATCCAGTTTTCAATTGACGCCGGCAGCATGGGCTGGGCAAACAGGAAGCCCTGTACGGACGTGCATCCCTGATCGACAAGATGCCGTAGCTGACCGGCCGTCTCGACGCCCTCGGCGACGACATCGAGTTTCATGACTTTGGCCATGGTGACGATGCAGGTACTGATCGCCTGGGCATCACCATCATGTTCGAGATCCTGCACGAATGAACGATCAACCTTGATGCGGTCGACGGGCAACGTGCGCAGACGGGCCAGGTTCGAATAGCCCGTTCCAAAATCGTCGATTGCTATTGAAAGGCCGCGCTTGCGAAGCTCGTCGAGTTTCATCAGGGTCGACTCGGGATAAAGCATCAATTCGCTTTCCGTGATCTCCAATTCCAATGCCTCTGCAGGCAGACCACTGTGTTCCAGTTCCTCGATCACCAGAGCCGTAAAGTTGGCATCGCGTAATTGCCGTGGAGAAATGTTTACGGCAACGCGCTCGACATGGCATCCCGCCTCGCGCCACGCCGCCATCTGGGCGCACGCAGTCCGGATAACCCAACGCCCGATCTCGACAATGGCACCGCTCCATTCCGCAATGGGGATGAACACATTGGGGGAGACATCGCCGAAATCCGGACTTCGCCAGCGGAGCAAGGCTTCGACACCGTGCAACGTTTGACCGTCAGCCGACAACTGGGGTTGATAGACGAGGTAGAGCTCTCCGCGATCAAGTGCCTGACGAAAAGCACTTTCCAGGCTGAACACCCGGGTATCGCCCTCGTCATCCGCCTCAAAAACCCGAAAGGCGTTTCCGCCGTCCCCCTTCGCGTGATACATCGCCATGTCCGCACGGCGTATCAGTGTCGCTTCATCGGTACCATGGCTGGGAAACATGGCTATGCCTATCGATGGCGACGGAAATAACAAATGGGCTCCGACCTGAACCGGGGGCTGGAAAACTTCGAGAATCTTGGTAGCAATGGCATGCGCATCACGCTCGTGACTGAGGTTGGGCAAGATGACCGTGAACTCATCCCCCCCCAACCTGGCAACTGTATCCATCTCGCGCGTCACGCTGGCCAGTCGCTGGGCCACCACCTTGAGCAATTCGTCGCCGACGTCGTGGCCCAGGGTATCGTTGACCTGCTTGAATCGATCCAGATCGATGAAGAACAGCCCCATCTGGGTATTGCTGCGTCGCGCCTGACTCATGGCCATTTTCAGTCGATCCTGAAAAATATGCCTGTTCGGCAGGCCGGTCAGCACATCGTAGTAGGCCAGTTTCGACAGGTGTCCTTCGGACTCATGCAAACGCGACAAGTCGTGAAACTTGCCGAAATAGCCCACGATCTCCCCACTGCTGTCTCGCGAGCTGGCGACCGAGAGCCACTCCGGATACAACTCCCCGCTCTTTCGCCGATTGACGATCTCGCCCTGCCAGCTTCCATTACCTTTGAGCGCTTCCCAGAACATCCGGTAGAAATGTTCCCCCTGGACACCGGATTTCAGTATTCGCATGGGTTGGCCAAGACATTCCTCAGGTTGATAACCGGAAATCCGGCAAAACGAATCATTGACGACAAGGAGTCGGCCGTTGCCGTCGGCATAGAACACTGCCTCGCCCCCCAACTCCTGGCGACTCTGATCGCGATCGTAAATATGTATTCGATCCTGAATCATGGGTCGTACGAGCCAGTGCAATTGCTCCGCTTCTGCACCTACGCTGAAGTCGTCGATGATCCAGACAAGCGCCTCGACGACCTCGCCGCTTGCATTCACCAGGCCAATGAGACGTCCTCCACCTGAGCGAACGTTATCCCCTGCACTAATCTCTCCCTGCATTTCGTCGAATGCGGCCAGCGACTCCGCCGCGATCAGCCCCCGCAAGTTCTGACCGACCAGCTCATCGCTGCCGAAAAGCACGGCAGCACTACGTGTCGCACTCGTAATCTGACCCGACGACGTGCTCAGATACGCCTCACTGGCCGAATACATCAGCGTCGTCAGCAGATCGCGATAATCGCTGATCGAACGGTAGGAGCGATCCAGCGCACGATATCGCTGCTGTAGCTCATCGTGCTCGCTCATCAACACATACAAATCTTCAGCGTAGCGATAGAGCTGCGCCTGTAACTCGGCAACCAACGCGCCTGAATCGCCCGTGTTGCCAGAGTCAGGTGGAAACATCATGATCCGAAGTGCTCCTGCAGCAGCGACATCAACTGAAGGGGGCTGAAAGGCTTGATAAGGTAACCGTCCGCCCCGGCATCGATTGCCGTTTCGAAATCAGCCTGCTGACCTTTGGCAGTCACCATCACGACAAATGTCCCCTTGAGCTCGGCATCAGCCCTGATGCGCTGCAACACGTCCATGCCGTTCAAGTCGCCGGGCATCATTACGTCCAGAATGACCGCGTCCGGCTTCTGTTCTGCCGCGAGCAGCAAGGCATCCGCCGCATTGGATGCTTCATGGATCTCATAGCGCTTGCCCAGAGTGAGATGAATCAAGCGACGGATATCGGGCTGGTCATCGACAATCAGTATCTTTCTCATCATTCCTCCTCGCGTGGTCAATCCGCCTTGACGCCACTGGCGCCAATCGCCTTCCTGTCATGAATCTTCTGAGCGATCTCCTCGAGCCGCGCAAAGGGAACGGGCTTTGGGAAGACCGTCACACCGGGCGGCAAGCCGCCGGCCTCAGCAATATCCTCCTCACTAACGCCGCTCACGACCACGATTTCCATTGATTCGCAGGCGGGCATGGTGCGCAGCGTACGTACCATCTGGAACCCATCCAGATGCGGCATCTGCAGGTCAGTGATCAGAAGGTCAGGACACTTGATTCCGATCTTGACGAGCGCCTCAATGCCATCCTGTGCGGTTTCGACAATAGGTGACATGGAGCAGACGGAAAGCCGAATCTGATAGATCCTCAACAGCGATAGCTGATCCTCGACGACCAGGATATGAAGCCGGCTCTGGCCGCCAGCTTGCGGTAACTGCCCCCACGAGCGCTCGACAGAGCGGCGCGCCGACGAGTCACCCAACAGTTTATTTACGGACTCACGGGAAATCCGCCGATGCCCGCCATCAGTTTTCCATGCTTCCAGCAAGCCCGACTCGACCCAGTTTTGCGCTGTGGTCAATGAGACCCCCAGTAAGGTTGCTGCTTCTCTTGTCGTACAGAACGTTTTTGTAATCGCCATTTGTATTGCCTCAGCTATATCGCCCAGCGCTTTTCGTATGCATTTCGTGTATTTGCAACAAAGTTGCGAATAGTATGAAACACGTGGTAATATTTTTCAACACTTTTTAATATTTTCTTTCATTTCTGGCTCTAGCATGGCGAAGAAACCACCTCTTCCACGCGCCACAACAACCGCCACCAGCAACGCGGAGCTGCCAATCGCCCCCCATTTTGACGATATGGGCATGGAAGCAAATGTTTACCGCACGCTCCTACATACGCTCCCCGACGCCTTTGTGGCGATCGACGACAAGCGCAGGGTTGTGGAGTGGAGCCCCCGAGCGGTTGAACTGTTCGGCTGGTCGTTCGCCGATGTTGCGACGGGATCGACTGAAACGCTGGGGCTGCCCCTTCCCTATCAAAAATCGGCCGATGCCGAACTGCCGATTTTCGTTCGCCTTGCAGGTTCCGGACGAGGCAGGCGGGCTTTCTCGCAATATCTGGCCATCAGCGCTGACGGCACCGAATTTCCGGTTGAACTGTGTGTAATCAACGCACCGCATGAGGGCTCAGAGAGCGCCAGTCATTTTTTCCTCATCAAGGACATACGCCATCGCCTCGTCGCGGAAGAGCGAATTGCCCAGGCTGGAAAGATGGAAGCGATCGGGCAGATGGCCAGCGGCCTGGCCCATGACTTCAACAATGCCCTGGGGATCATACAGGGCAGCCTGGAAACCCTGGCCATGCGGCTGAAAGACCCGCTGAACCGCGAACTGGTCGAGCTGGCAATGGCTGCCACCGCACGGGGAACGGAAACCACCCGGGCCATGCAGGCGGTGGCCCGCCGGCAACCGGTTCAGCAGGCGCGAGTGGACATCAACAAGGTGCTGTCGGATATACGCCTCTTGCTAACAAAATCACTTGGCTCCGGCATCGAGCTGACGGTCCTGCCGGAAGCGGCGGAATCCATGGTCCTTATCGATGCGGGGGCGCTGAACAACGTTGTCCTCAATTTCGCGATCAACGCGCGCGACGCTATGCCCTCCGGGGGGATGGTGCTTGTCTATACCCAGAACATTGCCATCGCCGATGACCCGCTCGAGGCAGTCGATCTCGCACCGGGCCACTACGTCGTGGTGGGCGTCGACGATTCAGGTACCGGCATGCCTCCGGAAGTGGTTTCGCGCGCCATGGAGCCATTTTTTACCACCAAGCCAAAGGGCAAGGGAACCGGTCTGGGTCTCGCCATGGCCTATGCCTTTGCCCGCCAGTCCGGCGGCGCGCTGCGCATTCGCAGCACTCCAGGCAAAGGAACCAATATTCACCTCTTCATACCGGTGGCTGACACCGCGGTCGAAGACTTCGGAGTCACAAATCATGACTGACATCGCCCTTGCCCACGACACAAGCATCCTGATCATTGATGATGAGCCGATGTGCCGGGACATCATTCGCCACATGCTCGATGGCGACGATATCCTGCTGCTCGAAGCCGAAAGCATCGAAACGGCATGGCAGATGTTGTCGGAAAATTTCCTGCTTCAGATCGACCTGATCCTGCTGGACCGCAAACTCCCCGACGGTGATGGTCTCGACCTCATCCCGCGCCTGAGGACTTTGCCGTCGCTCCAAGGCGTTCCCATCATCATCCAGAGCGGTCTTTCGTCACCTGAAGATATCGAAGCAGGGATGAAACAGGGTGCGTATCACTACCTGGAAAAACCCTACCAGCGAGACATGCTGAGGACGCTGATCAGGATCGCGGTCAAGGAGTGGCGAGAACATCGATACCTCACAGCCCGAGCTACGGAACTCGGTGCAGGTTCGCTCTTTCTCGAACACGCCGAATTCAGAATCCGCACACTGGAGGACGTCCGGCATGTCACCCCCTTCATAGCCCAATTTTTTCCACGTCCCGATAGTGCCGTCATCGGGCTGGCAGAACTGCTGATCAACGCCGTTGAACATGGCAATCTGGATATCGATTACCGGAAGAAGGGCGAGCTCCTGGAGAACAACAGCTGGGCAAGCGAAATCCAGCGCCGTCAGGCCCTCCCCCAGTACCGTACCCGGACAGTCCATATTCTTCTCGAACGACAGGAATCCCGCGTTCAGGCCACGATTACCGACGAGGGTTCAGGATTCACCTGGCAGGAATTCGATACGCTGGACGAATCGCGGATGTTCGACCTGCATGGTCGCGGCATCCTGTTGGCGAGGATGAACTGCTTCGATGGCGTGACGTTCCATGAAAAGGGGAACGTGGTTCGCTGCTGGTCGAATGTCGATTGATGGTCACGCCCCCCTGAAGGATCGGCCATGTCGCTGGATATCACTCACACCGCCCTCCCCGAGAGAAAGCGGATCCTCGTTGTCGAAGACCTCGAAGCCTTGCGCCGACTGTATGCCATCACACTCTCTGCGCACTTCGAGGTGGACGATGCCTCGAATGCCATCATCGCCCTTGAAAAAATCGTCAACGACCACCCCATGGCAGTAGTGCTGGATATACGCATGCCCGGACGGATGAGCGGACTTGATCTCTGCCGGCACATCAAGGCCAGCGACAATTTTCGCCACATCAAGGTGGTGATCGTCACCGGATCCGGTCAGCCGTTTGACAGAGATGCCGGAATTCAGCTGGGCGCAGATGCATTCTTTCAGAAACCACTCAGCCCATCCGTCCTGTTAGGATGCCTTCTAAGTCTCACCGAGCCCCTCTGACGCGCCCCATCGACGATCATGGACAATTACCGCCTCCGCCCTCTTCAGGTGACCGCAGTCTTGCTGTCGCTCGTTGCCATCACGGTCGCCATTGCAGCCGTCATTTTCCTTCGCCAGCAGGCTCTGAATCGCCACATGGAAGCGACCCGAAGCCTGACGGCGTCAGTCGTCCAGACCATTGACGGCATGATCGACGACATTGATTACGCGTTGCAGACATCGATCGATGAACTGGAGCATCAGATATCCGAAGGCGGTCCCGAACGAAACGCCGTAAACAAATTTCTGATCCGGCAACAGAGCCGCTTCCCGCACATTGACCTGCTCCGGGGAACCAACGAAAAAGGTGAAACCATCTATGGCAAGGATGTCGATCCGGCGCAGCGTGCCAGTCTCGCCGAACGCGACTATTTCAAATATCTTCGGGATACCCCAAACGCGGGCATGGTCATCTCGGAACCGGTAGTCGGCAAGATATCGCAAAAATGGATCTGGCTGATGGCAAACCGGGTCAACAACCCGGACCGCTCGTTTGCCGGGCTGGTCTATGCATCGATGTTCATCGATGACCTGGTAAAGCGGTTCGAGCAGATTCCGCTTCAGGCAGACAGCACAATTTCCCTGCGCGACCAGAACATGAAACTGGTCGCACGCACGGCCTTCGGTGGAAAGCAGGCCATACCGGTCGGCGACGCACGTCTATCAGACGATTTCCGGCAGGCTCTGGAGACCTCGACCGATAGCGGAAGCTACGTCAGCGGCGCATCCTCGATCGACGGGATTAGCCGGATCTACTCGTATCAGCGCAGCGCAAAATACGGCTTCACCATTCTGGTCGGCATTCCGACTTCGGTGGCCATTGCCGACTGGAAAAGGCAATCGATGGTCATCGGTGCGTTTCTGGTCATGTTTTTGCTCGGCATATACCTGTATACACGGCTGATGAGCCGGAAATGGGAAGAGTCCATCCTTCGCGAATCGCTGGCAACACGAGAAGAAGAGCGTGCCTTCCTGAAAAACCTGCTGCACAACATCCCTAATCTGGTCTGGTTGAAAAGTCCCGATGGCGTATTCATGGCAGCCAATGCCCAATTTGAACGGCTGGTCGGAAAACCCGAACACGAGATACTCGGTCGAACCGACTTCGATCTGGTCGACAAGGAGCTTGCGGAATACTTTCAGCGCAACGACCATCTGGCGATCGAGGCGGGAAAGCCCATGCAAAACGAGGAATCGGTGGTTTTTGCCGATGATGGACGCCATGCTGTACTCCGGACCACGAAGACTCCCATGTTTGCCTCGGACGGGACACTGCTCGGCGTTCTGGGCATCGCGCACGACATCACCGAATCCCGTCGGCAGGAAGAAGCCCTGCACCAGGCGCTCGAAGAACGCAGCAAGGCAGAACTTCTGCTCCAGCAAATGAATCAGGAGCTCGAGCAGCGTGTAAATACACAGACGGAGCACCTCAGGGAAGCCAATACCAAATTGCTGGATACACAATTTGCCATGGAGAGCGTCGGTATCGGCATTACCTGGGCCGATTCGAAGAGCGGGCGCTTCACCTATGCAAACCGTTACCACGCAAAATTTCTCGGTTACTCGGTTGATGAAATGCTTGAGTTAGGCGTGTCCGATATCGACCCCAACTTCCCTCAAGAGAAATTCGTCGAGGTTGTCGAGCAGATACGCCAACAAGGACATGTCCAGTTCGAAACCACACAGCGAACGAAGGACGGCCAGATACGCCCTGTCGAAATGACGGTCTATTACCATGCGGGCGTCGATCAGGCATCGGGACGACTGATTGCCTTCATGTCGGATATATCACGTCGCAAGGAAATCGAGCGAGCTCAAGTATTGGCGAAGGAGGCGGCGGAAATGGCCAGCAAGGCCAAGAGTGAATTCCTCGCCAACATGTCCCATGAAATTCGAACCCCACTGAATGCCATCCTCGGGCTGAATTACCTCCTACTCAAGGAATGCAAGCAGCCCGATCACGCAACGAAACTGGAAAAGATCCAGGCATCCGGCAAGCACCTGCTTTCAATCATCAACGACATACTTGATCTCTCCAAGATCGAGGCTGGAAAGTTCGAGATTGAACGCGGCAACTTCCATGTCGGGCAGCTCGTGGATCACGTCGGTTCGATCATCCGGGATACGGCAAACAGCAAGGGAATCGAGCTGAAGATCGATACGGGCGATGTTCCGGAATGGCTCAATGGGGACGTCACCCGTCTTCGCCAGGCACTCCTCAATTTCTGCGGAAATGCCGTCAAATTTACTGATCGCGGATCGGTTTCGATTCGCTGCCGCGTACAGGAACGCGAGGGTGACAACCTCAGGGTCCGCATCGAAGTCGTCGACACGGGAATCGGACTGACGCCCGAACAGCAGGCCAGACTGTTTCAGGAATTTCAGCAGGCCGACAATTCGACATCCCGTAAATATGGCGGCACCGGCCTTGGTCTTGCGCTGACCAAACGTCTGATCGAATTGATGGGCGGAACCGTCGGCGTACAGAGTGAGGCGGGGCTTGGCAGTACCTTCTGGCTGGAGGTGCCCCTTCAATCCGGAGAGCCACAGAGCATCTCGATCGATGACGTCGCCCACACTTTCGCCACCACGAAGAGCAGCGACGTCAACACGCTTCGAAGATCTCGCGTGCGCGTGCTTCTGGCGGAGGATAACTCGATCAACGCAGAAGTCGTGGTGGATATACTTGGTGCCATGGGTATCGAGGTATCGATTGCCGAAAACGGTCAGAAAGCCGTGTCCAAAGTTGAATCGGAGTATTTCGATCTCGTACTGATGGATATGCAGATGCCTGTCATGAATGGTTTGGACGCAACCCGTCAAATTCGGCGCATCAAAGGCCGTGAAGAGATACCCATCATTGCGCTGACGGCCAACGCGTTTGCCGAAGACCGGCGAGCCTGCCTGGATGCCGGCATGAACGACATGTTGACGAAGCCACTGGATCCGAACCTCCTCTTCGAGGCACTTCAGCGCTGGTTACCCCCCCTTGGAAGCGAGAACGAATCTCCACAACCCCAGCAGTCGGTAAGTGACACACCGGATGATGCCAAAGTCCTTCTCGACAAGTTGCGCTCCCAAGCCGGTATCGATCCTGACCGTTGCCTGAACACCCTTAAAGGCAACGTGACCAAATACATTCAGCTACTGCAGCATTTTGTTGAAGCCCATGTACACGACGGCGAAGTGATGCTCAAGGCAATTCAGAATGGCAATTTCCCCCACGCTGAGGCAACCGCACACGCCATCAAAGGCAGCGCCAGTACGTTGGGACTGAACCGGATTGGCGAACATGCAGGAAGAATAAGCAACTCACTGAGGAATGTGACCGATAGTCCCGATGACCCGGCACAACTGCTCAAGATGGCAAACGAGATTCAACGCGCCCTGATTGAAATTGCCGGGCATTTGGGATGCCCACCCCACGTCACTAAAACCGAATTCAATAGCTGAAACATCCCTAGGCTGGTCGACAGACTGCGAGACGCTTGCGCCTCAACGGCAGCTCTTCTCAAAGCCTGGGAAGGCAGGGAGAGCTCAAAAACAATTGACTCGCTTCCACAAAGTGATTCACCAACAAGCGCCGAAAATCTATGCCGCCGTAACTCGTCCCAAGTTCTGCAGAAACGATCTCCCCGTTACTGGGCCTTTCAACAAAAGATTCAAAAATCTTCGCGGATGAAACAGTCCCTAACTTGGGATGCCGGAAGAAAGGTTGCCGCACCAGTTGCCAGAGCTGTTGCTGCATCCTGAGCAAATGGCTCTGCAATCGCTCCTCTGGCCGGGGCGCAAAAAGTAATCTTTAGTGACAATCTCCCCTGCAAATTGCCACTGGCGCATTCCATCTGCTGTCCGTCCTTCGATGCCGAACAGCTGCATGAACTCAAAAACATCACAGCGACAATAGTCAGCAAGCGCCACAGCACGCTTAATGGTCGTTGGATACACCAATGTTGAAAACCGAATGCCAACAAAGCAGGACTTGCGTTACGAGCCTTGCTGCGATAGCCCAAGCCCTTCAGCCACCCGCGACACATTCTTCTCTCGCACGAGATGCAGCAAAACGCGCATGTGCCTGACATCGATCTTTTCAACCATTTTTGGTTGTATCTCATACAAGTCTTACATGATTTAAATTGTACCTGTGCATTTCTATACTTGCGCCTCTCACAGACATATCGAGGCTCATCCATGAAAACTGTTATTCTCATCGGCGCCCAGGGACACATGGGGCAAGCTGCGTTCAGCGGGCTGAAAAATCACAATGTCATCACTGCCAGCCGCTCTGGCAAGGGCTGCGACCATCAGGTAGACATCACCGACAAAGCATCGATTAAAGCGCTATACGAAAAGGTCGGTTCGTTCGATGCCGTGGTCAACACCGTGGCCGCCCAGCAGGACCGCGACATCTGCTGCAGCCTTTCCGGTGACAGCCAGTTGATGCTGAACCTGAACCCGCCGGCGTCTGTCAGATCTCGATAGAACTCCAGTACTTCGGCAGGCTGAACTACCTTGTAGCGGTTTGAGACCACAGAGAGCGGTGCATGCGTATCCGAGCGGAACAAGACTTTGGCATCTGCATTGGCCTTTACATGCAACCCTCCTTCATCCGAGACGTTGAAGAGGACAGGAGCTTCACGAATCTCCCAGTTCAGTCCGGCTTGATGTGCCCAGATATCGAGCGGCTGGTGTGGCGTCAGCGCGTTTCCATTCTGCTTGTCGCAACTCACCTGGACGTACGAACAGCAACGGAGCCAGCAGTAGCGCGGCTTTGACAACCAATGTGCCGGAGAATGCATCCATGGCACGCAGCAGTTCGGCAACTTTGACCGGGTCGGTGATCGAGGGGAAATTGGTCTCACGGGCAGGGGGCAGTGCGCCGCGCAGATCAGGGCATGGGTCTCTCTCGGCCCTACCTGTGGCGATTGCGTAGCGCATAACCTGAGAGATATTGCCCTTCGCTCGGTGAGCGGTATCCAGTGTTCCGCGCTTCTCTATCCGATGCAATACAGCAAGAACATCTGGTGCGCTAATGTCTGTCGTTGCCTTTGATCCTAGCCAAGGAAAGACGTCTCGCTCAAGGCGTGTGATGATTTTATCGGCGTGGCTTGGCGCCCAAGTGTCGCGGTTCTTTGAAAACCACTCTCGAGCGACGACTTCGAAACTATTAGCTGCCCGCTCCATCCCCGCAGCCTTTTGTGCTTTTTTTGCCTCGCCGGGATCAATGCCATTGGCTAACAGTTTTCTGGCATCGTCACGGCGTGCTCTCGCATCCTTCAGACTGATGTCGGGATAGACACCAAAAGCGAGCAGCTTTTCCTTTCCGTTGAAGCGATATTTTTGACGCCAGTATTTTGATCCGTTTGGATGGATCAACAAGAACAAGCCCTTTTCATCTGGCAGCTTGTAGGGCTTGTCTGATGGTTTGGCGTTGCGGATGGAGAGGTCGCTGAGTGCCATGGGGGTATATCAGGTGGGGTGGTTGGCATGTACCCCTTTTTATACCCCTATGTACCCCAAGATAGCAATGGATCTCTTCGTACAGCTCAAGACGTAAAAAAGGCTGGAAACCTTGATTTCTCTTGGTTTTCCAGCCTTCTTTGCACCGTCTTGGACGGGAATCTGGTGGAGCCGGGGGGGATCGAACCCCCGTCCGCAAGCACTCTACAGACAGTTCTACATACTTAGTCCGGTCAATTGAATTTAACCTTGGCGCGCCGGCCGAACAGGCTCGCTTTTGGCGATCTGCTTGATTGTCGAAGACCTACCCGCAGCATGACGGTCTCGTATCTGATGAAATTGACGCTGCTGCCGGTTGCCCGGCCTAGCCCATCAGCAGGCTAGTGCAGCGCTCGCCGGGATTAGGCGGCGAGTGCGAACGATTCGTCGTTGGCGTTTGTTGATTTCCAGCGGATTTACGAGGTGACTGGGCCTCGGTATGCCCTGTTCTGCTTTGCAACCCACGTCGAAGCCAGGTCGGCCCCAGAGTTTCTCAGCAACGGCTCAGACAGCAGCCTAAACGGAGAGTTCCATTGTAGCCGCTTTGTCCGTGCGGGTCATCTGAAAAGGGTGGTGTGGCGAATTGACGCACCCGGAGGCGCGGCGGATTGGGTAGAATTGCACGCTTAGTTCGCTGTTTTTTATTGGTTTTTAACGTTTGTCAAATTTGGCTGATTTCCCGCTTAACGTTGCCCTGCCGCCCCTGATGCGGACAGAGGTTCGCCCGCCGCTTGTCCAGCGTGTGCTCCATGCCGGCCTGGTGCTGTTCGTCCATCTGGTGCTGGGTTATGCGGCTTTGTATTGGTCGGTCAAACAGGAATTGATTGCGCTGCCGCCCTCGATTTCCGTGCGTCTCCTGCCTTTGGCCGAGGCGCCGAAACCCACGCCGCAACCACTCAAGCCCACGCCACAGCGCCCTGTGGAGCCCGTGCATAAGGTGGTGCCGGTCCAGCCGATCCTGACCAGCAAGGCGGCACAGCCGACGAGCGAGTTTGCCGTGGCGCCGCAGCCCAGTGTGCCGACACCGGTTGCCAGCGCGCCGGCCGCGCCAGTCGCGGCGGCTACGCCTGCCGTGGTGGCAGCGCGTTTCGATGCGGATTATCTGCACAATCCGAAGCCGGTTTATCCCGCGTTTTCACGCCGGGCCGGTGAGGAGGGCAAGGTTTTGCTGAAGGTCCGCGTCAGCCCGCAGGGGACGGCGTTGGAGGTCAGTTTGTCGAAATCGAGCGGTTTTCCTCGTCTGGATGCCGCCGCCCAGGATGCGGTCAGCCGCTGGCGCTTTGTGCCGGCCCGGCGCGGCGATGAGCCGGTCGAGTCGTCGGTGATCGTTCCTGTTTCTTTTACGCTTGATTGAGGAATTGCTATGCAGTCACAGATGGGCATTGCCCACTTCTGGAGTCAGGGGGATTTTGTTTCTCACGCGACCGCCATCATCCTGGCCATTTTGTCGGTGGCCTCCTGGTCCGTGATTGTCAGCAAGGTCTTGTCGACCTGGCGCACCTCCCGGGCTCAGGAAGGGGCGTTGAATGCGTTCTGGGGGTCGAATTCCTTGCCGGAAGCGCTCGAAACCTTGCGCCGTGCCGATCCGTCCGGTGCTTTCTCGAGCCTGGCCCTGGCCGGTGCTCACGCCGCTCAGGCCCATCAGCAACATGCCGCCCGGGGGATCGGTGCGGGCGTGAATGCATCGGAGTTCGTCACGCGGGCGATGCGTTCCCAGATGGTGGCCTCGCAGGCCCGCCTGGAGCGCGGCCTGACTTTCCTCGCTTCCGTCGGGTCGACCGCGCCGTTCATTGGCCTGTTCGGTACGGTCTGGGGCATTTATCACGCCCTGGTCGGGTTGACCGGTGCCACTCAGGTGGTGCTCGACAAGGTGGCGGGGCCGGTTGGCGAGGCGTTGATCATGACGGCAGCCGGCTTGTTCGTGGCGATTCCTGCAGTCCTCGCCTATAACGCCTTTACGCGCGCCAACCGTATTCTGGCGGCCCAACTTGACGGTTTTGCCCACGATCTGCATGCCTATCTGACGACGGGTATCCGGGTGGGCGGTTCGGCACAACTGGTCGATATCGCGGCGGGTGCCCGCACGCAGCAGGGTTGAAGCCATGGCATTCGGCAGTTTCAATGAAGGCGGTGGCGGCCAGCCGATGGCCGAGATCAATACGACGCCCCTGGTCGATGTGATGTTGGTGCTTCTGGTGATTTTCATCATCACCGCACCGATTTTTCATCAGGCGGTCCCGATCGATCTGCCGCAGGTGGCCTCGACCAAGATCGACGAGAAGCCGGAAGTCATCCAGTTGGCGGTCGATGCGGAGGGCGGTTTGTTCTGGAACGGTGAGGCGATTTCGCGCACGGTGCTGGACGAGCGCTTTGCCGCCGCGGCCGGCAAGCAGCCGGAACTGCATCTGCGGGCCGACCGCAAGGTGCCTTATGAGAAAGTGGCGGATGTGATGGCAGCGGCTCAGCGGGCGCAGATCGTCAAGATTGCGTTTGTGACGCAGCCGGCTCAGTAACGTCCTGGTTTTTGCCGGTTTCCGGCGGTCGACCGCCGGAAATCAGCAAAAACGCTTCAGCGTGGTCAGCATGTCGTCGGCGCTGAAGGGTTTGGTGATGAAGTCATCCATTCCCGCAGCCAGGCAGGCTTGCCGGTCGCTTTCCATGGCATTGGCTGTCAGTGCGATGATCGGGATTCGGGCGCGGGCCTGATTGTCCTCTTCCGCGCGGATCAGCCGGGTGGCTTCCAGACCATCCATTTCAGGGAGCTGCAGGTCCATCAGAATCAGATCAAAGGCTTGGTTTTGCCAGGCCTGAATGGCCTGCTTGCCGGTCATGGTCAAGGTGGTGAGACACCCGAAACGCTTGAGCAAACGTTCGCCGAGGAGCTGATTGACCGGCGTGTCTTCGACCAGCAGGATCCGTTTGCCCTGCAGGTCGGGGTCGGTGCTGTGCAGGATGTTGCTGCGGGTTGCACGCGTAGGCGTTTGGGCAAGCTTGGCCAGGATGGAGAAGCGGAAGGTGCTGCCCTGCCCCGGCATGCTCTCCAGTTCGATGTCGCCCTGCATCAGGCTGACCAGGCGATGCACGATGGCCAGCCCCAGCCCGGTGCCGCCATACTTCCGGCTGGTTGAACTCTCCGCTTGCGAGAAGGGTGCGAAGATCATTTCGCGCTTCTCCGGGTCAATGCCGATGCCCGTGTCCGTCACCGCAAAATGAATCCGGACATGATCGTGTTCGGCGGGGGTGCTGCGCACGACCAGGGTGATGGCACCGCGTTCGGTAAATTTCAGGGCGTTCGAGATCAGATTGGTCAGAATCTGGCGCAGTCGGAAAGGATCGCCAATCACGTGGTCGGCGAGTCCCCCTTCGGCGTGCCAGCTGATGCTCAGTCCCTTGGCATGGGCCTGCACGGCGTAAATGCCGACCAGACTGTTGAGCAAATCGGAGAGCGAGAGCGGGATCTGTTCCAGTTGCAGATGGCCGCTGTCGACTTTGGAAAAATCGAGAATGTCGTTGAGCACCTGCAGCAGGCTTTCCCCGGAGGCTTTGACCCAGGTGAGGTACTCGCGCTGTTCATCGTCGAGCTCGGTGGAGAGGGCCAGTTCGGTCATGCCAAGAATGCCGTTCATCGGCGTCCGGATTTCATGGCTCATGGTCGCGAGAAAATCGGTTTTGGCCCGCGCGCCGGCTTCGGCGGCAATGGCCAGTGCCTTGGCCTCGTCGCGGGCCTGGGTGAGGTCGCGAATACGTTCGCCGATGGTCTGTGACATGGCGTTGAAGGCGACGCCGAGACGACCGACCTCGTCATCGCCTTCATGCACGGGCGGCGGTGTCAGATGTCCGGCGGCGACCGCCTCGCTGGCCTCGGTCAGGGCGCTCAGATGGCGTGTCAGGTAGTACCCGAGCAGTGCCAGCACGCCCGCAGACAGCAGGAGTTCGATGAGGGCAATCGCCAGACCCTGTTGAAAGAGGGCATTCCGCGCCGAGACAATGGGTTGCAGGTCGAGACCGAAATGCAGGCGTCCCAGCAGTTGACCGTAGGCCTTGACGTCGATTTCGACATCGTAGCGGGGCTTCTCGCCCTGTCCTTTGTCGAGTTGGAAGGATTTGTCTGCCAACGGCAGCCGGACACCGGCCGGCCAGCCGCTACTGGCCAAGCGCTTGCCGCCGGGGTCCGTCACCGCAACGTATTCGATCCCTTTGACGGCCGTGCTTTCCTCGATCACGGCTTGAACCGTGGCGAAGTCCCGTTGCGCCAGGGGGGCCACGATGGCTGCGATGAGCACCGGCGCAATCTGGTCGGCCTGGCGCCGGGCTTGCTCCCCCATGTTGTCCGCCAGCAAACGCAGGCTATTGGTCACCAGCAAGGTGAGCATCACCGCTTCGACCAGGACAGCGACCAGCAGCAGACGACCACGCACCGAGCGCGGCAGGAGTCTCGTCATCATTTGGCCCGCAACTCGCGCAGTGTTTCTGCCGCAAAGGGCTCCATGGCATCCAGCTCACGGGCCTTGAGCTTGCGATAACCACCGAGTTTGTTCTGTTCGAAGTAATTCTTGCCAGCGGCCGATTCGGCAAATTGCGCCAAGGCCGTCTCAATTTTGAGTTGAAGGTTTTTTTGGCGTTTGTTCAACAGATAAACGCGGCCAACCATGGTCTCGCTTTCCGCAAAGATGCGGAGCGCGTCCTGCTGGTCGCGCGGCAGTTTCTGGTAGTTGGCCAGTGAGGTGAAGGCCAGCGCTGCATCGCCGGCGAGCACCTGGCGGCTGACGCTGTCGGCTGCAGAGACATAGCGGATGGTGACGTCGTTCAGGCTGTTCTGTTTCAGCCAATGTTGTCCCCATAGCGTCACGAGCGATGTGGGCGACAGCCCCAATACGGTGCTGCCGCGAAGGTCGGCGGGCTTGCTCAGCTTGCTGTTGGCGGGGACCAGTGCAACGGCTTTGAAATCGGCCTGATAGGTCAGCAGGGGCAGATATTGGGCCTGTGTCTGGAACAGCCGGGCCTGGTGGCCGGTCGTAATGGCCAGGTCGTAATCCTGATTGAGGGCACGGCGGGCGAACTCGGTGAAATCGGGGGCTGTTTGCAGGTCGACCGTCTGACCCAGGGATTTTTCAAGATGTTGGCGCAGGGGCTGGTACATCTCCAGAATGACCCGCGCGCTGGTGTGTGGTGCGACCCCCAGGCGAAAAGCCTCCTGCGCCTGCGCCAGCATGGTGCTGCCCAGGCAGATCAAGGTAAGGCATAGCGTGCGCAAACCGGCGTGTCTCATGTGAGCCTCTCAGGCGTTCAGTTTTTCCAGGGCCTCGCGCAGCTTGCCCGGTTCTTCCAGGCGCAGCATCCGACGGACATGCGGGATCAACTCGCCGATGTCGGATTTCAGCACCCGGTTTTTGACCTCAAGAATTTGCGAGGGATGCATGGAGAAAATACGCAGGCCCATGCCCAGGAGCAGGCGGGTCAGAGCCGGATCGCCGGCGAGTTCGCCGCAGACCGAAACCGGGATGCCGACTTTTTCCGCGCTGGAAATCGTGTGGGCGAGCAGCATGAGGACGGCGGGGTGAAGCGGATCGTACAGGCTGGCCACCTGCTCGTCGGAGCGGTCGATGGCAAGGGTGTATTGAATCAGGTCGTTGGTGCCGATCGAGAGGAAATCGAGGCGCCGCAGAAAGAGGCCGACGGCCAGTGCAGCAGCCGGGATTTCGATCATGCCGCCGACCTGGATGTGTTCGTCGAACGTGACTTTTTCGGCGCGCAGACTGGCCTTGGCCTGCTCAAGGGCGGCCAGGGTCTGATCGATTTCGTGCGCATGGGCCAGCATCGGGATGAGCAGTTTGATCGGTCCGTACTTCGATGCCCGCAGAATGGCCCGCAGCTGAATCTGGAACATCTGCGGTTCGGACAGGGAAAGACGGATCGCACGCCGACCGAGTGCCGGGTTGGTTTTAACCCGGTCGCCCAGGGTGCTCTCCGGGCGGATGTCCTTGTCGTTGCCCAGATCGAAGGTCCGGATGGTGACCGGGCGGCCATTCATGCCTTTGACGACCTTCTTGTAGGCGTCGTATTGCTCCCGCTCATCGGGCATGTCGCCGCGGTCGAGGAAGAGGAACTCGGTACGGAAGAGCCCCACCCCTTCGGCACCGGCCTCCAGGGCGACCGGCACATCGCCCGGCAATTCGATGTTCGCGTACAGGCTGACGGGAACCTCGTCGATCGTCTCCGATTTTGCGGTTTTGAGGCGTTTGAGCTTGCTTCTTTCCAGTTCGATCTGGTTTTTACGAAGCTGGTACTCCTCCAGGATGCGCGGGTCCGGATTGACGATGACGACGCCGCGGGTACCGTCGATGATCAGCTGTTCGCCGTCACGGATCAGGGCGCGCGCATTTTCCAGGCCGACGATGGACGGGATGGCCATGGAGCGGGCCAGGATGGCCGTATGCGAGGTGGCACCGCCGACATCGGTGATGAAGGAGGCAAAACGGTGATCCTTGAAGGAGATGGTGTCGGCCGGCGAGAGATCGTGGGCCACGACAATCAGGGCTTCTTCCTTCGTCCCCTTGCTGACCTTGGGGGCGGGGCGTCCGGCGTGGCCGAGCAGTTCCTTGACGACCCGCTCCACGACCTGCACGACGTCGAATTTCCGCTCGCGCAGATAGGGATCGTCAAACGCCTCGAACTGATCCACCAGATGCTCCATCTGTTGAACCAGGGCCCATTCGGCATTGCAGCGGCGTTCGCGGATCAGCTCGCGGGGCTTGTCCACGAGCTCCGGGTCTTCCAGGAACATGGTGTGGATGTCGATGAAGGCTGCGAGTTCCGCCGGGGCGTGCTCGGTGTTTTCCTTCATCTGGATCAGTTCGTTCTTGACGGCCAGCACGGCACTGTCAAAACGGGCGATTTCCTTGTCGACCGAGCGGGCCGGAATCGTCAGGTGGGAGACTTCCAGGGTCGCATGCGACATCAGCATGGCCCGCCCGATGGCGATGCCACCCGATACGCCCAGGCCATGCAGGACAAAACTCATGGTGCTTATTCCCCTTCTCCGAAATAGTCCGCAATCAGGGCCAGCAGGGCTTGCATGGCATCGGCCTCATCCGGCCCGTCAGTTTCCAGGACCACCTTGGAGCCTTTACCGGCGGCGAGCATCATGACCCCCATGATGCTTTTGGCGTTGATGCGGCGGCTGCCTTTGCTCATCCAGACTTCGCACTTGTATTTGCCGGCGAGTTGGGTCAGTTTGGCCGAAGCCCGCGCGTGCAGGCCCAGTTTGTTGATGATTTCGGTTTCTTGAGTGAGCATGGGTCAGTGATCGAGCATGTTGAGGACGCCGTCGCGGCCGCCGTCGCGTGCACGCTGGAGCAGGACTTCCATTCCTTTTTCCCGGTACACAATGGCACGTAACAGCATGGGCAGATTGACACCGGAGAGACCTTCGATGCGCCCTGCTTCGAGGAGCTTCATGGCCAGATTGGCCGGACTCGCCCCAAAAATATCGGTGAGGACCAGCGCCCCGTCGCCTGTATCGACAAGACGCAGCATGTTTTGGGCGAGCGGCAGCAGATCCAGCGGATCATCCTGTGCGGCGATCCCCAACTGGGCGAGCTGAACCGGACGTTTGTTCAGGACGTGGCAGGCATTCTGAACCAGGGCTTCGCCGTAGCTGCCGTGGGTGATGAGCAAGATTCCAATCATGCGGCTGATTCTAACGCTTCCCTGTCGGCGGCAAAAGAAAACCCCGCTTGCGGCGGGGTTTGGAGATCATGCCGGGAGTTGGCTTTCGCCGGCCATCAATTCAGACACGGTTTCCCGTTTGCGGATTTGGTGGACTTGGTCGCCGTCCACCATCACTTCGACGGCGCGTGGGCGGGTGTTGTAGTTGGAAGCCATGGCCATGCCGTAGGCGCCGGCCGACATGACCGCCAGCAGGTCGCCGGGCTGCACGCAGAGCGGGCGGGCCTGGCCGAGGAAGTCTCCGGTTTCGCACACCGGGCCGACCACGTCGTAATCCCGGGGCGTACCGGCGCGGGCCAGGACCGGGTTGATGTCGTGCCAGGCTTCGTAGAGGGCCGGACGCATCAGGTCGTTCATGGCCGCATCGATGATGGCGAAGTTCTTGCCCTCGCCTTCCTTCAGGAACTCAACGCGGGTCAGCAGCAGGCCGGCATTGCCGACCAGGCGACGACCCGGTTCAAGGACTACCTGCAAGCCACGCCCGTTCAGCTTGTCGAGCAAGGGGGTCAGGTAGGCCGCCACGGTCGGCTGGACCTGGTCGGCCTTGTACTGGATACCGAGGCCGCCACCGAGATCGATGTGGTGCAGGTGAATGCCTTCGGCGGTCAACTGGTCGATGAGGGCCAAAATGCGGTCGAGTGCCTCGACGAAGGGCGAGGGATCGAGCAGTTGCGAGCCGATGTGGCAATCGATCCCGGCCACCTCGATATGCGGCAGGGCAGCCGCTTGGCGGTAAAGACTGAGTGCCTGTTCGTAGGCGATGCCGAACTTGGCCTCTTTCAGCCCCGTCGAAATATAGGGGTGGGTCTTGGGGTCAACGTTCGGATTGACCCGGAAACTGATCGGCGCACGCTTGCCGCAGGCAGCGGCCACCTCGTTCAGACGCTCAAGTTCAGGGGCGGATTCGATGTTGAAGCAGAAAATACCGGCCTCAAGGGCCTGGCGCATTTCTGCCGGTGTCTTGCCCACGCCGGAGAAGACAACTTTTTTCGGGTCCGCGCCAGCAGCCAGAACGCGCTGCAACTCGCCGCCGGAGACGATGTCGAAACCCGCACCCATGCGGGCAAAGAGGTTGAGGACTGCGAGGTTCGAATTGGCCTTCACGGCATAGCAGACCAAGGCACCCTGCCCGGCCGGATGGACCGTCAGTACATCCAGAAATTCCTGCAGCGCACTTTCCAGCGCGGCGCGGGAATACACGTAGGCGGGCGTGCCGAATTGTTCGGCAATGGCGGTCAGGGCGACGTTTTCGGCGTGCAGGACACCGTTTTTCTGAGTAAAGGCGGTCATTCTGGCTGTGCGGAAGGGGTTGGGGTGTCCGTGCTAACATCCGGCCGTTTTGCCGGTTTGGGCGTCGGCTTGGCATTGCCAAGCCAGGGCTCCGGTGCCGGTCCCGGCGGTAGCACCAAAGGGCCTTTCAGGCCACAGGCGGTCAGGCTCAGACACAGCAAGGCGACAGCAATTCGGGACATGGGGACGGACTGGTCAGTAAGAAAAAGGATGGTAACACGATGGAAGACAAGGATTTTAACGCACTGGCCGGCACGGCCATGACCCGTATCGAATCGGCGCTGGAGGCCGTCGATGCGGAGATCGATTTCGAGTTGGCCGCCGGTGGCGTGCTGGAAATCGAGTTTGAGGATGGCAGCAAAATCATTGTGAACCGCCATGCCGTTGCCAAGGAAATCTGGGTGGCGGCCCGTGCGGGCGGCTTCCATTTCCGCTGGGATGGTGCTGCCTGGGTGGACACCCGTGACGGACAGGAGCTGATGCAGAAGCTGTCCGCCCTCGCCAGCCAGCAGGCTGGCGAGACCGTGGTCTTGCGCTGACTTAGTCGCTGGGCGGCTTGCTCAGATCCGGTTTGGGTTCGGGCAAGGCTGCGGCTTCGTCAGGCGCCGGCGCCTGACCGATGTTTTCCGCGTAAATGTAGTTGCGGTCGCGCCCTTCGCCTTGTGCCACGAGGCCGTCCGGCATCGGTGGCGTTTGCGGCGGAACATCTTTCAGGGCCCGTTGCATGTAGCCGATCCAGATCGGGAGGGCGGCGACCCCGCCGGTTTCCTTGTCGCCCAGCTTCTTTGGCTGATCGAAGCCAACCCAGGCGCACCCTGCTGCCGTCATCTGGTAACCGCAGAACCAGGCATCGACGTACTCGTTCGTGGTGCCCGTCTTGCCGGCCAGATCCTGCCGTTTCAGGGTAGCCGAGGCGCGGGCGGCGGTACCGTAAATCGTCACGTCGCGCAGCATGGCGTCCATCATGAAGGCATTGCGCGGATCAATGACGCGAATGCTTTCATCTCCTGCTGGCGTGGCTGCAGCCTGGGCCAGCACCTGATTTTTTTCATCGCGGATTTCGCTGACCACGTAAGGGCTGATCTTGAAGCCGCCATTGGCAAATACCGCGTAGCCGGTCACCATCTGCCACGGGGTGACCGAGCCGGCGCCCAGTGCCATGGTCAGGTAAGGCGGGTGTTTGTCGGCGTCAAAACCAAAGCGCGAGGTGTAGTCCTGGGCGTATTGGGTTCCCATCGCTTGCAGGATACGAATCGAGACCATGTTCTTGGATTTGGCCAGCGCGGTCCGCAGCTTCATGGGGCCTTCATATTTGCCGTCGTAGTTATGCGGCTCCCACGCCTGAGCGCCGGTCTGGCTTGCCGGAATCACGATGGGTTCGTCGGCAACGATGCTGCCCGGCGTGTAGCCTTTTTCCAGGGAGGCCGAATAGATGAAGGGCTTGAAGCTGGAGCCGGGCTGGCGCCAGGCCTGAGTCACGTGGTTGTATTTGTTTCGATTGAAGTCAAAGCCACCGACCAGCGCGCGAATGGCGCCACTTTGCGGGTCGACCGCCACAAAGGCTGACTCCACTTCAGGGAGCTGGGCAATTTGCCATTGTCCCTTGTCATCCTTCTGCAGTCGAATGACGGCGCCGCGCTTCAGTCGCTTGTTGGGCGGCGCCTTGTCGTCCAGCATGCGGGCCGCGAATTTGAGGCTGTCGCCTGCCAGACTCACGATTTCGCCTCCACGGCGATAAGCGCGGAGTTGTTTGTTGTCCGCACTCAGGACAATGGCCGGAACGAGGTCGCCGGCATCGACAATATCGTGCAGCGCGTCATCCAGGGCTTCGTCCTGATCCGAGGTGATCTGTTTCATCTCCAGGTACGCTTCTGCGCCCCGGTAGCCATGTCGCCGGTCATAGTCCATCACGCCTTTGCGCAGGCTGTTGTAAGCGGCTTCCTGTTCTGCTTTGATCAGGGTGGTGTACACCTTGAGGCCACGCGTGTAGACATCCTCCGGGAAGCGCTCAACGACCATTTGCCGGGCCATTTCGGCAACGTATTCGGCGTGGACCGCGTAGTCGCCGAGTTCTCGACGCAGCACCAGCGGCTCTTTCAAGGCTGCTTCGTGTTGAGCGTCGGTGATGTGGCCGAGTTCGTGCATGCGGCGCAGCACATATTGCTGACGCAACTTGGCGCGCTTGGGATTGACGATCGGGTTATATGCGGACGGGGCCTTCGGGAGCCCGGCGAGCATGGCTGCTTCGGCAATGGAAATGTCCTTCAGCGGTTTTCCGAAATAAATCTGGGCGGCGGCGGCAAAACCGTAGGCGCGCTGACCGAGGAAAATCTGATTGATGTAAAGCTCAAGAATCTGGTCCTTGCTCAGGTTGTTTTCGATCTTGAAGGACAGCAACGCTTCGTAGAGCTTACGGGTGTAAGTTTTCTCACCGGTCAGGAAAAAATTGCGTGCAACCTGTTGGGTGATCGTCGACGCGCCCTGACGTTTGCCTCCGCCGATAACGTTTGTGACCGCAGCGCGAATGACGCCGACATAATCAATGCCGTTGTGATGATAGAATCGGTCATCTTCTGCCGAGAGAATGGCCTGCTTCATGATGTCCGGCACTTCCTGGATATTCACGACAGCGCGTCGTTCCTCACCGAACTCGCCAATCAGATGTCCGTCTGCTGAGTAGATACGCAAGGGAATCTTGGGGCGGTAGTCCGTGAGTACTTCCAGAGAAGGAAGATTGGGATAGGCCAGGACTACCATGATCATGCCGACGGCAATGACGATTGCGATGGCGCCGGCGATCATCAGCAAGGGGTACAGCAGAATGCGAAGCGAGGTAGGGGCGTTCGGCACGGTTGAGGCCATTTAAAAAAGTAAATTGACTGCGGGGCATTATACGCTGGCAGGATGTGGCCTCATGAAAGTCCTTTACAGCATTGGGGCTTGTTGCTAGGATTTGAAGTGAATTATTGGATTTTTATCTAACTACGTATTCTGTAAAGGTTTTTTGGGGGGGCTGTGCGTTTCGATATCTCCGCTTTGCTCAATCCAAAGGCAAAATCCCTGCTTGGCTTGGACATCAGTTCGTCTGCGGTCAAGCTGGTAGAGCTTGCTGCGGATGGGAAAAATGGCTATCGCGTTGAACGCTATGCCATTGAAGTTCTCCCCAAGGATGCCGTCGCAGACGGCAATATTGTCAATCACGATGGTGCTGTTGAGTCGGTCAAGCGAGCCTGGAAGCGTTTGGGTACCTCGACGCGCAACGTCGCCATGGCCCTGCCTACTTCGGCGGTCATCACGAAAAAAATCATCGTGCCCGCTGGCTTGCGTGAAGAAGAGTTGGGCATTCTGGTTGAAACAGAAGCCAATCAGTACATTCCGTTTGCCATCGAGGAAGTGAATCTCGACTATCAGGTCATTGGGCGTTCGCCTGTTTCTGCCGACGAGTTGGAGGTGTTGATTGCTGCCTCCAAAAAAGAGCGTGTCGAGGACCGGGTTGCGGTTGCCGAAGCGGCTGGCTTGAAGGCCACCGTCATGGACGTTGAGTCTCTGGCATCGCTGGCGGCATTCGAGTTGATTCAGCGTCAGTTGCCAGATGCCGGGCGCAACCAGATTGTTGCCCTGGTCGACGCTGGGGCCAACGTCACGACGCTGACGGTGCTTCGTAACGGTCAGCAGGTATATAGCCGCGAACAGGCTTTCGGTGGCCATCAGTTGACTCAGGAAATCGCCCGTCATTTCGGGATGAACCTGGATGATGCGGAGGCTGCGAAGCGGCGTGGAGATTTGCCCGAGGGATACGAAACCGAGTTGCAAGTGCCGTTCATGGAAGGGCTGGCATTGGAGATTTCCCGTGCTCTGCAATTCTTCTTTACATCCACTCAATTCAACCACGTTGACCATATCGTGCTTGCCGGTGGGTGCGCGGTCATGCCCGGGATTGAAGATATTGTCGCAACCCGCACTCAAGTGAATACCTTGCTTGCCAACCCCTTTGCGAACATGGCTGTTTCGGATTGGGTACGTTCCAAGGCACTCCTTGCTGATGCATCATCGTTGATGATTGCCTGTGGCCTTGCTCTGCGGAGGTTTGACCCAGCATGATCCGCATTAATCTGCTCCCCCACCGGGAAGAGGCTCGGAAGGCTCGACGCCAGCAATTTTACGTACTGGGTGGTTTGATATCCGTACTGGCTACGCTTATCGTTTTTGCTGGGTTCACGTTCATCTCGGGCTATGTGGATAGCCAACAGGAAACGAACAATTTCCTGAAAACGGAAATTGCCAAACTCGATGCGCAACTTGATCAGATCAAGCGTCTCAAGGAACAGACGCAGGCGCTGTTGGCACGTAAACAGATTATTGAGAACCTGCAGCGCGACCGTGGCGAGACGGTCTACTTGTTGAGCGAGATGGTGTCGCAAGTGCCTGAAGGTGTGTATTTGAAGACACTGAAACAGGATGGTCTGACGGTCAACATGACCGGATATGCACAATCCAATGCGCGTGTTTCCGCATTGATGCGCAATCTGGAGGCCTCTCCCTGGCTTGAGAATCCTCAATTGGTTGAAGTTAAGGCGGGGGTTCTGCATGGGCGGCGTATTAACGAATTTGTCATGAACGTAACCCTGACTCGCGTGAAAGCTGACGACGGCAAGGTGAAGAAATAATGGCTAAATCGCTGACATTGCCTCAAGTCGACTTCCAGAAGATTGCCGACGAATTTCGCTATCTCAATCCGAATGATCCGGGCGCATGGCCCCTGATTCCGAAAGTGGTGATCCTGGCGGGCTGGTTTTTGGCCGTCTTGATTGCCGGCTGGTGGTTTGTTTGGAGTGATCAGCTGACGGAGCTGGAAACCAAGGAACAAGAAGAGCAGACGTTGCGCCAGCAATATCTGGAAAAAAAGCGTCAGGCGATCAATCTTGACCTCTACACGCAGCAGTTGGCAGATATTGACCGCTCGTTCGGCGCACTCCTCAAGCAACTTCCTAACAAATCCGAAATCGAGTCATTGCTGATTGAGATTAACCAGGCAGGTCTGGGACGTGGCCTGCAATTTGAACTCTTCCGTCCGGGCAATGAAGAATTCAAGGATTTTTATGCGGAAATGCCGATCGCTGTTCGCATTAACGGTACTTACCATGATATCGGGGCTTTCGCTGCTGATATTGCAAAATTGCCACGCATCGTCACGCTCAACAATATCGCGATTACCCCGATGAAGGACGGCGGCTTGCTGACCTTGGATGCAACGACAAAGACTTTCCGTTACTTGGACGATGAAGAGGTCGCTCGACAGAAAAAGGCGCTGCAGGGGGCTAAAAAGTGAATAAGCTGATCGCTTTTTCGATGATTCTCTTGTTGTCGGGCTGTGGCGGCGCAGATCATGAAGACTTGCGTCAGTGGATGACGGATAGCGCAAAAGATATGCGTGGCAATATCCCGAAGCTACCCGAGGTTCTGCCTTATGAGCCGGTGCCCTATACGGTGGAGGGGCAACTCGACCCCTTCAAGGCCAGCAAAATTGAGCCCGATGCTAAAAATCGCTTCAATGGCAAGGGCGGTGCTTTTCAGCCTGATTTTGAGGCCAGGGACCTTAGAAATAATCTGCTTGAAAAATATCCGATCGAATCATTGAAAATGATTGGATACATGAATATTAATCGGCAGCCGATTGCCGTTGTTCAGGTTGAGGATAAAGTAAAACAAGTCAAGATGGGTGATTATCTTGGCCTCGATTTCGGGATGGTGACCAAAATCACGGATAAGGAAATCGAGTTGAGGGAATTGATTCAGGATTCTGCCGGTGATTGGAGCGAGCGCAAGAGTTCGCTTTTCCTGCAGAGCAAGGAGGGAAGTAAGCAATGAAATTGATCAATCGTCTCCGGCTTGTCGCCTTGGCTGGCAGCCTGTTTTGGGCTGGGAGTGTATTGGCACAAACGCCCTCGAATGTGATCGAGGCAATTAACGTCTCTCCGCAAGGCACCGATGTTGCCGTCAAGATTGATCTTAAGGAACCGCTTGCAAAAGGGCCTGCAGGATTCAGTGTGGCGAATCCCGCAAAAATTGCACTGGATTTTCCGGCAACCACAAACGGCCTGGGTAAAAATGCACAGGTGGTGAATGAGGGAGATTTGCACAGCTTGAATATCGTGCAAGTGGGCGAGCGGACACGATTGGTCCTGAATCTGACCCGCAATATGAATTATTCAACCCGCCTCGATGGCCGTTCCTTGTATGTGCTGCTTTCCCCGATTGCGCGTATTTCAGATGCACAAGTTCAGCGCGGTAGTCGATTTGCGGAAGAAACCCTGGTTGGGAGCAAGCATGCGATTCGCGATATTTCTTTCCGGCGCGGCAAAGATGGTGAAGGGCGGGTTATTGTTGATCTGAGCGATGCGGGTACCGGGATTGATATTCGCCAACAAGGAACTTCATTGTTGGTTGATTTTTCGAAAACCACGCTGCCTGACAGTTTGCGCCGTCGCTTGGATGTGCTGGATTTTGCAACCCCAATTTCGACCATTGAAACCAAACCGTTTGGCGATAATGTACGCATGGTGATTACACCAAAGGGGCAGTGGGAGCATAACGCCTATCAAAGCGACAACCAGTTCGTTATTGAAGTTAAACGCATTGTTGAAGATCCCAATAAACTCGTTCAAGGAACAAAAACCGGCTACCAGGGGCCGCGCGTCAGCATTAACTATCAAAATGGCGATGTTCGTGCGTTACTGCGCTTGATGGCGGAAGAGTTAGGCTTGAATGCAGTCATCAGCGAAACGGTGACTGGCTCTACGACGCTGGTTTTGAAAGATGTACCGGCGGACCAGGTAATCGATATCATCTTCCAGCAAAAAGGCTTGGATATGCGGAAGAAGGGCAACATCATCATGATTGCCCCTCGCGATGAAATTGCAACACGCGAAAAAACTGAGTTCGAATCCAAGCAACAGATCAGTGAACTGGAACCGCTGCAATCCGAACAATTTGTATTGAACTATGCCAAAGCTGCGGATGTGGCCCGCTTGCTTGCCGGTCTGGCGCCACTGGGGCCCGCGGGGCAATCAGTGCCGATGCCAACGCCTGGGTCGAACACGCAAAATGCACTCAGAATGCTAAGCAAACGCGGCAGTGTGATTGCCGATATTCAATCCAACCAGATTTTTGTTAACGATATTCCTTCTAAAATGGATGAAATTCGTGCCTTCATCAAAGCAGTGGATATTGGTGCGAAGCAGGTTTTAATTGAAGCTCGGGTTGTTGAGGCGACAGATGATTTTAATAAGACCCTAGGTGCGAAGCTCAATTTCCTGAACCGTCAGCCTGTGCAGTTGGGGGGCAGTGGAACTTACTTGGGCGGCGGGGCATATTCTCCTCCGACGCGAAGTAGCAGTGTTAACCTGGAAACAGGTGTGACCACGGGGACGTCAACACCGGGGACTCAAACAAGCGCAAATAACATTGGTATTAATCTTCCATCCTATGCGTCGAAGGGGGGGACATTGGCTTTCTCTTTGTTTAATGCCTCTCTGACTCGCATTTTGAATCTTGAATTGGCTGCACTGGAAATTGATGGGGTCGGTCGGATTGTGTCGTCGCCGCGAGTGATTACTGCCAATAACGTTAAAGCCAAGATTGAGGATGGGACTGAAATACCCTATGTCACTACTACGAACTCAGGCGGGGTGGTGACGCAGACAGTAAGTTTTAAGCCTGCCAAACTGGTGCTTGAGGCGACGCCTCAGATAACGCCGGAAGGGACCGTCAAGATGAATCTCGTCATCAAGAAGGAAGAGGCTGATTGGACCAATGCTGTATTGGGAAATCCCCCGATCAAAAGTTCGGTGGTGGAGACCAATGTGGTTGTTGAGAATGGGGGTACGGTGGTCGTGGGTGGGGTCTATATTACGAACACACAGAACTCCGTTGAAAAGGTGCCCTTGTTGGGGGATATTCCAGTATTGGGCTGGATGTTTAAATATAAGAATGAGATTGGTAAACGTCGCGAGTTGTTGGTCTTCATCACGCCTCGCATCATTTCAGAAAAAATGCGTTTGGACTAATTCTGAAGCGCTTTCAAAAGGCCGGCTTTGCCGGCCTTTTTTGTTAGTAGCCAAGAGTCGGCTAGAATCGCGGGCGTGGAAAATAGTAAAAACATCTATCTGGTCGGCTTGATGGGGGCGGGCAAGACGACGATTGGCAAGCAACTGGCCAAACGTCTGGGCCGCCGCTTCTACGATTCCGACCATGAAATCGTGGCACGGACAGGTGTGCCGATCCCAACGATTTTTGAGATCGAGGGCGAAGCGGGCTTTCGGCGTCGGGAGGCGCAGACAATCGTTGAGTTGACGGCCGAGTCCGGTATCGTGATGGCCACCGGCGGTGGTGTGGTCATCAATCCCGAGAATCGCCAGCGCCTCCGTGAAACCGGTTGGACGGTCTATCTCAATGTGCCGCCCAGACTGCTCTATGAACGTACCCGCCACGACAAAAATCGTCCGCTTTTGCAGGTCGCGGACCCCTTGGGCAAACTGGAAGAACTGCATGCCCAGCGAGACCCCTTTTATCGCGATGTGGCGAATATCGTGATCGAGGGGAACCAGTTGCTTGCAAGCGGGATCGTGCACCATCTTATTCGTGAATACAGCCAACTACCCCTGCTATGAACCAAACACTCAATGTCGCTTTGGGGGAGCGTAGTTACCCCATTCATATCGGAACCGGTTTGTTGGCTGACCCGGCGCTGATCCAACCCTTTTTCAAGCAGCGCAAGGCCCTGATCGTCACCAATGAGACGATTGCCCCCTTGTATCTTGATCGCTTGCGGTCGACGCTCGAAACAGCCGGAATTTCCGCGCTTTCAGTGGTCTTGCCGGATGGTGAGGCCTTCAAAACCTGGGAAACACTTAACCAGATTTTTGATGCGTTATTGGCCAGTCACTGTGAACGCAACACGACGCTGGTGGCCTTGGGCGGAGGGGTGATTGGGGACATGGGGGGCTTTGCTGCAGCGTGTTACCAGCGTGGCATGCCTTTTATCCAGGTTCCGACGACATTGCTGTCTCAGGTCGATTCATCGGTCGGCGGGAAGACGGCGATCAATCATCCGCTCGGCAAGAACATGATCGGCGCGTTTTATCAGCCGCGTCTGGTCCTGGCGGATATCTCCACGCTGGATACTTTGCCGAACAGGGAGTTGAAAGCCGGCCTGGCGGAGGTCATCAAGTATGGCTTGATTCGTGACCCCGAGTTCTTTTCATGGCTTGAGGGCAACATGCCACGCTTGCTGGCGAGAGATCGTGAGGCACTGATTTATGCGGTACATCGCTCTTGTCAGAACAAGGCAGACGTTGTCGCTGCGGATGAGCGCGAAACGGGCGAGCGTGCCTTGCTCAATCTGGGGCATACCTTCGGCCACGCCATCGAAACCGGCATGGGCTACGGGGTGTGGTTGCATGGCGAAGCGGTCTCTGCCGGCACCTTGATTGCGGCTGAACTGTCGATGCATTTGGGTTGGCTGACTGCAGACGATTGTGCACGGATAGAGCGTATTTTCAAGGCGGCGGATCTGCCGGTGCGTGGCCCTGCGCTGGGGGCTGCGCGTTACATTGAACTGATGCGTCACGACAAGAAGGTTCAGGATGGAAAGATGCGTCTGGTCCTGCTGAAATCGATCGGTCAGGGTGTCATTTCCGACATCGCGACGGAAGCGCAGATGGCCGAGGCCATTCAGGCACGTTGCGATGGGGGCTAAGCGCCCTGCATGACCTAATTTGGTGCGTCGCAGCATCTTGAATTGACGGGGTTTTCGGGGTATATTGCGTAGTTGCCCCTAATATTCGTACAAGCCGGCTAGCCGAAGGGGTGGCCGGCTTTTTTTATCTTTGGTCCTTGATTTCATTGGCCGAGTTTTTTGAAGGAACGACAGTGATGGAACCGGCAGTACCTGAGCGGCAGGGTTTGTACGACCCCGCCAACGAGCACGACGCCTGTGGCGTAGGTTTTGTAGCCCATTTCAAGGGGCAGAAAAGCCACAGCATCGTTGAGCAGGGTTTGTTGATCCTGAAAAACCTGGATCACCGCGGTGCCGTGGGTGCCGACCCCTTGCAGGGCGATGGCGCCGGTATTCTGATTCAGATTCCGGACCTGTTCTATCGCGAAGAGATGGCGAAGCAAGGCGTCGATTTGCCGCCGGCCGGCGAGTATGGCGTCGGTATGGTCTTCCTGCCCCAGGAAGCCGCTTCCCGCCAGGCCTGCATCGAAGAAATCGAGCGTTCTATCGCCGCCGAAGGCCAGCGTCTGATCGCCTGGCGTGATGTGCCGGTGAATCGTGACATGCCGATGTCGCCGACTGTTCGTGCCAAAGAGCCGATCATCAAGCAAGTCTTCGTCGGTCGCGGTCCGGACGTCTTCGTGACGGACGCTCTCGAGCGCAAGCTGTACGTGATCCGCCGTCGTGCTGCCAACGCGATCAAGTCGCTCAAGCTGAAGCACGGTCAGGAATTCTACGTGCCGTCGTTCTCGGCCCGGACCGTGAACTACAAGGGCCTGCTGCTGGCCGATCAGGTCGGTGTCTATTACTACGACCTTCAGGACAAGCGCACGACCTCCGCCTTGGCACTGGTGCACCAGCGCTTCTCGACCAACACCTTCCCGACCTGGGATCTGGCCCACCCGTTCCGTTACATCGCCCACAACGGCGAAATCAACACGGTGCGCGGTAACGTCAATTGGTTCAAGGCGCGCGAGCAGGCCATCTCTTCGCCGATCCTTGGCGATGACCTGAAGAAAATCTGGCCGCTGCACTATCCGGGCCAGTCGGACTCCGCTTCGTTCGATAACGCCCTCGAACTGCTGGTCATGGGCGGTGGCTATTCCCTCGCCCAGGCCGTCATGCTGATGATCCCGGAAGCTTGGGAAAAGCACACGACGATGGACGAAAACCGTCGCGCCTTCTACGAATACCATGCTGCCATGATGGAGCCGTGGGACGGCCCGGCTGCCGTGGCCTTTACCGACGGCCGCCAGATCGGCGCCACGCTGGACCGTAACGGCCTGCGTCCGGCTCGCTACCTGGTGACCGACGATGACCTCGTCGTCATGGCCTCCGAATCCGGCGTGTTGCCGATTCCGGAAAAGAAAATCGTCAAGAAGTGGCGCCTGCAACCGGGCAAGATGTTCCTGATCGACATGGAACAGGGCCGCATCATCGACGACAAAGAGTTGAAGGACTCCCTCGCCAATTCCAAGCCCTACCGCGAGTGGATCGACAAGATCCGCATCAAGCTGGATGAGGTTGAGGCCCCGGCCGAGCAAGCTCCGGCCGCCTCTGCCGCTGCTCTGCTCGATCGCCAGCAGGCCTTCGGTTACACCCAGGAAGACATCAAGGTCATCCTGGAGCCGATGGTTCAGAACGGTGAAGAAGCAACGGGTTCGATGGGTACGGACAGCTCGCTGCCGGTTCTCTCGAAGAAGAACAAGACCCTCTACACCTACTTCAAGCAGTTGTTCGCCCAGGTGACGAACCCGCCGATCGATCCGATCCGTGAAGAACTGGTCATGTCGCTCGTGTCGTTCATCGGTCCGAAGCCGAACCTGCTGAACACCAACGACATCAATCCGCCGATCCGTCTGGAAGTCTCCCAGCCGGTCCTGTCCTTTGCCGACATCGAGAAACTGCGCAATATCGAGCAGTACACCTCCGGCAAGTTCCGCTCTTTCGAGCTGGATATCTGCTATCCGGTGTCCTGGGGCAAGGAAGGCATTGAAGCCCGTCTGGCTTCGCTGGCTGCTGATGCCGAGGATGCAGTGCGTTCCGGTGCCAACATCCTGATCGTTTCCGACCGCAAGCTGGATGCCGACAATGTCGCCATTCCGGCCCTGCTGGCCACGTCGACCGTCCACCAGCATCTGGTGAAGAAGGGCCTGCGTACCTCGGCTGGTCTGGTGGTTGAAACCGGCTCTGCACGTGAAGTGCATCACTTTGCCCTGCTCGGCGGTTATGGCGCCGAAGCGGTCCACCCCTACCTCGCCCTCGAAACCATCGAGAGCCTGGCCAAGGGCGACGCCGAAAAGGCCGAGAAGTTCACCAAGAACTTCATCAAGGCCATCGGCAAGGGCCTGTGCAAGGTCATGTCCAAGATGGGCATCTCGACCTACATGTCCTATACCGGCGCGCAGATTTTCGAAGCCATCGGTCTGAAGAAGGACTTCATCGAGAAGTACTTCACCGGTACCCCGTCCAACGTCGAAGGGATCGGTGTGTTCGAAGTGGCAGAAGAAGCCATCCGTCTGCACAACGAAGCCTTCTCGGCTGACCCGGTGCTGACCAACATGCTGGATGCCGGTGGCGAATACGCCTTCCGTGTCCGTGGTGAAGACCACATGTGGACGCCGGACTCGATCGCCAAGCTGCAGCACTCGACCCGCTCCGGCAAGTACGAGACCTATAAGGAATACGCCAAGCTGATCAATGATCAGACCAAGCGCCACCTGACCCTGCGCGGTTTGTTCGAGTTCAAGTTCGCCGGTCAGGCGATTCCGCTCGACGAAGTCGAATCCGCCAAGGAAATCGTCAAGCGCTTCGCCACGGGTGCCATGTCGCTCGGTTCCATTTCGACCGAAGCCCACACCACCCTGGCCATCGCCATGAACCGCATCGGCGGCAAGTCGAATACTGGTGAAGGTGGCGAAGATGCCAAGCGCTTCCAGCCCCTGAAGGCTGGTCAGAAGCTGTCTGACGTGGTGGGTGCATCGCGTATCGAACGCGATTACACCTTCAAGGACGGCGATTCCCTGCGCTCTGCGATCAAGCAGGTTGCCTCCGGTCGTTTCGGTGTGACCGCCGAATACCTGGTCAATGCCGATCAGATCCAGATCAAGATGGCTCAGGGCGCGAAGCCGGGTGAAGGCGGTCAATTGCCGGGTACCAAGGTGTCCGAATACATCGGCAAGCTGCGTCACTCCGTCCCGGGCGTGACCCTCATTTCGCCGCCGCCGCACCACGACATTTACTCCATCGAGGATCTGGCTCAGCTGATCCACGATCTGAAGAACGTCAATCCGACCGCTTCGATCTCCGTCAAGCTGGTCTCGGAAGTCGGTGTCGGTACGGTGGCAGCCGGTGTCGCCAAGGCCAAGGCCGATCACGTCGTGATCGCCGGTTTCGACGGTGGTACGGGTGCTTCGCCTGTGTCGTCCATCAAGCATGCCGGTACGCCGTGGGAACTCGGCCTGTCCGAAACCCAGCAGACCCTGGTGCTGAACCGCCTGCGTTCGCGTATCCGCGTTCAGGTCGATGGTCAGATGAAGACCGGTCGTGACGTGGTTATCGGTGCCCTGCTGGGTGCGGACGAATTCGGTTTCGCCACCGCCCCGCTGGTCGTCGAAGGCTGCATCATGATGCGCAAGTGCCATCTGAACACCTGCCCGGTCGGCGTCGCCACCCAGGATCCGGAACTGCGCAAGCGTTTCTCCGGTCAGCCTGAGCACGTGGTGAACTACTTCTTCTTCGTTGCTGAAGAAGTGCGCGAACTGATGGCCCAACTGGGTATCCGCAAGTTCGACGATCTGGTTGGCCGTGTCGACCTGCTCGACATGCGTGCCGGTATCGAACACTGGAAGGCCAAGGGTCTCGATTTCTCCAAGATCTTCCATCAGCCTGCCGTGCCGGCCGATGTGCCGCGCCTGCATACCGAAGGCCAGGACCATGGTCTCGACAAGGCGCTGGATCACAAGCTCATCGAGCAAGCCAAGCCGGCACTCGAAAAGGGCCAGAAGGTCCAGATCGAAACCGAGATCATCAACGTCAACCGTACCTGCGGCACCATGCTCTCCGGCGAAGTGGCCAAGCGTTATGGTCATGCCGGCCTGCCGGACGACACCATCCACGTCAAACTGACCGGCACTGCCGGCCAGGCCTTCGGTGCTTTCCTGGCCAAGGGCGTGACCCTGGAACTGACCGGCGAAGGTAACGACTACGTTGGCAAGGGCTTGTCGGGTGGTCGCATCATCATCAAGCCGAGCCCGGATTTCCGTGGCGATACGCAGCAGAACATCATCGTCGGCAACACCGTCATGTACGGTGCCACCGAGGGTGAGTCCTTCTTTGCCGGTGTGGGTGGCGAGCGCTTCTGCGTGCGTAACTCCGGTGGTACGGCCGTGGTGGAAGGCGTGGGTGACCACGGTTGCGAATACATGACCGGTGGTACGGTCGTGGTGCTGGGGATGACCGGCCGTAACTTCGCGGCCGGTATGTCCGGCGGTATCGCTTACGTCTTCGACGAAGACGGCAGCTTCAAGAACCGCTGCAACCTGGCTCAGGTTGCGCTGGAAAAGGTGCTGCCGGCCAACCGTCACGCAGCCGGCGAGCCGCTCCATCGCGGCCAGGCTGACGAGAACCAGCTCAAGGAGCTGATCACCCGTCATGCCGAATACACCGGCAGCAAGACCGCCAAGGCGATCCTGGCCAACTGGGAAGCCAGCCGCGAGAAGTTCGTCAAAGTTTATCCGCATGAATACAAGCGCGCCCTCACCGAGATGGCCGCTGCTGCGAAGAAGGAGGCCGCATAATGGGCAAGCCGACTGGATTCATGGAGTTCGAGCGCCTGGAAGAGGCCTACGAACCGGTCGAACACCGCCTGAAGCATTACAAGGAGTTCGTCCAGACCTTGTCTGACGACGATTCCAAGACGCAGGGCGCACGCTGTATGGACTGCGGCATCCCGTTCTGCAACAACGGCTGCCCGGTGAACAACATCATTCCGGACTGGAATGATCTGGTTTACCGCGGCAACTGGAAGCAGGCGCTGGATGTGCTGCATTCCACCAACAACTTCCCGGATTTCACCGGCCGCATCTGTCCGGCTCCGTGTGAAGCCGCCTGTACGCTCGGCATCAATGCGGCACCGGTCGGCATCAAGTCGATCGAGCATGCCATCATCGATAAGGGCTGGGAAATGGGTTGGGTCGTGCCGCAGCCGGCCGCCGCCAAGACGGGCAAGAAGGTTGCCGTCGTCGGTTCCGGCCCGGCTGGTCTGGCTGCTGCACAGCAGCTGGCACGTGTCGGCCACGATGTGACCGTCTTCGAGAAGTCCAGCCGTATCGGCGGTCTGCTCGGTTTCGGCATCCCGGATTTCAAGCTGAACAAGTCCGTGATCGATCGTCGTGTTTCCCAGATGCAAGCCGAAGGCGTGGTCTTCAAGACCAAGGTCATCGTTGGCGACAAGTTCATTCCGGCCGGCATCAACAACGATGCGACCGAATGCGTTTCCGCAGACGATCTGAAGAAGTCCTTCGATGCCGTTATTCTGGCAGCCGGTTCCGAAATCCCGCGCGACCTGCCGGTGCCGGGGCGTGAGCTGAAGGGCGTCTATGCCGCCCTCGAGTTCCTGATCCCGCAGAACAAGGAAGTGCAGCAAGGCATTGCCAACCCGATCAACGTCAAGGGCAAGCATGTTGTCGTGATCGGTGGCGGCGATACCGGTTCCGATTGCGTCGGTACCAGCTACCGTCACGGTGCTGCGTCCGTGACCCAGTTCGAACTGATGCCGGCACCGCCGGAGCAGGAAGACAAGCCGCTGGTCTGGCCGTATTGGCCGCTGAAAATGCGTACCTCCTCTTCCCACAAGGAAGGTGAAACGGTGCGTGAATTTGCGGTGGCGACCAAGGAATTCATCGGCGATGGTAACGGCAACGTCAAGGCACTCAAGGCCGTGCGTGTCGAGTGGAAGGACGGCAAGATGGTTGAAGTGGCCGGTTCCGAATTCGAACTGCCGTGTGATGCCGCTTTCCTGGCCATGGGCTTTACCAACCCGGTGGGTTCCCTGCTGGATGCCTTTGGCGTCGAGAAGGATGCGCGTAACAACGCCAAGGCGGGTACCGAAGGCGAAGGCTGCTACCGCACCAACGTTGACGGTGTCTATGCTGCCGGCGACGTGCGTCGTGGCCAGTCCCTGGTTGTCTGGGCCATCCGTGAAGGCCGCCAGGCTGCCCGCGAAGTGGACCTGTTCCTGATGGGTGAGACGAACCTGCCGCGCTAAGCGACAATCAGTCTGATCCTGAGGCCCCGCCGTGCTTGAAGCCGGCGGGGCCTTTGTTTTTGCCGTTGGTCGGAAAAAATGACAAAAAACGAACCTGATCGCGGGGGCGCAATCGAACCAGCAAAGAACAGCGTCGGTGATCAGCGCCGCTGGCGTCACGTCGGCTCAAGCTTGCCAAGGCGAGGACGTTAATTCAGACAGGAAGACGCAATACCCGGCAGCCCACCAGACCACCACCACGCGGAGGTAGCCATGTCGATCTTCACCCGCTATCAAAGTCGCTACGATGCGGCGCAGGAAGAAGAGTTCTCGCTTCAGGAATACTTGGAACTCTGTCGCAATGATCCTTCAGCCTACGCTTCGGTCGCTGAACGGATGCTCATGGCAATCGGTGAGCCCGAGGTGGTCGATACCCGGCTCGATCCACGGCAATCCCGCATCTTCGCGAACAAGGTGATCAAGCTCTACCCGGCCTTCCGCGAGTTCTACGGGATGGAAGATGTCATCGAGCACATCGTGGCCTACTTCCGCCATGCCGCACAAGGGCTGGAAGAAAAGAAGCAGATTCTCTACCTCCTCGGACCGGTCGGGGGCGGCAAGTCCTCCCTGGCGGAACGCCTGAAGGCCTTGATCGAGAAAGTCCCTTTCTATGCGATCAAGGGATCGCCGGTGCACGAGTCGCCCCTCGCGCTTTTCAATATCGATGAAGATGGGCCGATTCTCGAGCAGGATTACGGTATTCCCCGGCGCTATCTGGGGGGCATCATGAGCCCTTGGGCGGTGAAACGGCTGCACGAGTATGGCGGGGATATCACCCGCTTCAAAGTGGTACGCCTCAGACCTTCCGTTCTTAATCAGGTCGCTGTGGCGAAGACCGAGCCCGGGGATGAAAATAATCAGGACATCTCCTCGCTGGTCGGCAAGATCGATATCCGAAAACTCGAAACCTATTCGCAGAACGACCCGGATGCCTACTCCTACTCCGGTGGCCTGTGTCTGGCCAACCGGGGCATCCTCGAATTTGTCGAGATGTTCAAGGCACCCATCAAGGTGCTGCATCCGCTCCTCACTGCGACGCAGGAGCAGAACTACAAAGGTACGGAAGGCTTTGGCGCTATTCCCTTCGACGGCCTGGTGCTCGCGCACTCGAACGAGGCGGAATGGCAGACCTTCCGCAACAACCGGAACAATGAGGCTTTTCTGGATCGCATCTACATCGTCAAGGTGCCGTATTGCCTGCGCGTGACCGATGAAATGCACATCTACGAGAAGTTGCTGGCCAACTCCTCGCTCACCCGCGCCCCGTGTGCCCCCGATACCTTGCGCATGATGGCCCAGTTCTCGGTATTGTCACGCCTCAAGGAGCCGGAAAACTCCAATCTGTTCAGCAAGATGCGGGTCTATGACGGTGAAAACCTCAAGGACACCGATCCGAAGGCGAAGAGTTATCAGGAGTACCGCGACTTTGCCGGGGTCGACGAAGGCATGACCGGCATTTCCACGCGTTTTGCTTTCAAGATCCTGTCCAAGGTGTTCAATTTCGATCATCGGGAAATCGCCGCCAATCCGGTGCATCTGATGTACGTGCTGGAACAGCAGATCGAGCAGGAGCAGTTCCCGCCTGAAGTGGAGGATCGCTATCGCCGTTTCATCAAGGAATACCTGAGCCCGCGCTATGCGGAGTTCATCGGCAAGGAAATCCAGACGGCCTACCTGGAAAGCTATTCCGAGTACGGGCAGAACATTTTCGATCGGTATGTGACCTATGCCGATTTCTGGATTCAGGATCAGGAATTCCGCGATCCGAATACCGGTGAAATGCTGGACCGTTCCGCGCTCAACGATGAGTTGGAAAAGATCGAGAAGCCTGCCGGCATCAGCAACCCGAAGGACTTCCGCAACGAGGTCGTGAATTTCGTGCTGCGGGCCCGCGCCAAGCATGACGGCAAGAACCCGGCCTGGACCAGTTACGAGAAGCTGCGGGCGGTCATTGAAAAGCGCATGTTCTCGAATACGGAAGACCTGCTGCCGGTCATCTCCTTCAATACGAAGGCCAGTGCGGACGAGCAAAAGAAGCATCAGGACTTCGTCGACCGCATGATCGACAAGGGATACACCGAAAAGCAGGTACGCCTGCTCTGCGAGTGGTATCTGCGCGTCAGAAAGAGCAGCTAGGCGGACGGACGGCCCTGCGGGGCCGGTCCCAACCAGCGACCACCGGACCACGGGAGGCGTCATGACCGTACGCATCGTCGATCGTCGGCAGGACAGCAGGAACAAGAGCTCCATCAACCGGAGCCGCTTCATCCGGCGTTTCAAGGGCCAGATCCGCAAGGCCGTGGCGGATGCCATTGCCAAGCGCGGCCTGCGTGATCTGGAGAGCGGCGAAAAAATCGGGATTCCCGGTAAGGACATTCACGAACCGCATTTTCAGAACGGTCGTGGTGGTGTGCAGGAGCGCGTGCATCCGGGCAACGACCGCTTTATCCAGGGCGACCAGATGGCCCGTCCGAGCGGCGGTGGCGGCCAAGGCCAGGGCGCGGGCCAGGCCAGCAATGAGGGTGAAGGACTGGATGACTTCGTGTTCACTCTGACCCGGGATGAGTTCCTCGACCTTTTTTTCGAAGAACTCGAGTTGCCGCACCTGGTGAAACGCCAGTTGGCCCGCATCGACGAATTCAAACGCATGCGGGCGGGCTATACGCAGACCGGCGTGCCGACCAACATCAATCTGGTACGCACCATGCGCGGTGCGGCCGGCCGCCGGATCGCCGTGGGCGGGCCCTATCGCCGCCGTTTGCGCGAACTACAGCAGGAACTGGAGTCATTGCTCGACGAGGCCTGCCCGGATGAGACGGAGGTACAGCGTCTGCGTCACGAAATCGCCGTGCTGCGGGCCAAGGCCGAGGCCGTTCCCTTCATCGACCCCTTTGACCTGCGCTATTCGAACCGGGTGCGTGTCCCGCAGCCGTCGACCCAGGCCGTGATGTTTTGCCTGATGGATGTCTCGGGCTCGATGGATGAGGCCACCAAGCAGATGGCGAAGCGGTTTTTCATGCTGCTGTACCTCTTCCTGAACCGCAATTACGAGCACATCGAGGTGGTCTTCATTCGTCACCACACCCTGGCTGAAGAGGTGGATGAGGATGCCTTCTTTCACAGCCGGGAAACGGGGGGCACGGTGGTGTCGACCGCCCTGAAGCTGATGCACGAAATCATCACGGCGCGCTACGCGAGCAGTCAGTGGAATATCTACGGTGCCCAGGCATCCGATGGCGACAACTGGAACGCGGATTCGCCCTTGTGCCGGGAGATACTCGAATCTGCCATCCTACCGGTGGTGCAGTATTTCGCCTACATCGAGATCACCGAAGGCGAACCGCAGAATCTCTGGCAGGAATACGAGAAGCTGGCGAGCACGCATGCCGGCCATTTTGCGCAGCAGCGCATCACCTCGCCCGCCGACATCTACCCGGTGTTCCGCGAACTCTTCCGGAGGCAGACGGCATGAGCAGGAAACGTCCCAGGAAAATCGCCGAAGGGTCGGACTGGACTTTTGAGGCGCTGGATCAGGCCGATGCGGAGATTGGGCGCGTCGCACGTGCCTACGGCCTGGATTGCTATCGGCATCAACTGGAGATCATCACCGCCGAGCAGATGATGGACGCTTACGCCGCCATCGGTATGCCTGTGTATTACCATCACTGGTCTTTCGGCAAGCATTTCCTGGAAACCGAAAACCGCTACAAGCGCGGCCACATGGGCCTGGCGTATGAGATCGTGATCAATTCCGATCCCTGCATTGCCTACCTCATGGAGGAAAACACGATGGCCATGCAGGCCCTCGTCATTGCCCATGCCGCCTACGGCCACAATTCCTTCTTCAAGGGCAATCATCTCTTCAAGCAATGGACCAGTGCCGATGCGATCATCGACTATCTGGTCTTCGCCCGGAATTACATCGCCGAATGCGAGGCGCGCCACGGCGTCGACGCCGTCGAGCAACTGCTTGATGCCTGCCACGCCCTGTCCAATCTCGGGGTCGATCGCTACAAGCGCTCGCCGCCCCTGTCCATGCAGAAGGAACAGGTTCGGCAACGCGAGCGGGAGGCTTATCTGCAATCGCAGATCAATGAATTGTGGCGGACCTTGCCACCTTCGGCCCAGGAACCCGCGAGCGACGAGGCCAGCCGTTTTCCGGCGGAGCCGGAAGAAAATCTGCTCTATTTCATCGAAAAGCACGCGCCGCTGCTCGAATCCTGGCAGCGCGAGATTGTCCGCATCGTGCGCAAGATCAATCAATACTTCTATCCGCAGCGCCAGACCCAGGTCATGAATGAAGGATGGGCCACCTACTGGCACTACACCCTGCTTCATACGCTCTATGACGAAGGCTGCCTCAGCGATGGCTTCATGCTGGAGTTTCTGCAGTCGCATACCAATGTCGTCATGCAGCCGCCTTATCACCACGACTGGTACAGCGGGATCAATCCTTATGCGCTGGGCTTTGCCATGTGGCAGGACATTCGCCGGATCTGCGAGGCGCCGGATGAGGAGGATCGCGCCTGGTTCCCCGAGATTGCCGGTTCGGACTGGCGGGAAACATTCGATTTCGCGATGCGCAACTTCAAGGACGAGAGCTTCATCGCGCAATACCTGTCGCCGCGTCTGATGCGCGAATTCCGCTTCTTCGCCGTTCAGGACGACGACACGCAACCCCGCCTCGCCGTCAGCGCCATCCATGACGAGAGCGGCTACCGCAGCCTGCGCCTCAAGCTGGCCGAGCAGTACAACCTCGGCAGCCACGATCCGGACATTCAGGTCTGGAACGTCGATTTGCGCGGCGACCGTTCGCTGACCCTGCGCCACTTCATGCACAAGCGCCAACCGCTCGGCGGCCAGATCGAGCGCATGATGGATCACCTTGCGACCTTGTGGGGGTTTACCGTGCGCATCGAACAGCAGGATGAACAGGGGCGTGTCACCCCGCTGATCGAACGCCAGAACGACCGCCGGCGGAACGCCTGAAGGCGCCTGGCGCCTCCTGCAAGCCGGAGTCAGGCCGCGTGTTGCGGGCTATCCACAGTCTGCCCGGATCATGTGACAATGTGACCTGATCAAGGGGGACAACACATGGCAGGCGAGTTGCAGGCAGCGTATTCCGTGTCCTTACCCAGCGGGGGGCTGGACGGACACATGATGTTGGTACTGGTCATCATGGTGCTGACCGGGGCATTGGGCGGGGTGGCCAATGTGTTTCTGGCCGAGCGGCAGGGCCCCCCAACCCGGCATGACTGGGTGAAATATCCGGTTTTTGGCATCGTGGCGGCGTTGACCGTCCCCCTCTTCCTGAACATGATCGCTTCGACCCTGCTCGAAGGCGCACGCACCAAGCCGATCGACCTCTTTGTCTTCGCCGGCTTCTGTTTGCTGTATGTCGTCGCCTCGCGTCGGCTCTTCGACAACATTGCCCAACGCCTGCTCGGACAGATGGAACATGTGCGGCGCGATGTCCTGCACCTGAAAACAGCGCAGGCCGAGCATGGCGCAGCGATCGCCGCCCTGCCGACACGCGCCGAGGCTGAGGTGGCCGCGGTGCCTGAACTTCCGAAAGCGCCAGAACCGGATCCGCGCGAGGTCCTCTCGTATAATGACGTGGAGATTTTGCGGGCCTTGCAGGCCGAGCGTTTTGTCTATGGCAACCTGGCCGCCCTGTGCGAGCGGACCGGTCTGCCGCGGGATCTGGTCAGCCAGCGCCTGACGGTGCTGAAGACCCTCGGGGTGATCGAAACCCGGATCAATGAACGCAACGTCCTGCACTGGATGGTCTCCGCGCGCGGCAAAGCCGTGCTGGACGACATTCTGGGCAGCAACGAAGACAAGAAAATTGCTTGAAACCTCGGCCCGAGCGGGCCTTATCTGATTAAAAACATGAACATCGTCATTCTCGCTGCCGGCCAAGGCAAGCGCATGCATTCCAACCTTCCCAAGGTTTTGCACCCGGTTGCCGGCAAGGCGCTGGCCCAACATGTGATTGATACGGCGCGCAGCCTCAACCCGGAAAAACTGGTGGTGGTGTATGGCCACGGTGGCGATGTCGTCCGGTCGACCCTCGCCGCAGACGATATTTGCTGGGCCGAGCAGGCGCAGCAACTCGGCACCGGCCATGCCGTGGCGCAGGCCGTGCCGCAGTTGGGTCGTGCTGCCCAGACGCTGGTGCTCTACGGCGATGTGCCGCTGACCTCGGCCGCAACGCTGAAGCGCCTGCTGGCCGCCGGTGAAGGTGGCCTGGCCATCCTGACGGTCGACCTCGCCGATCCGACCGGTTATGGCCGGATCGTGCGCGATGCGGCAGGCCAGGTGCAGCGTATCGTCGAACAAAAGGACGCCAGCGAGGCCGAAAAGGCCATCCGTGAGATCAACACCGGCATCATGGCCGTGCCCACCGCCCGCCTGGGGGCATGGCTGGCCAGCCTGAAGAACGACAATGCCCAGGGCGAGTATTACCTGACCGACATCGTCAGCCTGGCGGTTGCCGAAGGCTTGCCGGTGCGCACCGCGCAGCCGGAAGGCGAGTGGGAAGTCCTCGGCGTGAACAGCAAGGTCCAGCTGGCCGAACTGGAGCGCCAGCATCAGCGCAATCTCGCCGATGGCCTGCTGGTTGCCGGGGTGCGTCTGGCCGATCCGGCCCGGATCGATATCCGGGGTGAATTGAAGCATGGCCGTGATGTCGCCATCGATGTCGGCTGTGTCTTCGAAGGCACGGTAGAATTGGGCGATGCGGTGGAAGTGGGTCCTTACTGTGTGCTGAAGAATGTGAAGGTTGGCGCCGGGACGCGCATTGCGGCCTTCTGTCATTTCGAGGATGCGGTGATCGGCCCGGATGGCATTCTCGGGCCGTATGCCCGCCTGCGTCCGGGGGCGGAGCTGGGGCCGGAAGTGCACATCGGCAACTTCGTCGAGGTCAAGAAGAGCAAGATCGGCGCGCAATCGAAGGCCAACCATCTGGCTTACATCGGCGATGCCGAGATCGGCCAGCGCGTGAATGTGGGGGCCGGCACCATCACCTGTAACTACGATGGCGTGAATAAGCACAAGACCATCATCGAGGACGACGCCTTCATCGGCTCCGATAGCCAGTTGGTCGCACCGGTGACGGTGGGACGCGGCGCCACCCTGGGGGCCGGTACGACGCTGACCAAGGATGCCCCGCCCGATGCGCTCACCGTCTCGCGTGCCAAGCAGCTGACCCTCAGCAGCTGGCAGCGCCCGGTCAAGATCAAGAAGTAATCATGGATATCTGGTTTACCGTTTTTGCCCTTGTGACGTCCGTGCTGCTGGCGGGCGGAGGGACGCTGATTCTGGTCGGCTATATCGGCACGGTGCCGGCGGCGCTCAGTTTTGGCTGGCGGACCGGCATCCCGGCGCTCCTGCTGCCGGTGGTCGGCCCGCTCTGGTTTGCTTTCACCCATGGGCCGGATTTCCGGCGTGCTGTCTGGCAACTGATCGGCGGCAGTGTCCTGCTGATCCTGGCCGGAGCCTTGCTGCTCGGCCTGGGTCCGCACTTTGCCGAGCAGATGGTGGCGGACGCGATCGAGGCGGCCAAAATGCGGTGAGGTTTCTCATGTAGTCCAACTGTTCAGGGAGAACATCATGTCCAAGTACACCACCGAGGCCCTACGCACCCTGGCATTGGTCGGCCACGGGGCGGCGGGTAAGACGAGTCTGGCCGAGGCCATGCTCCACGCCACGGGGGCCATTCAGGCCAAGGGCAGCGTCGATAAAGGTAACACCGTCTGCGACCATGATCCTCAGGAAAAAGAGGCCGGTCACTCCCTGAACAGCAGTCTTTTCAGCCTGGACACCGGCGCAACGCGCATTCATGCGGTCGACACTCCGGGCTACCCCGATTTCGCAGGCCCGGCCATCGCCGCCCTGGCCGGCGTCGACACCGCGCTCATCGTGATCAATGCCCAGACCGGGGTCGAGCTGATGACCGAGCGCATGATGCGCTACGCTGCCGAGCGCAAGCTGTGCCGGATGATCGTCATCAACAAGATCGACGCTGACAATCTCGATCTGCCCGGCCTGGTGGCCGATATCCGTGCCCGTTTCGGCAAGGCCTGCATGATTCTCGACCTGCCGACGCACGGGGGCGCCGAGGTCGTCGAGGTGCTCGATACCGCCAATGGCGAGGCCGATTTCGAGTCCATTGCCGCCGCGCATCGCGCCCTGATCGACCAGATCGTCGAAGAAGATGAAGACCTGCTCGCGCAATACCTGGAAGACGGTGCCGATCCCAGCCCGGCGGCCCTGCATGCGCCCTTTGAAAAAGCCCTGCGCGAAGGGCATCTGATTCCCATCCTGTTCACCTCGGCCAAAACCGGGGCCGGCATTCCGCAGCTGTTGCATGTGCTGGCGACGCTTGCGCCCAACCCGGCCGAAGGCAATCCGCCTGCGTTCTACAAGGGCGAGCCCGGTGGCAAGAGCGAACCCTTCCAGGCCGATCCGGATCCGGCCAAACATGTGCTGGCTCATGTTTTCAAGGTGGTGGCCGATCCCTACATGGGCAAGATCGGTGTCTTCCGCGTGCATCAGGGCACGGTGAAAAAGGACATGTCCCTTTTTGTCGGTGACGGCAAGCGCCCCTTCAAGGTCGGTCACCTGTACCGCCTGCAAGGCAAGGACACGGTCGAGGTCGATCAGCTGTTGCCGGGCGACATCGGTGCCGTGGCCAAGGTCGATGAAATCGACTTCGATTGCGTGCTGCACGACTCGCATGAGGAAGACCACATCCACCTCGTGCCCCTCGATTTCCCGAAGCCGATGGCCGGTCTGGCGGTCGAAACCCGGCGCAAGGGCGACGAGCAGCGCCTTTTCGATGTGCTCGGCAAGCTGGCGATGGAAGACCCGACCTTCATCATCGAACGGCATCCGAGCAGCAACGAAACCGTCGTGCGCGGTCTGGGCGAGATGCATCTGAAGGCCAAGCTGGCCCGCATGGCCAGTCAGTACAAGCTCGAAGTCGACACACGCCCGCCGCGCATCCCCTATCGCGAAACCATCACCCAGCCGGCCGAGGCGATGTTCCGGCACAAGAAGCAATCCGGCGGTGCCGGGCAATTCGGCGAAGTGCATCTGCGCATCGCGCCACGTGAGCGCGGGGCCGGTTTCGCCTTTGTCGATGCCGTGAAGGGCGGGGTCATTCCCGGCGTCTTCATGCCGGCGGTCGAAAAGGGGGTGCGGCAGGCGCTGGCCGATGGGGTGGTGGCGGGCTATCCGGTCGAGGATATCGAAGTTACTGTCTTTGACGGCAAGACCCATGCGGTCGACGGCAAGGAAGTGGCGTTTACCATCGCTGGCCGCAAGGCCGTGATCGAGGCCATCCGTAGTGCGAAACCGATTGTGCTGGAACCCATCGTGCAGATCGAAATCACCGTCCCTGAAGCGGCGATCGGTGACCTGACCGGCGATCTCGCCGGCCGGCGTGGCCATATCACCGGGACCGACGGACGCGGGCATGGCATGGCGGCGATCAGCGGGGAAGTCCCGCTGGCGGAACTGAACGACTACCAGTCCCGCCTGAAGTCGCTGACCGGCGGCCAGGGCAGTTACACGCTGGAGTTCGCCCGCTACGCCGCGGTGCCACCCAACGTGCAGCAGCAACTGGCGAGCAAGTTCCAGTTGCGGGATGAGGACGAATAAGGCCGAATCGGCCTGATTGCAAAGCGCCGGCATGACCGGCGCTTTTTTTGGCTTGTGTGCCTGCTCGGGACGTGCGGGCGTCTTTTATGTTCCGCGCAAATGCCCGCCGGATCTGACATCGCCGGGGGCGGACAGGGCCGGTCGCCATGAGGCGGCCCCGGCCCCTGATTTCATCGCGTGGTCGGCGTCAGCCAATCTCGGTAGCGCATGTCCTCGCCACGCACAGCCGCCAAATAGGCCTGCTGTATCCGGCGCGTGATCGGCCCGGGTTCGCCTTTGCCGATGCGCCGACGGTCGACCTCGATCACGGGCGTGATTTCAGCGGCGGTACCGGTCAGGAAAACTTCGTCCGCACAATACAGTTCATCACGCGTGATGCGTTTGCTGCGCACCGTCAGCCCGGCATCTGCTGCGAGGGTCATCACTGTCCGACGGGTGATGCCGTCGAGGGCCGACGTGGTTTCCGGCTGCAGCAGTTCCCCCTTGCTGACCATGAAGAGGTTTTCACTGCTGCCTTCGGCCACATAGCCTTCGGTATCCAGCAGCAGGGCTTCGTCATACCCGTCGCGGCGTGCTTCGCGCACCGCCAGAATGGAGTTGGCGTAGGTCGAGATGGCCTTGGCGCGGCACATCTGCACATTCGGATGATGCCGGGCGTAGGAGGCCACCCGGACGCGGATGCCGGTGTCCATGGCCTGATTGCCGAGATAGGCGCCCCAGTGCCAGGCCGCAATCATCAGATGCGAGGCGGCGCCTGCCGGGTCAACGCCCAGCTTTTCTGCGCCCAGGAAGAGCAGGGGGCGCAGGTAGGCGCTGTCGAGCCCGTTGCGGCGCACGGCCTCGATACAGGCTTCGGCCATCTCGGCGCGTGTGTAGGGCAGGTCGATGGCCAGGATATGGGCGGAGTCTTCCAGGCGACGCAGGTGCTCGTCCAGGCGGAAAATGGCCGGGCCGTGTGCGGTTGCATAGGCGCGGATACCTTCGAAACAACCGTAGCCGTAATGCAGGGTATGGGTCAGCACGTGCACTTTGGCATCGCGCCAGGGCAGCCATTGGCCATTCAGCCAGATAAAGCCGTCACGATCTTGCATGATGAATTTCCTCGAAACAGGGATGTTGACCGTCGGGCGGTCATCGCGATCGGGGCCGCAAGGGGTGTGCGGCATTGCGGGCTACAGGGGGAGACCGGGTAGGCGGGCCGGTAGCGGATGCAGGCGGTCAGGCTAGGATGCCGTCGAGGGAAAGGTGATTCAAACGAAACAGTATTGCTATAGGTGAATCAGTTTCATCCGAATTCGCTACTGTTTCGAGGTGGGACAGTGTTTTGGGCAGCGGCAGCTTGGTGCTGCCGGGGCATTGCACACACCCAGTAAGGGCGCGTCAGGGACGAACGTAGTGATAGCCCTGCATCTGGTACTCGACCAGTGCGGGCATGCCGGCTTCGGTGATGTTGGCTTCGCTGATGCCTTGCAACTCGCGGTGATCGAGGTTGCGATATTTCAGGCTGTTGTCACAGACCCGAATTTTCAGACCTTGGGCAACCAGTTTCTTCAGTGTGTCTTTGGTGCTGGGAACGCCTCCACCCTGTTGGATTGAAAATACGGCATCGCCATGAATGAGCAGGATGACGTCTGCCTGCTTGACCGTATTCAGGTGGTTGGTGATGTTGAGCAGGGTGCTGCGCTGAACGGCGACGTCCTGCGTATTCAGTTCATAGACGACTTTTTGGCCGGCGGAATAATGCTCGGTGTAGTGGGCGATGGGACGGTAATCAGCCTGCGCCGTGGCAGATAGCAGGGCGAGTGCCATCAGGGAAGCATACTTTTGCATGAAAATTCTCGAATAACAGGGTGGATGAAACAGCTCGAAGCGGTGGGCGTGATAATCCGCAGATGCCACGGGTCTCAGCCTGCATCGCGTCCGGCTCGCTGCAGCCAGCGAATGAAGGCCATGATGAGCGGCTTGTCCTGCACGGCGGGGGCGGCCACGATATAAAAGCTGCGGTCCGGGCAATCAGTGGCGAAGGGGCGGACCAGACGACCGCTGGCGAGTTCGGCTGCTGCGATGGTCGAGGTCATCAGGGCCACGCCGTGGCCGGCCGCTGCGGCGTCCAGCATCAGGGCCGCGTCGTCATACTGCGGGCCGTTGGCCGGCTCCGGACGTGGCAGGCCGGCGGCGGCAAACCAGCGCTGCCAGGAGAGCAAGGGATGGCGCAGCAGTCGCATCGCATCGAGATCGGCGGGGGTGTGCAGCGTGGCCGCCAGGGCCGGACTGCACACGGGGAAAACGCGCTCTTCAAACAGTTTCCAGGCGAGCAGGCCGGGCCATTCCTCCTCGCCGTAGCGCACGCCGAGATCGGCCTCGCCATTGAGGAGCGGCCCCAAACCCGTGGCGGTGCCGAGGTGGAAATCGATGTCGGGGTGCTGCATCTGATACGCCGCGACACGGCCGACCAGCCAGCGCCCGCCCAGTGCCGGCGCGGCGGAGATGCGCAGGCGGGCCTGTTCGGGCTGGCGCAGGCTGCTGCTGGCTTCGTCCAGCTTGAGCAGCGCCTCGCGGACAACGGCGAGATAACGTCGTCCGCTGGCCGTGAGGGTCACGGCACGATGTCGCCGCTCGAACAAGGGTTGGCCGAGATGGACTTCCAGCAGACGGATGCGATGACTGACCGCCGACGGCGTCAGATGCAGGGCCGTGGCCGCCGCCAGAAAACTGCCCAGGCGGGCTGCGGCTTCAAAAGCCGGCAGGGTGTGGAGCGGCGGCAGGTCGCGCATGGCCGGGGCGGGTAGTCGGTTTCAGGCCAATCCTTAGCGTCGACCGCCGAGAATCGAACCCAGCACGCCGCGCAGGATCTGCTTGCCGATTTCACGGCCCACGGTACCGGCCATGCCGCGCACGGCGCTCTTGGCCGCCGCCTCGATCACGCCTTCGCGCCGGCCGCCGCGCGGGCCGGTGCTGCCGGTCAGGATGTCGCCCAGGCCGCCGAAGAGGCCGCCGCCCTCGGCTTCGGGCTCGGCCTGCGGGGCCGGCTGGCGCGGGGCGGAGGGGGCCGGGGCGCCGGCATGGTTGCCCCAATCGTCCACGCTGGGCGTGCGCTTGCCTGCCGGGCTGGCCGGCGGCGGTGGCAGGGCGCCCGGTCGGGCCGGAGCCTTGGTCGCGGGCGCGGCCTGGCCGCGCAGGATTTCGAAGGCCGATTCACGGTCGACCGTCTGACCGTAGGTCTTGAGCAGGGGCGAGGCCTGGATCATGGCCTGGCGCTCTTCCGGCGTGAGCGGGCCGAGGCGGGAGGCCGGCGGGAAGATGACGCTCTTTTCGACGACGTTCGGGCGGCCCTTCTCGTCCAGGCAGGAGATCAGGGCTTCGCCGACGCCCAGTTCGGTGATGACGCTGGCCGCGTCGAACTTGGGATTGGCGCGCATGGTCTGGGCGGCGGCCTGCACGGCTTTCTGGTCGCGCGGAGTGAAGGCGCGCAGGGCGTGCTGGACGCGGTTGCCGAGCTGGCCGAGGATTTTCTCCGGCACGTCGAGCGGATTCTGCGTCACGAAATAGACGCCGACGCCCTTGGAGCGGATCAGGCGGACGACCTGCTCGACCTTGTCGACCAATGCGCCCGGCGCATCGCTGAAGAGCAGATGCGCTTCGTCGAAAAAGAAGACGAGCTTGGGTTTTTCCAGATCGCCGGCTTCCGGCAGTTGCTCGAAGAGTTCGGCCAACAGCCAGAGCAGGAAGGTGGCGTAGAGCGTGGGGGTATTGACCAGCTTTTCGGCAGCCAGGATGTTGATGACGCCGCGTCCGTGCTCGTCGGTGCGCATGAGGTCCTGGATGGCCAGCATGGGCTCGCCGAAGAACTGGTCGCCGCCCTGCTCTTCCAGCGACAGGAGGCCGCGCTGGATGGCGCCGATGGAGGCGGTCGACACATTGCCGTACTCGGTTTTGTACTGGCTGGCGTTGTCGCCGACGTGCTGGACCATGGCGCGCAGGTCCTTGAGGTCGAGGAGGAGCAGGCCCTCGTCGTCGGCGATCTTGAAGACCAGCTGCAGGACGCCGGTTTGCGTGTCGTTCAGGCCAAGCAGGCGGGCGAGCAGGAGCGGCCCCATGTCGGAGACGGTGGCGCGCACGGGCACGCCGTTGGTGCCGAAGACATCCCAGAACGCAACCGGATTGGCGAAGGGCGTGAAGCCATCCAGGCCCAGCTCCTTGATCCGGGCTTCCAGCTGGGGCGTCAGCTTGCCTTCCGCACCCATGCCGGAGAGGTCGCCTTTCACGTCGGCCATGAAGACCGGCACGCCGGCATAGGAGAGGCGCTCGGCAATCGATTGCAGGGTGACCGTCTTGCCTGTGCCCGTTGCCCCGGTGATCAGGCCGTGGCGGTTGGCCATCTGCGGCAGCAGGGCGGGAAAACCGTCTTCGGACTTGGCGAGATACAGCGGTTCGGACATGGCAGCGGGCTCCGGAAAGTAAGTATTCCGGCATTCTAGCAATGGCCCGGCGGCGCTTTGTGAAACTGCGTAAGGCACGATACGAAAGGGCGATCCCGAAGGATCGTGCGGGAAGGCGCGCCACGCGGTAAAATCCCGCCTTCTTTGTCTTTTTTGCAGGAAATCATCATGGCCGGACACTCCAAATGGGCCAACATCCAGCACCGTAAGGGCCGTCAGGACGAAAAGCGCGGCGCCGCTTTCTCCAAGATCGCCAAGGAAATTACCGTGGCCGCCAAGATGGGCGGCGGCGATGTCAGCTTCAACCCGCGCCTGCGTGTCGCGGTCGACAAGGGCAAGGCCGTCAATATGCCCAAGGACAAGATCGATACCGCGATCAAGAAGGGCACCGGCGAACTCGAAGGCGTCGATTACGTTGAAGTACGCTACGAAGGCTACGGTATCGGCGGCGCCGCCATCATGGTGGATTGCCTGACCGACAACAAAACCCGGACCGTGGCCGAAGTGCGTCATGCCTTCTCCAAGCACGGCGGCAACATGGGTACCGACGGTTGCGTGGCTTTCCAGTTCAAGCACTGCGGCCAGATGCTGTTTGCGCCGGGTACCGACGAAGGGGCGTTGATGGATGCCGCCATCGAGGCGGGTGCCGAGGACGTGGCGACGAACGACGACGGTTCGATTGAAGTGATCACCGCGCCGACCGAGTTCATCACCGTCAAGGATGCGCTGGAAGCGGCCGGCTTCAAGCCGGAATTCGCCGAAGTGACGATGAAGCCGGAAGGCGAAAACGTGTTCACCGGGGACGATGCCGTCAAGATGCAGAAACTGCTCGATGCGCTCGAAAACCTCGATGACGTGCAGGAAATCTACACCACGGCGGTGATCGAGGAGTAAGCGACACCGTGCCGCCGCTGCCGATCATCATCGACATTGAAGCGTCGGGGTTCGGCCGCGGCAGCTACCCGATCGAAGTCGGGTACTACACACCGGATCAGCGGTCGTATTGCACCCTGATCCGGCCCGAGCCGGACTGGACCCACTGGGACCCGTCGGCCGAGCAAATCCACGGCATCACGCGCGATCTGCTCCTCGATAAAGGGCGTCCGGCGGTCGACGTCTGCCTGGACCTCAATTCCGATCTGCGCGGCGAAACCCTTTATTGCGATGCCTGGGCTTACGACTATGTCTGGCTCAGCCGGCTTTACGACGCGGCGGAGATGAATCCGACCTTTCGCCTGAAAGACCTGCGCGAATTGCTGGCCGAGTGCGAACAGGCGCTCTGGCACGCCCAGCGTGCGGTTGTCGAGGAGCGGCTGGCCTTGCGCCGCCACCGGGCGAGCGGCGATGCGCGCACCCTGTTCGAAACTTTTTCCGATGTCAGCCGGCGCTGCAAGCCGGACTGGGCGGCCTGAGCCGATGCCGGCCCGAAGCGTGTCGCGGGTTTTACCCCGGTTTGCGTCGTTGACCGTCGGCCAACTGCCCGGCGGGCCGCTTGCGGCCGGAGGGCGCGCATGAGCAGTGTCCGTATCCTCGGCATCGACCCCGGCCTGCGCGTGACCGGCTTTGGCGTCATCGAAAAGGACGGCAACCAGCTGCGCTATGTGGCGAGCGGGTGCATCAAGTCCAACGACAAGGCTTCCCTGCCCACCCGTCTGGGGACGCTCTTCGCCGGGATCAGCGAAGTCATCGAGACCTATCGCCCGGATCAGTCCGCCGTGGAAATCGTCTTTGTGAACGTCAATCCGCAATCGACCCTGCTGCTCGGGCAGGCGCGGGGGGCGGCGGTGACGGCGCTGGTGCATGGTGGCTTGTCGGTGGCCGAATACACCGCCCTGCAGGTCAAACAGGCTGTGGTTGGGCATGGCAAGGCAGCCAAGCAGCAGGTGCAGGACATGGTGGTGCGTCTGCTGTCGCTCGCCGGTTCGCCCTCAAGTGATGCGGCGGATGCGCTTGCCTGCGCCATTTGCCACGCCCACGGCGGGCAAGGTCTGGGTGCATTGGCCACGGCGGGGTATCGCGTTCGGGGCGGCCGCCTGATACGATGATGACTGTTTGAACATACAGTATTCAGGGCCCCGATGATCGGACGACTGACCGGCGTGATCGCCGAAAAAAATCCGCCGCAGATCGTGCTCGACGTGAATGGCGTCGGTTACGAGCTCGACGTGCCGATGAGCACCTTCTACAACCTGCCTTCTGTCGGTGACAAGGCGACCCTGCTCTGCCACTTTGCCGTGCGCGAGGACGGGCATTACCTGTACGGCTTCCTGAGCGAATCGGAGCGTTTTGCCTTCCGGCAGTTGCTGAAAATTTCCGGGATCGGCGCCCGCACGGCGCTCTCCGTGCTCTCCGGCTTGTCCGTGGCTGATCTGGCGGCCGCCGTTGCGCGCCAGGAAGTGGGCCGCCTGATCAAGGTGCCGGGGATCGGCAAGAAGACGGCGGAACGCCTGCTCCTCGAACTCAAGGGCAAGCTGGCCGAAACCACGGGTGCAGCCCTGCCGGCGACGGTCGACGATGCCGCGCAGGACATTTTGAATGCCCTGCTCGCCCTCGGTTATAACGAGAAGGAAGCCGGCGGCGCCCTGAAGCAGTTGCCGGCGGGGGTGAGTACCTCGGATGGTATCCGCCAGGCCCTCAAACTGCTTTCCAAGGTCTGATCCACGCGCATGCTCGGCGAACAGAATCCCAAACGGCTGGCGCAGGTCGCGCTGGTGGTGCTGCTCATTGTCGGCTGCGTCGCCGTGCTCCTGCCTTTCATCGGCGCGGTGCTCTTCGCGCTGGTCATCTGGATTTGCACCTGGGATGTGTACGCCCGCCGGTTTTTGCCCTGTCTGGGCGGTCGACCGTCGGCCGGGGCCTCGCTGATGCTGCTTTTGCTGGTGCTCATCCTGTTGCTGCCGACGCTCTTTTTGGCCGGTTCGCTGGCCAGCGGGGCGGATCGCCTGATGGATTTTGTCCGTCCCTATTTCGAGCAGGGTTTGCCGGCCAATCCGCCGGCCTGGCTGGCCACCCTGCCGCTGGTGGGCAGCGAAATCGACAGTTTCTGGCACCAGATCGCCAGTAATCGCGAGGAGTTCAATGGCCTGATCCGCCAGTTGCTCGCTCCGGCGCGTTCCTTCCTGCTCGCGCTCGGCGGCATTCTCGCCAACGGCCTGTTGCAGATCGCCCTGGTGCTGTTCGTTTCATTTTTCCTGTTCCGCGACGGCGAGGCGCTGTCATCCGCACTCTATACCGCCGCCCGCAAGCTGGGTGGCGAACTGGGCGAAGGCATGGTCGACAAGGCCCAGGATACGGTCGTCGGCGTCATGCTTGGCATTGTCGGCACGGCGGCGGCTCAAGGCACCGTGGCCCTGCTCGGCTTCCTGATCGCCGGGGTGCCGGGGGCGGTGCTGCTCGGCTTTGCCACCTTCTTCCTGTCGATGATTCCGGTCGGTCCCCCGTTGATCTGGGGGGGCGCGGCGGCCTGGCTGTATAGCGAGGGGCAAACCGGCTGGGCGATTTTCATGGCCTTGTATGGCGCCTTCGTAATCAGCTCCATCGACAATTTCGTGAAGCCCATCCTGATGGCGCGCGGCGCCGGGCTGTCCATTTTGCTCATTGCCCTGGGCGTGCTCGGGGGCGTGCTCGTCTTCGGCTTCATCGGCATCTTCCTCGGCCCGGTCCTGCTGGCGCTCGGGCAGATGCTCTTCATCCGCTGGATTCGTGAGGAATCATGATCGAAACCGACAAGCTGGCCGCTGTTTCCCCGGTCGACCGCATCATCGCCCCGCAATCCAAGTCGGCGCAGGAAGAAGCGCTGGAACGGGCACTGCGCCCGAAGCGACTGGCCGATTACACCGGGCAGCAAAAAATCCGCGATCAGCTGGAAATTTTCATTCAGGCTGCCAAAAACCGGGGTGATTCGCTCGACCATGTCCTGCTCTTCGGCCCGCCGGGTCTGGGCAAGACGACGCTGGCCCACATCGTCGCCGCCGAAATGGGGGTGAACCTGCGCCAGACCTCCGGCCCGGTGCTCGAACGCGCGGGCGATCTGGCGGCCATCCTGACCAATCTCGAGCCGCATGATGTGCTGTTCATCGATGAAATCCATCGTCTGAGCCCCGTCGTCGAGGAAATCCTCTACCCGGCGCTGGAGGATTTCCAGATCGACATCATGATCGGCGAAGGGCCGGCCGCCCGTTCGGTCAAGCTCGACCTGCCACCATTTACGCTGGTCGGCGCGACGACGCGGGCCGGCATGCTGACCAATCCGCTGCGCGACCGCTTCGGGATCGTTGCCCGCCTCGAGTTTTACAACGCGCAGGAGTTGCAGAGCATCGTCAGCCGCTCGGCAACGCTGCTCGGTGCGCCGATCGACGCCGAAGGTGCGCTGGAAATCGCCAAACGCTCACGCGGCACGCCGCGGATCGCCAACCGCCTGCTCCGCCGCGTGCGCGACTACGCCGAAGTGAAGGGCGATGGCCGCATTCACCGCGAGATTGCCGACGCCGCCCTGCACATGCTCGATGTCGACCCGGCCGGGCTCGACCTGATGGACCGCAAGCTCCTCTCCGCCGTGATCGACAAGTTTGGCGGCGGGCCGGTCGGCGTCGACAACCTGGCCGCCGCCATCGGCGAGGCGCGTGACACCATCGAGGACGTGCTGGAGCCCTACCTCATCCAGCAGGGCTATCTGCAGCGCACCCTGCGCGGGCGCATCGCCACCCCGGCCATCTACCGCCACCTCGGGCTGGTCGTGCCGGATGGGGCAGGCGGCAGCGACGTGCGCTAGACCCGGAAGCTGGCCACCGAGGTTTTCAGTTGCGTGGCCAGGCTTTGCAACTGGTGGGCGTCGTCCACCACACCGCGAACCGCCGTGTGGTTTTCCTCGTTCATGATGGCAACCTGCTCGACGTTACGGGCAATGACTTCGCTTGCTGCAGATTGTTCGCGCAGGGCTTCGGAAATGTCGTGCACTGCTGATTGAACTTGTTGGGTGGCGCTGCTGATGCGGTGCATGGCCTCGCCGGCTTCGCCCGCTTGCTCGACGCTGCCATTGACTTTTTGCGCACCGTTTTCAATACCGGCAATCGCCTGGCCGGTGGTTTCCTGGATATCGGTAATCATGTGGCTGATTTCGTGTGTTGATGCACTGGTTCGCTCGGCCAGTTTGCGCACTTCATCCGCCACGACAGCGAATCCGCGCCCGGCTTCGCCTGCACGTGCTGCTTCGATGGCTGCGTTCAGAGCGAGCAAATTGGTCTGGTCCGCAATGTCCTTGATCACGTTGACGATATCGCTGATCTGGCGAGAGCCGGCTTCGAGTTTCTCAACTTGCCCGGCGGACTGATTAACCGCTTCTGCGCTACGTTGCATCTCGTCAACGGCACGCCCCATGCATTGGCTGCCGCTATCGGCCAGATCCCCCGCCCGTTCAGCCATGTTGTTGGCAGTTCCTGCACTGTCCGAGACATGGCGGATACTGACCGTGATTTGTTCCAGGGTCGCAGCAATGGCGGAGGTCGCATCATTTTGTTGAGAGACACCAGCCGAAACACGGTCCGCCATATCAACCAGATTGTTTGAAGCCGTATTCAGGGCGTTGGCTCCCTGATGGATGTGTGTGACGATCTCGGCAAGTCCTGTTTGCATCCGAGACATGGCGGCGATCAGGCTGGTCTGGTCACCGGGGCGGGTTGGAATCGGCTGAGTGAGATCTCCGGCTGCGATCCGCTGTGCCGCTGCTGCGGCATCGGTCGGCTCTCCGCCCAGGGGGAGAAGCACCATGCGGCGTAACATCATGAACATCATGCCGATCAGGATGACGCAGGCAATCAGGCCGCCAGCGAGCACGGCAATCGTCTGGCGATGGACAATCGCAGCAGCCTCGGCCTCCGGATACGCGGCCGTGATCTGGAACTGCCAGCCAGGAAAAGTCTCGCTGCGCACGACCCAGTCGCCTGGCGTCTTGATCCGTGTGCCAATATCGTTATCTGTAGTGTGTGCCGACCGAAAACGGACCTTGCCCTGTGCATCGGTGATCGCGAGCCACCCGCTCTCCAGCAGGCGGGCGGTGTCGATAGCCTGCTTGAGTGCGGCCATGTCGATCTTGTAGCCGACATACCAGATGCCGATGACACCACCATTGGCGTCGCGGATGGGTTCGTAACCTGTCATGAAGGGGTTGCCCAGAATATCCACGACCCCATAAAATGCTTCCCCTTTGCGAATGGCTGCGATGGCCTTTCCCTTCGGGTCGAGTAGCGTACCAACGGCGCGTTCGCCGTCACGCTTCACATTGGTCGAAATGCGGACAAAATCATCCCCTTGGCGGACAAAAAGGGTGGCAGTGCCGCCCATGAGTTTGACGACACCGTCGACCAGATCAAATTGATTCGCCTGCGCGTGTGTGCCGAGTACCAGATTGGGCACCTGTTTGTCGCGTACTGAAGTGAGCGGGCCGAGGCTGGCACTACCGTATGCTTTGCCCCGTTCCATCAGGAGCCGCATGGCGCTGCGGGTTTGTTCGCTGATCAGGGCGTCGGTCACGTTCAAAATCTGAATGGCCTCGTGCAGGTGCCGTTCTGTTTCCCGGCCGAGGTTGTCGTTGATGCGAGCGGCGCTGAGGGAGGCGAGGAACCAGGCGCATCCAAAGACAACCAGAATAATGAACGCGGAGACCGGGACGATGAAGCGGGCCTGCAGGCTATTCTTGACCATGGCGCAGATACTCCCTTGATTGTTGGCATTATTCTAATATCTGTTAAATCAAAGTCTGCGGTAAAGACTGCCTGTTTTGAGCAGGGAGCGCTTTTGCACAGCAACATCCCGTTACAGACCAATCCGCATCCCGCAAGGTAAAATCGCGGGATGAAACATGAGCAGAAGCCCAACGCCTTCACAATGCCGGTCCGTGTCTATTACGAAGACACCGATGCCGGGGGCGTGGTTTATTACGCGAATTACCTCAAGTTTTTCGAGCGTTGCCGCACCGAATGGATGCGCCAGGTCGGCCACGACCAGTCGGCGCTTGCCGCCGAGGCCGGCATCCTCTTCGTCGTGCGCAAGGCAGCCTGCGATTACCTGAAGCCGGCCCGTCTCGACGACCAGCTCAGTATCGGCCTGGAAGTCGAAAAACTGACCCGCGTCCGCGTGGTGTTCCGCCAGCATGCCCGCCGGGGCGACCAGGAACTGGTGACCGGCACCGTTGAAATCGCCTGCGTCGACCGTGATCGACTGACGCCGGCTCCGATCCCCGATTTTCTGTACGAGAAACTGGAAGCGCTGAAATGAATGTGACCCAGGACCTGTCCATCCTCCACCTGATCCTCGAGGCCTCGGCCGTCGTGCAGGCCGTCATGGCGCTGCTGGCCAGCGTCTCCTTCATGTCCTGGTACTACATTTTCATGAAGTGGTTTGCCGTGCGTCAGGCGCGCGAAAAGACCGAGGGCTTCGAGCGTGATTTCTGGTCTGGCGGCAATCTGACCAATCTGTACAACAGCGCGGTCAACGACCGCCACAACGCCGGTTCGATGGAGCGCATCTTCGAAGCCGGTTTCCGCGAATTCACCAAGCTCAAGGGCCAGAGCAACCTGGATCCGAAGGACATCGTCGATGGCGCCCGCCGCGCCATGCGCGCCACCTACCAGCGCGAGATGGATGCCCTCGAGTCGCACCTCGCCTTCCTGGCTTCGGTCGGCTCGGTCTCGCCTTACATCGGTCTCTTTGGCACCGTCTGGGGCATCATGCACGCCTTCCGCGGCCTCTCCAACGTCGGTCAGGCCACGCTGGCCTCGGTTGCCCCGGGTATCGCCGAAGCGCTGGTCGCCACCGCCATCGGCCTCTTCGCCGCCATCCCGGCCGTGCTCGCCTACAACCGCTTCTCCCATGACATCGACCGTCTGGCCGTGCGCTACGAGTCCTTCATGGAAGAGTTCTCCAACATCATCCAGCGCCAGATGCGGTAAGCCATGCGCCAGCGCAAGCTCAAGAACGAAATCAACGTCGTTCCCTACATCGACGTCATGCTCGTGCTGCTCGTGATCTTCATGGTCGCGGCGCCGATGATGACGACGTCGTCCGTCGATGTGCCGACGGTCGGCAAGGCCAACCAGGCGCCGACGGCCCCGCTCGAAGTGGCGATCAAGGCAGACGAAAGCCTGACCCTCACCGACCGCGCCGGAAATGGCAAGGAAATCCGCGTTGACCGCAAGGAACTGCCGGCCATGATCCGGGCCGCGCAGGAACGTAACCCTGAACAGCCCGTCCTGATCGCCGGCGACAAGAACGTCAAATACGACGCCGTGCTCACCGTGATGGATGAGTTGCAGCGTGCCGAAGTGAAAAAGGTCGGCCTGGTGGTCCAGAAGAGCAGCAAATGATCCTTGAACGCCCCGAAGAACCCGGAAAGAGAAAGGCCATGGTGCTGGCGGCGCTGGTGCACCTCGGCCTGATCGCCTTCCTGTTCCTTGGGGTGCAATGGAAGCGTAGCCAGACCGAGGTCGTCGAGGTCGAACTCTGGGCGCCGCAAAACACGCCGGCGACCAATGTGGCACCGCCGCCTCCGCCGCCCAAGCCGGAACCGCTGCCTGAACCGAAGCCCGAGCCCAAGCCGCAACCGAAACCTGAACCCAGGATCGAGCCACCGGCCCCGAAAAAGCCGGACATCGCGATCAAGGAAGAGAAGAAAAAGCCGGAGCCGCCCAAGCCCGAACCCAAGAAACCCGAGCCCAAGCCGGAACCCAAACCTGAGCCGAAAAAGCCCGAACCCAAGCCTGAGCCGAAAAAGCCCGAACCCAAGCCGGAACCGAAGAAGCCGGAGCCGCCCAAGTTCGATTTCAGCAAGGAACTGGCCAATGAGACCAGCCAGCTGAAGAACGCCCGTACGGCAGCCGACACGCAGCGCATGACCAATGCGGCGGCGGCGGAGTCCGAGCAGCGGGCGGGGGCGAACAAGCGCGGCCTGGAAAGTTATGTCGGCAAGATTCGCGGCAAGATTCGCGGCAACATCGTCCTGCCGCCCGGCATCCAGGGCAACCCGGAAGCCGTGTTTGAAGTCACCCAGTTGCCGACCGGCGAAGTGCTCGGCGTGCGCCTGAAGCGCTCCAGCGGCAACACCGGTCTCGATACCGCCATTGAACGCGCCATCCTCAAATCCTCGCCGCTGCCCAAGCCGGACGATCCTTCGATGTTCCAGCGCGTACTGGAAATCAAATATCGTCCGTTTGAAGAGTAAAATCGCGCGAACCTTTTGAATTCAAAGCCTATGTCTTCGATCACCCGTCGCATTTTCCTGGCCCTGGCGCTGTCGACCGCCGCCCTCGCCCAGGCTCAGTTGTCCATTGAAATCACTGGGGCCGGTGCCAACCGCATCCCGGTCGCCATTGCCGATTTTCCCGGCGACAGCGTGGCGGCCCGCATCATCACCGGTACCGTGCGTTCCGACCTGGAGCGCAGCGGCCTGTTCAAGTTGATCGACCATGGCAATACGGCGGTCGACGAGAATACGGCGGTCAATCTGGCCGACTGGAAGGCCAAGGGGGCAGATGCCTTCGTGGGCGGCAGCGTCTCGCGTAGCCTGGATGGCCGTCTGGAAGCCCGTTTCCGCTTGTACGATGCGCAGAAAGCCGTGTCCTTGGGCGGTGCCGCCTATGTGACGAGCAATGAGCAACTGCGCGCCGCCGGGCATCGCATTGCCGATTACATCTACGAAAAGCTGACCGGCGAAAAGGGTGTCTTCTCGACGCGCATCGCCTACGTCGTCAAGGCGCGCGGCCAGTTCCTGCTGCAGATCGCCGATGCCGATGGTCAGGGCGCCGCGACGGCCCTGACCTCGACCGAGCCGATCATCTCGCCGGCCTGGTCGCCGGATGGCAGCAAGCTGGCCTACGTCTCCTTCGAAAAGAAGAAGCCGGTCATCTACGTGCACTCGCTGGCCTCCGGTCAACGCCATATCGTGGCCAATTTCAAGGGTTCCAACTCGGCCCCGGCCTGGTCGCCGGATGGCCGCAAGCTGGCGGTCGTCCTGTCCAAGGACGGCAACTCCCAGATTTACGCCGTGAATGCGGATGGCAGCGGCGTGCAGCGCATCACCCAGTCGGCCGGCATCGATACCGAGCCGCGTTATTCGGCAGATGGCGGCACGATCTTCTTCACCTCCGACCGGGGCGGCAGCCCGCAGATCTATCAGGTTGGCGCCAATGGTGGTGATGCGCGCCGCGTCAGCTTTGAAGGCAGCTACAACGTGTCGCCGCGTCCGTCGCCGGACGGCAAGAGCATTGCCTACATTACCCGCCGCGAAGGCCGCTTCCAGCTGGCCATCATGGACCTGGCGAGCCGCCAGGTGCAGGTCCTGACCGATTCCCAAAAAGACGAATCCCCGAGTTTCGCCCCCAATAGCCGCATGATCCTGATCGCCACCGAAGTTGGCGGGCGCGGCATCCTATCCGCTGTCTCCAGCGATGGCAGGATCAAGCAACGCCTCACCGTCTCCGCGGGCGATGTCCGCGAGCCGGCCTGGGGCCCCTTCTTCAAATAAATCCACGCCGGAGTCTTACCTGTGAAAAAACTGCTTGTTCCCGCCCTCCTGTCGGCCCTCATCGTCGGCTGTTCCACTACCCCGCTGCCTGATGACGCCAATGGCGCCCCGGTTGAATCCCGTGCCGGGGGCAACAGCGGGGTCGCCCCGGTGGTCGCCGGTGGCGTCGACGCCAATGGTCTGCCGCGCGAACTGACCGATCCGAAGAGTGTCCTTTCCAAGCGCAGCATCTACTTCGAACTCGACAGCTACGAAGTCAAAGGCGAATACAAGGACCTCGTCGCTGCCCACGCCAAGTACCTGAGCGCCAACCGTGGCTTCAAGGTCCTCGTTCAGGGCAACACCGACGAGCGCGGCAGCCGTGAATACAACCTCTCCCTGGGCCAGAAGCGTGCCGACGCCGTCAAGCGTTCGCTGACCCTGCTCGGCGTCAAGGACGACCAGATCGAATCCGTCAGCCTCGGCGAAGAAAAGCCGAAGAACCCGGGTCACGATGATGCCGCCTGGGCGGAAAACCGCCGCGCCGACATCCTCTACCGTGCCGCTGACGGCCGCGGCGAGTTCTGATCATGCGCCGCCTGACGCTGGTTTGCCTGATGGCGGCGGCCTGGGCTGCGACGCCGGCTCACGCCGGCCTCTTCGATGACGAGGAGGCGCGTCGCCAGATCGCCGATTTGAAAGCGAAGTCCGATGCCCGCGCCGATCAGCAGGCCAAGTCGATTCTCGATTTGGCCAACCAGAATCAGCGTCTGGCCGAGGAGGTCGCCAACCTGCGCGGCCTCCTGGAAACCCTGATCCACAAGCAGGAAGTCGGTGACAAGCGGGCCCAGGATTTCTATCTGGATCTCGACACCCGCCTGCGCAAGTTCGAGGCGCCCGCCGCTGCGGGCGGTGCGGGTGCGCCCGCCGAGGGTGCCCCGGCTGCCCAGCAGGCCGCCACGCCGGCTGCTGACCCGGCGCGTGAAGGTCCGGATTACGAAGCGGCCCTGAATTTCTTCAAGGCTGCCAAGTACAAGGAAGCTGCTGTCGCCTTCAGCGCGTTCATGCAGAAGTATCCCGGCGGTCAACTTGCCCCGAATGCCCAATACTGGCTCGGCAATGCGTGGTACGCCCAGCGTGACTGCAAGAAGGCCATCGAGGCCCAAACCGTGGTCACCACCAAGTATGCGGACAGCCCGAAGGCACCGGATGCCTGGATGGCGATTGCCACCTGCCAGCAGGAAATGGGGAACGCGGCTGCGGCCAAGCGCTCGCTGGAAACGGTGCTCGCCAAGTACCCGAACACCCCGGCTGCCGACGCAGCCAAACAACGTCTCAAGAAGTAAGTCTGTCATCGCGGTGCTGCCCGCCGGTCGACCGGCCGGGCACACCCAAAACGGGCCGATGGCCCGCTCCCAAGGTCATTGCCGTGGCGCTCCGAATTACCGAAATCTTCTATTCGCTGCAGGGCGAAGCTTCCCGCGTCGGCCTGCCGACTGTTTTTGTCCGCCTGACGGGCTGCCCGTTGCGCTGCACTTGGTGTGATACCACCTACAGCTTTACCGGCGGTGAAGCGGCGACCATCGACTCGGTGCTTGCTGAAGTTCGCCGTCATCCGGCCAGGCAGGTTTGCGTCACCGGTGGCGAGCCGCTCTCCCAGAAAGACTGCCTGCCTTTGCTGACCGCCTTGTGCGACGCCGGTTACGACGTCTCGCTGGAAACCTCCGGGGCGCTCGATATTAGCGGTGTCGACCCGCGCGTCTCGCGCATCATGGACCTGAAGGCGCCGGGTTCCGGCGAGGTCGACAAGAACCGCTGGGAGAACCTGGCCTGTCTGACCCGTCGCGACGAACTCAAAATCGTCCTCGCCAGCCGCGAGGACTACGAATGGGCGCGCGAGCAGGTGCGTAGCCACGATCTGCCGTCCCGTTGCCCGGTCCTCTTCTCGCCGGCCCAGGGCGCGCTGGCGCCCACCCAACTGGCCGAATGGATGCTCGAAGACGGTCTCGATGTGCGTTTCCAGATGCAGTTGCACAAGCTCCTTTGGGGTAACATGATCGGAAAATAACGGAGGAGGCCGTCATGCAGAATCGCCGTCAGTATTCCCGTGTTCCCTTCCAGTCCGAAGCCCGCCTGATTCTTGCCGACGGCGAACATACCGTCGACATCGTTGATCTTTCCCTGAAAGGGGCGCTCGTCCGTTTGTCGGCCGACGGCTTCATTCAGGTCGGCTCGCATGGCACCTTGTCGCTGGCGCTGGATGCCGGCGAAACCCTGATCCGCATGGGCGTGACGGTCGTGCATCACCAGGGCATGACCCTGGGTTTGGCCTGCCGCGATATCGATCTCGACAGCGTGACCCATTTGCGCCATTTGCTGGCCGTGAATCTCGGCGATGAAACCTTGCTCGAGCGTGAACTGAGTCAGTTCACCGGCCGTTGATCGTCGCCAACCCCCGCCCTGCCCGGGATGAGCAGTAAATCACTTGCCATTGTTCTTTCCTTTTCGTCATAATCAGGCGTCCGTTTAAGGGCTGATTGGGCCCGGATTCACCGATAGGGATCGGTTTCCGGGCAGGAGAGGCAACATGTCGGTAGCGACTGGCGGCGGTGCAGGCCGAAACGCCGGGCAACAATGCTCCATCCTGACGTACAGGAGGGCAAGGTGGTAAGTGAAGCGCCCTGTATCGCAGGTGGCTGGGTCGAGCTTGAACCATCGGTCCTGCATCAGGCCATGCTGGATCATGCCGGTCACGCCATCATTGCCACCGACCGCCAAGGCCTGATTCTCTATTTCAATCGGACTGCCCAGCACTTGCTCGGCTATCGCTGGCAGGACGTGGTCGGCCATCTGACACCGCTCCAATTTCATGTTCAGGAAGAAATCGCGGCCCATGCGGCGGTGCTCAGCCGTGCGCGCGGCGTGAGCATGGCGGCGGATTTCCAGGCCCTGGTCGCCGGACTGGAGACGCAGCCACGCATCGAACACGACTGGACGTATGTGTGTGCGGATGGCGCCCGTCTGCCGGTGCGCCTGACCATCACGGCGTTGACGAATGCCCAAGGGGCATTGATCGGCTATCTCGGCCTGGCGGCCGATCTGCGCGAGCGACACGCCCATGAACAGGAACTGCGCATCGCCGCAACGGCGTTTGCCTCCCAGGCCGCAATCATGGTCACCGACGCTGACCAGCGCATCCTGCGCGTCAATGATGCCTTCATGCGACTGACCGGCTATCGCGCCGAGGATGCCATCGGGCAAACCCCGCGCCTCCTGAAGTCCGGTCGGCAGGACGCCAGTTTCTATGTGGCGATGTGGGAGAGCCTGGCGGTCAACGGTCATTGGGAGGGTGAAATCTGGAATCGGCGGCGTTCCGGCGAAATTTATCCGGAGTGGCTGACAATCAGCGCCATTCAGGATGCCCAGGGACGGCTGACCCACTACGTGAGCACCTTCACCGATATTTCGGAACTCAAGGTGGCTGAATCCGAGATCCATTCGCTGGCCTTCTACGATCCGCTGACCGGCCTGCCCAACCGGCGCCTGATGTTCGACCGGCTCGGTCAGTCGATGGCCGCCGCTGCGCGCCATCATCAGTACGCGGCCTTGCTGATCATCGATCTGGATAACTTCAAGACGCTGAACGACACGCTGGGACACGACATCGGGGATTGCCTGCTCATCGAGGTGGCACGGCGGCTCCGGCGCAGCATTCGCGAGAGTGACACGGCGGCACGCCAGGGGGGCGATGAGTTTTCCGTCCTGCTCGACGATCTCGGGCTGGATGCCGCGCAGGCGGCGGCCCGGGCGGAGGGGGTGGCGAACAAGTTGGTGCAGGAACTGGCGCGGCCCTATGCCCTGCCGGGCGGTGTCGAGCATTTCTGCTCGGCGAGCATCGGGATTTCCCTCTTTCAGGGGCAGGCGCGCTCGCTTGAAGCCATCGTCAAGCAGGCCGACATCGCGCTGTACGGCGCGAAGGATGACGGGCGCAATACCTACCGCTTCTTCGATGGGGCGATGCAGACCGTCCTCGACCAGCGTGCCCGACTCGAAAGCGGCTTGCGTCAGGCCCTGCTGGCCGGCGAGTTCCGCCTGATGCTGCAGGCGCAGTTCGATGCGGCGGGCGGCTTGCTCGGTGCGGAATGCCTGCTGCGCTGGCAAAAGCGCGACGGCGAACTGGTGTCGCCGGGCGATTTCATCCCGTTGGCGGAGGAAACCGGGCTGATCGTGCCGATCGGGCATTGGGTCATCGAAGAAGCCTGCGTCCTGCTGGGGCGCTGGCAGCAGCACGCCGCCACGCAGGCCTTGTGTCTGGCGGTGAATGTGAGCGCCCGGCAGTTCCGGCAGGCTGATTTCGTCGAGCGGATCCGGGGGGCGCTGGCGCGGCACCAGGTTAATCCGGCCCGGCTCAAGCTGGAACTGACCGAAAGCCTGCTCCTTGAACAGGTCGATGACGTGGTTGGAAAAATGCGTGCCCTGTGCGAGCTCGGGGTGCGTTTTTCACTCGATGACTTCGGGACGGGCTATGCCTCGCTCGCCTATCTCAAGCGCTTTCCCTTCGAGCAGTTGAAGGTCGATCGTTCCTTCATCCGCGAGCTGGCGGAGGATCCGGATGACGCGGCCATCGTGCGGGCCATCCTGGCCATGGGCGATGCGCTGCGCTTGCAGGTGGTGGCCGAAGGCGTCGAGAACGAGCCGCAACATCGTTTCCTGGTCGAGCATGGCTGCCGCCAGTTTCAGGGCTATCTCTTCGGTCGACCGTTACCGGCCGCCGAATTCGAGGCCCGGCTTGCTGCCGATGCCGCCTCGGCCTCCGAGGCCTCAGAGGCCGAGGTAGCGGTGCCAGATCCCGTGATCGGCATCCAGTTCGGCTGAGCTGCCCCGCCAGACCACCTGGCCCCGTTCCAGAATGGTGTGCCGGTCGGCCAGCGCGATCAGTTTTTCCACGTATTTATCGACGACCAGCACGCTCTGGCCGGCGCTGCGCAAGCGGGCCAGGCAGGCCCAGATTTCGTCGCGGATGAGCGGCGCCAGCCCTTCGGTGGCTTCGTCGAGAATGAGCAGGCGCGGGTTGGTGACCAGCGCGCGGCCGATGGCGAGCATCTGCTGCTCGCCGCCCGAGAGCTGATTGCCGAGGTTTTTGCGGCGTTCGGCCAGGCGGGGGAACAGGTCGTAGACGCGGGCCGGAGTCCAGGGGCCGGCCAGCTTGCGCCGGTTGGCGAAAAAGGCCACCAGATGCTCGTCGACCGTCAGATTCGGAAAACACTGGCGGCCTTCCGGCACCAGCGCGATGCCGGCGCGGCCGATGCGGTCCGGGCGCCAGCCATCGATGCGTTCGCCGGCAAAACGGATGCTGCCCGCCTTGACCGGCTCCAGCCCGCACAGGGCGCGCAGGGTCGTGGTCTTGCCCATGCCGTTGCGGCCGAGCAGGGTGGCGGCTTCGCCTTCGGCCATCTGCAGGTCGATGCCGAACAGCACCTGGCTCGGTCCGTAGGCGACGGCCAGGCCTTCGATTTCAAGCAGGGCGCTCACAGGTGGTCTCCCAGATAGGCGCGCCGCACGGCCGGGTCGGCGCGCACGGTGTCCGGTGTGCCGGTGCAGATCAGTTCGCCATTGACCAGCACCGAGATGCGGTCGGCCAGACGGAACACCGCATCCATGTCGTGCTCGACAAGGAGCAGCGTGACATGCCGGGCCAGATGTTCGATCAGCTCGACCATGCGGGCCGATTCCTCGGGGCCGGTGCCGGCCATCGGCTCGTCGAGCAACAGGACCTTGGGTTGGGTGGCCAGCGCCATGGCCAGTTCCAGCGCACGTTGTTCGCCGTGCGAGAGCGCCGCCGCCAGGGTGTGGATCTTGGCGGCCAGCCCGACCTGCGCCAGGTAGCCGGCTGCCGTCTCGAACAAGGCTTTTTCCTGCGTCACCGGGCGCCAGAAACGGAAGCTGCTGCCGGCGTCGGGTCGCCCCTGGACGGCAAGCACCACATTGTCGAGCGCCGAGAGGGCCGGGAACACGTTGGTGATCTGGTAGGAACGGGCCATGCCGCGCTGAACGCGCGCATGCATGGGTTGCCGGGTGACGTCCTCGCCGGCGAAGTGGATGCTGCCGCTGTCCGGGAAGAGCGCGCCGGAAAGGTGGTGGATGAAGGTCGTCTTGCCGGCGCCATTGGGGCCGATCAGGGCATGCACTTCCCCGGCTTCAAGGCTGAAATCGACGGCTTTGAGCGCGTCGACCGCGGCAAAGCGCCGGGAGAGCTGGCGGACTTCGAGGATCGGGCGGATCATGAGGCGGCTCCGCGACGGGCAAACAGGGCGGCAATGCCTTTCGGGGCAAACAGCACGATGGCGAGCAACAGGCCGCCCAGGAGCAGATGCCAGTGTTCGGTGACGCCGACCAGGACTTCCTCGAGGCCCAGCAACACGGCCGCCCCGGCCACGCCGCCAAAGAGACTGCCGACGCCGCCGATGATCACCATCACGAGCAAGGTGCCGGACTGCGTCCATTGCAGCAGGTTCGGGCTGGCCAGGCCGGTCAGGTTGGCGAGCAGTGCTCCGGCCAGTCCGGCAACGGCGCCGCCCAGTGCAAACGTCACCAGGCGATAGCGGAAAACCGGATAGCCGAGGGCGGCCATGCGCGTCTCGTTCTCGCGGATGGCTTGCACGGTGCGTCCGAAACGGGCCTGGGCGAGGCGGGCAAAAAGCAGCATGGCGACGGTCAACGCGCCCAGGGCGGCAAAATACAGGGTCTGGTCATCGGCCAGCGCATGGCCGGCCAAGGTCATCCGGCCCTGCAGGGGCAGGCCGTCGTCACCGCCCCAACTGCGCGCCGAAACAAAGAGGTAGTAGGCCATCTGGGCGAAGGCGAGCGTGATCATGATGAAGTAGACCCCGCGCGTACGCAGGCTGATCAGGCCGACCAGCGCAGCGAACAGGCCGGCTGCGGCCATGGCCAGCGGCAGGGCAATGAGCGCTTCGTTGATGCCGGCTTGCTGGCAGAGGGCGGCCGTGTAGGCCCCGGCACCGAGAAAGGCAGCGTGGCCGAGCGAGACCATGCCGCCGAAACCGAGCACGAGGTTCAGGCTGGAGGCGGCCAGGGCAAAGATCAGGACGCGTGTTGCAAAGCCGATGTAGAAGCTCTGATCGAGGGCCTGAAGCAGGCCGGGTAACAGGCAGAGTGCGACCAGGCCGATCAGGGCAACCGGCTTTTGCCAGCGGGGGGCTTGATAGAAGGCCATCTCACGCCCTCGCCGGGAACAAGCCCTGCGGCTTGAAGAAAAGGATGGCCGCCATCAGCAGGTAGATCAGGATCGAGGCCAGGGCGGGGCCGAGCGTGGCGGCAGCATCGGTCGGCAAGACGGCGCGCAGCAGCGTGGGCAGCAAAGCGCGGCCGAGGGTGTCGACCGCACCGACGATCAGCGCACCGACCAGCGCACCGCGAATCGAGCCAATGCCGCCGATGATGATGACCACGAAGGCCAGGATGAGCACGCTTTCGCCCATGCCGACCTGTACCGCGAGCAGCGGCCCGAGCAAACCGCCGGCCAGGGCGCAGAGTGCGGCGCCGAATACGAAGACCGCGGTGAACAGGGCTCGCACATTGATGCCGAGGGCCTCGGTCATCTCCCGATTGGCCGCGCCTGCCCGCACCCACATGCCGACCCGGCTCTTGGCGACGAGCAGGTAGAGCAGGCCGGCGACGCTCAGTCCGACGGCGATGATGAGCAGGCGATAGGCCGGATAGAAAAAGACGTCGTCCCCCAGCGGCAGTTCGACCGGCCCGGCCAGGGCCTCCGGCGGATTCAGCATCAAGGGCGCCGGGCCCCAGATCGTGCGTACGCCCTCGTTGGCGATCAGGATCAGGGCGAAGGTGGCGAGCACCTGCGACAGATGGTCGCGCGTGTAGAGCCGGCGGAACAGCGTGGTTTCAAGCAGCAGCCCGAGTACGGCCGTGCCGAGCACGCCGGCACCGAGGCCGATCCAGAACGAGTCGGCCGCCTGGGTGGCCGCTGCGACGAGGTAGGCGCCGACCATGTAGAGCGAGCCATGGGCCAGGTTGATGCAATCCATAATGCCGAAAACGAGCGTCAGCCCGGCGGCAAGGAGGAAGAGCATCAAACCGAATTGCAGGCCGTTCAGGGCCTGTTCGAGCATCAGTTGGGTCATGTAAACAGCGGGATGGGATGCGCGCAGGGCGCAAGGCCGGGGCTGGCGTGTCAGGGGACGGGTACCTTGGCAGCATCTGCTGCCAAGGTGGGTTGATACCCGATTACTTCATCTTGCACTGCGCGACGTAGGCGTCGGCGTGATTCGTGAAGATGGTGCCCATGGTCTTGTTGGTGATCCGCCCCTGGGCATCCTTGCCGATGGCGCGCAGCACGTAGTTCTGCACCGGGTAGTGGTTGCTGTTGAACTTGAAGTCACCGCGCACCGACTTGAAGCGCTTGGCTTCCAGCGCCTTCTGCAGGGCCTTCTTGTCTTCGAGATTGCCCTTCACGTCACGCACGGCAGCATCCATCATCAGCGCGGCATCGTAGCCTTGCGATGCATAGAGCGACGGCAGGCGGCCATATTCCTTCTGGAAGTCGGCGACGAAGCGCTTGTTCTCCGGATTGTCCATGTCGTGGGCCCAGTGCGAGGAGTTGAACATGCCGAGCATGGAGCCGCCCACGGCCTTGATCACATCCTCATCCGCCGAGAAGCCGGGTGCGAAGAGCTGGGTGTCGCGGGAGAGGCCGGCCGCCACGAACTGCTTCACGAAGTTGATGCCCATGCCGCCCGGCAGGAAGAAGAAGAGGGCATCCGGCTTGGCGGCGCGGATCTGGGCCAGTTCGGCCGCGTAATCAAGCTGGCCGAGCTTGGTGTAGATCTCTTCGGTCTTGCCTTTGTAGAAGCGCTTGAAGCCGGAGACGGCATCCTTGCCGCCCGGGTAATTCGGGGTGACGATCAGGACGTTCTTGTAGCCCTTGTCCTGCACCACCTTGCCAACGGCTTCGTGCAGGTTGTCGTTCTGCCAGGCGACGTTGAAGAAGAAGGGATTGCACTGCTCGCCGGCGTACTGCGACGGGCCGGCATTGGCCGAGATGTAGAAGGTCTTGTTCTCGAAGACGGTCGGGCCGACGGCGAGCATGATGTTGGAGAAGACGATGCCGGTCATGAAATCGACCTTGTCCTTCTTCAGGAACTTGTCGGTGACCTGCTTGGCGACGTCCGGATTCTGCTGGTCGTCGGCGATGAGGACCTCGGCCGGCAGGTTGCCCAGCTTGCCGTTCAGATGCTTGATGCCGAGGTTGAAGCCGTCACGGATATCGACACCCAGACCGGCACCCGGGCCGGACAGCGTGGACACCAGACCGACCTTGATCTTGTCGGTGGCATGGGCGGTGCCCAGCATCAGGGGCAGGGCAAGCAGGGCGGCAGCAAGCGGGGTCGGGCGGAACGGCATGGAATGTCTCCGGGAGGGTGTTTGTTTTGCGTGGAATTCCTGAAATTGTAGCGCAGGAACAAGCAGATACCGCCGCGGTCGACGTTCATTTTCGGGTATATTCGCGCCCCATGATGAAGCCTGCAATCGTTCTCCTTTCCGGCGGCCTCGATTCCGCCACCTGTCTCGCCATCGCCCGCTCGCAGGGCTTTGAAGCGTACTGTTTGTCTTTTGATTACGGCCAGCGCCACAACGCCGAGCTGAAAGCCGCCGAACGCGTGGTTCAGGCGCTCGGCGCGCGCGAACATCGGGTGGTCAATTTCGGCATCGCCCAGTTTGGCGGCTCGGCCCTGACCGATACCTCGATCGCCGTGCCCACCGACGGTGTCCAGCCGGGCATTCCCGTTACCTACGTGCCGGCCCGCAACACCATCATGCTGTCGCTGGCCCTTGCCTGGGCCGAGGTCTTGGGCAGCAAGGACATCTTCGTCGGCGTGAATGCGGTCGACTATTCCGGCTATCCGGATTGCCGCCCCGAATACATCGCCGCCTTTGAAAACATGGCCAATCTGGCGACCAAGGCGGGGGTCGAAGGGCATCATCTGCGCATTCATGCGCCGCTGATCGACCTCTCCAAGGCGGACATCATCCGCACCGGCGCAGCGCTGGGCGTCGATTACGGGCTGACCGTCTCCTGTTATCAGGCGGATGACGCAGGCCGTGCCTGCGGTGTCTGCGACTCCTGTCGTTTGCGTGCCGAAGGCTTCGCCGCCGCCGGTGTGCCTGACCCGACCCGTTACCAGGACTGACCATGGATACGATCGTTGCCAACAGCACCCTCCTCTGGCTCGGCCTGGCGGTAGGGGCCGCATTCGGGGCGATTGCCCAGAAAACCCATTTCTGCACCATGGGGGCCGTGGGCGACATCGTGAATATGGGCGACTGGACGCGCATGCGCATGTGGCTGCTTGCCATCGGCGTCGCCATCCTGGGCGCGGCCGGTCTGGAAGCGGCGGGCCTGATCAATCTGGCCAACAGCATCTATCGGTCCGCCAGCTTTACCTGGCTCTCCTATCTGATCGGTGGCGCTTGTTTCGGGATCGGCATGGTGCTCGCCTCCGGGTGTGGCGGTAAAACCCTGATCCGGATCGGTGGCGGCAACCTCAAGTCGCTGGTCGTTTTTATCGTGCTGGGCCTGGTCGCCTATATGACCATGCGCGGTGTGTTCGGCGTGTTTCGTGTGAGCGTGCTCGACAAGGTGGCGCTCACCTTCCCGAATGGTCAGGGCCTGCCCGCCTTGCTGGCCGGCTTGGGGCTGGCCCCGGCGATGGCGTTCTGGCTGCCGGTTTTGGCACTGGGCGGCGGGTTGACCGTCTTTGCCCTGATGCGCAAGGATTTCTGGACCCTGGACAGCCTGCTCGGCGGGATCGGGGTGGGGCTGGTCATCGTGGCGGGGTGGTACGTGACCGGCCATGTCGGCTATGTGGCCGAACATCCGGACACCCTGCAGGAGGCCTTCATCGCCACCAACAGCGGGCGGATGGAATCGCTCAGTTTTGTCGCGCCGCAGGCCTATACGCTCGAATGGCTGATGCTCTGGTCGGACAGTACCCGCACCATGAGTTTCGGGATTGCCACGGCGCTGGGGGTCATCCTGGGGGCCTGGGCGAGTGCCCTGGCAACGGGCACGTTCCGCTGGGAAGGCTTTGCCAGCGTAGAAGATACGGCCAACCATCTGCTGGGGGCGGCGCTGATGGGCTTTGGCGGGGTGACAGCCATGGGATGCACGGTCGGCCAGGGAATTTCCGGGGTCTCGACGCTGGCCCTGGGCTCCATCGTCACCTTTGGCGCCATCGTCGCCGGCGCGGCCGCAGCCTTGAAATACCAGTACTGGCGCTTGATGCGCGAAGGGTGAGCCGCGCTCTCCCGCGATGGGGAGCCGTCTGCGTGACAGCCCGTCGGCGGCCTCCAAATGTCATCGCAGTCCATGACGTCCGGCTCGATTGTCGTGGATAATCCTTTTATCCGAATCCAGCCAAGGGGGAAGACATGTCGTGCCGACAATGGGCCTGGGCCCTGTTCCTGTTTGCAAGCGGCGTGTTCGCCGAACCCGGGGTGACCGACAAGACGCTGCTCATCGGCCAGACGATCGCGCTGGAGCAAGGTAAAAATGCCTATGGCGTGGCTGCCCTGCAGGGCGTCAAGCTCTATGTCGACAAGGTCAATGCCGAAGGCGGCGTACATGGCCGCAAGCTTGTCCTGCGCACGCTGGACGATGAGAACAAGGCAAGCAATGCGGCGAGCAATGCCCGTCAGTTGCTGGCAGAGGGGGCTTTCATCCTGTTTGGTTCGATCGAGGGCGGCCCCTCCACGGCGGTTGCCGAAGTCGCCAGTGCGCAAAAAGTACCCTTCTTTGGGCCCATGGCAGGGTCGCCGACGTTACGTCGTCCTCACCAGCCTTACGTTTTTCCCGTGCGTGCCGAGCACCGTGACGAATTCCGCGCCCTGATGAACTGGGGCAAGACGATTGGCATGACGACGGTGGGTTTTTTGCGTGCGGATACCGAGGTCGGCCTGACCCATCTGGAGAATGTCCGCCTGATTTCCGCCGAATTGGGCATGACGCTCGCGCTCGATTTGCCTTTCAAAGGCGAGGTCAGCGACGCCCAGCTCGATCAGATGGTGAACATGCTCCGTGAGAAAAAACCTGATCTGCTCTTCAATCACGGCTCCAGCGGCCTCTATCAGCGTCTGGTCGTGAAGGCCAAGGCGGCAGGGTTGAAGACGGCTTTCATGGGGGTGAATTCCGGTTCGACCCAGCTGGCCGCCAAGCTCGGTGATCTGGCGCACGGAATGGTGTTTGCACAGGTGGTGCCCAATCCGCGCGACAAACGCCAGCCGATTACCCGGGAATTCCTTGAAACGGCGAGCAAGGCTCAGGCCTCGGGTGATCTGAGCTATGGCGAACTGGAGGGTTACCTGACGGCCAAGGCGCTGGTCATGGCCCTGAAGGCGAGTGGCAATCATCCGACACGGGAGGGATTCATCCGAACCCTCGAATCATCGCGCTTCGATCTGGGGGGCGTGACTGTGCGCTGGAAGGCCGGGGACCACGAAGGTGCGCGTACGGTCTACCTGAGCATGGTCGGCAAGAACGGTCAGTTCCTCGACTGATTCCCGGCGCTCAGGCGCCCTCGTTTGCTTTCAGCTTCGCGATCACGAGCGGAAAGGCGCCGGAGCCCAGCAGGGCGACGGCGGAGACCAGAAAGGCGAGCCCGGCCATGGGATCGTCGAGAACGGGGTGAATCAGCCCGCCCAGATCGGCCAGGCTGAGCAGGCCGGGAATGGCACACAGGATGCCGAGGGCGGTCAGGATCAGGAATGAGGTCGGATAGCGCTTCATGCGCCCATTGTACGGCGAATCGGTGCGCCGATAAATCTTGATCTTCATCAAAAATGCGCCGATCTTCGTTTAAGTAACTAGTTACTTGTGATGAAAACGCGCTGATCGCTTTGCTTGCCGTTGTGGTTGCAGGCTGCCCGGATTTTCCCTCATTTCTCTGTCATTTTTTGCCTTAGTGCCTTGTTGTTAAAGGATTTGTTGATGCTGGCACGCGCGTTGCACTAAGGGCGCACAAAAAACAAAACGAGATCCCCCCGACAGAGAGGCCGGCACCTTGCCGGAAAACGAAAAGAGGGGACCCACATGGCGAATACCAGTCTTATCCAGCTGGAAAACAACCCGCAGATCGATGCCGCTGCTGAGCGACTGTCCATGTCGCGGCGCGAATTCCTGCAATTTTGTGCCGCCCTGGCGACGACGCTCGGTCTGCCGCAAGGCGCCGATGCGGCCGTGGCCGAGGCCGTCGCGACCAAGAAGCGCCCGAGCGTGATCTGGTTGCACTTCCAGGAATGTACCGGCTGCTCGGAGTCGATCCTGCGTGCCGAGCATCCGACGCTCGAGAAGCTGATTCTCGACATCATTTCGCTCGACTACCACGAGACCCTGTTCGCTGCCGCCGGTCATCAGGTGGAAGCGGCCCGTCATGCGGCGATGCGTGAAAACAAAGGCCAGTACATCCTGGTGGTGGAAGGCGCGATTCCAACGCGTGACAACGGGGTTTACTGCAAGATCGGTGGCAAGACGGCGCTGGAACTGCTTAAGGAGTGCGCGGCGGATGCCGCCGCTGTGATCGCCATCGGATCTTGTGCCTCCTGGGGGGGGATGCCTTCGACCGGCCCGAACCCGACCGGCGCGTCCAGCGTCGACAAGGTGTTGGGCAAGCCGGTCGTGACCATTCCCGGCTGCCCGCCCAATCCGTACAACTTCCTGACCACGGTCGTGCATTTCCTGACTTTTGGGGCCTTGCCGGCGGTCGACCATCTGGGACGGCCCAAATTCGCCTACTCCCGCCTCATCCACGAAAACTGCGAGCGCCGTGCTCATTTCGACGCCGGGCGTTTTGCCATGGAATTCGGCGACGATGGACACCGCAAGGGCTATTGCCTGTACAAGCTGGGTTGCAAAGGGCCGGAAACCTATGCCAACTGCTCGGTCATCCTGTTCGGCGATGCCGGGGCCGGCACCTGGCCGGTGGCCTGCGGTCATCCGTGCATCGGCTGTACCGAACAAGGCGTCGGCTTCGAGAAACCGATTCACGCCATGGCCAAGCTGAAGAACATCGAGCCCAGTGCCTTCCTGCCGCGCATCGTCGAGGAAAAGGGTATGGGCGCTTCGCTCGGTTCGGCCGCCGTGCTGGCCGCGGTGGCCGGTGCGGCCGCCGGGGCGGGGGCGATGGTCGCGAAGAACCTGGGCCTGTCGCATCAGGCCGAGGAGATGGAACGGGCGAAACAGGAAGCCAGCACGTCTGCACGGTCGGAGGGCTGAGCCATGACCACGCGACGCGATTTTCTGCGCGGCTGCCTGGCCGGCGGTGCGGCAGCGGCCGCGACCGTCGTGCCCGAGGTGGCCTGTGCGCGCGATACCCTGCAACGCCCGCCCGAAGCGCTCGGCCTGCTCTACGACGCCACCCTCTGTGTCGGCTGCCAGGCCTGCGTGGCTGCCTGCAAGCAGGTGAATGCCAATCCGGCCGAGTTCACGGCGGTCGATAAGCTGTGGGACACGCCGCTCGATACCAGCGGTCACACCTTCAACCTGATCAAGATGTACCGCAACGGGACCATGGAAACGAAAGATGCCGAGACCAACGGCTTCGCCTTCATGAAGACCTCGTGCATGCATTGCGCCGACCCGTCCTGCGTCTCGGCCTGTCCGGTCTCGGCGATGACCAAGGACCCGCTGACCGGGGTGGTCGGTTATGACGCGGATGCCTGCATTGGCTGTCGCTACTGCGTGGCGGCCTGTCCCTTCGGGATTCCGAAATACCAGTACGACTCGCCCACCGGCAAGATCGGCAAGTGCGAGCTGTGCCGGCATCGCCACAAGGACGGGCATTACTCGGCCTGCGCCGAAGTCTGCCCGACCGGGGCCACGCTCTTTGGCCGCACGGAAGACCTGCTGGCCGAAGCCAAGCGTCGTCTGGCCCTGAAGCCGGGCGAGTGGACCACCATGCCGCGCGGTCGGCTGGCCAAGCCGGGCGAAACCGCCGAAGAGGCGGCGCGCTGGAAAGGGCTGCGCAATCAGGATTACGCAGCGCAGGTCGGGGCATACAAGCAGCATGTCTATGGCGAGACGGAATACGGCGGCACGCAGGTGTTGAAACTGTCCGCCGTCGAGTTCGAAAAGGTTGGCATGCCCAATCTGCCGCCCAAGGCTGCTGCGGCGACCTCGGAAACCATTCAGCACAGCCTGTACGGCGGGCTGGTCATGCCGCTGGCCGTGCTGGCCGGCCTGACCTGGGTCGCCAAGCGCAACGTTGTGCATGACGAGGATGACAAGCAGGGAGGTCAGTCATGAGTTCGAACCATCATCACGCGCCGCCGGCCCCGGTTGGCGGCCCCCTACTCAATGCGGCGACGGTCGTATGCGGACTGCTCATCATGGCGATGTTCGCCGTGCTTTTCGTCCGCTTCATCTTCGGCCTGGGGGCGGTGACCAACCTGAACGACGGCTATCCCTGGGGCATCTGGGTCGTCTTCGATGTCGTCATCGGCTCGGCATTTGCCTGCGGCGGCTTTTCGGTGGCCATGCTGGTCTACATCTTCAACAAGGGCGAATACCACCCGCTGGTCCGGCCAGCCTTGCTGGCCAGCCTGTTCGGCTACACCCTGGCCGGCGTGGGCGTGATCTTCGATCTCGGGCGTTACTGGAACTTCTGGCACATCCTGTGGCCGACCTACGCCAATCCCAATTCCGTGATGTTCGAAGTGGCGCTCTGCATCTCCTGCTACATCACGGTCATGTGGATCGAGTTCTCGCCGGTCTTCATGGAGAAGTGGGGGCTGAAGGTGGCCAGGAAGAAACTGGAGAGGGTGCTGTTCTTCTTCATCGCGCTCGGCACGCTCTTGCCGATGATGCATCAGTCCTCGCTCGGCACCCTGCTCGTCGTCATGGGCACGCAGGTCAATCCGCTCTGGCAGACGCCGATTTTGCCCCTGTTGTATCTGTTGACCGCCGTGACCATTGGCTATGGCGTGGTGCTCTTCGAATCCTGTCTGGCCGCATCGGCCTATCGCATGGAGATCGAGATGCACCTGCTGCGCCCGATGGCCAGGATCATGCTCGGTTTGCTCGGCATCTTCCTGCTGGTGCGCGGCATCGACCTGAGTGTGCGCGGGGCCTGGGCGCATGCCTTCTCGCCCAGCCTGGAAGCCTTCTTCTTCTGGCTGGAAATGGGCTGCTTCATGCTGCCTTATGCCTTGATCGGGGCGCCTTCTGCCCGGAAAAATCCGGCCCGGCTCTTCCTGGCCGGGATCGCCATCATGAGCGGCGGCGTCCTGCTCCGCGTCAATGGTTTCCTGATCGGCTACGACACCGGCCCCGGCTGGCACTACTTCCCGAGCATCGCCGAGATGCTGGTCACGATCGGCATGTTTGCCGTCGAAGTCCTCGGCTACATCCTCATTACCCGTCGCTTCCCGGTGCTGCCGCGCCCGGTTGCCGCGCACTGAATGCATTAGGAGAATCACCATGAGCAAACGTGTAACCATCGACCCCGTGACCCGCATCGAGGGCCACCTGCGTGTCGACGTCGAAGTGGATGGCGGCCGGGTCAAGAAGGCCTGGGCCTCGGGCCAGATGTGGCGGGGCGTCGAGAACATCCTGATCGGGCGCGACCCGCGCGATGCCTGGGCGATCACCCAGCGTATCTGCGGCGTGTGCACCACCGTGCATGCCATCGCCTCCGTGCGTGCCGTCGAAAACGCACTGCAGCTGGAAATCCCGGTCAACGCGCAGTACATCCGCAACATGATCATGCTGGCCCACGCCGTGCATGACCACATCGTGCATTTTTATCACCTCTCCGCGCTCGACTGGGTCGATGTCGTCTCCGCGCTCAAGGCTGATCCGGCCAAGGCGGCGAGCGTGGCGCAGGGCCTGTCGAGCTGGAGCGGCAACAGCGCTGCCGAGTTCAAGAAAGTGCAGGACAAGCTGAAGGGCTTTGTCGGGACGGGGCAGCTTGGCATCTTCACCAACGGCTACTGGGGCCACCCGGCCATGACGCTGAGCCCGGAAGTGAACCTGATTGCCACGGCGCACTATCTGCAAGCGCTCGAAATCCAGCGTTTTGCCAGCAAGATCGTCGCTGTTCTCGGCTCAAAGTCGCCGCATATCCAGAACGTGGCGGTCGGCGGCGTGGCCAATCCGCTGGCCACCGATGCCCAGTCCGTGCTGACCCTTGAGCGCCTGCTGGCGATCAAGGAATGGATGCTCAAGCTCGAGGATTTCGTCAAGAACTGCTATCTCGTCGATGTCGGCGTGATCGGCGGTCACTATGCCGACTGGACCAAGTACGGGCGCGGCATTACCGACTATCTGTGCGTGCCGGACATCCCGTTGGACGGCAAGGGCACGCAGTTTGCCCTGCCCGGCGGCTTCATCGCCGGCAGCAAGCTGGAAAGCCACAAGCCGATCACCAGCTTCAACGACAAATATTTCATCGATGGCGTTTCCGAAGCGATCAAGCATTCCTGGTACGACTACAAGGGCGGCAACGATGTCACGCTGCACCCGTACAAGGGCGAGACGACGCCGAACTACACGGATTTCCAGGACAACGGCAAATACAGCTGGCTGAAGTCACCGACCTTCTACGGCAAACCGATGCAGGTCGGCCCCTTGCCGCGCGTCATGAACCTGCTCGCCGCCGGTCATGCGCCGACCAAGCAGTACGCGACCGCGGCGCTGGATCTGGTGTCCAAGGTGGCCGGGACGACGGTCGGCGTCGAGGCCCTGCATTCCACCATCGGCCGCCATGCCGCGCGTGCGGTGGGCTGCGCCGTGCAGATCGACGAATTGCTGCATCAGTGGGACCTGCTGCTGGCCAACATGGGCAAGGGCGATTACGCCACGTTCAACCGCCCGACCTTCCCCAAGGGCGAGCAGATGGGCGTCGGTTTCCACGAAGCGCCGCGTGGTGTGCTGTCGCACTGGATTGTCATCGAGTCCGGCAAGATCAAGAACTACCAGTGCGTCGTGCCCACCACCTGGAATGCCGCGCCGCGCAACGAAAAAGACCAGGCGGGCGCCTATGAGGCCTGCCTGATCGACAACCCAGTGGCCGATCCGGAGAAACCGCTTGAAGTCCTGCGCACCGTGCACTCCTTCGACCCCTGCCTGGCCTGCGCCGTGCATGTGGTCGATCAGGAAAACCATCCGGTGATCACGGTCAAAGCCGCCTGATGAAGCGCATCGTCATCCTGGGGGTGGGCAACATCCTGCTCACCGACGAAGGCGTCGGGGTGCGCGTCATCGAGGCGCTCGAACAGGGCTGGACCTTCCCGCCCGAAGTCGAGCTGGTCGATGGCGGCACCTGCGGCATGGAGCTGCTGGAGCAACTGGAGGACCTCGCGGGCCTGATCGTGGTCGATTGCGTGCGCTGCGGTCGACCGCCTGCCACGCCGGTTTTGCTGGAAGGCGACGCGGTGCCGGTGTTTTTCCGCACCAAGCTCTCGCCGCATCAGGTCGGTTTGTCCGACGTGCTGGCCAGTCTGGAACTGACCGGCAAGGCGCCGGGGACGACCATCATCGTCGGCATGCAGCCGATCTCGATGGGCCTCGGCATGGCCCTCTCGCCGGAAGTGGCGGCGCAACTGCCGGTGCTCATCGAGATGACGCTCGCGGCCCTGGCTGGCCTCGGGGTCCAGGCGACGATGCGGGCGCAGGAGGCGGCCTGATGTGCCTGTCCGTGCCGAAATGCGTTGTCGAATGGGAAGGCGAGGGGGACAATGCGGGCGAATTCGCCTGGGTGGAACGGCATGGGCGGCGCGAACGCATCAACATGATGCTGATCGGCCCGCAGCCCGTCGGCACCTGGGTCCTGACCTCGCTGGGGCTGGCCAAGGATGTGGTCGGCGATGCCGAGCGGGGGCTGATCGAGGATGCGCTGGCGGCCCTGGCCGAAACGCTCGATGGCGAGTTCGACCCGAACCGGCATTTCCACGATCTCGACCGCGCGCATGACTGAACGCCTTCGCCAACCCGCCCTGCAACCGCCCCCCATCCGCCCTGCGGAAGCCCGCGAGACAGACCCGAGCGCTTTTCTCGAGGCGCATTACCAGCAGATCTGGACGACGCGGATGCACGACCTGCCCTTCGTCAATCCGGCACTGCAGGTCGAGGCCGTCGGTTTCGTGCGGCACGACGGCGACTGGCTGGGCGTGGTCATTACCCCCTGGTTTCTCAACCTGCTCCTGCTTTCCGGCGGCGGGCCGCTGTGGGGCGATATTCCGGCCGGCGAGCGTCGTTACCTCAATCTGCCCTGTGGCACCCTGCAGTTCATCGCAGACGATGACCCGGAGATCGGCCCCTATCAGTACTGCCCCCTGATCGCGCCGGTGAGTTCGATTCCGGATCATGTGACCGCCCGTCAGGCGGCGCTGGATGCGATGCGCTCGGTCCTGTCGAGCCTGCCGCTGGGCGTGCCAGAGACGGCTGGCCCGCCCGCTTCAACGCCTGTGCCGCCCGCCGAGCCGGCGGCGCCCGTGTCGCGTCGCGGCTTTTTCCGTCGGCTGGCCGGCAAGCAGGGCTGACGCGTCCCCCCCAATTTTTTGCAGTTCCCAAACGCCATATTTCCCGTTTATACTCCGGCCCACTTCGGGTGCCTGACTGTTTTTTGACGGTTGGGTGAAACGGGAAGCCGGTGACCCTGCGCAAGCAGGCAGTCCGGCGCAGCCCCCGCTGCTGTAAGCCTGACGACTCCGCATCGAACCACTGTGCCAAGGGCACGGGAAGGGGCGGAGAAGGATGAGGGTAAGCCAGAAGACCGGCCCGACGAATTGAGTTGCACTGTGCCCCGGGGTGTGGGCGGTGGACTGTCGCCGGCTGCCGTCCTGTTCAGGGGCTTTGTGTCTGCGCTTCCTCCTCTCTCCCTCTTGTCATAGTGCGTTGGCATTTGCGCACACGTCGAGGGAGGTCGCATGCACATCATGGAAGGGTTCCTGCCGGCCCCGCACGCGCTGGCGTGGACCATCGCGGCCAGCCCGTTCGTGGCCGGGGGACTGTACGCCCTGCGCCGCACTTTGCAGGCAGCGCCGGAGCGCCGCATGCTGCTCGGCGTGGCGGCAGCCTTTGCCTTTGTCCTCTCCGCCCTCAAGCTGCCCTCGCTGACCGGCTCGTCTTCGCATCCGACCGGCGTCGGTCTGGGTACCCTGCTTTTCGGTCCGCTGGCCATGGTGCCGGTCGGCCTTGTGGTCCTGCTCTTCCAGGCCCTGTTGCTGGCGCATGGCGGATTGACGACCCTGGGTGCCAACCTGTTTTCACTGGCCGTGGTCGGGCCGCTCGTCTGCCATGTGCTTTTCCGCGCTGCGCGCGGGGTGGGCGTGCCGTTCAGCGGCGCGGTGTTTGTGGCCGCCAGCCTGGGAAATCTGGCGACCTATGTGACGACGGCCGGGCAGCTGGCGCTGGCCTTTCCCGACCCGCTGGGCGGCGTGACGGCCGCGTTTGCCAAGTTCGTGACCATTTTTGCCCTGACCCAGATTCCGCTTGCCTTGAGCGAAGGCCTGCTCACCGTGCTCGTGGTCAATACCCTGCGCCGCCTCAATGCGGATGAATTGCGCAACCTGCCGCTCTGGCGGGGCTTGGCGGAGGCCAAGCCATGATCGGGTGCGTACGCAGTTTCCTGCTCGGGGGGGCGGTCCTGCTGCTCGGTGCGTTGCCGCTCTGGGTGATCGAGCCGGGCGAGGCCGCCTTCCAGGGGAGCGACCAGCAGGCCCAGGCCGAGATCAGCCGCTTGGCGCCGGACTACCAGCCCTGGGCCAAGCCGCTCTTTACCCCGCCCGGCAGTGAAATCGAGTCCTTGCTGTTTGCCTTGCAGGCCGCGCTCGGTGCAGGCCTGCTCGGCTATTGGCTGGGCCGCGCCACGGCGCGGGCGGAATTCCGCAAGGCGGCCTCGGTCCCCTCGGCCGCGGTGTGTCCGACGGTCGACCATCCCGCCGGAGCCAAATCCGTCGGGCGGGATACGACGCAGGAGAGCCCGCATGTGGATTGAAGCCCTCGCCCAGCGCAGTCCGTGGCGAACGGTCTGCCCGTTTGCCAAGGCCGGTTTCGCCCTGACTGCCGGCGGTTTGGCGTTTGCCGGCACGGCGCCGCTGCGGGTACTGAGCGTGGCGGGCGTGTTGAGCCTGTTGAGCGTCTGGGGGGCGGGGACGCCCTGGCGGGCCTACGGGCGCGTTGCCGCACCGGGTCTGGCCTTTCTGCTGCTGTCGAGCTTGACCTTGCTGGTTTCGGTACAGACGGACGCCATGGGCGCCCTGCATCTGATCTGGCTCCCCGAGGGCGGTCTGCGCCTGGCCGAACTGGGCGCGCGGGCGCTGGCTGCGCTTGCCGCCTTGCTGTTTCTGGTGCTCAGTACCCCGTTGCCGGATCTGCTGGGCATGCTGCGTCGCCTGCGGGTGCCGGCCAGCCTACTCGATCTGATGGTCCTGTGTTACCGCATGCTGTTCGTCTTTGCCGCCGCATGGCGGGCGGTGCGGACAGCCCAGCAGGCGCGCCTGGGCGGCGTTTCGTTGCGGGCCCGCTGGCGCGGGCTGCAACTCATCACGGCCAGTCTGGCGGTACAGGTCTGGCTGCGGGCCCAGGCGCTGGAGCGGGCCGCTGCAATGCGCCTGGGCGAGGGGCGGCTGCGTTTCCTGTTGCCGGTGTATCCGACGGCAAGGCGCGACCGTCTGTTGGCCTTCGCTGCCAGTTTGGCGCTGGTGGTCATGATCGGATGGGGTGCTTGAGGATGCCGGTGCTCGCCTTCGAATCCGTCCATTTCCGTTATGGCGACCAGACGGCCGGTCTGGCCGACTGTTCGCTGCACTTCGAGGCCGGCAGCCGCAATGCCCTGCTCGGCGCCAACGGCTCGGGCAAGACCACGCTGCTGCTGCATGCAGCCGGGTTGCTGCGTCCAGAGGCCGGACGCCTGATGCTCGACGGGGTGCCGCTCGATTACAGCCGCGCCGGTTTGCACGCCTTGCGCCGGCGGGTAGGGCTGGTCTTTCAGAATCCCGACAATCAGTTGTTCGGGGCGACGATCGCCGAGGATGTTTCCTTCGGGCCGCTCAACCTCGGGCTCGATGCGCCCACGGTGGAGGCCCGCGTACACGCGGCGCTGGCCGTGGTCGGCCTGAGCGCCTTGGCCGGCGCGCCGGTGAATCAGCTCAGCTTCGGCCAGAAAAAGCGCGTCTGCATTGCCGGTGTCCTCGCCATGCAGCCCGACCTGTTGCTGCTCGATGAGCCGATGGCCGGGCTGGACCCCGCCATGCAGGCCGAGATGCAGGCCTTGCTTGAGCGCCTGTCGGCAGCCGGCGTCAGCATTGTCCTGGCGACGCACGATATCGATTTCGCCTACGCCTGGGCCGATGCCCTGCACGTGCTGGCGGCAGGGCGCTGCATTGCCTCCTTTCCGGCCAGCGCGCTGCCCGCGCACACCGCCCGCTTGCAGGCGGCAGGTCAGCCCTTGCCCGGGGTCTTGCGCCTGGAAACCGCCTTGTCCGCACGGGGCATCGCCGTCCCGCCGCTGCGCAGCCTGGATGCCCTGATCACTCACCTTTCTCCGTCGTCCGGCCCATCAAATCGGGCCACCGGCGACGGTCGACCGCAGGAGAACCCCTGAAATGCCCGGAAAAATCTGGTTTGTCGGCGCCGGCCCCGGTGATCCCGACCTGATCACCGTCAAAGGCCGCACGCTGCTCGAACAGGCGGGGGCGGTGCTCTTCGCCGGCTCGCTGGTCGATCAGGCCGCCACCCTATTCACGCCCGAGGGCTGCGCGATCCGCGACTCCAAGGATATGACCCTGGAGGAGATGACCGACTGGCTGATCGCCGCCGCCGGCCAACACCAGACCGTCGTCCGCCTGCAGACGGGCGACCCCGGCCTCTACGGCGCGCTGATCGAAATGACCCGCCCGCTGACTGCCGCCGGCATTGAATGGGGTGTCGTGCCCGGCGTCTCGTCGGCGATGGCCTCGATGGCCGCCGCCGGCGAAACCCTGACCCTGCCGGAAGTCACCCAGACGGTGATCCTGACCCGCGTGGCCGGACGCACGCCGATGCCGCCGGGCGAAGAACTCGAAGCCCTCGCCGCGCACAAGACCACGCTCTGCATCTACCTCTCGATCACCTTGCTGCACAAGGTTCAGGACGCCCTGCTCGCGGCCGGCTGGCCGGAAGACGCGCCGATCCTGGTCGTGCAGAAGGCCAGCTGGCCGGGCGAAGAAAAGATCGTGCGCGGCACGATCAGGGACATCAAACGCAAGTGCCAGGACGAGAAGATCGCCAGCCAGGCCATGATCGTCGCCAGCCCGACCCTGGGCGCCGCCGATTGGCCCGATCTGATCCGCTCCAAGCTCTACGACCCGACTTTCGGCCACCGCTTCCGGAAGGCGAGCAGCGCCGATCCGATCTCTGCCCACGTGGCGGACTGAATTCAATGCAGAGGAATGCCATGCACGACACTACCCTCCTCCTCGTCGGCCACGGTTCTCGCGGCCGCGAAGGCAACAAGGAAACCATCAACTTCGCGGCGCAATGGCGCGAACAGCACCCGGATTGGCGCATCGAGGTCTGCTTCATCGAACATGCCGAGGTGTTCCTCGATGAAGGGCTGGATCGCGCCGCCAAGGGTGCGAAGAAAGTCATCGCGATCCCCTTCATCCTGAATGCCGCCGGGCACGTCAAGATGGAATTGCCGCATGCGCTGAGCGAAGCGCGTGAACGCCATCCCGGCGTCGAGTTCATCGTCACCCGTCACCTCGGCATGGGGCGCGAAGTGTTTGCCGTGCTGCAGGGGCAACTCGACCGCCTGATGAAGCAACTGGCCATGCCGGACCCGATGACCACCGGCGTCGTCCTGCTCGGGCGCGGTTCCTCGGATGCCGGGGCGAATGGCGAACTGGCCAAGATGGCGCGCTGGATGTTTGAAGAGAACGACCATGAGCTGGTCGACCTCGCCTTCACCGGCGTTACCTGGCCGCGCCTTGAAACCGTCGTGCAGCGCCAGGTCCGGCTGGGCATGATGCAGATCGCCATCGTGCCGGTCTATCTGTTCACCGGGGTGCTCATCGAGCGCATCCTGGAACAGGTGGCCCGCCTGCAGCAGCAATACCCGCAGGTGTCCTTCGCGCTCGGGACGCATTTCGGTTTCGATCCGGGCATTTTCGCCCTGCTCGACAGCCGTGCCCGCGGTGATCAGGGCGAAGGCGCGATGCTCGAATGCGACGGCTGCAAATACCGCGAACTGGCCGAAGACGAGCACCTGCACGACCACAGCCATACCGCCACCGGCGGTTGCGGTCATGTCCACGCCCCTGAACACCCCCACGCGCACGGCCATGCCCATCACGCCGGCTGCGCCCACCAACACGCCTGATTCCGGAGTTTCGCCATGTCCCTGACCACTGCCGCCAATACGGTGACCGAACAGCTGACCGAAGCCGGTCGCGCCATCGAACACGACTCCTTCGCCATCATCGACGCCGAAGCCGGCCCGCACGGCTACACCGCCGAGCAATGGCCGCTCGTGCGCCGCATGATCCACGCTAACGCCGACTTCGAATTCAACGGTCTCACCGCCTTCCACCCGGATGCCATGCAGGCCGGCATGCGTGCAGTCCTGAAGGGTGGCACGCCCATCGTCGCGGATGTCGAGATGATCTGCGTCGGCCTCTCCAAACCGCGCCTGGCGCACTTCGGCCTGACCACCCATCACTACATTTCGGACGCCGATGTGATTGCCCAGGCCAAGGCCGAGAACACCACCCGCGCTGTGCAGGCCATGCGCAAGGCGCAGCGTGAGGGCAAGCTGGACGGCGCCATCGTCGGCATCGGCAATGCGCCGACCGCGCTGATCGAACTCGTCCGCCTGATCCGGGAAGAAGGCGTGCGTCCGGCGCTGGTCGTCGCCATGCCGGTGGGGTTTGTCTCCGCCGCCGAATCGAAGGATCTGATGATGACCGTCAGCGACGTGCCATGGGTGGCGATTGAGGGCCGCAAGGGCGGCTCGACCCTGGTCGTGGCCGCCATCCACGCCATGCTCTCGCTGGCCGAGGCGACCCAGCATCAAGCGGCAGCCTGAGGCGCAATGAGCACCGACACCCCCAGCCCGACGGTCGACGCCGCCGCAAAGCCGGAAAAGGTCCGCAAGGGCGATGCCAAGCGCGAGCGCGGCAACCGTACCGGCTTCACCACCGGCGCCTGTTCTGCGGCCGCCGCCCGCGCCGCCACGCTCGGCCTGCTGCTCAGCGAAGTGCCGGAGCATGTGGTTTGCCGCCTGCCGAATGGCCAGGATCAAGCCTTTGCCGTGCTGCATGGCAGTGTCGAGGAGGTGGCCGGTCACGCCCAGGCGGTGATCGTCAAGGATGCCGGTGACGACCCGGATGCGACGCACGGCGCGCACATGACGGCCGATGTCCGCATCCTCAAGCATCGGGCCGGGGAAATCGTCCTCAAGGGCGGTTTCGGGGTCGGGGTCGTGACCAAGGAAGGCCTGGGTCTGGAAGTCGGCGGGCCGGCAATCAACCCGGTCCCGCGCCGCAACATCACCGACAACGTGCGGGCTGCCGCGGGCGAACTGCTCGATCACGACGGCCTGGAAGTCACCATTTCGGTCCCCGGCGGTGACGAGATGGCGAAGAAGACCCTGAACGCCCGGCTCGGCATCCTCGGCGGCATCTCCATCCTGGGTACGACCGGCATCGTCCGTCCCTACTCGACAGCCGCCTTCCGCGCCAGCGTGCTTCAGGCGGTGGATGTCGCCGCCAGGCAGGGCCAGACCAGCGTGGTCTTCACCACCGGCGGGCGTACCGAAAAATTCGCGATGAAGCAGTTGCCGGCGCTCGATGAGTCCTGCTTCGTGCAGATGGGTGACTTCGTGAAGGCGGCGTTTACGAGCGCCATCAAGCGCAAGCTGCCCCATGTGTATATCGGCGCCATGGTCGGCAAGCTGACCAAGATGTGTCAGGGCCTGGCTGTAACGCATGCCTGGAAAGCCGAGATCGACCGCGACATCCTGGCCGATTCGGCGCGTGAAGTCGGCGCGCCGGCGGACCTGGTCGAGGAAATCCGCGCCGCCGAAACGGCCCGCTTTGCCGCCGAACGCCTCGCTGCCCTCGGGCTGGCTGTCGCCTTCCACGAACAACTGGCGCGCAAGGCGATCCGCAGCCTGAAAGGCCAATACCCGGGCGATTACCACCTGGCGGTGCTGGTCTGCGATTTCGAGGGGCATTTCATCTGCCGCGTCGACGAGGAGGCTGCGCTGTGACCCCCCGTGTTTTCATCATCGGCATCCTCGACGACGGCTGGTCGGGCCTGTCGGATGCGGCCCGTCAGGCACTGTCGACCGTCGGGCTCGTGATCGGCGTCGGGCGCACGCTCGACCTGATCAAGGCGCAGCGGCCGGAAGCCGAATACCGCGATATGGACGGTGCGCTGAGCCAAAGCCCTGCCTGGATCCAGGCCGCCCGCGCCGAGGGCCGCTCGGTGGCCGTGCTGGCCACCGGCGATCCGCTCTGCCACGGCATTGCGAGTTATCTGCTCGGCAAACTCGGGTGCGACGGGGTTGAAATTCTCCCGGCGCCCTCCACCCTGCAGCTGGCCTTTGCCCGCTGGCAGCAGCCCTGGCAGGACGTGAGCATTGCCTCCTGCCACAGCAAGGATGCCGGCGAATGGGTGCTCGGTGCGACGCCGGCGCACGGGCTCTATCCGCTGATGCGTGCGATTGCGCTGAACCGCCGGGTGTTCGCCTTTACCAGCCCGGAAAACGGCCCGGCACGCCTGGCGCGGGCATTGGTGACGGCCGGATATGCCGATGACGTCACCCTGTCGGTCGCCAGCCGCCTGTTGCTGCCGGATGAACGCATCCACACAGGCCTGACTGCGGTCGACGCTGCGCAGATGTGCTTTTCTGATCCGAGCGTGGTGCTGGTTGAACGGCGTGATGTCGGGTGCGGCCCGCATTTTGGCCTGGACGACCTCGATTACATCCAGCGTTCGCCCGAGAAGGGCCTGATCACCAAGCAGGAAGCGCGCACCGTGTCGCTCGCCAAGCTGCGCCTCAAGGCAGACAGCCTGGTCTGGGACATCGGTGCCGGTTCCGGCTCGGTCGGCCTGGAGTGCGCGCGCGTGGCCGCCCTCGGCCATGTCTGGGCGATCGAGAAGAATGAAGGCGATGCCGCCAACGCGCGCGCCAACGCGGCCAAGTTCCGCGTCGGCAACTACACGCTGTGCGAAGGCAAGGCCCCGGCCCTGCTCGACACCTGGCCCGCTCCGGACGCGGTCTTCATCGGCGGTTCGGGCGGGGAACTCGGTGAGTTGATCACGCTGATCCTCGGCCGGTTGAAACCGGGCGGCCGGCTGGTCATGAATTTCGTCACCCTGGAAAACCTGGCCACCGCGACCACCACGCTGAAAGAACTCGGCGCCGGCTGGGACGTGGTGCAACTGCAGGCCAGCCGCTCGCAACCCATTCTCGACATGCACCGGATGGCGGCGCAGAACCCCGTCTGGATCGTGACTGCCTGGAACCCATCAAACGCATGCAAGGACCCACAATGACTGAACCCAAACGCTACGGCAAGCTGATCGGCGCCTCGCTCGGCCCGGGCGACCCCGAACTGATTACCCGCCGTGCCTGGCGCGCGCTGCAATCCGGCGCGCGCTGGCTGTATCCGGTCAAGAAGGCCGAAGAATCGTCCTATGCGTTGTCGATTGTCGAGCGCGGCGGCCTGGCGGTGCCGGGCGATGCAGTCGAGCTGGTCTTCCCGATGACGCGCGACGCCGAAGTCCTGGCCAAGGCCTGGGCCCGGGCAGCCACGCAGACCGTTGCCCTGCTTGCCGAAGGGCGTGATCTGGTTTTCCTGGTCGAAGGCGATGCCTCGACCTTCGCGACCTTTGGCCACCTGGCCCGTGTCGTCCGCGAACGGGTGCCCGAGGTCGAGGTTGAAACGATTCCCGGCGTCTCCTCCTTTGCCGCTGCGGCCGCGACCACGGGCGTGACGCTGGCGGAAGAAGACGAAACCTTCGCCATCATCCCGGCCGCCTACGGTGTTGAGGTGATCAATCATCTGCTCGACGAGTTCGACACGCTCGCCCTGCTCAAGGTCAAGCCGCTGGTCGATGAGGTGGTCGACCTGCTCGCACAACGCGACCTGCTGGCGACCTCGGTCTTCATCGAGAAAGTCGGTTCGCCGGATGAGCGCATCGTCCGCGACGTGGCCAGCCTGAAGGGGACGAAGGTCAATTACCTCTCCCTGATGCTGGTCCAGAACCCCAAGCGCGTGCGTGGCGAGTTGCGCCGTGGCTGCCGCAAGCGCAAGGAGGCCGTCGATGCCTGCGCGACGGTCGACGCCTGAAAAACATAAAAAATCCCCAACCCCAACCGACAGAGAACCCAGAGCATGAAAGTTGCCGTTGTCTCGATCACCAAACATGGCATCGCGCTGGCCGGCAAGGTCGTCGCCGCGCTGCCGGGCGCCCAGTTGTTCTGCCCCGAGAAGTTCCGCGCCGAGGGTGAGACCGCCGCGCCCGGTGTCACCCATTGCTACGAAGGCAAGGTCGGCGACCAGGTGCCGGCGCTGTTTGCCGCCTTTGACGGTATCGTCGCCATCGTGTCGCTCGGCGCCGTTGTCCGGCTCATTGCGCCGCACCTGAAAAGCAAGGAAGTCGATCCGGCCGTGGTCGTTATCGACGAAGCCGGCAAGTTCGTGATCCCGATGCTCTCCGGCCACCTCGGCGGCGCCAATGCCCTGGCCGGCCACCTCGCCACGGCGCTCGGCGCGCAGGCCGTGCTGACCACCGCATCGGACGCCCGCGAAACCATCGGCGTCGATCTCCTCGGGCGTGAACTGGGCTGGCGTTTCGAAGCGACGCACGATGAAATTGTCCGCTGCAGCGCGGCGATGGTGAATGACGAGCCGGTTGCGCTGGTGCAGGAAGCCGGCTCGCGTGATTGGTGGCCGAACCACGCCAACGGTCGCAAAGGCCCGCTGCCAGCCAATGTCACCTTGTTCGAGCGGCTCGAAGCGGTCGATCTCGACCGTTTCGCGGCCGTGCTGTGGATTGCCGAGCGCGAGATGCCTGCCGCCATGGCTGCGCATTTGGCGGGGCGGTGGGTGGTGTATCGGCCGTGAGTGACTGCCTGCGCAGTTTTCAAACGCTCTTTTCCGCCGTGGACCGGCGGCGTACTTTCTTTGCTTCGCCAAAGAAAGTACGCAAAGAAAGGCGACACCCCCGTGCGCGCCGGGCCGTCGGCCCGGTCCCCTGCGCTGCTCGATCAGCCGGGCGGCTGGCTAAACTCGCCTGCGGCTCAAACAACGCCAGCCGACTGCCCCCGGCCGATCTGCGCTGCTCGGCGCTTGCGAGGGTGCCCGCAATGCGTCACGGCAACACGGTTGTGCGCAGAAAATGGGCGCATGCGGCGCACAAAGTATCGGAATCGACCCTCTCAATGACTGAACCCATTGGCTACGAAGGATCGGTTTGCCCCGCCCCTTTGTGCGCGCCGAGCAGCGCAGGCTGGCCGGGGGAATTCGGTTCGCAATGTTTGAGCCGCAGGCGAGTTTTGCGAACCGCCCGGCCAGATGAGCAGCACAGGGAACCGGGCCAAAGGCCCGGCGCAAGCGTAGGGGTCGCCTTTCTTTGCTTCCTTTCTTTGGCGAAGCAAAGAAAGGGAGACGCCGGACAACGGCGGAAACCAGCGGTTCAACCCGCGAGGTGCCGCCCATGAGCGCGCACAAATCCAACATCGCCCTCGGCCTGGGCTGCGACCGTGGTACCCCTGCCAGCACCATCGCCCAATGCATCGCTGAGGCGCTCACCCAAGCCAAGGCCACGCTGGCTGACGTGAAGGCCGTCGCCTCCATCGACCTCAAGGCCGACGAGGTCGGTCTTGCCGAGGTGGCGGAAGCCCAGGGCTGGACGATCCGCTTTTACCCCGCCGCCGAGCTGGCAACGGTCGACGTGCCCAATCCCTCGGAAACCGTCCGTAAATACACCGGCACACCGTCGGTCTCGGAAGCCGCAGCCCTCCTCGTCGCCGGGGCAGACCTCTCCCTCCTGATCATCGAAAAACACAAGCTGCGCGGCCCGGATGGCCGCCATGCCACTGTCTCCATTGCAAGGATTCCCACATGAATGCACCTGAACACATTGCGCCGGCCGGCGTGAAGACCGGCAAGATCATGCTCGTCGGGCTCGGCCCGGGCAGCAACGAGCACCTGACCGCCCGCGCTCGGGCGGCGATTGCCGAGGCCGACACGATCATCGGTTACGTCACCTACATCCGTCTGGTGGCCGATCTGGTCGAGGGCAAGGAGGTGATCAAGAAGTCGATGACCGAGGAACTCGACCGTGCCATTGAGGCGCTCGAGCGCGCCCGTCAGGGCAAGAAGGTGGCGCTGATTTCGTCTGGTGACGCCGGCGTCTACGGCATGGCCGGGCCGACTTTCGAGGTGCTGTTCCAGGCCGGGTGGACGCCGGATTCGGAGATCGAGGTCGAGATCGTGCCCGGCGCCTCGGCCCTCAACACCTGCGCTGCGCTGGTCGGCGCGCCGCTGACCCATGATTTCTGCGCGATTTCCTTGTCCGACCTGCTGACGCCGTGGCCGACCATCGCCCGTCGTCTCGATGCGGTGGCCTACGCCGATTTCGTGGTCGCGCTGTACAACCCGAAGAGCGGTCGCCGTACCCAGCAGATCGTCGAGGCCCAGCGTATCTTTCTGCGCCATCGTGATCCGAAGACCCCGGTGGCGATCGTCAAATCCGGCTACCGCCCCAAGCAGCGCATCGAACTGACCACGCTGGACAAGATGACCGAGGCCGATATCGGCATGCTGTCCACGGTGCTGATCGGCAATTCCAACACCTTCATCCAGCACGGCCTGATGGTCACCCCGCGCGGCTACGCCAACAAGTACGCGGTGGAAGAGGGCGAGCGCAACACCAAGGACGGCGAACAGGCCGGCCGTTCCTTGTCTTCGGGCCTGAATGGCTGGATGGCCGCGATTCAGGCCAGCGGCAAGCGTGCCGCCGAACTGGCCGCCGAATACCGCCTGCCGGAAGACTATATTGCCGCCGTGCTGCAGGCCGAAGTGCCGCCGGAAGGCGAGGAGGCCGACATTGAAAGCTGAACGCGACGCTGAGCAGATCGTCAAACCCAAGATTCGCGACTACAGCCGCCAGATCCTGATCTGCACCGGCCCGCGCTGCACCCAGAACGGCGAGGGCGAAGCCCTGTTCAATGCACTGCAGGCCAAGTTTCGTGCCGCCGGCCTCGGCGTCGATGCCGGCCCGGCGCGGGTCAAGCGCACCCGCACCGGCTGCGTGGCCGCCTGCCAGGGGGGGCCGATCGTCGCGGTGCAGCCGGATGGCGTGTGGTATTACAACGTCACCGATGCCAACATGGATCGCATCATCGAACAGCACCTCAAGGGCGGCCAGATCGTCGAAGACCTGGTTTTCCACCGCAACGGCGAGGGCGACGCGTGCTGAGCGCCGGTACTGCCGCAGTGAGCCCCTTTCCCGCCGGTTGCGTGTCGCTGATTGGCGCCGGTCCCGGCGATCCGGAACTGCTGACGCTGAAGGCCTTCCATCGGCTGCAACAGGCCGAGGTGCTGCTCTACGACAATCTGGTCAGCCCGGAAATCCTGGCCTGGGTGCCGTCGACCGTCGAGCGCCTCTTCGTCGGCAAGATGCCGGGCAACCACACCCTGTCGCAGGATGAAATCGGCCCGCTGATGCTGGAAAAGGTCCGCAGCGGCAGGCGCGTGGTCCGGCTCAAGGGCGGCGATCCCTTCGTCTTCGGGCGCGGCGGGGAGGAAATGGAAGTGCTGCTCGCCGCCGGCATCGGTGTCGAGATCGTGCCTGGCATCACCGCCGCACTGGGCGCTGCCGCCGCTTTCGGCTTTCCGCTGACGCATCGCGAGCACGCGCAAAGCTGCCTCTTTGTCACCGGCCACCTCAAGGACCACAGCGTGGACCTCAACTGGCCTGCCCTCGCCCAGCCTCGACAGACCTTGGCGATTTACATGGGCATGACCGGCATCGACACCATCTCGCGCGAACTGCAGGCGCACGGCCTGCCCGGCGACACCCCGGCGGTGCTGGTGTTCAAGGCCACCTGGCCGGAGCAGAAACTGCATCATGCGACCCTCGCTACCTTGCCGCAGGTGGTGCGTGAGCAGTCGATCAAATCCCCGACGCTGCTGGTGATCGGCAGCGTGGTCAGCCTCTCGCTGCAAAAGCATTCGGTGTGAGCGGTCGGTGCCTGTGAGGGTACCGCCGCAATAAAAAACGGCGGGGAGTCCCCGCCGTTTTGCTTGTTACCGTCCGGACTTACTGGACTTGCTGGATACCTGCGATGGTCCAGCCGCGGCTGCCGTCGGTCGGCTTGATCATGTGCCAGACTTCGTCGAAGGGTTCAGGTGCCTGGCCGTCTTCGCCGATCAGGCCGCTGAAGCGGACGCTGACGATGTAGCGGCTGGCTTCCTCGGTCACGTCGACCACCTCGGCGTTGAGCTGGGCAACATCGGTTGCCTGCTTGGCACCCTTGCGCTCATCGATGGCCAGCTTGATCTCGGCGAACATTTCCGGTGTGGTGAATTCCCGGATGTCGTCCAGATTGCCGGCATCGTTGGCAGCCTGCAGGCGGATGAAGTTGACCTTGGCGTTGCGCACGAAGCCATCGGCGTCAAAGCCGGCCGGCAGGGCAGCAGCGGTTGCTGCAGCAGCGGGGGCAATGCTGCCACCGGCCGGCTGGAAGTCCTGGGCCGGCGGGACATTGCCGCCATAGCCCGCGCCGGCACCGGCGTACTGCATGCCGGCATTGCCTTGGGCGGCGGCTTTCTTGCGCAGGAAGAAGCCGACAACGGCGAGGACGACCATGGCGAGCAGGGCCATCATCATGAAGTTGGCGAGTTCTTCACCAAAACCGAAGTGCGAAGCCAGGGCGGCGAGGCCGAGACCGGCGGCAAGACCGGCCAGCGGGCCCATCCAGGAACGCTTGGGCTGGGCAGCTTGCGGGGCAGCTTGGGCCGGCTGACGGGCAGCTTGCTGGGCCGGGGCGGCTTCATGCGACTTGCTCGGGGCGACCGACTGGCGTTGCATGCCGGAAGAGCCACCGCCGCCGAGGCGCTTGGCGGCTTCGGCATCGCTGATGCTGAGGGTCAGGCCGAGCACGAGGGCGGCGGCCATGAGGACGAAATTCTTCATATGCATTGTCTCCGTATAAGGACTGTGACGGGCGTAGTGTATACGGAAGCAGGGTTGATAAAACCAGATAAATCCGCCGATATTATCCGGTTTTATCGAAGCATCTGGCGCCGCCTCAGCCGAACAGGCGGGCCACGGCGTCCGGGTTGGACGGGAAGTAGAAATGCACGTAGCTGGCGGTCAGGCGCTGGCGGCGGAAAATGGCCTCCCCTTCGCTGCCGTTCTGCTTCCTGGCATGGACGAGCGGGGCAAGCGGGCTCTCGCTCTTGGAGTAATGGAAGGTATGCCCGGAGAGTTTGCCTTCCGGCAGCTCGGCATGCTGCGTGCCGAGTGCGGACAAGCGTTGCTGCATGACCGAACGTCCGGGGAGCAGACCGCCAAAGCGGTGGCTGACGCCGGCCTTGTCCACGACTTCTTCGAACAGGCTCATCATGCCGCCGCATTCGGCGAGCAGGGGCTTGCCGGCCTCGACGTGTGCCTGCAGCGCCGCCCACAGGGCCCGATGGCCGCTCAGGGCATCGGCGTGGAGTTCCGGGTAGCCGCCGGGCAGCCAGACGGCATCGCAGTCGGGCAGCGGATCGCCGGCAACCGGGGAGAAGAACTGCAACGTGGCACCAAGTTGCTGCAGGGTTTCCAGATTGGCCGGGTAGATGAAGCCATAGGCGGCATCGCGGGCGATGGCAATGCGTTTGCCGGCGAGTTGCGGCGGGATGGCCGGGGGCGAGGCGTCGGGAAATTCGATGGCGCGGGGCAGGTCGACCGTCGCGCTGGCGGCGAGGGCGTCGGCCAGGCGGTCGAGGCGTTCGCCGAGATCGTCGATTTCTGCCGCCTGCAGCAGGCCGAGGTGGCGCTCCGGCAGGCTGTCGCCGTTTTTCGGCAGGGCGCCGAACCAGCCCATGCCGGCGGGCAGGCTCTCCTTGAGCAGCGCGGCGTGGCCGGGGCTGGCGACGCGATTGCCGAGCACGCCGGCAAAGGGCAGGCCGGCCCGGTAGCTGGCCAGGCCGTGGGCGACCGCGCCGAAGGTCTGGGCCATGGCGCCGGCATCGATCAGGGCCATGACCGGAATACCGAAGTGGCAGGCGATGTCGGCCGCGGAGGGCGTGCCATCGAAGAGACCCATGACGCCTTCGATCAGGATCAGGTCCGAGTCGGCGGCGGCGCGGGCGAGACGCCAGCGGGCGTCGGTTTCACCGCACATCCCGAAATCGAGGTTCTGACACGGTCGACCGCTGGCGAAGGCGTGAATCTGCGGATCGAGAAAATCCGGGCCGCACTTGAAGACGGTGACGCGCCGACCCTGACGGGCATGCAGGCGGGCGAGGGCGGCGGTAACGGTGGTCTTGCCCTGGCCGGAGGCGGGGGCGGCGATGAGCAGGGCGGGGCAGGCGGTCATGGTTGCTTGGGCGTGCTGGGTTCGATGAGGACGAGGCGGCCGGTTTTCGGGTCGCGGAAGACTTCGCCGACGCGGGCATAGCCGCTGCCGGCCTGTTGGGCACCCTCGGCCGGGCGCTCGATTTCGCGGCCTTTTTCGACCGGTTGAGGTGCTTTCAGGGCGCTTTGCGTGCCGGCTGCCAGGGCAGCGAGCAGGCCGCAGGCAAAGACCAGCATGACATCGACGAGATTGACCAGGCTGGCGCGCGGGTCCTCGTCGCGGTCGTCAAAGCGGGCGTCGAGCCGGGAATACAGGCGCAGGCGCTTGCGCGGCTGGGCGGGGTCGCTCATTCCATGGCCTCCAGCAATTCTTCGTACCAGCGGCGGCGCAGCTTGCCGATGACCAGCCCGCCAATGCCGGCGACCAGGCCGAGCACGGTGGCGTCGAAGGCGACGGTGACGGCGCTCGCCAACTGGGCGGGATCGCCTTTGCCGAGGGCGGCGAGGCCCGGCCCGAGCGGGATGATGGTGGCCATCAGGCCGAGCATGGGCGGAATGCGGGCCAGCAGGTCGGCGCGCTCCAGGCGATGGCGGGCGACCGTCTGCACGCGCAGGAGGTCACCGGCGGCCTGCAGACGGGCGAGGCCGCCAAAGCGTTCGCCGACGGCCAGGCCGGCTTCGATGACGGCAATGGCGCAGGCGGCAAGCAGGGCGAACAGGGCCGGGGTGAGCAGCCAGGTGACGGCATCGTGCAGCCAGGCAAAGGACAGGGCATCGGTCATGGGAATCTCCGTGAAGCGGCGGGCAACTGACGGCCCCGCCAGAGGCCGAGGGTGAACAGGGCGAGCGTGCCGGCGAGCAGGAGCAGCACGTGCAGGGTGTCGAGCAGCGCCGGGGCGGGCGGCGGCAGGGTGTCGAGTTCGTAGTAGCGGGCGGGCGGTGCCGCCTCGGCCGTCGCCGGGTCGCTGGTGCCGGCTGGCTTGGCCGTGGCCGATTGGACCTTGCTGGGGGCGTTGACCGTCGGGCTGGCCGTGGGCGCGACCACGTCACCGCGTGCCTTGGCCAGGGTGACGCCGAGCGCGGCGGCATCGGCGCTGTCGAGGCGCGGGGCCAGCCAGTCCCACATCGGATGGTTGGGGGCGGTATGGCCGCTGCCGGGCAGGCCGTTTTTGGCCACCAGGCGGGCCAGTTCGCCGCCCAGGCGGCGGACGGTGGCGGCATCGGTCTGCCAGAAGCCTTTTTCGGCGGCGACCATGAAGATGGCCAGCATGTGCGCCTTGACCTGGGCATTGTGGCCGTCGCCGAGGAAAGCCGGCAGGCCGAGTTTGTGGGCGTCGTCGAAATACACCGATTTCACTTCGTCCCAGGCCCAGTTCTTGACCAGATCCGGTCGGGTCACTTGCCAGCCCCAGAGGTTTTCCAGGAATTCCTGACCCATCGTGCGGGCGCCGGCATAGCCGTGGCCCATCAGCGGTTTGAGCCAGGCGGGATTGAGGAAGCGGCCGCGCAGCTCACCGAGCAGGGCGGCGGTGAGCGGCTGGACTTCCGCCTGGCCGGGCTGGGCATGCTGCAGGATCATGGCTTCCGGCGGGCGTCCGGTGCGCCCTTCGATGGCCAGCGACAGACCGCCCAGGTAGTCGAAGGCATCATTGTTGTCGAGCAGGCCGTAGAGGTTGCTGGCCCGGCCGTGATAGGTGCGGGCAATGCGGTCGAGTGCGGCATCGAAGGCGGCATGACCGGCTTCGCCCTGACTGTCCAGACCGTAGGCGTGGCCCATGCGGGTCCGGTAGGCGCGTCCGATTTCATCGCGCTCGCGCCAGGCGCCGGAGCGTTCCGTCAGTCGATTGACGCCGGCCCCGTAGGCACCGGGGGCATCGCCGAAAATCCGCTGGGCGGCGGCACGTCCGGCCTCGCCCACGGCCATGCCGCTGCTGCGCAGGGCGTCGAGACGGGCCAGCCACTCGCGGGCGACGCGGTTGCCGGCCAGCGGCTCGTTGCCCCAGCGGGCGGTGGGGACCGGTGCGAGGGCCGCGCCGAGCGCTTCCTTGAGCGACGGATCCTGTTCGGCGAGATGGGCTGCCGAGGCGGCCAAGGCCAGACGGCCGGCGCGGTCGATCAGGTGAATGAGGTTCGGATAGAGATCGCGGAAGAGGCCGGATGCCGTGACGATCACATCGCGGCGCGGCGCATCCGGCAGCAGGGCCACGTCGGTGACGATGCCGCGCGCGTTCCAGACCGGCTGGGCGCCCATCAGTGCGAGGGCGAAGCCGACCATGACGCCTTCGTCGCGCACGGCATCGGAGGCCCAGAGGATGATGCCTTCGCTGCCCTGATCGCCGGTCGTCCGACGGTCGACGGCCTGGCGGGCCATCGTTTGCCCGAGGCCATAGCCGATGCGCGTGGGCAGGATGTCGCCATCCACGGCGTGGAAATTACGGCCGGTGGGCAGGGCCTCCGGCGAGCGCAGCGGGTCGTTGCCCTTGCCCGGCGGAATGAAGCGGCCATCCAGGCCGGCCAGCAGACCTTGCATTTCGAGGCGCGGCGAAGCGGCCAGCTGACGGGCTACCTCGGGGTCGTCGATGCCCCCCTGCTTCATCGAGTCGAGCATCAGGGCGAGAGAATCCGCCGACCAGTCGCGCCCAAAAATGTGCAGACCGTGCGGCATGAATTTCTCCTGCAGCTTGGTCAGGTAATGGCCGATTTCATGGGCCAGCAGATCGTCGTCAGCCGCTTCGAAACCGATGCCGCGCACGGCCAGCACGTCGGCCATCGAGGCCTCCAGCTCGGCCTTCAGGTTGAGGGCCACCACTTGCTCGCGCATGGTGCGGGCGGCTTGGGCCTTGAGCGACTCCGAACTGGCGGCCTCGAAGCTCTCGACGACCTGACGCAGGGCGAGCAGTTGATCATAGAGCGGGGTGGCGGCGAGCGGCGGCGTCAGGTGATCGACCATCACGGCGAGGCCGCGTCGCTTGGCCTGGGTACCCTCGCCGACACCATCGACGATGTAGGGATAGACACCGGGCAGATCGCCTGCGATCAGGCTGGGATAATCGTCCGCGGCCAGACCGACCGCCTTGCCGGGCAGGAATTCGTAGGTCGAGTGGCGGCCGACATGGACCAGGACATCGGCGCGGAAGCGGTCGCGCAGCCAGTGATAGAAAGCCAGATATTGGTGCGGCGGAGTGACGCTGGTATTGGCGTGCAGGAGTTCTTCGTCGACTTCCCAGCCGCGGGGCGGTTGCGGGCCGATGAACACATTGCCGAAGCGAATGCCGGGGACCAGCAGGCGCCCGCTGTCGACCATGATCTTGCCCGGCGCAGCGCCCCAGCCCTTCATGCCCTCGATGCCGTACGCGGTGAGGCGGGCCACGAGCGGGGCCAGCGTTGTACAGGGCCGCCGGCTGCGTTCGCCGAGACAGGCGATGTAGCCGTCCTCCAGGCGTTGCAGATCGCGCAATGCGGCCTGCCGCTTGGGATGATCGGCCCCTTCGACAAGGTGATGCAGCTCCTTCATCACCGTTTCAACCCGCTTTTTGCCCAAAGCGCGTTCGCCGGCCGCTTCGGCTTCGAGCACTTCGGCGTGCAGGCGGCCGAGCGGGCCGCGCGTCATCTCGCCTTGGAGCCGCTCCGGCAAGGTGCCGAACCAGCGGCGGTAATCGTCCTTGCTCAGGGTGTTGACCGTCGCTGCCAGCTCGCGCAGGGCGGCGCGATCTTCCGGCAGGTTCACGCCCTGCGCCATGATCCGGTCGAGCAAGGCTTCCGGTGACGCCGGCAGTTCGCCCGTACGATAGCCGGCTGCCTTGAGGGCCGTCAGCATCTCGAACAGGGAGTGCGGCACATCCAGGTTGTCCGCTCCGATGTTTTGCCGGCCCGGTGGGTGGTTGTAATAAATGACGGCGACGCGCTTATCCGCGTTGGCCTTGGCGGCCAGGGCGTGCCAGCGGGCCACGCGCGCGGCCAGACGGTCGACTTCGGCAGCCAGGGCGACCGGCGGACGCAGGCTGAGGCCGGTACGCGCATCGGCCCGCACCGGGCCGAGTGCGGAAACGACGATGGGCTGGCCGATGCCCTGCAATTCCGGCAGGGCGACTCGATATTGCACCGAATCGGCGGGTAGACCGTCGGGCGACAGCCGCCATTGCGTCGCATTGCGCTCGGTGAGACGGAGGGCCTTGATGACCGGCACGTTGAGCGCTTGCAGGGCCTGGGTGACGGCATCACGCCCTTCGGCAGCGCCGACCACGAAATCCTGCAGCACGACGAGGCTGCCGATACGTGCGGGGGCCAGGATCTCGGGTAGGCGTTCGATCACCTCGCGCGAGGTACCACCCCAGCGGGCCAGGACCTGGAGGCAGGGCGTCTGCCGCGCGGTGAGGGCGGCGCAGAGCGCAGCGGGGGCACTGCCGTCCATGTTGGCCAGATCGAGCACGACCGTGGTCGGCGCGGCGCTGAGGCCGAGTGTCCGGCCGGCCGTCCAGGCGCGGGCGTCGCTCAGTTCCTGCTTGTCCTGGCGTACCCGGAGTGCCGGTTCCGCTCGGGGCAACGGCAAGGGGCGGCGGGGATCCAGCAGGTGGGCAAACAGTGCGGCGGTGTTCTCGGCGCCCCAGCCTTGCCAGAGCTGGCGGGCGGCCAGCCAGCGGGCTGCGGTGGGGTGGTTGCGGGCGGCGCTCAGTGCGCTGTCCGGGATTTTTTCCTGCGCCAGCTGACGGAGCGTCTCCGGCGGAAAATCGGCCAGACTGCCCGGGCCGTCGAGGCCCCGGCTCATCAGCGACAGGCTGGCTTCGCCATTCATTGCGAGCAAGCGTGTCTGCGGGCGGGCATGGCGGTCCAGGGCGTCCTTCAGACGACGCGCCGGATCGCCGAACACGGAAACGGCCAGAATGGCGTCTGCGTCCCCGATCCAGCTTTTCAGCTGGCGTTCGTTGGCAGCCATCAGCTGGGCGGGCGTCCGCAGCAGAATGCGGTCCTGCGGCTGGGCGTCGAGGTGGCGATGCGCCGCCTCCAGTGCTGTGGGCGCGGCGCGTTCGGTGACGATGCCGAGCAGGGTGGCCGCCGTGGCCGGCCCGGCAAGCAGGTAGCAGGCCAGCAGCAGGCTACTCAGAAGATGCTGAAAACGGGGCATGGACTGCGGTCGACCGTCGGCGGGCTTACCAGTCGAGGCCGGGCATGGCTTTCACGCCAGCCTGGAAAGCGTGCTTCTCGTTGCCGATCTCGCTCACCGTATCGGCCGCGTCGCGCAGGGCGTCCGGGGCGGCGCGGCCGGTGATGATGACATGCTGCAGGCTCGGACGGGCGGCCAGTTTGGCCAGGACTTCGGGCAGGTCGAGCCAGCCGTATTTGAAGGCATAGGTCATTTCATCGAGCACGACGAGGCCGATCGCCGGGTCGGCCAGATAGCCGCAGGCAACCTGCCAGGCGGCCTGGGCGGCACGGGCGTCGCGTTCCTTGTCCTGGGTTTCCCAGGTAAAGCCTTCGCCACCGACATGCCAGCGCACGCCCGGCTGAGTGCGGAAAAAAGCTTCCTCACCCGTATCCGAGCGGCCTTTGACGAACTGGACGACCGCCACCTGCAGACCATGACCGAGGGCGCGGGCGACCACGCCGAAGGCGGCAGAGGATTTGCCCTTGCCGTTACCGGTATTGACCAGCAAGACCCCGCGCTCTTCCTGCGCGGCGGCGATTTTTTCATCGACGACGGCTTTTTTCTTCTGCATGCGGGTTTCGTGGCTGATGCTCATGACTTACTCCGGGATGAAACAGCGGTGGCCGCGATCGTCGAGCTGACGCAGGCCATAGCCGTAAAGTTGGGACAGCTTTTCTGCGGTCAGGATGGCGTCGACCGGCCCCTGCTCCGTGCACCCATCGCCATGCACGAGCAGGGCACGGTCGCAAAAGCGGTGGGCCAGGGCCGGGTCGTGCAGAACCATGACCACGCCGGCACCACAATCGCGGGCCGTGCCGGCAAAGAGTTCGAGGACGGCCATCTGGTGGTTCAGGTCGAGGTGCGACAGCGGTTCGTCCAGCAGATAGAGCGGGGCCGCCTGGGTGAGCAGCGTGGCAATGGCCAGGCGCTGGCGTTCGCCGCCGGACAAGGTGTGAATCTGGCGCTCCTCCATGCCGGCCAGTCCGACAGCGCTCAGGGCGCTGCGTGCGAGATCGGCATCGTGCCTGCTTTCCCAGGCCCAACGGCCAAGGTGCGGATGACGACCGGTGAGGGCGGTTTCGAGTACGGTTGAGCCGAAGGGATCGTTCTGAAACTGGCCGAGCCAGGCCCGGCGCAAGGCGGACTCCCGCGCCGGCAACAGGGCGCAATCTTCACCATCGAGCAGCACGGCGCCGCCATCCGGCTTGCGCAAGCCGGCCAGTACGGAGAGCAGCGTCGATTTACCGGCACCGTTGCGGCCGAGAATGGCCAGACGTTCACCGCCCGCGACCTGCAGATCGATGCGGTCGACCACTGTTTTGCCGGCAATTTCAACCCGCAGCTGATGGGCTTCAAGCAGGGGCCGGCTCATTTCGGTTGCCTCGACAGCAGGAAGAGGAAAACCGGCACGCCGATCAGGGCCGTCAGCACGCCGACCGGCAGTTGCTGCGGCGCGAGCACGGTGCGTGCAGCGGTATCGGCCAGCACGAGCAGGGAACCGCCAGCCAACACCGAGGCCGGGAGCAGCAGACGCTGATCGTTGCCGGTGGCCAGACGCACCAGATGCGGTACGACGAGACCGACAAAGCCGATCGAGCCGGCCGTGGTCACCGAGGCGGCGGTGGCCAGCGAAGCCAGCAGATACACGATGTAGCGCAGGCGGTCGACCGAGACCCCAAGGGCGCGCGCCTGCATCAGCCCGCGTGAGAGCAGGTTGAGCTCGCGGGCATAGGGCACGGCCACGGCCAGCGCCACAACTAAGGCAAGCACCGGTGGCCACCAGTGTGTGCTCTGGCCGAGGTCGCCCATCAGCCAGAACAGCATGCCGCGCAGTTTGTGCTCCGGGGCAATGGCGAGCATCAGTGCAATCAGCGCGCCACAACCGGCGGCGACGATGACGCCGGTGAGCAGCAAGCGGGTCTGGGTCCAGCTGCCATCGCCGTGCGCCAGGCCAAACACGATGAACATGGCCCCCAGCGCGCCGGCCAGTGCCAAGCCGTCGATCCCGATGATCGGCAGCCCGAGCAGGATGGCGAACATCGCCCCGACGCCCGCCCCGCCGGAAATCCCCAGTACATAAGGATCGGCCAACGGATTGCGCAGCAACACCTGCATCAGCGCGCCGGCCAGGGCGAGCAGGCCGCCGCAGGCAAAGCCGGCAATCGCTCGCGGCAAACGCAGTTGCAGCACCACGTCCATGCCGCCCGCTTCCCCGCCGGTCAACGCCGCCCACACATCCGAAACCGGAATGTGCAGGCTGCCCAGACTGAGCGCCACTGCAAAGCTCGCCCCGGCTAGGAGACAGAGCGCGAGCAGGATGAGCAGGGCGCGGCGGCGGGAGGGCATGGGCTTACTTCGGTGCGTAGCGGACGCCGATGAAGGCGTTCAGGCCGGGGGTGGTGAAGTCAGCAGCGGTTTCGTAGTTGCGGTCAAACATGTTGTTGACGCGCGCGAAAACGGACCAGTCACGCTCGAAACGGTAGGCGGCATAAACATTGGTGAGTGCATAGCCAGCCAGCTTGCGGGTATTGGCGTCGGTGTCAAAACGCTGCCCTTGTGCTTGCAGTTCGAGGCGCCATTCCCAGGCTCCAAGCTGTTTGCCAATGCTGGCCGATCCATAGTTCTGGGCACGGCGGGCCAGGAGTCGGTGCATGGCACGATCACGCGGATCGACATGGCTGTAGCTGGCGCTCAAGTCATAGTCGGCAATTTTTCCCTCGTAGCTCAAGGTAGCCCCTTGAATTTTTGCTTCACCAATATTGATCGGGGTATTAAGACCGGACCACGAGATCAGGTCGGCAACCCGGTTCTGAAAGAGCGTCAATGAGGCACGGTGACGACCATTGTCGTACTGTATGGCCGCTTCCTGATTGATCGAGCTTTCTGGCTTGAGGTTCGGATTCCCTTGGCGGCCACTGGTGAGTGGGTAGTACAAGTCACTGAAGGACGGCGCCTTGAAGGCCGTACCCAGGCCGGCATTGGCACGCCAATGCTGGGTCAGTTGGTAGCCGTAGGCGATGGCGCCGGTTGTCTTGTCGCCAAACTGGGAACTGTTGTCATTGCGGGCATTTACCTGCAGATGGTGGCCGCCAATCTGGCCATTCCAGCCCAGGAGTAGCGAGTCAATCGTACGTTCTTCAATCGGGTACTTGCCGGTCCCCGTGACCGATTGATCGAGGCGCTCCAACGCAAATAGGGCGTTGCCGACCGGAAGCTTGAAATCATGCTGCCAGGTGTATTGGCGTTGGACAGTTTTAAACAAGCTATCAAGCGCACCATTTTTCATTGCGCGCGTTTCATCTACGCTTTGGCCAAGGCGCAGGGTGCTGGTCCAATTCTGTGTGATGGCGTTTTTGAGATACGTGCTTAAGGTCGAGATGGCCAACTGGTTTCGCCAAATGGCAGTCTTGTCTGTCGAACTGTCATAGCCACTGTCCCCGTCACTGAAGTAGTAGCTGGCGCCTGCCTCGTGGCCTTTGGCAAAGGTATAGCCAAGACTGCCGGAGAAATTGGTGTTGCTGAAGCTGTCACGGTCGCGGTTATATCCACCACTCCGTGGTGTGGTGCTATTGAACCCCCGGGTTTGGCTGTGGCCTACGTTGGCGGCATAGTGCCAACCATCCTGTCCGCCTGAGAATCCGAAGCTTTCTGTTTGGGTATCGTAAGTCCCTGCGCCTACTTCTGCGTTGAATTTAATGGGACCGTTCCCGCGGCGCGTAAAGATCTGAATAACCCCACCGATGGCATCACTGCCATAAAGGGAGGAGGCCGGACCACGAAGGATTTCAATTCGATCAATCTGATTGAGGGGGAGGCGTGACCACGCTGCCATTTCTCCCGAGGATGCCGAGCCAACGCGAATGCCATCCACCAGGACCAGCGTGTGGCCTTTGCTTGTGCCTCGCATCAGAATGCTAGAGGTGGCACCGTAACTGCCACTCGACGTCATTTCGATGCCGGGTTGTCGGGAGAGCAACTCGGTGAGCGTGGACGAACCTGCTTGCTCGATCTCTTCTCTTTCAATCACAGAGATATCAGCGAGCACTTCATTGGCACGCATGGCTTGGCGGGTTGCGGTCACTTGTACTGTATTCAGAGACGGTGCTTCTGCAGAGGCAACTTGTACGAATGCAAGGGACAGCAAGGTTGCAATTGGGGTGGGGCGAAGGGGCATGGCACTTCCTAGGCTGATGGCGACCCCGCCAGCAGCATGAGATGATCAGAGGAAGAAGTGCAGGGGAATGGGCCTTGAACCGAGCCGCGCCACCACCCCGTGGCACTTCAGCGAGTTGATCCAGGCCGGTATCCGGGCTCGCGAGTCTTGACCTGCCGCCTTCCCGGGATATGTCCCAGTGGCGTTGTGGCAGGCCCGCACTCACTTACCGTTGCGGGGGCAGCAGCGGCATGGTCGCTTGGGCGACGCACCGCTTTCCCGTTTAACTGCGTTCGGAGAGTCCGTCGGCAGCACCTGAAGCGGGCGCGATTGTACGCGTAATCACGCTGTAATGCATTATTCAATCTGTAAATTGCCGATAAACTACTTTGAGAAGAACGGCTTAGTCCTTGACCATGCAGCGATTCAACCTTTATAGTCCGCGCCATGAATACCGAACTCGAAGCGCTCGAAAGCAAGGTTGAACAGGCGATTGGCCTGATTCAACAGTTGCGTGCCGAGAACGAAGTCCTGAAGAACCAGATTGCCGCAGCCGAAGCGGAGCGCCTGCATTTGCGCCAGGCCATGACGCAGGCACGGGAACGTCTTGAGGGCCTGATGGACCAAATCCCTGAGGATGCCTGAGATGAGCGCCGAGACCAATTTCCTCGACGTCAAGATCATGGGTCGCGAATACCGCGTGGCCTGTCTGCCGGAAGAGCGTGCCGCCTTGTTGTCGGCCGTCGATCTTGTGGATGGCAAGATGCGCGAAATCGCGCAGCGGACCAAGAGTTCGATCGCCGAGCGTGTGGCGGTCATGGCGGCGCTGAACATTGCACATGAACGCCTGACCCTGATCGAAGGCAGCACACCGACGGACGGTGTTGATACTTCCGATACGAAGCGTAGAATCGAAGACATGGGAGCACGGCTGGATGCCGTGCTGGTGCCCCAGCAGCAACTGGATCTGTGATCCCGCGCTGTTGATCCCGGTACCATCCGCAGTGTGTCCCCTGCGGTGTTCGTTAAGGCCATAGATTCCTTGAACCAATGCTGATTGGCATCGGTTGCGGACCGTTGAAACCGCTGTTGTGCGCGCTCTTCGTCGAGCGTGCCTGATGCGGGAGGAAAGCAACCACTCTGAACCCCGGTTCAGGATGCCGGCCTGACGGCACCCGCGGGGGCCAATATTCAAACGGGTGGCAGATGACTCTGCCGCCCGTTTTTCATTGGAGAAAGGCGTGTCGTACTGGTTGATGAAATCGGAGCCGGATGAGGTTTCCATCGACGATCTTGCCCGCTTGGGAACGGTGCCCTGGACTGGTGTGCGAAATTATCAGGCACGCAATTTCATGCGTGATGCGATGAAGATCGGTGATCTTCTGTTCTTTTATCACTCATCGTGTGCCGAACCCGGTATTGCTGGACTGGCTGAGGTGTGTTCCGAGCCTTATCCCGATCCCACCCAGTTCGATACGGTCAACCCGTATTTCGATGCCAAATCGAAGCCGGATCAACCCCGTTGGTGGTTGCGGGACGTGCGTTTTGTCCGGAAGACGCCTTTGCTGACGCTGGCCGCGCTGCGTCTGCATCCGGAACTTGCTAACATGCGCCTCCTGGCGCGCGGCAATCGCTTGTCGATTACGCCGGTTGCGCCGAACGAATGGCGCTTCATTGTTGAGACGCTGCTCGGAATTGCGGCAGTTCAGGAGTAAATGATGAGTATCGAGTGGTTGCTCGCCTATTTGGCCTTGGGTGCATTTGTCGGATTTTTCGCCGGACTCTTGGGCGTGGGCGGAGGCGGCATCATGGTGCCGGTGCTGACGACGATGTTTGCAGCCCAGGGGTTTCCGCCGGCACAGATGGTGCACCTGGCGCTGGGTACCTCCATGGCAGCCATTGTGCTGACTTCGGTGTCCAGTCTGAGGGCGCATCACGCGCATGGCGCAGTGCGCTGGGATATCGTCAAAGGCATTGCGCCCGGCGTGCTGTTCGGCACTTTTGGTGGTACGTTCATCGCTGCTTCTGCACCGACACGTCCCCTGGCCATTTTCTTCGGCTGCTTCATGGCCTATGTCTCATTGCAGATGATCCTGAATGTGAAGCCCAAGCCTTCCCGAGCCTTGCCGGGGCCGTTGGGCCTGGCTGGTGTCGGTTCGGGTATCGGGCTGATTTCGGCCCTGGTGGCGATTGGTGGAGGTTCCCTTTCCGTTCCCTTCATGACCTGGTGCAACGTCAAAATGCAGAATGCGATCGGGACCTCGGCGGCCATCGGCTTGCCCATTGCGCTGGCCGGTGGGGCAGGGTATCTGATCAATGGTTGGTCGGTTGAGGGCCTGCCGGCTTGGTCGGTGGGCTATGTCTATCTGCCGGCACTGGTCGCAATCAGTGCGGTATCGACCTTCACGGCGCCTCTGGGGGCGCGGCTGGCACACCGTCTGCCGGTGGCTACGCTCAAGAAAGTTTTCGCCGGTGTGCTGATCTTGCTCTCGGCCAAGATGTTGCACACCGTATTGGGCGCCTGATCAGCGTGCTTTGAAGACGGGTTTGCGCTTTTCGAGGAAGGCGGCAAGCCCTTCCTTGTAGTCTTCGGTGTCCAGAAACGCGAAGGAAGCGGCTTTTTCCTCGTCGTTCAGCGGTCGACCGCTCATCAGGCGGCGAATCCACTGTTTGTGCCAACCGGCGACCAGAGGGGCCCCGTTACAGATGCGACGGGCCGTGGCGTAGGCTTCGTCTTCGACCTGTGCATCCGGCACGATGCGCGTCACCAGGCCTTTTTCATAGGCTTCAGTCGCGGTCAGGATGCGGCCTTCGAGCAGGATCTCCTTCATGACTGCCGGACCGGCGAGCTTGAGCAGCCCTTCCATTTCGCCCGGATACATAGAGAACCCGAGGCGGTTGATCGGGGCGCCAAAGCGGGCACTTTCGCCTGCGATGCGCAAATCGCACACGCCCGCAATTTCCAGTCCGCCACCGATGCATGCGCCGTTGATCAGGGCAACGGTCGGGTGCGGGCAGTCGGCAATGGCGTTCAGTGCTGCAGCGACCTGCCCGTGGTAATGCAGTGCTTGCTCCAGAGTGGCGCGGCCAGTCACAAACTCCTCCAGATCGCCACCGGCGGCAAAGGCATCCTTGCCTGCCCCTCGGATGACCAGGCTGCGCACAGAAGGATCGTCGCTGATCTGTTGAAGTATGGCGGCGATCTGCTGCCACATACCCAGATTGATGGCGTTTAACTTGCCCGGATTGTCGAGCGTGAGGGTGGCGATTTCGCCATCGATTTGAAGGTTGACCGTAGACATATCTCTTTGGAATTACGACAAAAAATGCTGTTGTCAGCGGGGAAAATACATTGCAATGGTCTTATATAAGATATATATTCGCGTTGCAGTATCCGTAATTATTAATTAATTAGATAAGCAAGAGGAGAATTTGCCATGAGCAGTGCGATGTATCAGCACATGCGGGCCAATCCGAAGTTCCAGGAATTGGTCGCTCGCCGCGGGCGTTTCGCATGGACCCTGTCCTTGATCACCTTGGTCATGTTTTACGGTTTCGTTCTTGTGGTCGCCTTCAATCCGATGTCCCTGGGGCAGCCGATTGCAGAAGGCTCCCGCTGGACGATCGGGGTGACCGTTGAGCTTTTCATGTTCGTCTTCTTCTGGGTTCTGACCGCACTCTACGTCAAACGTGCCAATGGCGAGTTTGATGCGATCAACCAGGAAATCATCAAGGACGCCTGGAAGGAGCAAAAATAATGCGTAACCTGATCACCGCACTCTCGCTGGCTGCATTTTCCGCTGCTGGTTTTGCTGCCGATGCCGTTGCCCAGACTGAAAAGCAGGCAACCAACTGGCACGCCATCATCATGTTCTGCATCTTCGTCGCCATGACGATGGGCATTACCTACTGGGCCGCTTCCCGCACCAAATCGACCTCTGACTTCTATACCGCAGGCGGCGGTATCACCGGTTTCCAGAACGGTCTGGCGATCGCCGGCGACTACATGTCTGCTGCCACGCTGCTCGGGCTGACCGCCATGGTCTATACCCAGGGTTATGACGGCTACATCTACATGCTGTGTTTCTTTGCCGGCTGGCCGATCATCCTGTTCCTGATGGCTGAACGCCTGCGTAACCTTGGCAAGTTTACCTTCTCCGACATTACCGCCTACCGCCTCGATCAGGGCAAGGTCCGCACAATGGCAGCAGTTTCTTCGCTGACCGTGGTCTGCTTCTACCTGATTGCCCAGATGGTGGGTGCCGGTCAGCTGATCAAGCTGCTGTTCGGTCTCGAGTACAACACTGCCATCTTCGTTGTCGGTATCCTGATGATGGTGTACGTGACCTTCGGTGGCATGGTTGCCACGACCTGGGTGCAGATCATCAAGGCCTGCATGCTGCTCTCCGGCGGTACGCTGGTCATGTTCTTGGCCTTCGGTCAGTTCGGCTTCTCCTTTAACACCCTGCTCGACAAGGCCATGGCTGTTCACAAGCTGGGTGACAAGCTGATGTACCCGGGCGCGTTGCTGAAGGATCCGGTCACCGCCATCTCGCTCGGTCTGGGCCTGATGTTCGGTACTGCCGGTCTGCCGCACATCCTGATGCGCTTCTTCACCGTGACCGATGCCAAGGAAGCGCGCAAGTCTGTGCTCTACGCATCCGGTTTCGTGGCCTACTTCTTCAACGTGATCTTCCTGATGGGCCTGTGCGGTATCCTCATCGTCGGTCAGGACCCGGCCTTCTTCGAAGGTGGTGAGATCGGCAAGAAGCTGATCGGTGGCGGCAACATGGTTGCCATGCACCTGGCCAAGGCCGTCGGTGGCGACATGCTGCTCGGCTTCCTGGCTGCCGTGGCCTTCGCCACCATTCTGGCGGTGGTGTCCGGTCTGGCGCTGGCGGGTGCTTCTGCCATCTCCCACGACATCTACGCTCGCGTGATCATGAAGGGGCAGGCTTCCGAAGCTTCGGAAATCCGTGTTTCCAAGATCGCTACCATCGTGCTCGGCATGGTTGCCATCGTCCTCGGCATCCTGTTCGAAAAGATGAACATCGCGTTCATGGTTGGTCTGGCCTTCGGTGTTGCTGCTGCGGCTAACTTCCCGGTTCTGATCCTCTCCATGTACTGGAAGGGCCTGACCACCAAGGGTGCCCTGGTCGGCGGTTACAGCGGCCTGATCTCCGCCGTGCTCTTCGTGCTGTTCTCGAAGTCTGTCTGGGTTGACGTGCTCGGCAACGCTGCTGCGCTCTTCCCCTACACCCAGCCGGCCCTGTTTGCCATGCCGATCGCCTTCCTGACTGCTATCGTCTTCTCCAAGATGGATGCCAGCGCTCGCGCCAAGCAGGAAATCGAGGCATTCGAAGACCAGTACGTTCGTGCACAAACCGGCTACGGTGCAGCTTCTGCCAGCAACCACTAATCGGTGATTTACCCGAAAACCCCGCCAGCGCAGGCTGGCGGGGTTTTTTATTGTGCTGGGTCAAGCCTGCATGGGCTCTTTTGCGCTAGAGTAATAGCTAGTTTCGTCATTTTTGAAGTTTGCGGCTGCAGGAGTAAGGGGGCAAGGTGAAGCGCAAGATTGAACCGACCTCTGTGGAGCGGGTGATGCGGGAGGATGATTTCATCGTCTCGAAAACCAACGCCAAGGGCATCATTACGTACGGGAACCCGATTTTCATCGAGTTTTCCGGCTATAGCGAAGCCGAATTGCTCGGTTCGCAACACAACATCGTGCGTCATCCCGACATGCCGCGCTCGGCATTCAAACTGGCCTGGGATACGATTCAGGCTGGCCAGGAGTTCTTCGGCTATGTGAAGAACATGGCCAAGGATGGCAGCTATTATTGGGTGTTCACCCACATCACACCGGATTTCGACAGCCGCAATCAGATCGTTGGCTATACCTCGGTACGTCGTTGTCCAAGGCGTGAGGCCATCACTGCGATCACGCCGGTCTATGCGCAGATGCTGGATGCTGAGCGCAAGGCGGGGGCACGCGATGCCATTGCTGCTGGAACCAAGGTCCTGCTGGACCTGCTTGAGCAAACGGGAAAAAGTTATGAAGAGCTGGTTTTCTCGCTCTAGATTTTTTGTGGCTGGGGTCTTCATTGCCCTGGGTATGCTGGCAGCCTTCTATTCACCTTGGCTGAGCGTACTGCTCTTGTCGCCTGCCTTGATTCTGACGATCTGGCCTGTCCGTCCTCATCAGGCTGAACTAGCTGCACTCGATGCGGTGCTCACCCGTGTTAGCCAGGGGGAGATGGTTGAGCGCCTGCCCAATGCGTTCGATGATCCTCGTCTGGAAAGCATCCGGGTTAATCTGAACTCCGTGTTGGATCAAACAGAGACCGCATTTAGAGAAATCATTGGCGCCATGGCTGCGCTGTCTGAGGAGCGGCGTTGGCGTCGTCTCCAGCAGACCGGCTTGCACGGTACCTTCCGTAATGTGCTGGAGCGCATGCAAAGGTTGCTGGATGAGGTGAATGCCGCGCAGGAGTCGGTGGCTCGAGAGGCCTTGCTTTCGCGTGTATTCCTGCGTTCGGAAAAGGGCCTCTCGATGGCGATTGATCATGTCAGTCGCTCGCTCGAGGAAATTGGCGCCCACGCCCAGCAGACTGAACGTCTTTCGGGCGAGTTCGCAAGCTCGGCCAATCAGATGGCCGATGCTGCCAGCAAGATGTCGGGCGCATTGGGTGGGGCCACCCTGGCTGCCGAAAGCGGGGTACAGGCGCTGGCTGACTTGAGCGACAAGGCAAATGCCATTGCTCAGCTGACCGGCCATATCGACGGCATTGCCAAGCAAACAAATCTGCTGGCGCTGAACGCGGCCATTGAAGCGGCGCGGGCTGGCGAAGCCGGGCGTGGTTTTGCCGTGGTCGCGGACGAAGTGCGCAAGCTGGCCGATCAATCCCAGCGTTCTGCTGAAGAAATTGCCGCCGCGATTGAGGCGATCATGGCATCGATGAGTCTGACGACCGAGCAGATTTCCGGCCTCAATGTGGCGGTGCTCGACGCCCGTCAGACGGCGGACGCGTTCAGTCAAACCCTGGGTGCATCGGCGACCTCGGCAAGCCAGGTTGAAGGCTTGTCCACCCAGATCGACAGTGGTGCGCAGAACATGGGCTCGTCCATGCGCCTGGTTGCATTGGCGCAGAAAGCACGCGCGGATGTGACCGCGATCCTCCATGGTGAGCAACTGGATGTTCGGACGCTCTCCGAGCTGGAACAGGAAGCGCTGAGCGCGGTTCAGGCGAAGAAGTGGGTGCGCGGCAGTTCGGACCGGGATGCCTTGATCGCCATTTACGATCGTTTGTTCAGCAGTATCGAAAACCAGATGCGCTAACGCATCTGGCGATCACGGACAGGCTGAATTAATCGCTGGCTTTGGGGCTGGCTGTTTCAATCTTTGCCAAGGCCTCTCGCCCGGAAAGCAGATGATCATGCATCAGCTTTTCAGCCTTGGCGGCATCGCCGCTATCCAGTGCAGCCATGATCAGGCGATGCTCGTCCAGAGATTGTTGCAGACGGCCTTCGAGTGACAGCGAATGCAGTCGGGAGAGCTTCAGGACCTTGCGCAAATCCTGAATGACGGACAGCAGCCAGCGATTGCCGGAAAGCTCCTGAATGCGCTTGTGGAATTCCTGATTGGCTTCAAAAAACGCATCGATGCGTCCATCCCGGGCGGCGGATTCGAGGCGCTCATGAATGTGCTTCAGGCTGTTCATGTCGGCGGAGCGGGCACGCTTGACGGCTTCAGCGGCGCAGCGGCCTTCCAGCATGGCCATCAGCGGGAAGATGTCGTCGAGGTCCTGACGGGAAATTTCCGTCACGTAGCAGCCGCGACGCGGCTTCAGTTCGACGAGGCCTTCCGAGGCGAGCACCTTGAGGGCTTCCCGCAACGGCGTACGGGAGATGCCGTACTGTTCGGCGAGCTTTTGCTCGTCAATCCAGGTGCCCGGGGTGAGTTCATGGGCAAAGATGCGCTGGCGCAGTCGTTCGGCGACTTCTTGGTACAGCGCGGTAGGTGCGATACGGGTCATTTTCAGCGTGGTCTCGTTCGGTGCAGTCGATGCATTGCCGACTTGCTTCCATAATTATGGATACAGTATTATGTGGAGTTATGTATGTCAAGCTAGGCCCGAAGGCGTAGAATTTTGAATTCTGCATCATCGGCCTGAAAAAATCGAATTCAGTAAGGGGTGTCACATGTCAGAAAAGTTCTTTGATTCCAATAACCTGGATGCTTGGGAAAAGGCCGCGGCCAAACAGGCGCCGGGTGGCGACGTCAATAACCTGGTCTGGAACACCCCGGAGGGGCTCCAGGTCAAGGCGCTGTACACCAAGAAGGACGTCGAAAGTCTCGAATTTGCCGACACCCTGCCGGGTGTGGCCCCCTTCCTGCGCGGCCCGCAACCGACCATGTACGCGGTCAAGCCGTGGACCATCCGCCAGTACGCTGGCTTCTCCACCGCCGAAGCCTCCAATGCGTTCTACCGCAAGGCGCTGGCCGCCGGTGGTCAGGGCGTGTCTGTGGCTTTCGATCTGGCGACGCACCGTGGCTATGACTCCGATAATCCCCGTGTCGTCGGTGACGTCGGCAAGGCGGGTGTGGCAATCGACTCCGTCGAAGACATGAAGATCTTGTTCGACGGCATCCCGCTCGACAAGATTTCCGTCTCGATGACGATGAACGGTGCCGTGCTGCCGATTCTCGCCGGCTACATCGTGGCTGCCGAAGAGCAGGGCGTGAAGCAGGAGCAACTCTCCGGCACGATCCAGAACGACATCCTCAAAGAATTCATGGTGCGGAACACCTACATCTATCCGCCCAAGCCGTCGATGAAGATCATCGCCGACATCTTCGGTTACACCGCGCAGCACATGCCGAAGTTCAACTCGATCTCGATTTCCGGTTATCACATCCAGGAAGCCGGCGCCAACCAGGCCATCGAACTGGCCTTCACGCTGGCCGACGGCATGGAATACGTGCGTACCGGTGTGGCCTCGGGCATGGACGTCGATACCTTTGCGGGTCGTTTGTCCTTCTTCTGGGCGGTCGGGATGAACTTCTATCTCGAAATTGCCAAGATGCGTGCTGCCCGCCTGCTGTGGCACCGCATCATGTCCGGCTTCAATGCCAAGAGCCCGAAGTCGATGATGCTGCGTACCCACTCGCAGACCTCCGGCTGGTCGCTGACCGAGCAGGATCCGTACAACAACGTCGTGCGTACCACCATCGAAGCGATGGCGGCCGTATTTGGCGGCACCCAGTCGCTGCACACCAACGCGCTCGACGAAGCCATCGCGCTGCCGACCGAATTCTCGGCCCGCATTGCCCGCAACACGCAGCTGATCATCCAGGAAGAAACCCACATCACCAACGTCGTCGATCCGTGGGCCGGCTCCTACATGATGGAAAAGCTGACCCAGGACATGGCCGACAAGGCCTGGGGCATCATCCAGGAAATCGAAGCCATGGGCGGCATGACCAAGGCTGTTGAATCCGGCTGGGCCAAGATGCAGGTCGAGACCTGTGCCGCCGACAAGCAGGCGCGCATCGACTCCGGCAAGGACGTCATCGTCGGCGTGAACAAGTACAAGCTGGCCAAGGAAGACGCGATCGAGATTCTCGATATCGACAACCATGCCGTGCGCGAAGCTCAGGTTGCCCGCCTCAAGCAAATCCGCGCTACCCGTGACGCGGCTGCGGTCAACGCCGCGCTGGAAGCCCTGACCAAGTGCGCTGAAACCGGCGAAGGCAACCTGCTCGACCTGTCGGTCAAGGCGATTCGCCTGCGCGCCACGGTCGGCGAAGTCTCCGATGCGCTGGAAAAGGTCTTTGGCCGCTTCCGCGCCAACAATCAAACCATTTCCGGTGTCTATGGTGGGGTGGTCGAAGGCATGGAAAGCTGGGAACAGATCAAGGCCGATGTGGCCAAGTTCGCCGAAGAAGAAGGCCGTCGTCCGCGCATCATGATCGCCAAGCTGGGGCAGGACGGTCACGACCGTGGCGCCAAGGTGGTGGCGACCGCCTACGCCGACCTCGGCTTCGACATCGACATGGGCCCGCTCTTCCAGACTCCGGAAGAAGCCGCCCGTCAGGCCATCGAGAACGATGTGCACGCCATCGGCTGCTCGTCGCTGGCTGCCGGTCACAAGACCCTGGTGCCGCAGATCATCCAGTGCCTGAAGGATCAGGGCGCCGACGACATCATCGTCTTCGCAGGGGGGGTGATCCCGGCGCAGGATTACGATGCCCTGTTCGCGGCCGGTGCCAAGGCCGTCTTTGGTCCGGGTACCCGGATCGAGGATTCGGCCAAGAAGGTGCTGGAAGAAATCCGCAAGGCCCGCGCCTGATCGCTGCATGAATCTGGGCGACCTTCCTGTGCAGGCCAACCTCTTGTCCGACGCCGACCGCCAACTGGTGGACGGCGTGCTGGCCGGCCAGCGCCGTGCGCTGGCCAAGGCCATCACGCTGATCGAATCGACGCGTGCTGATCATCAGCAACGTGCGCAGCAGGTGCTGACCGCGCTGTTGCCGAAAACCGGCAATGCGATCCGGATCGGCATCTCCGGCGTCCCGGGCGCGGGCAAGTCGACCTTCATCGAAGCGCTCGGCGTCTGGCTGATCGGCCAGGGCAAGAAGCTGGCGGTTTTGGCCATCGATCCGTCGTCGACCGTGACCGGGGGCTCCATCCTCGGTGACAAGACCCGGATGGAACTGCTTTCGCAGCGCGAGGAAGCCTTCATCCGGCCGAGCCCGTCCGCCGGTTCGCTGGGGGGCGTTGCCGAGAAGACACGTGAGGCCATGCTGCTCTGTGAAGCCGCCGGCTACGACGTGATCATCATCGAGACGGTCGGTGTCGGTCAGTCGGAAACGACGGTGGCCGGGATGGTCGATATGTTCTGCCTGCTGCAATTGCCGAATGCCGGCGACGACCTGCAGGCGATCAAGAAAGGCATCGTCGAGATTGCTGATCTTGTGGTCATCAACAAGGCCGACATCGACAAGCAGGCAACGGCGGTGGTGCGCGCCCAGTGGCGCAACGCGCTGCACATGCTGCGCCCGGCCTCGCCCAACTGGTCCCCCCCGGTCATCGCACTCTCTGCCTTGCACAAGCAGGGCATTGTCGATTTCTGGGAAGAAGTCGAGAAATACCAGGCGGCCCTCAAGCCGACCGGCGAATTCGCTGCCAAACGCCAGCATCAATCGCTGGCCTGGATGTGGCAACTGATCGATGCCGGCCTGCGCCAGCATTTCCGTCATCACCCGCGCGTGCAGGAAAACCTGCCCGCACTCACCCGTTCTGTCGAAGCAGGGAGCACGACGCCGGCTGCGGCGGCCTATGCCCTGCTCGATTACCTGAAACATTAATCAACGACCCGCTTTTTCTTGGGAGTTTTCTATGCACGACATCATCCGCCAGCTGGAAAAAAAGCGTGAACTGGCCCGCCTCGGCGGCGGCCAGAAGCGTATCGACAGCCAGCACGCCAAGGGCAAGCTGACCGCCCGCGAACGTATCGAACTCTTGCTCGATCCGGATTCCTTCGAGGAATGGGATATGTTCAAGGAGCATCGCTGCGTCGATTTCGGCATGGATAAATCCGAAAAGACCCCGGGCGACGGCGTCGTCGTCGGCTACGGCACCATCAATGGCCGCCTGGTTTTCGTCTTCTCGCAGGATTTCACCGTCTTTGGCGGTTCCCTGTCCGAAACACACGCTGAAAAGATCTGCAAGGTCATGGACCAGGCCATGAAGGTCGGCGCGCCGGTGATCGGCCTGAACGATTCGGGCGGTGCCCGTATCCAGGAAGGCGTGGCCTCCCTGGGCGGCTATGCCGACGTGTTCCAGCGCAACGTGATGGCCTCCGGCGTCGTGCCGCAGATCTCCATGATCATGGGCCCCTGTGCCGGTGGTGCGGTGTATTCGCCGTCGATGACCGACTTCATCTTCATGGTCAAGGATTCTTCCTACATGTTCGTGACCGGTCCGGAAGTCGTGAAGACCGTGACCCACGAAGAAGTTACCGCCGAAGAACTGGGCGGCGCCGTGACCCACACCAGCAAGTCCGGCGTGGCTGATCTGGCCTTCGAAAACGATGTCGAAGCCCTCTCCATGCTGCGTCGCTTCATGGGTTTCCTGCCGGCCAACAACCGTGAAAAGCCGCCGGTCACCCCGACCAACGATCCGGCCGACCGCGTTGACTACTCGCTCGACACCCTGGTGCCGGACAACGCCAACAAGCCGTACGACATGAAGGAACTGCTCATCAAGATTGCCGATGACAGCGACTTCTTCGAAATTCAGCCAGACTACGCCAAGAACATCATCATCGGCTTCGCCCGCATCGATGGTCATCCGGTGGGTATCGTCGCCAACCAGCCGCTCGTGCTGGCCGGCTGTCTGGACATCAAGTCCTCGATCAAGGCTGCCCGTTTCGTGCGTTTCTGCGATGCCTTCAACATTCCGGTCGTCACCTTTGTCGATGTGCCGGGCTTCATGCCGGGTACCACCCAGGAATACGGCGGCATCATCAAGCACGGCGCCAAGCTGCTCTACGCCTATGCTGAATGTACCGTGCCGAAGGTCACCGTGATCACCCGCAAGGCTTATGGCGGTGCGTACGACGTGATGTCCTCCAAGCACCTGCGCGGCGACGTGAACCTCGCCTGGCCGTCTGCTGAAATCGCGGTCATGGGCCCGAAGGGTGCCGTGGAAATCATCTTCCGCGAAGAAAAGAACGACCCGGAAAAGCTCGCCCAGCGCGAAGCCGAGTACAAGGAAAAGTTCGCCAACCCGTTTGTGGCGGGCGCACGTGGCTTCATCGACGACGTCATCATGCCGCACAACACCCGCAAGCGGATCGCCCGCTCGCTGGCCATGCTGCGTGACAAGAAACTCGACAATCCGTGGCGCAAGCACGGCAACATTCCGCTGTAAGCGTCAGGGAGGAATAGAAACATGTTCAAGAAGATTCTGATTGCAAACCGCGGCGAAATCGCCTGCCGCGTCATCAAGACCGCCCGCAAGATGGGCATCCAGACCGTTGCCGTCTATTCCGAGGCCGACAAGGATGCGCTCTTCGTCGACATGGCCGACGAAGCCGTCTGCATTGGCCCGGCTGCCTCGAAAGAGTCCTACCTGGTCGCCGACAAGATCATCGCTGCCTGCAAGCAGACCGGCGCTGAGGCTGTTCACCCGGGTTACGGCTTCCTGTCCGAGAACGCTGAGTTCTCCCGTCGTCTGGAAGCCGAGGGCATCAAGTTCATCGGTCCGAAGCACTACTCCATCGCCAAGATGGGCGACAAGATCGAGTCCAAGAAGCTGGCCATCGAAGCCAAGGTCAACACCATTCCGGGCTACAACGATGCGATCGACGGCCCGGATGCTGCGGTCGAAATCGCCAAGAAGATTGGCTACCCGGTCATGATCAAGGCCTCCGCCGGCGGCGGCGGCAAGGGGCTGCGCGTGGCCTACAACGACGCCGAAGCCCATGAAGGCTTCTCCTCCTGCGTCAATGAAGCCCGCAACTCCTTCGGTGACGACCGCGTCTTCATCGAAAAGTACGTGCTGGAACCGCGCCACATCGAAATCCAGGTGCTCGGCGACAGCCACGGCAACTACGTCTATCTGAACGAGCGTGACTGCTCGATCCAGCGTCGTCACCAGAAGGTCATCGAAGAAGCGCCGAGCCCCTTCGTTGACGCCGAAATGCGCAAGGCGATGGGCGAACAGGCTGTGGCCCTGGCCCGTGCCGTGAATTACGAATCGGCCGGTACGGTTGAATTCGTGGTTTCCGGTGCGACCAAGGAGTTCTACTTCCTGGAAATGAACACCCGCCTGCAGGTGGAACACCCGGTCACCGAACTGATCACCGGCCTCGACTTGGTCGAGCAGATGATCCGTGTCGCCTACGGCGAAAAGCTGCCGCTGACCCAGGCCGACGTGCAGATCAACGGTTGGTCCATGGAGTGCCGGATCAACGCCGAAGACCCGTTCCGCGGCTTCCTGCCCTCCACCGGCCGTCTGGTCAAGTTCCTGCCACCGGTTGAGAGCACCGATGCCAACGGCACGATCCGTGTCGATACCGGCGTCTACGACGGCGGCGAGATCTCGATGTTCTACGACTCGATGATCGCCAAGCTGATCGTGCATGCCCCGACCCGTGCGCAAGCCATTGAGCGCATGCGTGACGCGCTGAACGCCTTCGTCATCCGCGGCATCTCCTCGAACATCCCGTTCCAGGCCGCCCTGATGCAGCATGAAGTCTTCCACTCCGGTATTTTCGATACCGGCTTCATTCCGAAGTACTACCCGACGGGCTTTGATGCCTCGATGGTGCCGCACGATGATCCGGCCCTGCTGGTCTCCGTGGCCGCCTACGTCTACCGTGCCTACACCGACCGTGCCGCCTCTGTTTCCGGTCAGATGGCCGGTCACGAGCGTATCGTCGGTGATGACTGGATGGTCATTCGCCTGAATGGTGAAGAGAAGGAAAAGCACCCGGTCACCGCGCGTCCGGTGGAAGGCGGCTACCACATCGAGTACGCCGGCAAGTCCTACGAAATCCGTTCCGACTGGAAGCTGGGCGAGACCCTGTTCAACGGCACCTGCAACGGTGAAGCCTTCACCCTGCAGGTCGAGCGTCACAAGACCAAGTACAGCCTCTTCCACTGGGGTACCCGTGCCGACTTCATGGTCATGAGCGCCCGCGCTGCCGAACTGCTCGCCCTGATGCCGGAAAAGCCGGCCCCGGACCTCTCCAAGTTCCTCCTCTCCCCGATGCCGGGCCTGCTGCGCGAAGTCGCCGTCAAGGTCGGTCAGGAAGTGAAGGCAGGCGAGAAGCTGGCCGTCATCGAAGCGATGAAGATGGAAAACATCCTCAAGGCCGAGCAGGATTGCAAGGTCAAGAAGGTCTCCGCTGCCGTCGGCGAAAGCCTGTCGGTGGACCAGATCATCATCGAGTTCGAGTAATCCAGTTTTCGGTCGATTCCTGCGGTCGACCGTCGCCCAAAGCACAAACCCGTCTTCGGACGGGTTTTTTTATGGGGACTGCCAGTCGTCCTCCCCAATCAGTCAGAGAGCGGGGTTCGCGTGGGTTCGGTCTCGCCACGTAAAGATGTACTGATGACGATTTGGCTAAAGAGGGTGAGGGGTACCCTGCAGGACAATGCCTTGACCTTGGTCAGCATCAGGTCAGTGGCTTGGCGCTAGCATGGGGCATTGCACAGAGGAAGGGATGCGCCATGAGCGGATTTGAGCATTACGCGCAGGAGCTTGCCGAGCTGGATCAAGAGATTCGGCGTTACGCGGCGATTTGCGGGGTAGATCTGAGCCAGCGCTATCAGCTGGAGGCCTGTCTGGCCGAGCATCACGATACGTGGGCTGAGGACAAGGCGCGTTCATCCTTGCAGGGGCTTTTGGTGCTGCGGATCAAGCTGGAGGCAGAAATGCTGGCGCTGGGCTTCAGCCCAGCGCCCTTGCTGCCGCCGGAAACGACGGCAGCAGCGTCCTGATCAGCCGTCGGCGTTGATTTTGGCGATCAGCGCCTGCAGCGTGGCTTCAGCCTGATCGTTGGCAACCTGGCAGGTGCCGGCGGCGTGGTGACCGCCGCCGCCGTATTGCAGCATCAGTTCGCCGACATTGGTCTTGCTGCTGCGGTCCAGAATGGATTTGCCTGTGGCGAAGACCGTGTTCTGCTTCTGCAGGCCCCACATGACATGAATCGAGATGTTGGTTTGCGGGTAGAGGGCGTAGATCATGAAGCGATTGGTCGCCCAGATGGTCTCTTCATTGCGCAGGTCCAGCACGGCCAGGTTGCCGTGTACGGTGGTGCAGCGCTGCAACTGTTCCTTGGCTTTGACGGCCTGGTCGAAATAGAGCTCAACGCGTTCCTTGACGTCCGGCAGAGCAAGGATTTCCTCGATGGTGTGGTTACGGCAGTATTTGATCAGGTCCATCATCAGCGTGTAGTTGCTGATGCGGAATTCACGGAAGCGTCCGAGACCGGTACGGGCATCCATCAGGTAGTTGAGTAGCACCCAGCCTTTGGGATCGAGGATTTCGTCGCGGTTGAATTGGGCGGAATCGGCCTTGTCGACCGCCGCCATCATGTCATCGGCGATGTTCGGAAAGGCGGCCTTGCCGCCATAGTAGTCGTAGACGACGCGCGCTGCCGACGGCGCATCCGGGTGGATGATGTGGTTCTTGCGCTCACCGGTATTACGGATGGTTTCGGAGAGGTGATGGTCAAAAGCCAGATGGGCACCGGCGACATATGGGAGGTTGGTGGTGATGTCGCGTTCGGTGATGTCCACCTTGCCGTCCTGCATGTCCTTCGGATGGACGAACTTGATGTCGTCGATCAGATTCAATTCATTGAGCAGCACGGCGCAGACGAGGCCATCGAAATCGCTGCGTGTGACAAGGCGGAATTTTTCCGGGTTCATGCAGTTGTCTCCTGTGATTTGGCTTGGGTGACCCAAGCCCACAGAATAAACCGCTGCCCTTGGCCGTCAAGGCCTTTTGTACGGCTTCAGGCGCCGATCTTGAGGGCTTGGGCCGGGCAGGGTGCGATGCAGGCGCCACAGCCGGTACAGGTGTCCGGATCGAGGGTGGGCAGCGGGCTGCCACCAAGGCGGGGAATGAAGCGGATGGCGCGTGCGTCACAGTGCTCGCCACAGACCCGGCATTCGATCCCCTGGCTGGGCAGGCAGCGTGCGGCATCGAGTTGGGCCCGGTAGGTCCAGGCCGGGGCTTCCGGGGTGGCGCGAGCCAGGGCGGCCGGTTTGCAGGCCGTCAGGCAGTCGCCACAGAAGGTACATTCGCCGCGGCTGAAGTCGAGCGTGGGATAGCCACCGTCCCCCGCCTGGATGATGCCGCTGGGGCAGGCGCTGACGCAGTCGTTGCAGCGGGTGCAGCTGTCGACAAAGGCCGATTCGGGCAGCGCCCAGGGCGGACGGATTTCAGCCCAGGGACGGGGTCGACCGCGGAAGAAGCCGCGGCGCGCCAGATCGACCATGGGCTTAGCCGCCCGCCTTCATTTTCTCGATGCCGCTACGCAGCATCTGGTCGATCTCGGAGCCCGGCTCAACCTGCGGCAGCAGGGCTTCCCAGTATTTGACCGCCTGCTTGCGATCACCGGTTTCCATGGCTGCGGCGCCGGCCAGGAAGAGGCTGTGGCCGTGGTTCGGGTTGATCTTGAGGGCCTTCTGGACGAGGGCGACCGGCTTGCCTTTCAGGCCTTCTCCCCGGGCCATGGCCAGGGTTTCCGCGTAGCTGGCGAGCAGGTCGGGATCGTCCTGCAGCGCCTTCTCGGCCTTGGCATAGGCGTTCACGGCGTCTTCGTAGCGTCCCAGCGACTTGTAGGAACGGGCGAGCATCAGCCAGCCCTGCATGTCGTCCGGATTCTCCTGCATGCGGGCAGCCAGCTTGGCGACCATGGCGTTGATCTGATCGGGCGTGACCTTGGCCTGGGGGGCGGTTTGCGCCGGGTCGAGGGCGCGCGGGTTGCCGAGGATGCCGTAGCCGCCGAGGGCTAGCACCGGCAGCAGCACGACCAGCGCGAGGGCGGTCTTGCGGGTCGGCGCGGCGGTCGCTGCACGGGCAGCCTGATCCGGCTCGACTTCTTCCAGCAGGCGGCGCTGAAGCTCGGCCTTGGCCTGTTCGAAATCGGCGTCAGCCAGGGTACCTTCCGTGCGTTCTCGTTCCAGTTCGGCCAGTTGGTCGCGGAAAATCGCGAGATTGGCCGTCTTGCGGTCGTCGACCGTCTCCGGGCGGCGCGGCTGGCGCCACAGGGGCGGCAGGAGAAAAGCCGCCACGACCGCGATGAGCAGCAGGGCGAACAGGGCAAATTGCGTCATTTTGAATCGAGTTCCTTGAGCAGGGCGTCAGCACGGCGGGCTTCGTCGGCCGAAAGGGGGGCTTCCTGGGCGGCAACACGCACGGCACGGCGCTTCAGGTAGCGCACCAGGGCAATCAGGCCGATCAGGAGGAGCAACACGGGGCCGCCCCAGAGCAGCAGGGTGACGCCCTTGACCGGCGGGCGGTAGAGGACGAAGTCACCGTAGCGGGCCACCATGAAATCGATGATCTGCTGGTCGCTTTGGCCGGCCTTGATCATCGTGCGAATTTCGCGGCGCAGGTCCTGGGCGAGCTCGGCGTTGGAGTCGGCGATGGTCTGGTTCTGACAAACCAGACAACGCAGTTCTTCGGAGAGACCCTGCAGACGCTTTTCGGCCACCGGGTCGGCGGCCAGGGCGGCTTCCGTGGCGCTATCGACGGCGCCGACGGTCGACGTCATGGCGAGGGCCAGAATCAGGCTGGCCAGGGCACACAGGCGGCGCATCATTTGGCCAGCTCCGCCAGCAGCGGCATGATTTTCTTGCCGAGGACATCCGGCGTGATCGGGCCGGTGTGCTTCATGCGGATAACGCCGGCCTTGTCGATGACGTAGGTTTCCGGCACGCCATAGACGCCGTAGTCGATGCCGACACGGCCGTCGAGGTCCATCGCGGTCAGGGTGTAGGGATCGCCGTGTTCGGACAGCCACTTGTTGGCGCGCTCGAAGGCCAGCTTGCGCTCTTCTTCCGCACTCAGCTTGGCCATGTCGAAGCCGCCGTCACCGCGTACTTCCTTGTAGTTCAGGCCGATCAGCGGGACGCTGACTTTTTTCGAAAACTCGACCAGGATGGGGTGCTCCTGACGGCAGGAGACGCACCACGAGGCCCAGACATTGAGCAGCCAGACCTTGCCCTGCATGTCTGCCGGGCTGATCTGGGTGCCGGGCTTGGCCAGCACTTCCAGCTTGAAGGCCGGGGCCGGCTTACCGACCAGCGGCGAGGGCACATCGCGCGGATTCAGGTTGAGGCCGACGGCGAGCAGGGCGACGAGGGCGGCAAAGGCGCCGACGATCCAGTAGTAACGGTTCATGCGTGTTGGGCTCCAGCAGAGGCAGTGGCCTTGTCCGAGCGACGGGCCAGGCGGTAGCGGCGGTCGAGCATGGCGAGCAGGCCGCCGATCGACATCAGGACGCAGCCGCCCCAGATCCAGTCGACAAAGGGCTTGTAATAGACGCGCACGGCCCATTCGCCTTCCGGCTTGGTGCGATCGATGGGTTCGCCCAGCGAGACATACACGTCGCGCAGGAAGCCGGCATCGATGGCGGCTTCGGTCATCGGCATCGCGGAGGAGTGGTAGTTGCGCTTCTCCGGATTCATTTTGCGCTGGAATTTGCCGTCGACCGTCAGATCGAAATCGCCCTGGGCCGCCACGTAGTTCGGACCATTCACCTGCTTCACGCCATTGAACACGAAGTGGTAGCCGGCGACATCGACCGACTCGCCCGGGGCGAGCTTCACATCCTTTTCATCCTGGAAGCTGGAGACCATGGTGACACCGACCACGAAGACGGCAACGCCGATGTGGGCCAGGTGCATGCCCGTGAAGCTGCGCGGCTGGTTGAGTGCGGCCGCAACGAAGCTGCGCCCGGCACGCGTGTGCTGGACGCGTTCCACAAAGTTGAGGGCGGCGGTGGCGACGATCCATGCAGCGAGCAGCAGGCCGAGTGCGGTCAACGCGCTCCAGTGGCCGTAAATCAGCGGCAGGGCAATGGCGACTGCCGCCCCCACTGCCAGCGCCCAGCGCACCGCACGCGCCATCTCCGGCACGGAGGCTTCCTTCCAGCGGGCAAACGGCCCGACACCCATGAGGAACAGGATGGGCGTCATGACCGGCACGAAGACCGCGTTGAAGTACGGGGGGCCGACCGAAATCTTGCCAACGCCCAGCGCATCGATGAGCAGCGGGTACAGGGTGCCGAGCAGGACGGTCGCGCAGGCGACGACCAGCAGCACGTTGTTGGTGAGCAGCATCGACTCGCGGGAAATCAGGCCGAAGCGTCCGCCCAGACCGACCTTCGGTGCGCGGGCGGCAAACAGCGTGAGCGAGGAGCCGATCACGGCAACGAGGAAGAGCAGGATGAAGATGCCGCGGCGCGGATCGGTGGCAAAGGCGTGCACCGAGGTGAGGACGCCGGAACGGACCAGGAAGGTGCCGAGCAGCGACAGCGAGAAGGCCGAAATCGCGAGCAGCACCGTCCAGTTCTTGAAGCTGCCGCGCTTTTCGGTGACGGCGAGCGAATGGATCAGCGCGGTCCCGATCAGCCAGGGCATGAAGGAGGCGTTTTCAACCGGGTCCCAGAACCACCAGCCGCCCCAGCCCAGTTCGTAGTAAGCCCACCAGGAGCCCATCGCGATGCCCAGGGTCAGGAAAATCCAGGCAGCCATGGTCCACGGCCGGGACCAGCGGGCCCAGGCGGCGTCGAGCTTGCCGGAGAGCAGCGCGGCGATGGCGAAGGCGTAGGCCACCGAGAAACCGACATAGCCCATGTAGAGCAGCGGCGGGTGGATGACCAGGCCCGGGTCCTGCAGGAGCGGGTTCAGGTCGCGCCCTTCTTCCGCGCCCGGCAACAGGCGCTCGAAGGGGTTGGAAGTGATCAGGATGAAGAGCAGGAAGCCGAAGCCGACCAGGCCCAGCGTGCCCAGGACGCGGGCCACCATGGCATCCGGCAGATCGCGCGAGAAGAGCGCGACGAGCAGCGCCCACCAGGTCAGCATCAGGATCCAGAGCAGCAACGAGCCCTCATGGCCGCCCCAGACGCCCGCCACGCGATACTGGATCGGCAGCAGGGAATTGGAGTGCTGGGCAACGTAGACCACCGAGAAGTCGTTGGCGACGAAGGCCTGCGTCAGGCAGGCGAAGGCAAAGGTGACGAGCAGCGCCATGGCGCCGGCAGCCGGACGGGCGAGGGCGATCCAGGCGGCCTGCTGGCGGTGCGCGCCGATCATCGGCAGGGTGCCGAGCACCAGCGCGACAACGGCAGCGAGAATGAGGGCGAAGTGACCGAGTTCAGGAATCATGCTCAGTAACCTGCTTTCGGCTTGTCGGTGTTGGCTGTGGGGGCGGTGTTCCCGGTGGCGGCGTCGCCTGCCTTCTTTTCGGCAGCGCGTGCGTGGGCATCGCCGACGGCCTTGGCCGCTTCGGGCGGCATGTAGTTTTCGTCGTGCTTGGCGAGCACTTCGGAGGCAACGAAGGTGCCGCCTTCGTTCAGCTTGCCCTGGGCAACGACGCCTTTCCCTTCCTTGAAGAGGTCGGGCAGGATGCCCTTGTAGTTCACCGGGATGTCCTTTTCGGTGTCGGTGACCACGAAACGGATGGTGACGCCGTCGGCTTCGCGGCTGACGCTGCCTTCCTTGACCATGCCGCCGATGCGGAAGGCCTTGCCCTGCGGCGCCTTGCCGGCTGCGACATCGGTTGGTGAAATGTAGAGGGCGATATTGCTGTTCAGCGCATTGAGCACGAGGGCGGCGATGATGCCGAGGATGGCCAGGGCGCCGCCGATCAGGGCGAGTTTTTTGTGACGGGTCTTCATTCGGTGGTCCTGCTTTCTGCACGAAGCTGACGCTTCAGTCGGGAAATGGTGGTCTTTCGATGGCGGGCAACGGCAATCGGTTCAATCGCCATGATCAGTGCGGTGAGGCCAAACGAGCCCCAGACATAGAGGCCGTAGCCGCCCATGGCGAGAAAATCGCCCAGGCTGTTCCAGTAGATCGTCATGCCTGTTCTCCGTTCAGTTCGGCCTTGACCCAGTCGGTGTGGCGCTCGCGCTCTAGCATGATGGTGCGCACGCGGGCAAACGCCACGGCAATGCTGTACATCCAGAAGCACAGGGCCATCAGCAGCATGCTCCAGAGCATGACTTCAGCCATCGAGGATTTACTCAGATTGACGCTGGAGCCCTGGTGCAGGGTGTTCCACCACTTCACGGAGAAATAGATGATCGGCACATTGACCACGCCGACCAGGAGCAGCAGGCCACCTGCCTTGTCCGCCCGGCGCGGATCGTCGATCGAGGCGACGAGGGCCATGTAGCCGATGTAGAGGAAGAGCAGGATCAGTTCGGAAGTCAGGCGGGCATCCCAGACCCACCAGGTACCCCACATCGGCTTGCCCCAGAGGGCGCCCGTCCACAGCGAGAGGAAGGCCATCAGGGCGCCGGTCGGCGCCAGGGCCTGCGCCATCATGCCCGAGAGGCGGGTGTTGAAGGCCAGCCCGATGGCCGCCCAGAAAGCCATCACGATGTAAATGAACATCGACATCCAGGATGCCGGAACATGGATGAAGATGATGCGGTAGCCCTCGCCCTGCTGGAAGTCGGTGGGGGCGACCAGCATGCCGATGTACAGGCCGATTAGGCCGAACACGACCGAGGCGGTGGCAAACCAGGGAATGAGTTTGCCGGCCAGCGGATAGAAGGTGGCCGGCGAGGCGAATTTGTAGAGATTGAAGCGGTCGTTCATTCGAGGGCGATCTTCAAGGCAGCGGCCGACGCCCAGGGGGCGAAGCCGAGTGAGGCAAAGGTGAGGGCGGCGAGCAGCGACAGATGTCCTTCCCCCCCGAGCCCGGACACGGTCGCATCCACTGCGCCAGCGCCGAATATTAGCACCGGGATGTAGAGCGGGAGGACGAGCAGCGAAAGCAGGACGCCACCGCCGCGCAGACCGAGCGTCAGCGCAGCACCGATGGCACCGATGCCGGAGAGGGCGGGGGTGCCGAGCAGGATGGTGCCGGTCAGGATGAGCAGGGCTTCGCCGGAGAGGTCGAACTGGATGCCCAGGATGGGAGCGATCAGTGCCAGCGGCAGGCCGGAGACCAGCCAATGGGCGATCACCTTGCCGGTGACAACCAATCCGAGGGGATGCGGCGCGAGGGCCAGTTGTTCCAGCGTGCCGTCACGGTGGTCGTCGGCAAAGAGGCGGGGCAGCGAGAGCATGGTGGCGAGCAGGGCAGCGACCCAGAGGACGCCGGGTGCCAGCTTGCGCAATTGGTCCGGCTCCGGGCCGATGCCGAGCGGAAACAGGCTGACCACGATGACGAAGAAGAACAGGGCCGAGATGATATCGGCCTGGCGGCGCATGGCCAGTTTGAGGTCACGGCCGGTCACGGCAAGGATGATCTTCAGCATTGCGTTCCGTCAGCCGAGTTTGAGTTCGCGGATCCGCCCGGCCGGGATGTCGACCGGTTGGTGCGTGGTCATGACGGCCAGGCCGCCGCGCTGCAGGTGAGCGGAAATCAGCTTCGCCAGCCAGTCGACCGCCGCCACGTCGAGGGCGACGAAAGGCTCGTCGAGCACCCACAGGGCGCGCCGTTCCTTGACCAGACGGGCCAGGGCAACGCGTCGTTTCTGGCCTTGCGAGAGATATTTGCAGGCCAGATCCTCGCGCCCGGCGAGGCCCACCTGTTCCAGCGCATCCAATGCGTCGTCTTCGGACAGCGGGGCGTCGGCCAGGCGGGCTGACGCGAGCAGGTTTTCCAGCGGCGTCAGCTCTTCCTTGATGGCATTGTGGTGGCCGAGATAGCACAGGCTGGCGCGGAAGGTGTCGCTGTCGGCACGGATCGAGCGGCCCTGCCAGCGGATTTCGCCGGCCTCCGGGGGAAGCAGGCCGATCAGCATGCGCAGCAGGCTGGTTTTGCCGGCGCCGTTACGCCCTTGCAGGTAGAGCAGTTCCCCTGCTTCCAGCCGAAAGCCGAGGCCTGCGAACAGGCGGCGCTCGCCGCGCACGCATTCCAGATTGTCAGCTTCAAGCATCAGGGAAAAACCGAAAGAAATCAGGCGCAAATTATGAACGCGCTAGTGTACCGGCAGATTGATGATCATCAAACAACGGGGGTCATGAAAAACGGGGGGCTTTCCCCCCGTGTGCTGGTGCCCTGTGTCTTACTTCTTTTCAAATGGTGTCGGGCGCGGCGTGGCATCGGCTGACGGCGGCAGAATGGGCAGCTTGAAGTTCGGCTGCTCGCCGGTCAGGGTTTTCAGGAAGGCGACGATCTTGGCGTTTTCCGCGTCCGTGAATTTCTTGCCGAGTTGCAGGCGGCCCATGGTGTCGACGGCTTCCTTCAGGGTATTGGCTGCACCGTCATGGAAGTAGGGGTAGGTCATTTCCACGTTGCGCAAGGTTGGGACCTTGAAATTGAAGCGGTCAGCATCCTTGCCCGTGACGGCGGAACGTCCCTCGGCCGGGCTGGAGGCCTTGTACGGCTCGACCAGCCCCATCTTCTGGAAGGAGTTGCCGCCGACGGCCGGGCCGTTGTGGCAGGCCACGCAACCGCTGTCCTTGAAGAGTGTGTAGCCTTCGAGTTCATTTTTGCTCAAGGCTTTCTTGTCGCCCTTCAGCCATTTGTCGAAACGTGAATTCGGCGTGACCAGCGTTTCTTCGAAGGCGGCGATGGCTTTGGTCACTTTTTCGATGTCGACCGTCTCCGAGCCGAAGGCTTTCTTGAATTCGGTCACATAACCCGGAATCGATTGCAGGACATTGATGGCCAGGGTGTGCGTGAAGGCCATCTCGCCCGGATTGGCAATCGGCCCGCCCGCTTGTGCCTTGAGGTCGGCGGCACGGCCATCCCAGAACTGGGCGAGGTTGAGGCTGGAATTGAGTACGGTCGGTGCATTGATCGGGCCTTCCTGCCAGTTGTGGCCGATCGAGGTCTTGATGTTATCGGTGCCGCCCATGGAAAGGTTATGGCAGGAGTTGCAGGAGATGAAGCCTGATTTTGAAAGGCGCGGATCGAAATACAGTTTCTTGCCGAGTTCGACCAGGGCTGGGTTCGTGACCTTGGCGGGCTGGATGGGTTGAATGGGTTCCTGCGTGCCGGCCAGGGCGCTGCCGTTGATCAGGCCGGCCAGGACCAAGGCGAAAGGCCAAGCGTTGGTTTTCATGGTGTTGTGCTCCCTTTTCTGTGAATTGGTTTGCGCATTCTCCTCGCTGGCATCATGTTAATATTGACGTAAGTCAATGATTTTTATGGGATTTGCCTATGGCCACCATAGCTTTTCCCTATAATCGATAAGGTTTAATTTCTGAGAGTGAGTGATGACGCTGACCGAACTTCGCTACATCGTCGCCTTGGCGCAAGAGGGTAATTTCAGTCGGGCTGCCGAGCGCTGTGCCGTGAGTCAGCCTACCTTGAGTGTGGCGATTGCCCGCCTGGAATCCGAGCTCGGCTTGCCGCTGTTTGAGCGGGGGAAAGGGTTTGTGGCACCGAGCGATGTGGGGGCGCGTGTCATCGAGCAAGCCCTTGTCGTGTTGCGTGAAGCGGACAAAGTGGGGCAGATCGCCTTGTCCGGGAAGGATCAGCTGCGCGGTGCCTTGCGTCTGGGCGTCATTCACACCATCGGGCCGTACTTGTTGCCGCAGCTGATCCGGGCCTTGAGAACCGATGCGCCGGAGATGCCGCTGATGATCGAGGAAAACATGACCGCCAACCTGGCCGCCATGCTCCAGAACGGCGCGGTTGATGTGGCGATTATTGCCTTGCCCTTCGAGGTGCCCGGTGTCCTGACCCGAGCACTCTACGATGAGGCCTTCAAGGTGGTGGTGCCCCAAGGCCATCCCTGGAGCGCGCGCTGCGAGGTGCCGCCGGAGGAAGTGGCCGGAGAGGGCGTGCTTCTGCTCAAGGCCGGCAACTGTTTCCGTGAGCAGGTGCTTGATGCCTGCCCGCATATCAGCAGCGCCGACACCGATCTGCGCCAGGGGCATTCGATCGGTACCATCCGTTGCATGGTGGCATCGGGCCTGGGCGTTTCCGTGTTACCCGAAAGTGCCTTGGGGCATCCTTACAGCAACGACATGATCTGCGTCGTGCCTTTTGCTGAACCGGTACCTTCGCGGCGTGTGGCGCTGGCCTGGCGCACCGGTTTTGTCCGCCCCAAGGCCATTGATGCCCTGGTGCGCGCGATGGCAGCGCTCGATCCTGCGGTCTACCGGCCGATTGCCTGATTCATCAGCATTTCTGCCTGAATCTGCTGGATGTAATGGCTGATCTGCTGGCTGGCATCTCGTAAGGCCTGACTGAGCGTGGCGCGTGCCTCGGTGTGGCTGGCCGGTGTTTGTGCCAGTTGTCGGGCGATCTCGTGCAACTGTAAATGCGCTTCACCCAATTGCTCGAAGCAGTCGATATGCCGGTAACGCTCGCTTTGCGGGCTGTTGTACCAGCGGCCGAGGCGGCAAACATGGGGCGCCATGATCGGGGCTTCGTCTTCCGCGTGTGCCAGATGCGCGAGGAACTGATGTGTCCAGCGCTGGTGCTCCACATCGGCGATCAGCATGGGGAGGTCTTCCCGTGACCAGCGGAAGGCGGTGACCGCATTCCACAAGGTATCCGGCTGGAAGTGCGAGATCCAGTCCGGCACGGCGCTCGCCGGCATGGGGCGGGCAATGCCGTAGCCCTGGGCCACATCGCAGCCGAGCTGGAGCAGGACCAGACCGTGCTCCGGGGTTTCCACACCTTCGGCAATGACCTTGCGGCGGAAAGCCTGGGTCAGACCGATCACGCCTTCAACGATGGCCAGATCGTCCGGATCGTCGAGCATGTCGCGGACGAAGGATTGGTCGATCTTCAACACCTCGGCCGGCAGGCGGCGGAAGTAGGTGAGGGAGGAATAGCCGGTCCCGAAGTCATCGAGTGCGAACTGGATGCCGAGTCGGGCACATTCGGCAAACAGCTTGCTCATGCTGCCGATATCTTCCAGCGCGGCGGTTTCGAGAATTTCCAGTTCGAGCAGTGAGGCTGGCACGTCATTATGTGTTGCCAGCAGATGTTCAAGGTGTTGGGCGAAGTGCGCGGATTGCAGGTGGTTGCCGGCGATGTTGACGCTGACCGGCAGGGCGATGCCGGCAGCGTGCCAGGCGCTCAGCTGGTTCAGGCTTTCTTCGAGGACCCAGTTGCCGATGTCGATTTCAAGCTCCGAGCCTTCGATGCTGGGCAGGAAATGCGCCGGTGCCAGCACGCCGCGCTCCGGATGCTGCCAGCGAATGAGGGCTTCCAGGCCGACCACCTTGCCCTCGCGCATATTGACCTTGGGCTGGTAGTAGAGGACGAATTCCCGACGTTGCAGCCCCTCGCGAATGGCGCTCATCTCGTCGCGCCGCAGGCGGGCGCGCCGGTCGCTTTCGGGGTCGAAGAGGTGGTAGCGGTTGCGCCCGCTTTCCTTGGCTTCGTACATGGCCTGATCGGCGTGACGCAACAGGGTGTCGGTATCCGAGCCGTCCAGCGGGTACAAGGTGACGCCGATGCTCGCCGAGATGGTGATCGTATGGCTGCCCACCAGGAAAGGCTGGGACAGGGAACTGATGACGCGGGCGATGGCGATGTCGCACTCGTGTTCATCCTGTAGTCCACCCAGCAGCAGCACGAACTCATCCCCGCCCAGACGGGCGACGGTGTCGCCGCCGCGCACGCACTGGCGCAGGCGCTGGCCGACCTCGATGAGCAGGCGGTCGCCGGTGGCGTGGCCAAAGGTGTCGTTGACCGGCTTGAAACCGTCCAGATCGAGATAGCAGACGGCAAGGGCTCGGTTGCTGCGCTCGGCTTGTGCCATCGCCAGTTGCATGCGGTCACCCAGCAGCATGCGGTTGGGCAACTGGGTCAGCGCATCGAAGTGGGCCAGGCGCTCCAGGCGCTGTTGATGTTCCTTGAGCAGGGTGATGTCGGAGAAGATGCCGACAAAATTGGAAATTGCCCCATCCCGGTCGTGGACCGTCGAGATGGTCAATTGCTCGACGAAGATCTCGCCGTCCTTCTTCCGGTTCCAGACTTCGCCTTGCCAGTAGCCGTGCTCGCGGATGATGCGCCACATTTCCCGATAAAACTCGGCATCGTGGTGGCCGGATTTGAGCAGGTCGGCCGCCTGACCGACGGCTTCGTCGCGGCTGTAGCCGGTGAGTTCGGTGAAGGTGCCATTGACCTCGACGATGCGCCCCGCCGGGTCGGTGATCATGATGCCCTCGTGGGCATTGTCGAACACGCTGGCAGCCAGCTTTTGACGGGCCTCGGCAGCCAGGCGTTCGCGGATGTCCTGAGCAATTGCAATGAGGGCTGGTTCGCCGTTCCAGTTGCCGTGCAAAGTGCGTGTTTCAACCGGGATGGCGCGACCTTGGGCGTCGATGATGGGGAACGGACACGTGCTGCTGCGACCGCTTCGGATGTCGGCGAGCAGGGCGCTTGCGCGTGCTTGGTCCGCCTCGGTGTGCAGGCTCAGGATCGACTGCCCGATCAGACTGCCTTCTGCGTAGCCCAGATGCTCGGTAACGGCGCGGTTGTGGTGCAGGATGCGTTCGTCGGGGCCGATCACGAAAATGAAATCGGTGAGCGTTTCAAACAGCCCGTTCAGATTGTCCTGCAGGCTGCGGCTTTCGGCTTGAGCCTGCAGGCGAAGCAGGGTCTGGCTGAAATACTGGGTCATGTGCCCCAGGGTCGTCAGCGTGGCCGGCGAGACTTGCGGGACAACATGGCTGGCCAGTGCCAGGCAGGCAATCGGTTCGCCATGGCTGGAAATGGGCAGCATGATCAGGCAGTGCAGGCCTTCGGCCTGCATCAGCGGGCTGCTCACCAGCGCGAGGTCATTGCAGTGTTCGCAGGGGCTGTGGCAACCGCAGACAGTCTTGTCATCTTGAAGGAGTTGCGCTTCGGGCGTGTCTCGGCCAATACGCCGGATGCCGGTCGCAAAGCCGGACGAGAGGCCGTGCTGTGCGATGAGTTCAAAGTCGCCCTGAGGGGTGCGCTGGTAGATCATGCCGGCATCCAGTTCCGGCATGCGCAGGGCGGCCATCAGGATGCGCTGGAAAATGGTTTTTTCCGTCAGGTCGCTGGTGGTGGTGCTGGCCAGATCGTGCTCGATGCTCAGCCGGAGTTCGGTGTGCTTGCGCTCGCTGATATCCGAAACCACAGCGACCAGTGCGGTTTGGCCAAAGTAATCAACGGCCTTGAGTCGGACATCGCAGGGGAAGGGGTGGCCTGCGCGCCCCTGAACCCAGAGTTCGAATTGGCGTGGCACGCCTTGGCGGGCTGCCTCGAAATGATCGGCCAGGTCGGCCAGGTTGTTCATGCCGGTGACGGCCAATTCCTGATAATGGCGGCCGATCTGCTCGCCGCGCGGGGTGTCGAGCAGGGTCTCTGCACCGCTGTTCACGTCGAGCAGATGGCCGTCTGGGGTCAGGATGAAGAGGGCGTCGCCCAGTTGGTCGACAATGCCCCGGAAAGTGTCCAGACCTTGATGCAGTGTGTCCACGTGCTGCTGGTGGCTGAGGATCAGGGCAGCAAGCTGGCTGGCCGCCACAAGGTCCTGCACCTGGCGGCTGTCCGGGGCCCCGACGCGTGGCTGGTAGGCGGCCAGAATGCCGAGCAGCTGACCATCGTGACCGATGATCGGGTTTGACCAGCAGGCCTGGAAGCCCTGCTGGCGCGCCAGGTCTTGGTGTTCGCGCCAGGCAGGGTCCTGCGCGATATCTTCGGTGATGACCAGCGCCATGCGGAAGGCAGCGGTGCCGCATGATCCGGAATTGTCGCGGATGGGCAGGGTGCTGACGTACTGGCTGAAGGCCGCGTCCAGCCGGGGGGCTGCTTCCAGTTTGAGGCGGGTTTTGTCCGCCGTGATGCTCAGGATGGCGCAGGACCAGTCCGGGTGTTCTGCCTCGATGGCCAGGGCAAAAAGCTCCAGGGTCGCCTGCAAGGGTTCGCCCCGGATCAGGCCGGCCAAAGCGGCATTGCGTAGGAGCATGGCTTCTTCGGCGCGCCGGCGGGCGGTAATGTCCTGGGCGAAGCCGACGGTGCCGAGCAGGCTGCCGTCTTCAGCGAAGATCGGGGCTTTGAAGGTTTCATGCCAAATGCGCTCGCCATGCAGCTGAATCAGTTCGATGATGGTGCGCTGCTTGCCGTCGCGCATCGTGGCCTGATCTTCTGCAACATAGTGGCTGGCCAGGTCGTCCGGCGCAAAGTCGGCGTCGCAGCGTCCGATCAGGGCTTCCGGGCTGCTGACCTGCAAGGCATTGGCGAGGGCCTGGTTGGCGCTCAGGAAGCGGGAATTGGTGTCCTTGAGCCAGACCAGGAACGGGAAGTTGTCGAGCATGGCCCGCTGGTAACGCTCCTGCAGGCGCCGTGCTTCCTGGGCACTGTCGCGCGCCTTGAGCAGGGACAGGCGTTCCGAAGTCGCATCATCCAGCAGGTCGAGCTCGAGCGGGCGCATCAGCGTGTGCTCGGAAATCAGGCCGACGACGCTGCCCTGACGGTCAACCGCCACCAGATGCCGGATTTTCAGCGCGGCCATGCGCTCGCTCGCGTCGGCCAGCGAAGTGTCGGCGAGAATGCTGTGGACGGGATGGGTCATGACCCGGCGCAGTGGCGGGTTGTCATGCGCCTCCAGAAACAGGCGCACCACATCGCGTTCCGTCAGGATGCCGATCGGTTTGCCCTGATCGGTAATGACGGCGCAGCTGGCATGCTGGCTCAGCATGGCCTGCAGGGCTTCATCGAGCGGCTGGTCCGGCGCAAAGCACGGAAAGTCGCGGATCATCAGGCTGTCGACATCATTCAGGTGACGGAAGAAGTCCGGGCCCAGGTGGTGTCGGAATTCGGTCTCGGAGGCCACGCCGAGCGGGCTGCCGGCTTGATCGATCACAACCAGATGGCGGATCCCAAGCCGATTGGCCTCCTGATAGGCGGCGCGAAAATCCATGCTGGCCGGGACCGTATGGACCGGCGTGGTCATCAGTTCGGTGACCGGCTGCTGCAGGTCACGGTGCTGGCGCATGGCGCGCAGGATATCGAATTCAGTGATGATGCCCAGCGCCTTGCCATCGCGCATGACGATGACCGAGGAGTGCTGGCGGGCGAGCATGAGTGCTGCGGCCTGCGCCAGGGAGGCGCCGACTTCGATCTGGCTGGAGTGGGTTGCAATCAAGTCAGCGATTCGTGGCATCGACGTTTCCTCAGGAGTGTTCGCATTCTATCGAAGAGTGCGTCAGGCTCACTTGCTTTGTATCAGGAATGTGTCGTGAATCTGGCCTGGAAGGTTTGCGTCCACTCTGGAATGAATCTTGTCGATTGTTGCGCTGCGGTTTGAGTGTTGCAGGTGGCGCTGGATGAGCGAATGCCATGATTTAAATCATAAATTCCGGCACATTAAAGTGCTGGCACAAAGTTTGCGCAAAACCCCCACCACCGCAGGCCAATAACAATGGGGGAAACATCGTGACCGAAACTTTCTATGAAGTGCTGCGTCGCCAGGGCATCACCCGGCGCAGCTTTCTCAAGTTCTGCAGCCTGACCGCCACCTCGCTGGGGCTGGGCAGCGCCGCCGCGCCGCGCATCGCGCACGCGCTGGAAACCAAGCCACGGACGCCGGTGCTCTGGCTGCATGGCCTGGAATGCACCTGCTGTTCCGAATCCTTCATCCGCTCGGCACACCCGCTGACCAAGGATGTCGTGCTCTCCATGCTGTCGCTCGATTACGACGATACCCTGATGGCCGCTGCCGGCCACCAGGCCGAGGCCATCCTCGATGAGGTGAAGAAGAAGTACAAGGGCAACTACATCGTGGCCGTCGAAGGCAACCCGCCCCTGAACGAAGACGGGATGTTCTGCATTCAGGGTGGTCGCCCCTTCATCGAGAAGCTGCGCGAAACCTGCGCCGATGCCAAAGCCATCATTTCCTGGGGCGCGTGTGCGTCCTACGGCTGCGTGCAGGCCGCCAAGCCGAATCCGACCCGCGCCACGCCGGTGCACAAGGTCATTACCGGTAAGCCCATCATCAACGTGCCGGGCTGCCCGCCGATTGCCGAAGTGATGACCGGTGTCGTCACCTACATGCTGACCTTCGACCGTATTCCGGAGCTGGATCGCCAGGGCCGCCCGAAGATGTTCTACGGCCAGCGCATTCACGACAAATGCTATCGCCGCGGTCATTTCGATGCCGGCCAGTTTGCCGAGGCCTGGGATGACGAGGGGTCGCGCAAGGGGTACTGCCTGTACAAGATGGGCTGCAAGGGCCCGACCACCTACAACGCCTGTTCGTCCATGCGCTGGAACGGCGGCGTCAGCTGGCCGGTGCAATCCGGTCACGGCTGTATCGGCTGTTCCGAAGATGGCTTCTGGGACAAGGGCAGCTTCTATGACCGTGTGACCAGCATCACGCCGTTTGGCGCCGAAGCGAACGCAGACAGCATCGGCAAGGCCGCTGCCGGCACCGTGGGGGCGGCGATTGCAGCACATGCCGCCGTGACCGCGCTGGCGCGGGCGCGTCAGAAAGCGGGCGAAACCAGCGCCGCAGAAGAAAAACAGGGGGAATAATCAATGGCTTCTTACGAAACCCAAGGCTTCAAGGTCGACAACTCCGGCAAGCGTGTCGTCGTTGACCCGGTGTGCCGCATCGAAGGTCACATGCGCGTCGAGGTCAATCTCGACAGCAACAACGTCATCCGCAATGCCGTGTCGACCGGCACCATGTGGCGTGGTCTGGAAGTCATCCTCAAGGGCCGTGATCCGCGTGATGCCTGGGCCTTTGTCGAGCGTATCTGCGGTGTGTGCACCGGGACGCATGCCTTGACCTCGGTGCGTGCGGTCGAGGATGCGCTGTCGATCCAGATCCCCGACAACGCCAACATCATCCGCAACCTGATGCAGCTGAATCTCTATATTCACGACCATCTGGTGCACTTCTATCATCTGCATGCGCTCGACTGGGTCGATGTCGTGTCCGCCCTGAAGGCCGATCCGAAGGCAACCTCGACGCTGGCCCAGAGCATCTCCAGCTGGCCGCTCTCCTCGCCGGGTTATTTCCGCGACATCCAGAACCGCCTGAAGAAGTTCGTCGAATCGGGCCAGCTCGGTCCCTTCATGAATGGCTACTGGGGCAACCCGGCCTACAAGCTGCCGCCGGAAGCCAACCTGATGGCGGTGGCGCATTACCTAGAAGCCCTTGATTTTCAGAAGGAAATCGTCAAGGTGCACACCATTTTCGGCGGCAAGAACCCGCACCCGAACTGGCTGGTCGGCGGCGTGCCCTGCGCCATCAATCTGGAAGGCACGGGGGCGGTGGGCGCCATCAACATGGAGCGCCTGAATCTGGTCAAGAGCATCATTGACCGCTGCACCGAGTTCGTCGAGCAGGTCTATGTGCCGGATCTGCTGGCCATCGGTTCCTTCTACAAGGGCTGGGGCTACGGTGGCGGTCTGTCCTCGAAGAACATGCTGTCCTACGGCGACATTCCGAACATCGCCAATGACTATTCGACCAACAGCCTGCTGCTGCCGCGTGGGGCCATCATCAACGGCAAGCTGGACGAGATTCACCCGGTCGACCTGCGCGATCCGGAGCAGGTGCAGGAATTCGTTGCCCACTCCTGGTACAAGTACCCGGATGAAACCAAGGGCCTGCACCCGTGGGACGGGGTGACCGAGCCGAATTTCGTGCTCGGTCCGAACACCAAGGGCACCAAGACCAACATCAAGGAGCTCGACGAAGGCGGCAAGTACTCCTGGATCAAGGCACCGCGCTGGCGCGGCCATGCCATGGAAGTCGGCCCGCTGGCCCGGATGGTGATGGGCTACCTGCAGCCGAAGCAATTCCCGGAAATCCACGGTCTGGTCGAAGGCGCACTGAAGAAGCTCGATGTGCCGGTCAGCGCCCTGTTCTCGACCCTTGGCCGGACCGCCGCACGCGGTCTGGAAACGGCGTACTGCGTCAAGCTGCAGAGCCAGCAGTTCGACAAGCTGATGACCAACCTGAAGAACGGCGACCTCAACACGGCCAACATCGAGAAATGGGAACCGGCAACCTGGCCGAAGGACGCCAAGGGCGTCGGCTTCACCGAGGCACCGCGCGGTGCGCTCGGCCACTGGGTGACGATCAAGGACACCAAGATCGACAACTACCAGTGCGTGGTGCCGACCACCTGGAATGGCGGTCCGCGTGACCACAAGGGCCAGATCGGTGCCTTCGAAGCCTCGCTGATGGACACCCCGGTGGCCAAGGCCGACGAGCCGCTGGAGATCCTGCGGACCCTGCACTCCTTCGACCCGTGCCTGGCGTGCTCGACGCACGTGATGAGCCCGGATGGTCAGGAAATGACCTCCGTCAAGGTGCGCTAAGGCGTCAGATCCGTCATGCCCGCCACCGCGGGCATCCGGTGGCCTGGCTACCGGATGTGCGCTGTGTGCGGGTACGACCAACGGTTATAGGAGACAAACATGCTCTCTCAACAGGACATGCTGGAGGCCGAACGGCACGGTAAACAAGTCCGTTCGATCTACGTCTATGAAGCACCGGTGCGCTTGTGGCACTGGATCAACGCGCTCTGCATGGTGGTGCTGGCGGTCACCGGCTATTTCATCGGCAAACCCTTGCCGACGGTGCCGGGCGAAGCGGCTGAGAACTTCCTGATGGGCTACATCCGGTTTGCCCATTTCGCTGCCGCCTACCTTTTCGCGGTCGGCTTGCTGGGCCGGATCTACTGGGCGCTGGTGGGCAATCACCATGCCCGGCAGATTTTCCTGCTGCCGATCACCAACAAGCATTGGTGGAACGAAGTGTTGTTCGAACTGCGCTGGTATCTCTTCCTCGAAAAACATCCGAAGAAGTATGTCGGGCATAACCCGATGGCCCAGCTGATGATGTTCTTCTTTTTCACGGTGCTGGCCGTGGGCATGGTGGTGACGGGCTTTGCGCTGTACAGCGAAGGCACGGGCCTGGGCTCGTGGAGCGATGTACTGTTTGGCTGGGTATTGCCGCTGTTCGGCGGCTCCCTGCAGGTCCATAACCTGCACCGCCTCGGCATGTGGATCATGATGACCTTCGCCATCGTGCACATCTACGCGGCCATCCGTGAAGACATCATGAGCCGTCAGTCCCTGATCTCGACGATGATCAGCGGCTGGCGGATGTTCAAGGACTGACGGCCGCGCACAGGCGAGCGGCCGGAGACAAGATTAGGTGTCTTACCTTGCGTTAGCCCCGGCGTACCTTGGTACCCGGGGCCTTTTTTTAAGGAAGCGCAGATGAATTCCAAACGCATTCTCGTGCTCGGCATCGGCAACCTGTTGTGGGCCGACGAAGGCTTCGGTGTGCGCTGTGTCGAGGCACTCAATGCCGCCTGGCAGTTCCCGGAAGAGGTAACGGTCATGGATGGTGGCACGCAAGGGCTCTATCTCCTGCCTTATGTCCAGGAAGCCGATTGCCTGCTGGTCTTCGATGCAGTCGACTACGGCGATCCCGCCGGCAAACTGCGCGAAGTGGTGGGCGATCAGGTACCGCGCTTCATGGGCGCCAAAAAAATGAGCCTGCACCAGACCGGGTTTCAGGAAGTGCTGATGGCAGCCGAACTGACCGGCAAGTTGCCGGCCGAACTGGTGCTGATCGGCGTGCAGCCGGAGGAGCTGGAAGACTACGGCGGCAGCCTGCGCGATGTGGTGAAGGCCCAGATGGGCCCGGCGCTGGATATCGCCATGAACTGGCTCAAGCGCTGGGGGGCCGAGGCCATCCCGCGTCAGGGCGAAGTCGAGCCGATTACCGATGTGGCATTGGCCATGGGGGTTTATGAGGCCGAACGTCCACCGGCGGACCAGGCATACCGTCTGGGCGATGCGCGCTTTCTGAATATGGAGAGCAGCGAGCCCCAGGGGGAGATGGCCTGATGTGCCTCGGTCTTCCCGTACAGGTGATCGAGTGCGGTGAGCACTTCGCCCGCTGCCAGGGGCGTCAGGGTGAAGTCCGCATCGACATCGCCCTGGTCGGCGAGCAAGCCCCCGGCACCTGGCTGCTCTGTTTTCTCGATGCCGCCCGCGAAGTCATTCCGGCCGAGCGTGCCGCTGCCGTCAATGCCGCGCTCGATGCCGTGCATGCCGCCGGCGAAGGGGGGACTGATTTCTCCGCCTTCTTTGCCGACCTCGACCGTGAACCCCAATTGCCTGATTTTTTGAGGACAGCCCAGTCATGACTTTCGAACTCAAACCCGGCGCGACTTCGCTCGATCGCCTGGAAACGGCCCTGGGCCGCATGGTGCAAAAACACGCTTTTATCCGGGTCGACCCCAGCCAGGCTGATTTTCCGGCAGGCCTGGTCGCCTTGCTGGTGACCGAAGATCCGCAACGCAACCTCGAGGTGCTCGACGCCTGCGTCATTCTGCCTGAGGCTTTGAAGCCCCTTGGCGACCGGGTGCTGCGCTATGTCGCCGGTCCGGAAAGCGCCCCGGCACTGATGCAGCGTTTTGGCGTGGTGCGTGCGCCGAGCGTGGTTTTCCTGCGCGATGGCGAATACGTGGGTGCCTTGAACGGCATTCGCGACTGGAATGACTACCAGAATGAGGTCGACCGTCTGCTCAGTGGTCCGGCCCAACCCAAACCCATCGGCATCCCCGTGCGGGCCGCCGTTTCCGCCGGAGGCTGTGCATGAATCCCTCGACCCTGCGTCCTTTCCCGATTTCCGTCGTGGCCATGGGCCCCGGCTCGCAAGGTGACGAAGCGCCGGAATACCTGCCCATGCCCAAAGGCATGGACACCTTTTCGCAGCCGCGCCTGCCCGATGGGGTGGCGCCCGAAGTGGTCGATCAGGCGGCTCGTCTGCTTGGCGTCTTCGTCGATGGGGCGGAAGAAGTGGGCTTCGGGGGCGGTGCCAAGCTTGATCTGACCGGCCTCAGCGCACCGGTGCGTGAGGTTATCAACCAATCGCTTGGTTTCGGTGAGGTCAGTGCCTTCACGACGGCGCCGGCACACTGGCGCGTGCAGGAAACCGCCTTTGCCGGCCTCTGGCGCGTGATCCAGGTGGCGGATGAGGGGCAGTTTCTGGTCGACCGCTTGGAAACCGGCGCCATTCCCCAGGCCTTGATCGATGCCATGCTGCAGACGAGCAGCCGGACCCTGGCCGCACCGAGTTATCCGGCGGGCTGCATGAATGCGCAGGCCCTGATCGAAGAAATCCGCATGCAGGCAGCCGCCTGGCAGCCGGGCGAAGCGGCGCATGTGATCAACCTGACCCTGTTGCCGGTCTCCGATGCCGATCTCGATACGCTCTATGGCTGGCTCGGCCACCGTGAGGTTTCCCTGCTCTCGCGGGGTTACGGCAACTGCCGCATCACCAGCACGCGCCTGCAGAACGTCTGGTGGGTGCAGTACTTCAACAGCATGGACACCCTGATCCTGAACTCCATCGAGATCATCGGCATGCCGGACGTGGCGCTGGCCTCGACCGAAGATTTCACCGACTCGATCGAGCGTCTGCGAGAATACATCGCCCTGATGGTCGAACCGATCTGAGGTCGTGGACAAGAACATGCGATTCGAAGGCAGTTTTCTCGATGTGAAGCCGGACGACCGGCTGGAATGCGGCATTTGCTGGTGGGTGTATGACCCGGCGATCGGCGATGACGTACGCGGTATCCCGCCCGGTACGGCCTTTGCCGATTTGCCCGACGACTGGCACTGCCCGGGCTGCGACGCGCCGCGTCACAAGTTCATGGTGCTGGGCGAATGACGCCTTGGGCGGAAGACCCTTCGCCGAGCCTGTGCGCGGTGTTCGGCGACATCGCCCGGACACGCATGGCCGACGTGCCGATCTGCAATCGGGCCCTGCAGGTTGAGGCCATCGCTTTCCGCCGTTTGCCCGAAGGGCCCTGGGTCGGGGTCATGATCACGCCCTGGGCCATCAACCTGCTGTGTCTTCCGGCCGAGGGGGCGGCCTGGCCGGATTTGCCGGCCTGCAGCAAATACAGCTGGCAGTTCCCCTCCGGCTTTTACGAATTTACGGTGGCCGAGGAAGCCCGCCTGGGCATCTATCACCTTTGCTCCCTGTTTTCGCCGGCGCAGGAATTTCCCAGTCAGGAACAGGCCCGTCTGACCGCCTTGGCGATTGCGCATGCGCTCTTCGGCCAGCCGATCGATGAGCCCGCCGAGCCGCCCGCGACGGTGGAAAAACGCCCTTCACGCCGGGCTTTCCTGGGCTTGGGGCGATGAGTTCGCCGGGGATGCTGCGTATCGGCCTGACGCCGGCGGGGGCGGTCTCGGTCAATCTGACACGGCCGCTGGTGGCGCGTGTCTTCATCGGTCAGAACCCGGAAGCCGTGGTCAAGACCGTGCCTTACCTCTATACCCTCTGTGCGCATGCTCAGCGCGCTGCGGCGCAGGCGGCGCTGACGGCGGCGGGCGGTGTGCCGGCGCGGACGCTCGATGCCGACGAGCTCTGGCTGGAGGTGGTGCATGAAAACTTCTGGCGCCTGTTGCTCGACTGGCCCGTGGTCTTCGGTCTGGCGCCGGCCAAGGCCGAGTTCGTGCGCTGGCGCGGCGAACGTTTTGGTCCGCAACGCAACGCAGCCACCCGGGATGTTCTGGTGCGCGTGTTGCAGCCGTTGATTGAAAATTGCCTTGCGGCGACGGTCGACCGTCCGACAGCAACCGAATTTGATTTTCCGGGTTTGACGCCGGCCGACTGGCTTGCATACTGCCGGGGGGCGCATGCTGCGGTGCCGGCAAGCCGGCGTCCCGCTTCGGTGGCCGAGGCCCTGTTACGTCGTTTGGCTGAAGTCACACGGGCCGTGCAGGCTTTGGAGAACGGATTGCCGTTTCCGATGGCGGCGGCCGGTGAGGCGGGCTGGGGCGTGGGGCAAAGTTTGACGGCGCGCGGTGTATTGACCCATGGGGCACGGGTGGAGGACGGCGTGGTCACGGATTACCGTGTCTGGGCGCCGACGGATTGCCATTTTGCCGATGCCGGGGGATTGCAGGCGCTGCTGGCCGGTAGCGTTTGGCCCGAGCAGATGGCGCTGCGGCAAAGGATCGATCAGGCGGTGCTGGCCTTGGACCCGTGCCTGCCTTATGTTGTGGAGTGGGACGATGCATGAAATGTCGCTCGCCGAAGGCGTGCTGCAACTGGTCGAAGACACGGCGGCGCGCGAGGGCGCGCAGCGGGTGAAAACCGTGGTGCTGGAGATCGGTCGCCTGTCGTCGGTTGAACCGGCGGCGCTGAGTTTTTGTTTTGAAGCGGTCACGCACGGCAGCATTGCTGCCGGCGCCACGCTGGAGATCGTGGACGTGCCCGGCGCAGGCTGGTGCATGCAGTGCGCAGCGACGGTGCCGATGACGGAATTGTTCGGCGCCTGCCCGCAATGCGGCAGCCATCAGGTGCAGGCAACGGGCGGCACGGAGATGCGCGTCCGCGAGATTGAAATTGAGTAAATGCGCGCCGCAAAGCGCGCGTCAGTGCGCCAATCAGCGCACGTGAATAAAAAAGGAGATGAGACATGTGTACGGTTTGTGGTTGCGCACCGGGTGAAGTGAAGATCGAAGGAGATGGCCACGTGCACGCGCATGTGCACGCCGATGGCACGGTGCACGTTCATGCACATGACCATCATCACCCGCACGGCCATGGTGGCGAGCACGATCACGCCCATCATGCGCACCCGCATACGCATGCCGACGGCACCATGCATTCGCATGATCACGACCACGACCATGCCCACGCGCATGGTGAGACGCATGACCACCACCATCACGATCATCCGCATACGCACGCGGATGGCACGACGCATTCACACGATCATGCGCATGCCCACGGGCACGATCACACCCACGCGGCCAGCCATGATCATGCCCATGAGCACGCCCACAGCCATCCGCATGCGCCGGGCGTCGGCGGTGATCTCGATTACGGTACCGGCCCGGCCCGCGCCCATGTGCCGGGCATGAGCCAGGCGCGCATGGTGCAGATCGAGCAGGACATCCTGTCCAAGAACAACACCTATGCCCGCGCCAATCGCCGCTGGTTCGACGAACGCGGCATCTTCGCGCTGAATCTCGTGTCCAGCCCCGGCTCGGGCAAGACCACCCTGCTGTGCAAGACCATCGCGCAGTTGAAGGGCGAGCTCGTCATCAACGTCGTCGAAGGCGACCAGCAGACGGCCAACGATGCCGAGCGCATCCGCGCCACCGGCGTGCCCGCCCTGCAGATCAATACGGGCAAGGGCTGCCACCTCGACGGCCACATGGTCGGCCACGCAGTCGAGCGGCTGAAGCCGGCCGATCATTCGCTCTTCCTGATCGAAAACGTCGGCAACCTCGTCTGCCCGGCTGCTTTCGATCTCGGCGAGCATCACAAGGTCGCCATCCTCTCGGTGACCGAAGGCGAGGACAAGCCGCTCAAGTACCCGGACATGTTTGCCGCCGCCGACGTGATGCTGCTCAACAAGTGCGATCTGCTGCCCTACCTGCAATTCGATGCCGATCTGGCCGAAGCCAATGCCCGCCGCGTCAATCCCAAGCTGGTCGTCTTCCGTGTCTCGGCCACCACCGGCGAAGGCATGGCCGCGTGGCTCGACTGGATTCGCCAGGGCTTGAAGGCCCAGGCGGCGAAGCAGTCCGCCACGGTGGACGAACTCAAGGCCCGCATCGCGGAACTCGAGCGCGCGCTCGCTGCCCGCTGAGGCGCCATGTCCGCCCGGCAGTACCGTATCCGAGGCCTGGTGCAGGGCGTGGGCTTCCGGCCCTACGTTTGGCGCCTGGCGAACGCGCTCGGCCTGCGCGGCTGGGTGCGTAACGACGGGGCGGGGGTGTCGCTGGCGGTCGACGGCCAGAATGTGGCCGAATTCCTGCATCGCCTGCCGCTGGAAAAACCGCCGCTGGCGCGTATCGATGCCATTGAATGCGTCGGGGGCGAGGTCGTGCTGGACAGCACGGGCTTCGTCATTTTGGATAGCGTGGCCGGCACCGTGGCCACCGCCATCGGGCCGGATGCTGCGCTGTGTCCTGACTGTCTGGCCGACCTGTGCGATCCGGCAAGTCGCCGCTGGCGCTACGCCTTCACCACCTGTACCCATTGCGGGCCGCGTTATACGGTCAGTCGTCAGCTGCCTTACGACCGGGCCCATACCAGTCTGTCCCCCTTTCCGCTTTGCCCACCCTGCGCGGCGGAGTACGCCGATCCGGCCGATCGGCGCTATCACGCCGAAACCACGGCCTGCCCGCGCTGCGGTCCGCGTTTGCAGTTGAAGGCGGCGGTCGACGCGGAAAACTGGGCCGATTTCGACGGCGACCCCTTGGCCGAAACGCTGCGCCGCCTGCGCGCCGGCCAGATCGTCGCGATCAAGGGCCTGGGCGGCTTTCATCTCGCCTGCGATGCGCGCAATGCCGCGGCCGTGGCCGAACTGCGCCAGCGCAAGCAGCGCGATGCCAAACCCCTGGCCGTGATGGGGCTGAATGCGGCCTCGCTCGCTGCTGTGGCCGAGATCGGGCCGGGCGAAGCGGCTTGTCTGCAGGCCGTCGCTGCGCCCATCGTGCTCTGCCCCAAAGGCAAGCTCGACCTGCCGGGCATCGCGCCCGGCCTGGCCTGGATCGGCGCCATGCTGCCAGCCACGCCCCTGCATCTGCTGCTCTGGCATGAAGCTGCCGGCCGTCCCGTCGGTACCGATTGGCTGGCCGCCGAACACGATCTGCTGCTCGTCATGACCAGCGCCAACCCGCATGGCGAGCCGCTGGTCATCGACAATGCCGAGGCGGCACTGCGGCTGGCTGGGCTGGCCGATGCGCTGTTGCTGCACGACCGCGACATCCTGATCCGCTGCGATGACTCCGTCGTTCGTCCCGCCCCGGCCGGCCCGGCGTTTGTGCGGCGGGCGCGCGGCTATGTGCCGGTGCCGATCCCGCTCGCCAAGGGCGGGCCGACCGTGCTCGCGCTGGGCGGCTACCTGAAGAATACGGTGTGCGTGCTGAAAGGGCGGGAAGCCTTCCTGTCGCAGCACATCGGCGGCCTCGACAACGCGGCGGCGGTGGGCTTTCTCGAAGAAACGGTGGCGCATCTGCTGGCCATTCTCGATGTCCAGCCCGATCTGATTGCGCATGATCTGCACCCGGATTTTCCGTCGACGCGCCTGGCCCAGGCCTGGGCCGCAGCGCGGGGCATTCCGGCGATTGCGGTGGGGCACCATCAGGCGCATCTGGCGGCGATCTGCGCTGAACATGGGCTTAAAACGCCGGTCATCGGGTTGGCGCTGGATGGCGTGGGCCTCGGCCCGGACGGTGGTGCCTGGGGCGGCGAACTGCTCCGTCTCGACGCCGCTCAGGCCTGCCGGCTTGGCCATCTGTGGCCGCTCGCACTGCCCGGCGGCGACCGCGCCGCCCGCGAGCCGTGGCGCATGGCGCTGTCGGCCCTGCATGCCTGCGGCCTCGCCCCGACGGTCGACGCCTGGCAGCGCCGTGTTTTTCCGGATCAACGGTTGGAAACGCAGGCCCTCCTCGGCTTGCTCGAACGCGGCCTGCGCTGCCCGCCAAGCAGCAGTCTGGGCCGCTGGTTCGATGCGGTGGCCGGTCTGCTCGGCGTGCAGGCGGTGAGTCAGTATGAAGGCCAGGCAGCGATGCGTCTGGAAGGTTTGGCCGCCGGCCACGGCCCGGTGTCGCCGCGGGCTGACGGCTGGCGCATTCAGGACGGGGTGCTCGATCTGCGTCCGCTGGTGCCGGTCCTGCTGGCCGAGACGGATGCCGGGCGTGGTGCCGCCCTGTTTCATGCCACGTTGGCGGCGGCCCTAGCCGATTGGCTGCGGGCGACGGTCAACCCGGAAAAAGGGGCCCATATCCTGGTTGGCGGCGGCTGTGCGATGAATGCCGTGCTCATGGCGGCGCTGGCGGCGCATTTGGGCGCAGCGGGCTGGACGCTCGTCACGGCGCGGCAGGCGCCGCCCAATGATGGCGGGCTGGCGCTCGGCCAGGCCTGGGTGGCGCGACAAGTATTCAAGGAGAGAAAAAATGTGTCTGGCGATTCCCGCACAGGTGGTTGAGTTGCGCGACGGCGACAATGCCGTGGTCGATCTGGCCGGCGTGCGCAAGGAGATTTCCCTGGCGCTGGTTGAAAACGTGGCGGTCGGCGATTACGTCATCGTGCATGTCGGCTATGCGCTCAACAAGCTCGATCCGGCCGAGGCCGAGAAGACCCTCAAACTGTTTGCCGAGATGGGCGGCGTGCTGCCCGAAGACGGCCCGCCGACGCTGCACTGATGAAATATATCGACGAATACCGCGACGGCGACGTCGCCCAGACCCTGGCCGCTGCCATCCGCGCCGAAGCCGACCCGGCGCGGCGCTATCACTTCATGGAATTCTGCGGCGGCCACACGCACGCGATTTCCCGCTACGGCGTCTCCGACCTGCTGCCGGACAATGTGAAGATGATTCACGGGCCGGGCTGCCCGGTGTGCGTGTTGCCCATCGGCCGGGTCGATCAGGCCATCCGCCTCGTGCTGGAGCAGGGTGTCACCTTGTGCACCTACGGCGACTGCCTGCGCGTGCCCGCCTCGAACAGCCTCTCCCTGTTGAAGGCCAAGGCGCGCGGCGGCGATGTGCGCATGGTCTATTCGAGCATGGATGCGGTGACGCTGGCGCAGAAAAACCCGGACAAGCAGGTTGTCTTCTTCGCCATCGGCTTCGAGACGACGACGCCGCCCACCGCCGTCGCCATCAAGCAGGCTGCGGCGCTCGGGCTGAAGAATTTTTCGGTGCTGTGCTGCCACGTGCTGACGCCGTCGGCGATTTCCAGCATCCTCGAATCGCCGGAAGTGCGCCGTTGGGGCACGGTGCCGCTCGATGGCTTCATCGGCCCGGCGCATGTGTCGACCATCATCGGCAGCCGCCCTTACGAGTTCTTCGCCGAGGAATACAGGAAGCCGGTGGTCATCGCCGGCTTCGAGCCGCTCGATGTGATGCAGGCGATCAAGATGCTGATCCGCCAGGTCAATGAGGGACGGGCCGAGGTTGAAAACGAGTTCTCCCGCGCCGTCGACCGTGAGGGCAACCTGAAAGCCCAGCAACTGGTGGCCGAAGTGTTCGAAATGCGCAAACAGTTCGAATGGCGCGGGCTCAATGTCCTGCCGTATTCGGCCCTGCGCATTCGCAGCGCGTTCGCCGAATTTGACGCCGAAAAGCGCTTTCCGCTCGGCTATGCCTCCGTGCCTGATCATAAAGCCTGCGAATGCGGCGCCATTCTGCGCGGGGTCAAACGGCCGCAGGACTGCAAGATCTTCGGCACGGTCTGCTCGCCGGAAAACCCGGTGGGCTCGTGCATGGTCTCCTCCGAAGGCGCGTGTGCGGCGCACTACACCTATGGGCGGTACAAGGATGTGGGCTGATGCAGCCCCAATCTGACCGCCTGGTACCAGACTCAATCCTGCATTGACCCTTGCTCATCATGACCGATACCCGAAAATCCTACATCCGTCCCCTCGATATCAAGCACGGCCAGGTCGATATGGCCCACGGCGCCGGGGGGCGGGCGATGGCGCAGCTGATCGACGAACTGTTTGCCCGTCATCTCGGTAACGACTATCTTGCCCAGGGCGACGATGGCACGGTCTTGCCGGCGACGGGCGAAGGGCGGCTGGTCATGGCGACCGATGCCCATGTCGTGTCACCGCTGTTTTTTCCGGGAGGCGACATCGGTTGCCTTTCGGTGCATGGCACGATCAACGATGTGGCGGTGATGGGGGCGAGGCCCCTGTATCTGGCAGCCAGCTTCATTCTGGAAGAAGGCTTTCCGCTGGCGGATCTGGCGCGCATCGTGCAGAGCATGGCGGCGGCCGCACGCGAGGCGGGGGTGCCGGTGGTGACCGGGGATACCAAGGTGGTCGAGCGTGGCAAGGGCGACGGCGTGTTCATCACCACCACCGGGGTCGGCGTGCTGCCGCCGGGGCGCAGCTTGTCCGGACGGCAGGCACAGCCGGGCGATGCCATTCTGGTGTCCGGCAGTCTGGGTGATCACGGCATGGCGATCATGGCCGAACGCGAGAGCCTGGGCTTCGATTCGCCCATCGTCTCCGACACGGCGGCGCTGCATGGCCTGATCGAGGCCATGCTGGCGAGCGGGGCGGCGATCCGCGTGCTGCGCGATCCGACGCGCGGTGGTCTGGCGACGACCCTGAACGAGATCGCCAAGCAGTCCGGGGTCGGCATGATGCTGCAGGAGAAGGCCCTGCCGGTGAAAGCGGCGGTCAACGCGGCCTGCGAACTCCTGGGTCTGGACCCGCTTTATGTGGCGAATGAAGGCAAACTGGTGGCGATCTGCGCCGAACAGGATGTTGATCGCCTGCTCGCCGCGATGCGGGCGCATCCGCTCGGCGCGGCGGCGGCCCGGATCGGGACGGTGCATGAAGACCCGCACCATTTTGTCCAGATGACCACGGCCTTTGGCGGCCGCCGGATTGTCGATTGGCTCTCCGGCGAGCAGTTGCCGCGGATTTGCTGAGGGGAAAACTCAGTGGCGCGCTGCGATGACCACGGACAACACGTCACCGACTTCGGAAATGACCAATTGACGGGCATCGTCGAGGTCGTCCGCGTTGCGGATGTGAAACAGGTCGCGGCGCCCGTCCGGGTAACGCACGGCGGCGACGTACTCACGACGCGGCCGGGCCGGACGCATCGTTTCCCCCTGAGTCGTGGCCGGCGTGGCCACCTTTCTTTGTCGTTGCATGACTGCTGCCTCGGTCTGATGTTGTGTTTGTTTTCAGCCATGCTAGACAAGGCTAAGCGCTTGAAAAATAGCGCCAAAGTTATAGAAATATGCCGTGGGGAAATCCGCGGTTCGGCGGCCTTGGCTGGATAAGGCTTCATTCCGTTAGCAAGTTTTGTAAAACCCGTTTGGTATGCGCATTCTCTTTCTCACGCACAGTTTCAACAGCCTCGCCCAGCGCCTGTTCTGCGAGTTGTCCGCACGCGGGCATCTGGTCAGCATCGAGTTCGACATTGCCGATGCGGTGAGCGAGGAGGCGGTGGCCCTGTTCAAGCCGGATCTCATCCTGGCTCCTTTCCTGAAACGTGCAGTGCCGGCCTCGATCTGGTCGGCCCATCCGTGTTTCATCGTGCATCCGGGTGTACCGGGCGACCGGGGGCCGTCGGCACTGGATTGGGCCATTCAACAGGGCGTGCCGACCTGGGGCGTGACCGTGCTGCAAGCCGAGGCGGAAATGGATGCCGGCCCGGTCTGGGCTTCGGCGCAGTTTCCGATGCGCGCGGCGCGCAAAGCGGCGATTTATCGCAACGAGACGACCGAAGCCGCCGTGCAGGCTGTCTTGCAGGCGGTCGACCGCTTTGCCGCCGGCAATTTCACGCCGGAGCGCGTGCCGGGCGCGGCGCATGCGCTGATGAAGCAGGCCGATCGGGCGCTCGATTGGGCGCGCATGGGCAGCGCCGACATCCTGGCGCGTATCCACGCTGCCGATGGCTTCCCCGGCGTGGCCGACACGCTGTTCGACACGCCTTGCCATCTCTTCGATGCCTGGCCGGAAAGCACCTTGCGCGGTACGCCGGGCAGCCTGCTGGCGCGGCGCGAGACGGCGATCTGCCGGGCCACCGCCGATGGTGCCGTGTGGATCGGCCATGTGAAGCGCGCCGGCGGCATCAAGCTGCCGGCAACGCACGCTTTTCCAGAAGCCTGTGCTTTGCCCGAGGTGCCGCTTGACGGCTGGTGGCAGGCCGCAGCGCCCACTTGGCAGGACATCGCCTATCAGGAGGCCGGCGGCGTCGGCACCCTGCGCTTCGAGTTTTACAACGGCGCGATGAGCACGGCCCAGTGCCTGCGTCTGACCGAGGCCTTCCGCTGGGCGACGACGCGCCCGACGCGGGTTATCGTGCTGGCCGGGGGCGAGGATTTCTGGTCGAACGGCATCCATCTGAACACCATCGAATCGGCCGAGAGCCCGGCGGATGAATCCTGGGCCAACATCAACGCGATCGACGATCTGGCCGAAGCCATTTTGACCTGTTCCAGCCAGTTGACCGTCGCCGCCCTGCACGGCAACACCGGGGCCGGCGGCTGCTTCCTGGCACGGGCCTGCGACGCGGTCTGGGTGCGCGACGGCGTGATGCTCAACCCGCATTACAAGAACATGGGCAACCTGTTCGGTTCCGAATTCTGGACCTATCTGCTGCCGCCGCGCGTCGGTCTGGACGGCGCTCGGGCGATCATGCACCACCGCTTGCCGATGACCGCGCAGGAAGCCGTGCAGTGCGGCTTCTACGATGCCTGTCTGCCCAGCCCCGGCTTCTTTGTCGATGTTGTCCGGCGGGCGGCGGAACTCGCGGCCAGCCCCGATCTCGACGGTCGACTGGCGGCCAAGGCCGAAAAACGGGCTGCCGATGAGGCGATCAAGCCGCTTGCCGCCTACCGGGCCGAAGAACTGGCGGAAATGCGCCGCAATTTCTACGGATTCGACCCGTCCTACCACGTGGCGCGCTATCATTTCGTGGCGCGTTCGCCCCACTCCTGGACGCCGCGTCACCTGGCCCGCCATCGCGATCTCGACTGGAAAATTCCCGCATGAACCTGCCGTCCTCGTTCAGCCTGCGCAAGCTGCCGGGCGTCCTGGTTGTCGACGACGAACTGCGCTCGCAGGAGGCTTTGCGCCGGACCCTGGAAGAAGATTTCGACGTGCTCTGCGCCTCTTCCGCCGATGAGGGTATGGCCCTCCTTGAGCGCGAGCAGGCCAGCGCCGGCATCCGCATCGTCCTCTGCGACCAGCGCATGCCCGGCACGACCGGCGTGCAGTTCCTGAAGGAGGTGCGCAGCCGCTGGCCGGACATCGTGCGCATCATCCTGTCCGGCTACACCGATGCCGAAGACATCATCACCGGCGTCAATGAAGCCGGGATCTGGCAATACCTGCTGAAGCCCTGGCAGCCGGAACAACTCCTGCTGACCCTGCAGCGCGCCGCCGAAGTCTGGCGCCTGCAGCAGGAAAACCAGCGCCTCTCGCTCGATCTGCGCACCGCCGAGCCGGTCCTCAAGCGCCGCGTCGAGGCCAAGTTCGACAAGGCGCGCCAGCGCTTTGGCCTGGACGGCATGGTGCGTGCGCCGGGCAGTCCGCTCAATGCGGTGTGCGATCTGGTCGCCCGCGTCGCGCCCTACGATCTGTCCGTGTTGATCACCGGCGAGTCCGGTACCGGCAAGGAAATGGTGGCGCGCGCCATCCATTACGAAAGCCGCCGCGCCGCCAAGCCCTTCATCACCGAAAACTGCGGTGCGCTGCCCGATACCCTGCTCGAATCTGAGCTCTTCGGCTACAAGCGTGGCGCCTTCACCGGCGCGGTCGAGGATCGCATTGGCCTCTTCCAGCAGGCGGATGGCGGCACGCTCTTCCTGGACGAAATCGGCGAGACCAGCCCGGCCTTTCAGGTCAAGCTGCTGCGCGTGCTGCAGGAGGGCGAATTCCGGCCGCTCGGCAGCAATCGTCCGGTCAGTGTCGATGTGCGCGTGATCGCCGCGACCAACCGCGATCTCGAAGCCGATGTGCGCACGGGGCGTTTCCGTGAGGATCTGTATTACCGGCTCGCCACCATGACCCTGCATGTGCCGCCGCTGCGCGAGCGGGCCACGGACCTGCCGCTCCTGGCGGCGCGCCTCTTGGAAAACAGCGGTCAGGCGCTGGGCAAAGCGGCCACCGGCTTTACCGCCGAAGCGCTCGCCTGCATGGCGGGCTACCGCTGGCCCGGCAATGTGCGCGAACTGCAGAACGAAATCCTGCGCATGGTGGCGCTGGGCGATGGGCCGACCTTCGGGGCCGATCTGCTCTCGCCGCGCGTCTTGCAGGCACCGCCCATCGACCCGCCGAGCAGCGAGGCCGCACCGGTGGACTGGACGGCGAATTTGAGCGGCGGCTTGCGTGAGCGCATGGAGCAACTCGAATATCAGGTTCTCAAGGCGGCGATGATCCGCCACCGCTGGAACAAATCGCGCGCGGCGCGCGAGCTGGGCCTCTCGCGCGTCGGCCTGCGCGCCAAGCTGACGCGTTACGGCCTGGAGCAGGCCTGATGCGGGTGGTCTGGCTGCAAAGCGGGGGTTGTGGCGGCTGTACGCAGTCTTTCCTGGCGTTCGAATCCCGGCCGCTGTTCGACGAGCTGGCCGATGCCGGTATCGAATTCGTCTGGCATCCGGCCCTCTCGGAAGCCAGCGGCGATGAGGCGCTGACCCTGCTGGAGGCGTGCGCCAGCGGCCGTACGCCCTTCGATGTGCTCTGTGTCGAGGGCGCCATGCTGCGCGGACCCAACGGCACCGGCAAATTTCATCTGATGGCTGGCAGCGGCCGCCCGCTCACGGAATGGGTGGCCCGTCTGGCTGCCCAGGCGCGCTGGGTCTTCGCCATCGGTTCCTGCACCGCCTATGGCGGTTTTTCTGCGAGCACGCCGGGTAACCCGCTCGAAGCCTGTGGTCTGCAATACGACGAAAAAACGCCGGGCGGCCTGCTCGGCGCGGATTTCCGCAGCGCGGGCGGCTTGCCCGTGGTCAATGTGGCCGGCTGCCCGACGCATCCGGGCTGGGTGGTCGATACGCTGGAAAAGCTGGCCCTGGACGGGTTGACCGTCGCCGACCTCGACGATTACGGGCGGCCGCTGCTCTACGCCGGCGAACTGGTGCATCACGGCTGCTCGCGCAATGAGTTTTACGAGTTCAAGGCGAGCGCGGAAAAACACGCCGATCTGGGCTGCCTGATGGAAAACCTGGGCTGCAAAGGCACGCAGGCGCACGCCGATTGCAACCTGCGCCCGTGGAACGGCAGCGGCTCCTGCCTCAAGGGCGGCTTTGCCTGCGTGGCCTGCACCGAGCCGGGCTTTGAGTCGCCCGGCCATGCTTTCCAGGAAACGCCCAAGGTCGCGGGTATTCCGATCGGCTTGCCGACCGACATGCCGAAGGCCTGGTTCGTCGCGCTCGCCGCGCTTTCCAAGTCGGCCACGCCCAAGCGCGTGCGCGACAATGCCGTGGTCGACCATCCGGTCGTGCTGCCCGGCGTGCGCAAAGGCGGTGGCAAATGACGCGCATCGTGGTCGGTCCCTTCAACCGGGTGGAAGGCGACCTGGAACTCAAACTGGATCTGGCGGACGGGCGCGTGAGCAGCGCCTACGTCAATTCACCCTTGTTCCGGGGGTTCGAGCAACTGCTCGTCGGACGGCCCGCATTGGATGCGCTGGGCATCGTGCCGCGCATCTGCGGCATCTGTTCGGTTGCCCAGTCGGTGGCGGCGGCGCAGGCCTTGGGCAGTGCCATGGGCATCGTGCCCACCGACAACGGCCTGCTGGCCCGGCATCTGATCCAGGCGACGGAAAACCTCGCCGATCACCTGAGCCATTTCTACCTCTTCTTCATGCCGGATTTTGCCCGCCCGGCCTATGTTGACCGTGGCTGGCACTACGCAGCGGCGGAGCGCTTTACCGCCATTCGCGGCAGCGCCGCCGCCGATGCCCTGCCGGCCCGGGCCAATTTCCTCAAGCTGATGGGTTTTCTTGCCGGCCGCTGGCCGCATACGCTGGCCATCCAGCCCGGCGGCAGCACGCGCGCCATCACGGCCGGGGAGCGTGTGCGCCTGCTTGCGCTGCTGCGCGAGTTCCGCAGTTTTCTGGAACGCCGCCTGTTCGGCGATCAGCTGGAAGCCGTCACGGCGCTGGATTCGGCCGCTGCGCTGGCCGCCTGGTCCGACGGTCGACCCGGTGATTTCCCCCATTTTCTGGCCATTGCCCGCGACCTCGGGCTGGACGGCATGGGTCGCGCCCATGACCGTTTCTTGAGCATGGGTGCCTATGACCAATTCCCGGCGGGCGTCTGGCAGGACGGTGAGTTGCAGGCGTTTGACCCGGCCTGCATCACCGAGGACACCCGCCACGCCTGGCTGCTGGATGGCCCGGCCTGTCCGCCCAGCGAAGGGGAAACCTTGATCGACGCCGACAAGGCCGACGGCTACACCTGGTGCAAGGCGCCGCGCCTGGCCGGCCAGCCTGCCGAGGTGGGGGCCCTGGCCCGGCAGTTGATCGCCGGTCACCCGCTCATCGTCGACCTCGTGCAGCGCCAGGGCGGCAGCGTGCAGGCCCGCGTCGTCGCCCGCCTGCTCGAATTGGCCCGCGTCGTGCCGCTGATGGAAAACTGGGTGCGTGCCTTGCAACCCGGCGCCCCCTTCTGCGCCCAGGGCCTGGTGCCGGAAGATGGCCGCGGCATCGGTCTCACCGAAGCCGCCCGTGGCAGCCTCGGTCACTGGCTGAGCGTGCGCCGGGGCCGCATCGAGCGCTACCAGATCATCGCCCCGACCACCTGGAACTTCTCACCGCGTGACCGCGAGGGCGTCCCCGGTCCGCTCGAAACCGCCCTCATCGGCCTCCCCGCCGGCGACGGCGCACCCCCGACCATCCAGCACGTCGTCCGCTCGTTTGATCCGTGCATGGTGTGTACGGTGCATTAACCCGTCACGCCGGTCTAAGCGTGGATTGATCGTCCCCGTTCAATCCGCGACAGCAGGGTCACTACAAAGACGATCAGCGTGAGTGCATTGAACAGGCCGGCGTGGGCCGGGAGCTTGCCGAGCAGCACGCCGCCGACACGCAGTGCCAGGCCAAGGTGGAGCAGGGCGAGCGGCAGGTAGAGGACGGGGTGGTAGGCGATGCGGATGCGCATCACGGCGGGTACGATGATGGGGGCGTGGCCGAAGACCATGGCCAGGACAAAGCCGAGGGCGATGGCGTGGAGGGCCGCATCGCGCCAGGGATGGCCGGGACTGAAGGCGCCGGCCAGGCCGAGCAGGCCGCCGAGGGCCAGCCAGCCGTAGCCGCCGAGCAGGCAGGCGGCGACGAAGCGCGGCAGGCCGTTCAGGCGGATGTTGCGCCGGGCGATGTCGTAGATGAGCAGCCAGAGGGCAAGCAGCAGACAGCCCAGGCCGAAGCCGCGCAACCCGGTGTCGTCGAATGCCGCCATGAGGCTGCTGCCGGTGAGCAGGATGACAATGCCGACGAAGCCATGGCGGGCCGCTTTTGGGGTCGGCAGAAAACGCGTCAGTTCCAGGCGCTCGCCGGCAATGGTCAGGATCAGGAAAAGCAGCCAGGCGGGCGTCGCGGTGACCGGGTTGCCACTGCCGAGCCAGACCAGCGTGCCGGCCAGCCAGCAGGCTGCGCCAAGCAGCAGGATTTTGCCGTGCAGGGCCGGTTGGCGCTGGTGGGCAACATGGCTGGCCAGCACCAGCAGGCCGGCCGCCATGGCATTCAGGCCGATGGCGACGGTCGCCCCGCCCAAAAGCAGAAAAATGCCGCTCAAGCCCGCAACGAGCGGGGCGCCGTAGGCCCAGCTGCGCCCGAGGGCGACGGCCCGTTCGAGGCTGATCACGGTGCCGAAAAAGGCTGCGATCATCAGGGCGCCGTGGACACCGGCCGCCTGCGCGGCAAGTGCCGGGACAGGCCAGCCGAGCCGGGCCAGACCGGCCAGCACACCGCCGACCAGCCCGGCCATGGCGAGCAGGAGCAGCGGCAGGCGGGCGCGCGGCGGCAGGTCAGGCAGACTCATTCAGACCAGCCCAGGCGCTCGCGGCAGGTCGGGGTCATCATCGACGGCTGCCAGGGCGGTTCCCAGACCACGTTGATGTCGAGCACCGTGGCGGCGGGCAGGATGCGCTGCACTTCGGCGCGGGCATCTTCGACGATCAGCGTGCCCATCGGGCAGGCCGGTGACGTGAGGGTGAGATCGATCGTGACCCGTTCCGGCGTGATGTCGATGCGGTAGACCAGGCCCAGATCGACGATGTTGGCCCCGATTTCGGGGTCGGCCACCTGCTTCAGGGCAGTGCGCAGTTGTTCAGTATCGGGGAGGGCGGGCATGGCGGTAGCGGCTAGAATAACGACTCCGGCATCCTAACATCGCCGCCGGATCCGGTTTTTAGCAGGGAGCAAGAGAATCCGATGGAGCGCTTTACCATTTCCCTCGACGCATCGCTGGCCAGCCAGTTCGATGCGTTGATTGCCCTGCGCGGCTACCGCAACCGCTCGGAAGCCGTGCGCGATCTCATTCGTACCGCGCTCGAGGACGATCGTCAGCGCGCCGCGCCGGATGGCCATTGCGTGGCCAACCTCTCCTATGTTTACAACCATCACGAGCGCGAACTCTCGGAGCGCCTGACCGGTTTGCAGCACGACCACCACGACCTGACGGTGGCTGCCCTGCACAGCCATCTGGATCACGATAATTGCCTGGAAAGTGTGATCCTGAAGGGCGAGACGGTGCGCGTGCGCCAGTTTGCCGATGCCCTGATGGCCGAGCGCGGGGTGCGTCACGGCCAGTTGAACGTGATTGCGCTGGAGGCGGAACACCATCACGCCCACGATGCCGAGGGAGCGCCACATGTCCACTACCGTCCCGCCCGCTGAGCCCGACGCCGCCCCGGAAGCCGGCTCCCCTTTGCCGCCGGGCGGGGAGCAGGCCTGGATCGAGGTCATCCAGAAGATGGATGAGGTCTATAACGACCTGCTTCAGTATGAAGTCGCCCTCGAGGAAAAAAATGCGGCGCTCGAAGAGTCGCACCAGTTCATCGAGAGCGTGCTCGCCTCGATGTCCGACATCCTGATTGTCTGCGACCGCAACGGCACCATTCAGGAGGTCAATCCGGCCTTGCGTCATTTCACCGGCAAGGGCAACGAGGACCTCGCGCATACGCCGATTTTCGACCTCTTTGCCGACGATGGTGAACGGGCCAAGGCGCGCGATCTGTTCAGTCGCTATGGGCGCGACGGCGTGCATGACTGCGAACTGTTTTTACGGGCCGGCGACGGGTCGACCGTCCCGGTCTCGATGAACTGCACGCCCCGCCTGTCGCAGACCGGCAAACTGGTCGGCGTGGTGGTCACGGGCCGTCCGGTGGGCGAACTGCGCAAGGCCTACCAGGCGCTGCGTCAGGCGCACGAAGATTTGAAGCGGACGCAGAGTCAGTTGCTGCACGCCGAAAAAATGGTCTCGCTGGGGCGACTGGTGGCCGGCGTGGCGCATGAATTGAACAACCCGATCAGCTTTGTGCTGGGCAATGTGCTCTCGCTCAAACGTTACGGCGAACGCCTGGAACGCTACATCGGCGCCGTGCATGCCTCGCCGCTGGCCGAGGACGCCGAACTGGCCGAGTTACGCCAGGGTTTGCGCATCGACCGCATTCTGGGCGACATGCCGCATCTGATCGACGGCATGATCGAGGGCGCCGAGCGCACGCGCGACATCGTGGATGCCTTGAAGCGTTTTTCGGCGGTGGATAAGGCGACGCCGGAGCGGGTTTCCCTGAACGAAGTGATCGAACGCGCCGTCCGCTGGGTGACGCAGAGTGCCTCGGCGCGCTTTACGGTCCAGGTCGATGTGCCGCCGGACCTGATCTGCCCGGGCTCCTCGGGGCAGTTGCAGCAGGTCGTCATGAACCTGGTGCAGAACGCCTGCGATGCGACGGAAGGGGGGGCTGCACCGCAGTTGTGGATCACCGGCGAGCGGCAGGGCGATCAGGTGGTGCTGCATTTTGCCGACAACGGTCCCGGTATTGCCGAGGCCAATCTGAGCCGTCTCTTCGAGCCCTTCTTTACCACCAAGCCGGTCGGGCAGGGGACCGGCCTCGGGCTGTCGATCAGTTACGGGATTGTCGATCGCCATGGTGGCCGCCTGACGGCGGGCAACCGTGCGGTGGGCGGGGCGGAATTCATCCTGACACTCCCGGTGGAAAGTCATTGATCACTTTGTCTGCCTGACTGGCGCGTGGGCCAGAGCGGAGTTCAATACGAACAATGACTTATCGGCTTGGCACAGTCTTTGTATGAAGATCGTCAAAAAATTCATACGGAGACGTGATGGACGCCTTGCCTGCCGACTGGCTCTCCCTGCTCATCCTGACCTTCGTGCTCGGGATGAAGCATGGTTTCGATGCCGACCACCTGGCCACGATTGATGGCCTGACCCGCTTCAATGCGCGCCAGAATCCGCGTCTGGCCCGTTATTGCGGCAGTCTCTTCTCGCTCGGCCACGGTGCCGTGGTTATCGCGATTGCGCTCGGGGTATCTGCCCTGGCCGGCCAATGGGCGGTGCCCGAGTGGTTTGGCATGACCGGTGCCCTCATCTCCATCGCCTTTCTGCTTGCGCTCGGCGTACTCAATTTGCAGGCTGTCCTGCAGGCCGGCCCGGACGAACTGGTCCAGCCGATCGGTCTCAAGGGGCGGTTGCTCGGACGCCTGCGGCATGTCTCCCATCCGGGCTTGGTGGCCCTGGTCGGGGCACTGTTTGCGCTCTCCTTCGACACGATGTCCCAGGCCGCCTTCTTCGCCCTGACCGCAACGCAGTTTGGCGGCTGGCAACACGCCCTGCTGCTGGCCGGCTTGTTCATGGCCGGCATGCTGCTGACCGATGGCATCAACGGGTTCTGGATTGCCCGCCTGATTGCCCGTGCCGATCAGGTGGCGCTGGTGGCCTCGCGCGTCATGGGGCTGGTGGTCTCCGGCGTCAGCCTGCTGGTGGCGGCGTTTGGCGCAGCCAAATTGCTGTCGCCCGCCGTGGATGCCTGGAGCGACGGCAAGGAGCTGATGTTCGGCGGCCTGCTGGTGGGGGTCATTGCGTTGAGCTTCGTTCTGGCGGTGCGTTTGACCCGTCGTCCGGCGCTGGCCTGATTGCTACCAGGGGAGAGAAAGCCGGTTCGCCGGCTTTTTTATGCGATGAAATTAAGAAGAAAATTTATTTGTTCTTATCTGGTGCTGGCGGGTGTCGTGCCTGTGCATGCGGCAGAACTGTCGACCGTCGAAGTCCGGGCCCGGGTTGAAAACATGGAGGGCATGGCCAGTGCGGGCAGCGAGGGGGCCGTCTCGGGGGCGCGTCTGAGCAACGTACCGATCCTGCGTCCGGGCGAGGTGCTGGAGATGGTGCCGGGGCTGATCGTGACCCAGCACGCTGGCGACGGGAAGGCCAATCAGTATTTCCTGCGCGGCTTCAATCTCGATCACGGCACCGATTTCGCCACCTGGGTGGCGGGTGTGCCGGCCAACATGCCGACCCACGCGCATGGCCAGGGCTATACCGACCTCAATTTCCTGATTCCGGAACTGGTCGACCGTATCCATTACCGCAAGGGCCCGTATTTTGCGGAGGAGGGGGATTTTTCCTCGGCCGGGGCGGCCCATATCGACTATGTGCGCCGGCTGTCGGGGCATCTGGCGCAGATCACGCTGGGTCAGCACGGCTATGGACGCACCTTGCTCGCCGGTTCGCCGGATCTGGCGCGCGGTACCCTGCTGTATGCGCTGGAGGCGTTTCATAACGACGGGCCATGGACCGTGCCCGAGCACTATCGCCGCCTGAACGGCGTCCTGCGCTACAGCGAAGGCACGCGTTTCGATGGCTGGTCCGTAACGGCAATGCGCTATCGCGGGCACTGGGTGTCGACCGATCAGGTGCCGCTGCGCGCGATCGAATCCGGCCGCCTCGGCCGCTACGACAGCCTGGATCCGACCGCCGGCGGCCAGACCTGGCGCGACAGCCTGTCGGCAAACTGGGCAACACGTGGGGCGGCGACGCAGACGCAGGCTTCGGTGTGGTGGCTGCGTTCCGGCCTGGATCTCTGGTCGAACTTTCAATATGCCCTGAACGACACGACCCATGGTGACCAGTTCAAGCAGGCCGAACGGCGTCAGGCGGCGGGGCTGGGCGTGTCGCATGCGCTGGAAACCGGCTGGGCGGGTTTTGCCCAGACCCACAGTGTCGGCGTGCAACTGCGCCAGGACCGCTTGGCCCCGGTCGGCCTGTATCGGACGCAGAACCGGAGCCAGCTCAGCACGACCCGCGAGGATCGTGTCCTGCAGCGCAGTATTGGCCTCTGGGCGCAGAACGAATGGCGCTGGACGCCGTGGTTGCGCAGCATCGCCGGTCTGCGTGCCGATGCCTACCGCTTCGATGTGCAAGCGAGCGATCCGGCCAATGCGGGTGTGGCGACCGATCAGATCGTCACCCCCCGGTTTTCGCTGGTGTTCGGGCCGTGGCAGAAAACCGAGTTCTATCTCAACTATGGTCACGGTTTCCATTCCAACGATGCGCGCGGCGCCACCATCACGCGCGATCCGGTGAGCGGGGAGGCGGTCGACAAGGTCAAGCCGCTTGTCCGCACACGTGGTGCCGAACTCGGCCTGCGCAGCGAAATCCTGCCCGGCTGGCAGTCGACCGTCGCCCTCTGGCAACTGAGTGCCGCCTCGGAATTGTTGTTCGTGGGCGATGCCGGCACCACCGAGGCCTCGCCTCCGTCGCTGCGGCGCGGGGTGGAATGGAGCAATCTGTATACCTTCAACGACTGGCTCGCGCTCGATGCCGACCTAGCCTGGTCACGAGCACGTTTCCGCGATGAGAACACGGCGGGGCCGTTCATTCCGGGGGCGGTGACCACGACGGCCAACCTGGGGGTGAGCGTGGACAACCTTGGCCCCTGGTTCGGTAGCTTCCGCCTCCGCTACTTCGGCCCGCGCCCGCTGCTGGAGGACAATTCGGTGCGTTCGGCGAGTTCCGCCCTGAGCAATTTCCGGGTCGGCTACAAGGTCGACCGTCGGACACAGGTAGCGCTCGATGTGTACAACCTGTTTGACCGGAAATTGAACGACATCGAGTATTGGTACTGCTCCCGCGTCCCGGGCGAGGCCGCCAGTGCAAGCGGCTGTGCCGACGGGACGGCGGACGGCTATGAGGGTCGCCACATTCATCCGGCCGAACCGCGCAGCCTGCGCCTGACCCTGCGTTACCAGTATTGATGGGCGAATCGGCGCCTTCTGGGGACGTGGCAAAGGCACTGATTCGATACTGAAAGCAGGGGGTGTCACGCAAGCGTTGTAATCATTGCGTACAATTCTTCCGTAATTCATAATTACAGCTTCTCTCGGCTTACCCTTTGGGGTAACCTACAGGGTTTTCCCTATACCCGAACGCAAGGAGATTTCGTGGAAAAGGATCTGCGCGACGCCGCACTCGAATACCATCGCTGGCCGACCCCCGGCAAGATTTCCGTCCGCCCGACCAAGGGGCTGACCAATCAGCGCGACCTCGCGCTGGCTTACTCCCCGGGTGTGGCGGCTGCCTGCGATGCCATCGTCGAAGATGAAGCGACCGCGGCGCTGTACACCTCGCGCGCCAACCTGGTCGGCGTCGTCACCAACGGGACCGCCGTGCTGGGCCTGGGTAACATCGGCCCGCTGGCCGCCAAGCCGGTCATGGAAGGCAAGGGCTGCCTGTTCAAGAAATTCGCCGGCATCGACGTCTTCGACATCGAACTGGCCGAGAACGACCCGGACAAGCTGATCGACATGATCGCCGCCCTCGAGCCCACGCTCGGCGGTATCAACCTCGAAGATATCAAGGCCCCGGAGTGCTTCTACATCGAGCAGAAGCTGAAGGAACGGATGAACATCCCCGTCTTCCACGACGACCAGCACGGCACGGCCATCATTTCCGCCGCCGCCATGCTGAACGGCCTCAAGGTCGTCGGCAAGAAGATCGAAGACATCAAGGTGGTCTGCTCCGGCGCGGGTGCCGCTGCGATCTCCTGTCTGAACCTGTGGTGCGATCTCGGCGTCAAGCGCGAGAACATCACCGTGTGCGACTCCAAGGGCGTGATCTACGTGGGTCGCCCGGGCGGCATGGATGAAACCAAGGCTCGCTACGCTCAGGAAACCGACAAGCGCACCCTGGCCGATGCCATGATCGGTGCCGACGTGTTCCTCGGCCTGTCCACCGCCGGCGTGGTGAAGCAGGAGATGATCACCACCATGGCGGCCAAGCCGATGATCTTCGCCCTGGCCAACCCGACCCCGGAAATCATGCCGGAGCTGGTCAAGGAAGTCTGCCCGGAGGCCATCATCGCCACCGGCCGTTCCGACTACGTGAACCAGGTCAATAACGTCCTCTGCTTCCCCTTCATCTTCCGCGGCGCCCTCGACGTGGGTGCAACGCGCATCACCGAAGAAATGAAGATGGCTTCCGTGCGTGCCATCGCCGAGCTGGCCGAGGCCGAAGTGACCGACGAAGTGGCCATGGCCTATCCGGGTCATGACCTGACCTTCGGTCCGGAATACCTGATTCCGAAGCCCTTCGATCCGCGCCTGATCGTCAAGATCGCCCCGGCCGTGGCCCAGGCGGCCATCGATTCCGGCGTTGCCACGCGTCCGATCACCGATTGGGATGCCTACCGCGCCAAGCTGTCCGAATTCGTCTATCACACCGGTGTCGGCATGCGCGCCATCTTCCAGGCCGCCCGTCAGGCCCAGGGCAAGCGCGTCATCTACGCCGAGGGCGAAGACGAACGCGTGCTGCGTGCTGCCCAGGTGGTGATCGAAGAGAAGTTCGCCCGTCCGATCCTGATCGGTCGTCCGGAAGTCATCCAGCATCGTCTGGAAAAGGCCAGCCTGCGCATCAAGCCGGGTGTCGACTTCGATATCGTCAATCCGGATTTCGACGAGCGCTATCGCGAATGCTGGACCGAATACCACAAGCTGATGGTGCGCCGTGGCGTGACCCCGGCCATCGCCAAGGAAGCCCTGCGCCGCAAGCCCACCGTGATCGGTGCCATGCTCTTGAAGCTCGGCTACGCCGATGGCCTGATCTGCGGCATGACCGGTCAGTTCAGCCATCACCTGGGCGTGGTGCGTGAAATCATCGGCAAGCGTCAGGGCGTCAACACCCTGGCGGCGATGAACTACCTGATGCTGCCGGGCCGCTCCCTGTTCATCTGTGACACGCACGTGAACGAAAACCCGAATGCCCAGGAAATCGCCGAGATGACCCTGCTGGCGGCAGAACAGGTCAAGCGCTTCGGCTCCCAGCCGAAGGTGGCGCTGCTCTCGCACTCCAATTTCGGTTCCGGCTCCACCGAATCGTCCCGCAAGATGGGCGTGGCGGCGGGCCTGGTTTCCGCGATGTCTTCCGGCGAACTGGAAGTCGATGGCGAAATGCACGGCGATGCCGCGCTGAACGAAGTCATCCGTCGCGAAGCCAATCCGGACTCGCCGCTCAAGGGCGAGGCCAACCTGCTGGTCATGCCGAACATCGACGCTGCGAACATCAGCTACAACCTGCTCAAGATGACCGGCGGCGAAGGCGTCACCATCGGCCCCATCCTGCTCGGTGCCGACCGTCCGGTGCATGTGCTGACCTCGACCGCCACCGTGCGTCGTATCGTCAACATGACGGCGCTGGCTGTGGTTGAAGCGATGGAACGCTAAGCCGCCCGGCTATCGCATGAAAAAGGCCGCTGCCTTCGGGCAAGCGGCCTTTTCTTTTGGGTGCTGTTGTTACCTTGCGTGCCTGCCGCTCAAGCCGGCTCGGCCAAGGCGGCCAGCAATTTGCCGTGAATGCCGCCGAAACCGCCGTTGCTCATGACCAAGATATGGTCGCCGGGCTGAGCCGTTTGGCGGATACGGTCGACCAGGGTGGGGAGGTCATTTTCAACCACAGCACGTTCCCCCATGGGCGTCAGTGCCTCGGCCGCATCCCAGCCCAGGTTGGCGCCGTAACAGAACGCGAGGTCGACTTCGCGCAGGCTGGCGGGCAGCTGGGATTTCATCGTGCCCAGTTTCATGGTGTTCGATCGCGGCTCGAAGACAGCAAGAATGCGGGCGTTGCCGACTTTTCGCCGCAGACCGGCAACGGTGGTCGCGATTGCGGTCGGGTGGTGGGCGAAGTCGTCATAGACCGTGATGTCACGCACGACGCCACGTACCTCCATGCGGCGCTTGACGTTCACAAAGCGGGAGAGGGCTTCCAGGCCTTTGTCGAACGGCACGCCGACGTGGCGGGCGGCAAGCAGCGCAGCGCAGGCGTTGGCGCGATTATGGTCGCCGGTCAGCGCCCAGATGGTGCGACCGATTTCACCATTCTGGCCATGCAGGATGAGTTGACCGTCGGCGTCATCGCCTGTGCAGCGGTAACCCCCTTCCGCATTGAAGCGCTCGACCGGCGTCCAGCTGCCACGGGTCAATACGCGTTCGAGGCTGGCTTCGGCGGCGTTGCTGACGATCAGGCCGCTGCTGGGCAGGGTGCGCACCAGGTGGTGGAATTGCGTCTCGATGGCACCCAGATCGGCGAAGATGTCAGCGTGGTCGAATTCAAGGTTGTTCAGGACCACGGTGCGCGGGCGGTAATGGACGAACTTGGAACGTTTGTCGCAGAAGGCCGTGTCGTACTCATCCGCCTCAATGACGAAGAATGGCGTGTCGCCCAGGCGGGCCGAGACGCCGAAATTCATTGGTACGCCGCCAATCAGGAAACCGGGCGCCATGTTGGCGTCTTCAAGAATCCACGCCAGCATCGAGCTGGTGGTGGTCTTGCCGTGTGTGCCGGCCACACCCAGTACCCAGCGTCCCTGAAGAACGTGCTCGGCCAGCCATTGCGGGCCGGACATATAAGGCAGGCCCTGATCAAGAATGGCCTCCAGCAGCGGATTGCCGCGTGAGATGGCATTGCCGATCACGAACAGATCGGGATTCTGGCTGAGCTGGGCGGTGTCGAAGCCCTCGATCAGTTCGATGCCGGCGCCGCGCAGCTGGTCGCTCATCGGCGGATAAACATTGGCGTCGCAGCCGGTCACTTTGTGGCCAGCGGCAACGGCGAGCTGGGCGACGCCGCCCATGAAGGTGCCGCAGATGCCGAGAATATGAATGTGCATGTCACATAGACCCGTTAGAATGGGGGCGATTCTACCCTGATCGAGGCCACATGCCCCGCCATGAACGATCCCGCCCGGAACACGGTGTCCGGGCCAGCATCGCCAGTGCCGCTGCCCGCCTGATGGCGGAAGACGGTATCACCGATTATCACCTGGCCAAACGCAAGGCCGCCCGCCAGCTGGGTTTGCCCGAACACACCGCTTTCCCCGATAACGCCGAAGTCGAGGCCGAATTGCGTGCCTATCGCAGTCTCTATCAGGGCGAAGAGCACGCCGAACTGCTCCTTGCCTTGCGCTCGACGGCGCTGGATCTGCTGGATTTGCTGGCGCCCTTCCATCCCTATCTGACCGGCTCTGTCCTGGAAGGGACGGCGGGCGAGCATTCGCGGATCGATATCCTGTTGTTTCCCGATAGTGCGAAAGAAGTGGAGATTTACCTGCTCAATCGCGGCATCGACGTCGAACATGCCGACCCGAAGAACGAGCGGGTGGAAGCGGTGCTGGTCATGGAGACCGACACGGCAGATGCCAATCTGGTGATCATGGCGCCGAGTCAGGAGCGGGTGGCCTTGAAATACCGCGATGGACGCCCGCGTGAACGCATCCGCGCCGACGCCTTGCGTGCCTTACTTTCGGCCTAAGGCTGGACAAATTGCTGCGAATTACGGCAAACTTGCTGCTATGAAGAAGCAAAAAAATGCTTCCAAGCCGGTCGATAAGGCCCGGATCCTGGTGATCCATGGCCCGAACCTGAACCTGCTTGGCACGCGTGAACCCGATCATTACGGTCGCGTCACCCTGGCCGACATCAACCTGTCGCTGTCCAGGATGGCGGAGGCCGCCGGCGTGGATCTGGAATGTTTCCAGAGCAACCACGAAGGCGCCCTGATCGAACGTATCCATGCCGCCCGCGAAGAGGGCGTGCAGGCGATCGTCATCAATCCGGCGGCTTATACCCATACCAGCGTAGCCTTGCGCGACGCGCTGGCCGGTGTGGCCATCCCGTTTGTCGAAGTGCATCTCTCCAACGTGCATGCCCGTGAACCGTTCCGGCATCACTCTTATTTCTCGGACCTGGCCATCGGTGTGATCTGTGGCCTGGGTCATCGGGGCTACCTGCTTGCCCTCGAGTACCTGCTCAACCAGCTTAACATTGACTAAAACCGACATCAGTCGGCTTCTGGCGGCGATCTGCCGCAAACAGGAAGGGAGTTCTCATGGATCTGCGTAAACTCAAAAAACTGATCGACCTCGTTCAGGAATCCGGTATTTCCGAACTGGAAGTCACCGAAGGTGAAGAAAAAGTGCGTATCGCCAAGCATTTCGGCGGTGTCGCTGCCGCCCCGATGCACTACGCCATGCCGGCTGCCATGCCGATGCAGGGTGGTGCTGCGCCGGTTGCTTCCTCCGTGAATCTGGATGATGAAGACGATCTGCCGGAAGGCCATGTCGTCAAGTCGCCGATGGTCGGTACCTTCTACCGTGCTTCCTCGCCGGGTGGCGACCCGTTCGTTCAGATCGGTTCCGCCGTCAAGAAGGGCGATACCCTGTGCATCGTCGAGGCCATGAAGCTCCTCAACGAAATCGAGGCGGATGCCGACGGCGTGGTCAAGGCCATCCTGCTCGAAAACGGCGAGCCGGTCGAATTCGGTGAGCCGCTCTTCGTCATCGGCTGAGCGTCCTGCCATGTTTGAAAAAATCCTTATTGCCAACCGGGGCGAGATCGCGCTGCGTGTGCAGCGTGCTTGCCGCGAGCTGGGCATCAAGACCGTGGTCGTGCACTCCGAGGCAGACCGCGATGCCAAGTACGTCAAGCTGGCCGATGAGTCTGTCTGTATCGGCCCGGCGGCCTCTGCTCTCAGCTATCTGAATATCCCGGCCATCATCGCCGCAGCAGAAGTCACCGACGCTCAGGCTATTCACCCGGGTTACGGCTTTCTCTCCGAAAATGCGGACTTTGCCGAGCGTGTCGAGTCTTCCGGCTTTGTTTTCATCGGCCCGCGTGCTGAAACCATCCGCCTGATGGGCGACAAGGTCTCGGCCAAGGACGCCATGAAGGCGGCCGGTGTGCCCTGTGTGCCGGGCTCTGAAGGTGCGCTGCCGGACGATGCCAAGGAAGTGGTGCGTATTGCCCGCGAAATCGGCTATCCGGTGATCATCAAGGCGGCTGGTGGCGGTGGCGGGCGCGGCATGCGTGTCGTGCATACGGAAGCTGCGCTGGTCAATGCCGTGCAGATGACCAAGCAGGAAGCACAGACGGCTTTCGGCAATCCGACGGTCTACATGGAAAAATTCCTGGAAAACCCGCGCCACGTGGAAATCCAGGTGCTGGCCGACGAGCACAAGAATGCGATTTATCTGGGCGAGCGTGACTGCTCCATGCAGCGTCGTCACCAGAAAGTGATCGAAGAAGCGCCGGCGCCGCATATCCCGGCCCGTCTGATCAGCCGCATTGGCGAACGTTGTGCTGATGCCTGCCGCAAGATCGGCTACCGTGGTGCCGGGACCTTTGAATTCCTGTACGAAAACGGTGAGTTCTACTTCATCGAGATGAATACCCGCGTCCAGGTCGAGCATCCGGTGACCGAGGCCATTACCGGCGTCGATATCGTCCAGGAACAGATTCGCGTCGCCTTCGGCGAGAAGCTGCGCTACAAGCAACGTGATATCGAATTCCGTGGCCACGCCATCGAATGCCGCATCAACGCCGAAGATCCCTTCACGTTCGTGCCCTCTCCCGGCAAGATCGAGTTCTATCATCCGCCGGGCGGCCCCGGGATCCGTGTCGATTCGCACATTTATCAGGGCTACACCGTTCCGCCGCATTACGACTCCATGGTTGCCAAGGTCATCGCGTATGGCGATACCCGCGAGCAAGCCATGCGCCGCATGCGCATTGCCTTGTCCGAAATGAGCGTTCAGGGCATCAAGACGAATATCGCGCTGCACCAGGAGTTGATGCAGGACGCCCGCTTCATGGAAGGCGGCACCAGTATTCACTATCTGGAGCACAAGCTGGCCCAGCGCAACGAGTTGAACAAATAAGATGGCCTGGCAAAGTGTCAGTTTCCTGACCGACGCCGCTTCGGCGGAGCCGATCTGTGATGCCCTGATCGAGGCGGGCGCTTTGTCCGCTTCCATCGAGGATGCCGATGCCGGCACGCCGGATGAGCAGCCGCAATTCGGCGAGCCGGGCTCGGTGACGACGCCGGGGTGGGCGCATTCGCGCGTCGTGGTATTGCTCCAGCCTGACGATGATGTTGCCGCACTGATCGGCGCCGCCGTCGCAGAAGTCGGCCTCACAGCCTTGCCCGAGTGGACCGTCGAGCGCATCGAAGAACAGAACTGGGTGCAGCTGACCCAGTCGCAGTTCGACCCGATCCGTATTTCCGAACGCTTGTGGATTGTGCCGTCCTGGCATGAGCTGCCCGATCCGTCCGCGATCAGCCTGATTCTTGATCCGGGTATGGCGTTTGGGACGGGCTCCCACCCGACCACCCGTCTTTGTCTCGAATGGCTGGAGCGCGAGGTCAAGGGCGGCGAGCGCATGCTCGACTATGGCTGTGGCTCCGGTATTCTCGCCATGGCAGCGGCCAAACTGGGTGCCAGCCATGTGGCCGGGGTCGATATCGACCCGCAGGCCGTGGACGCCGCGCGCGCCAATGCCGAACGCAACGCGGTCGTTGCGACCTTTGCCGATTCGGCAGAACCGGTCGCCGGCGAGTATGATCTTGTCGTGGCGAATATCCTTTCCAATCCCCTGCGCGTCCTGGCGCCGGCCATTTGTGCCCATGTCCGCTCCGGCGGCCGTCTGGCGCTGTCCGGCATCCTGCGCGAGCAGGCAGAGGAAATCATCGGTATCTACGCCCAATGGCTGCCGATGCAGGTGGCCGATACGCGTGAGGACTGGGTATGTCTGGCCGGGGTCAAACCCTGATGCGAACCCGCTGCCCGGCGTGTGACACGGTTTTCCGTGTCACCTCCGAGCAGCTTCGCTTGAAGGCGGGCAAGGTCCGTTGCGGCCATTGCCAGCACGTTTTCAACGCTTTTGACCAGTTGGTCCCGGATGCCGATCCCGTTGCGGATCTGCCTCTTCCGGCGGATTCACTTGCGCAGCCCGAGCCGGCGACACACGATCCTGCCGCACCCGCACCCGCACCCGCACCCGCACCCGCACCCGCACCCGCACCCGCACCCGCACCCGCACCCGCACCCGCACCCGAGTCGCCGACGGTCGACGTGCTCGTGGCGCCAGAATCCGTTCTGCCCGGGGAGGACGCAGTGGTGGCGCGCACGCCGGCCGAGTCGCCGCACGATGACTCGGTTGCACCGACGCGGGCCGCAGCGTCCGATTTCGTGCCCTTCATGGGCGATGCATCCGCGGCAGCTGTCCAGCGGGACGCGCGCGATCACGTGCCGGCGCCGATGGTCTCGTCCATTGAAGAAGCCGTCGAGCCGGGCGCGGAGGCTGCAGATGATGTGGATGCGGAATCGGTGGCCGCTTCCACGCAGGCTGCCCGTGAGGCAGGCTTGGTGGCCGCACGGGAGTTGATCGATACCCAGGCCTATAACCGCTGGGCTGCCGGAACATTGGCCGAAAGCGGATTGTCGGGTTTCGCGGCGGAGCAGCATGAACGTCCCATGTGGCCGTATGTGCTGGTCTTGATCAGCCTCGTGCTGATGTTGATGGCGCAACTGGGCTATCACTACCGGACCGAATTAAGCCGCAAGTTCCCGGCGCTTTCGGATCTGTACGCTGCACTTTCGATTCCGGTTCCCCTTTCCCGCCTGTCCGAGTCCGTGAGTATCGAGACCTCGGATCTTCAGGCCGACAATGCGCGGGGCTTGTTTGTCCTGCAGGCCGCTTTGCACAACCGGGCGGCCTTTGCGCAGGATTGGCCGGTGCTCGAACTGACCTTGACCGATGTGAATGACCGCGTGGTCTCGCGCCGTTTGCTCAATCCCATCGATTACCTGCCGCCCGGCACCGATGCGACTGCCTTCCCGGCCAATGGCGAACTCGGTATCCGTCTCTGGCTGGAAGCCCAGGGGCTGGGTGCGGCCGGGTATCGCCTTTATGTCTTTTATCCCTGAGTTTTTTCCATGACGACACTGATTTGCGGCTCGCTGGCCTTCGACAACATCATGGTCTTTCCGGACCGTTTCAAGCATCACATCCTGCCGGAGCAGATCCATATCCTGAATGTGGCCTTCCTGGTCCCGGAAATGCGCCGCGAGTTCGGTGGTTGTGCCGGCAATATTGCCTACAACCTGATGCTGCTGGGCGGTTCGCCGACCATCATGGCCACGGTGGGCGACGATGCGCAGCCTTATCTCGCCCGTCTGGACGCGCTGGGCCTGGATCGTCGTCATGTTCGCCAGATTCCCGGTAGCTTCACCGCCCAGGCTTTCATCACGACGGACCTCGACGACAACCAGATCACCGCCTTCCACCCGGGGGCGATGGCGTTCTCGCATCTGAACAAGGTCGAAGCCGCCAAGCCGACGCTGGGCATCGTGGCGCCGGATGGACGCGATGGCATGCTGCAGCATGCGCGCGACTTTGCTGCTGCCGGTGTGCCGTTCATTTTCGATCCGGGCCAGGGCCTGCCGATGTTCAGCGGCGACGACCTGATGGATTTCATCGGCCTGGCGGATTACGCCTGTTTCAACGACTACGAAGCCAAACTGGCCTGTGACCGTACCGGGCGCAGCCTGGAACAACTGGCCAGCCAGTTGAAGGCGCTGATCGTGACGCGCGGCGGCGAAGGCTCGGACATCTATGTCGACGGGCGTCGTATCGAAATCCCGTGCGTCCAGGCGGATCAGATCCTCGATCCGACCGGCTGCGGCGACGCCTATCGCTCTGGTCTTCTTTACGGGATTGCGCAAGGCTATGACTGGGAAAAAACCGGTCGTCTGGCAGCCGTCATGGGGGCCATCAAGATTGCCCATCGCGGCGGTCAGAATCACCAGCCGACGCGCGACGAGATCGCCGCCCGCTTTGAACAGGCCTTTGGCAGCCGTCCCTGGTAAGCCGAAACCGCACTGTCATGTTCGGGCAATTGGCCTGTAACATGCGTCTTCCATGCTTCTCTCCATACAAAAACGGAGAAAAGCATGGAAAATATCCAGACCAAAGCCGGCGCGCAACGTCCGGCAAAGCGCAGCCTCGATGTCCTGCTGGCGCGCAGCCAAACCGAAATTCTTGATGCGCAGCGCCTGCGCTACCGTGTCTTTGCCGGTGAAATGGGCGCCAATCTGCCGACCCGTACGCCCGGTGTTGACCACGATATCTACGATCCCTATTGCGAACACCTGATCGTCCGTGATCGCGAGAGCGGTGAAGTGGTGGGGACCTACCGCATCCTCTCGCCGGAGAATGCCCGGCAGGTCGGCTATTACTCGGAAAACGAATTTGACCTGACCCGTTTGCATCATCTGCGCCCGCGTCTGGTTGAGATCGGACGCTCCTGCGTGCATCCGGAATATCGTACCGGAGCGACGATCACCCTGCTCTGGTCGGGTCTCGCCCAGTACATGGTGGAGCGTGGCTACGACTATCTGATGGGCTGCGCCTCGATCAGCATGGCCGACGGCGGGCATGCCGCAGCCAGCCTGTATAATCGCCTCGCCGTGGATCATCTGGGTCCGCAGGAGTACCGCGTTTTCCCGCGCTGTCCGTTGCCGTTGGCCGCTTTGCAGCAGGATCGTCCGGCCGAAGTGCCGCCCTTGATCAAGGGCTATCTGCGTGCAGGGGCCTGGATTTGCGGTGAGCCGGCGTGGGATCCCGATTTCAACACGGCGGATTTGCCTATTCTGATGCCGATGGCCAAGGTGGCCAATCGCTACGCCAAGCACTACCTGGGACAGAACGACTGAATACGACGCCTTTACTGATTCGCTGCTGGCGCATCTTTCGACTGGCACTGCTGATTGTCTGCGGTGCCATCGTTGCTTTGCTGGTTTTTCCCTGGTGCCCGGATCGGAAGCGCCTGGCGTTGAAGCAGACCTGGTCAGCGGCCGTGCTGGATGCGCTGGCCGTTGAACTGGATGCCGATCTGCAGGCTGCCATTCCGGGCGCCTTGCTGGTTGCCAATCACGTTTCCTGGATCGACATCTTCGTCATCAATGCGGCCTTGCCCTCGGCCTTCGTTGCCAAGGAGGAAGTGCGGCACTGGCCGGTGATCGGCTGGCTGGCGGCTCGCAACGATACGGTATTTTTGCGTCGGGGTTCGCGCGGACATGCCAAGCTGATCAACGAGGAAGTGGCGCGTATTTTGGGGCAGGGCAAGCTGGTCGCGGTCTTTCCGGAAGGTACGACCACGGATGGATGTGCCCTGTTGCACTTTCACGCGGCGCTGATTCAACCTGCCCTGGCGGCCGGGCGACCTGTTTCGCCGGTCGCGCTGTCTTACTGGGAGGCCGACGGTCAACGCTCGCTGGCCCCCCGATATGATGGCGATATTTCGCTCGGTGCATGTACTGCGGCCATTTTGCTGCGCCCGCGTTTGCGTGCCCGTTTGGTGGTGGCGCCCGCGTTGGGTTTGGCGGGTGAAGACCGCAAGCAGGTGGCGGCGGCGGCGCGCGAGGCTATCGCAGCAGGGGCTGGGCTTCCCCGGGAGAACAATCCACCTGAAACACCCGACGGTCTTCCAGGCGCACTGCCGTCAGCTGGCCGCCCCACAGACACCCCGAGTCCAGGGCCAACAGCGTCGGTGTGATCTTCAGCCCCAGGGCAGACCAGTGCCCGGTGACCAGCACGCTCTCGGCATGTGCCCGGCAGGGGACCTCAAACCAGGGCAGATGTCCGGCAGGCGGGTTCGTGGTTTCGCCCTTCGTGTGAAATTCCATGACGCCTTCCGGCGTACAGAAGCGCATCCGGGTCATGGCGTTGACGATCACGCGCAGGCGTGCCCAGCCGCTCAGGTCATCAGACCAGCCCGCCGGCTCGCTGCCCCACAGATTGCGCAGGAATTCGCGGTAGTCCGGTCCTTGCAGGGCGGCTTCGACCTCCCTGGAGAGGGTGCGTGCCTGCGCGGCCGTCCATTGCGGCAACAAACCGGCATGCACCATGCAGTACGGGCCTTCCGTATAGCACAGCGGCTGCTGGCGGAGCCAGTCGAGGAGTTCGGCGCAATCCGGTGCATCGAGGATGGCTTGCAGGGTGTCGTCCTTGCCCCGAAATTTGGCCCCGCCTTCCGCCACCATCAGCAGATACAGGTCATGATTGCCAAGTACGGTGACGGCCGCCGCGCCCAGGCTTCGAATGAAGCGCAGGGTGTCGAGTGATTTGGGGCCCCGGTTGACCAGATCGCCGACCAGCCAGAGGCGATCCTGCGCCGGATTGAAGGTACAGGTTGTCAGCAGGCGCTCGAGCGAGTCAAAGCACCCCTGAATGTCGCCTATCGCGTAAGTGGCCACTTACTCTACCGTGACGGATTTGGCCAGATTGCGCGGCTTGTCCACATCGGTCCCCTTGACCAGGGCGACATGGTAGGAGAGCAGTTGCAGCGGAATGACGTGCAGGATGGGCGAGAGCTGGCCGTAGTGTTCCGGCAGGCGCAGGACATGGATGCCGTCGGATTCGGTGATCTCGGAATCGCCATCGGCAAAGACATAGAGCTCGCCGCCCCGGGCACGCACTTCCTGCAGGTTGGATTTCAGCTTTTCCAGCAGCTCGTCGTTCGGGGCGACCGAAATGACCGGCATTTTGGCGTCGACCAGGGCCAGCGGCCCATGCTTCAACTCGCCGGCCGGATAGGCTTCGGCATGAATGTAGGAGATTTCCTTCAGCTTCAGCGCGCCTTCGAGGGCGATCGGATAATGACGGCCGCGTCCGAGGAAGAGGGCGTGATGCTTGTCGGCAAAGCGCTGAGCCCAGTCACGGATGTCATTTTCGAGGTCGAGCACCTTGTTGACCGCAACCGGCAGGTGGCGCAGCTGTTCGATGAAGGTGGCTTCCTGTTCGGCGTTCAGGCGCTGCTTGGCCTTGGCCACGGCGAGCGTGAGCAGAAAGAGGGCAGCCAGCTGGGTGGTGAAGGCCTTGGTTGAGGCCACGCCGATTTCCGGACCGGCACGTGTGATGAAGCGCAGGGCGGATTCGCGGACGATGGCCGATTCCGGCACGTTGCACAGGGCCAGCGTGCGGGTCTGGCCGAGCGACTTGGCATGGCGCAGGGCGGCCAGGGTGTCGGCGGTTTCGCCCGATTGCGAAATGGCCACGACCAGCTGGCGCGGATTGGCGACCGAGGTGCGGTAACGGTATTCGGAGGCGATTTCGACATTGCAGGGCACGCCGGCGATGCTTTCCAGCCAGTAGCGGGCCGTCTGCCCGGAGTGGGCGCTGGTACCGCACGCAAGAATCAGGATCTGGTCGATATCGGCGAGCATCTCGCCGGCTTCGGCGCCGAACATGCCGGGCTGAATGCTCTTGCTGCCACCGATCATTTCGAGCGTGTTGGCCAGGGCTTCCGGCTGCTCGAAGATTTCCTTCTGCATGTAATGGCTGTAATTGCCCAGCTCGACCGCCGCGGCGGAGAGTTGCGAGACATGCACCGGGCGTTCGACCGGCGTGCCGTCCAGGCGGGTGATGCGCACGCCGCCGACGGTCAACTCCGCCAGATCGCCATTTTCCAGATAAACCATGTTGCGCGTGACCTGGAGCAGGGCGGAGGCATCCGAGGCCGCATAGTTGCCGGTCTCGGAGACGCCGAGCAGGAGCGGCGAGCCTTCGCGGGCGACCACGATCTTGCCCGGCTGGCGCTGGTCGATGACGGCGATGGCGTAGGCGCCGATCAGGCGCCGGCAAGCCAGGCGGACGGCGGTAAAGAGGTCCGGTTCGTTGCGCAGCAGCGATTCAACGAGGTGGGCGATGCTTTCGGTGTCGGTGTCCGAGGTAAACACGTAGCCTTGGGCGCTTAGTTCGGCGCGCAGGGCTTCGTAGTTCTCGATGATGCCGTTGTGCACGACGGCGATGCTGCCGGAGATGTGCGGGTGGGCATTGCGCTCGCAGGGCACGCCATGCGTCGCCCAGCGCGTGTGGGCAATGCCGGTCGGCGACTGGGTGCTGGCGGAGGCCGTTTCCAGTTCGGCCACGCGACCGACCGAACGCACGCGCTCGATCTGGCTGCTGCCAATGACGGCAATCCCGGCCGAGTCGTAGCCGCGGTATTCGAGCTTCTTCAGGCCCTCAACCAGGACCGGGACGATGTTGGTGTTGGCTGCTGCTGCAACGATGCCGCACATGGGAATTCCTTAAAGCTGGTAATAGTCGCGATACCAGGCGACGAAACGATCGACGCCGGTCTGGATCGGGGTGGCCGGGGCAAAGCCGACCCAGTCGTCGAGCAGGCGGGTATCGGCGTAGGTGGCCGGGACGTCGCCATCCTGCATGGGCAGGTAGATTTTTTCCGCCGTCTTGCCGATGGCCTGTTCCAGGGCCCCGATGAAGTCCATCAGCGGTACCGGGTCGCTGTTGCCGATGTTGAACACGCGATAGGGCACGTTGCTGCTCGCCGGGTCGGCGGAAATGGGCTCGTAGGCGGGGTCGACCGTCGCGTTCTTGTCCATGACGCGAATGACGCCTTCGACGATGTCGTCAATGTAGGTGAAGTCGCGTTTCATCTGACCATGGTTGAAAACCTTGATCGGCTGGTCTTTCAGGATGGCGCCGGCAAAGAGGAAGGGCGCCATGTCCGGGCGGCCCCAGGGGCCATAGACGGTGAAAAAGCGCAGGCCGGTCGTGGGCAGGCCGTAGAGATGGCTGTAGGTGTGGGCCATCAACTCGTTGGCTTTTTTGGTCGCCGCATACAGGCTGACCGGATGGTCGACGCTGTCGTGCTCCGAGAAAGGCATTTTGGTGTTGCCGCCGTAGACACTGGAACTGGAGGCGTAGACCAGGTGCTGCACGCCGTGGTGACGGCAGCCTTCGAGCATGTTCACGAAGCCGAGCAGGTTGCTGTCGGCGTAAGCATGGGGATTCTGGATCGAATAACGCACCCCGGCCTGGGCGGCCAGATGGATGATCTTGTCGAAGTGTTCCTGCTTGAACAGGGCGTCCACGCCGCTGCGGTCGGCAATGTCCAGGCGTACGAAGCGAAAGCCCGGATGGCCGGTGAGGCGCGCCAAACGGGCGTCCTTGAGGGCGACTTCGTAGTAGTCGTTGAGGTTGTCGATGCCGACCACCTCGTCGCCGCGCTCAAGAAGGCGCAGGGCGGTGGTCATGCCGATAAAGCCGGCGGCGCCGGTAACGAGGACTTTCATGCGGTCAACCTGTTGAATAAGGCGGATATTTTACCGCAGCGCAGCATCGCTGCGTTGCCGCTCCAGCATCTTGGCATACTTGAGGAAGCTGTTGAAACAGCCGATGGCAATGTGGATCAGGCCGGGCAGGCCATCGCGAAAGCCCTGGCGGATCAGGTAAAACTTGATGAAGCGGATGATCGGGCTGAAGACGATGCGGCCGACACTGCTGCGCTTGCCTGCGGCGAGCGCCATGTCGGCGGCCAGGCTGGTGTAGCGGTTCTGCTTGTTCAGATAACTGGCCAGGCTTTCCGCCGAGTCGTGCAGCAGATCGCCGGGCAGGGTGCCGGTGGTGCCGTCAGCGATCACTTTTTCATGGACGGCATCATCCGACCAGCGTGCATGGCGGCGATCGAAAAAGCGCAGGGACCAATCCGGATAGCCTTCACCGTGCTTCAGGTAACGCCCGAGAAAGCGATTGCAGCGGGCAAAGCGGTAGGCGTGATGCTGCGGCGCGGCGAGGACGCTTTTCAGGCTGGCCAGCAGTTCGGGGCTGACCCGCTCGTCCGCGTCCAGACAGAGCACCCAGTCGTGGCGGCAGGCGTCGACGGCGTATTGTTTCTGTGGCCCGAAGCCCAGCCAATCCTGATGAAGGACGCGTGCGCCGGCTTGCGCGGCGATGGCAAGGGTGTCATCGCGGCTGCCCGAATCGACGATCACGATGTCGTCGGCCCAGGCGACGCTGGCCAGGCAGTCCGCCAGTGCCCGTCCGGCATCGAGGGTGATGATGGCAACAGAGAGCGGCAGGCGGGGTGCGGACATTTATAATTGAGGCTTCGAGAAACCCTTATTTTATCCGCCGATGCGTGTCCTGCTTGTAAAAACTTCCTCGCTCGGCGATGTGATTCACAATCTGCCCGTGGTCAGCGACCTGCAGCGCCACGTGCCGGGTATCGAGATCGACTGGTGCGTTGAAGCGGGTTTTGCCGACATGCCGCGTTTGCATCCCGGCGTCCGCCGGGTGGTGCCGGTGGCGGTGCGGCGCTGGCGCAAGGCGCTGTTTCAGGGGCGGACCTGGCAGGAGATCGGCGCCTTCCGTCGTGCGGTTTCCGGCGAGACCTACGATCTGGTGCTCGATACGCAGGGCCTGGTCAAAAGCGCCCTGCTCGCGCGTTGGGCGAACGGGCCGTTGGCCGGCTATGACGCCAACTCCATTCGCGAGCCGCTCGCCGCCCGCTTTTATGCGCGCCGGTATGCGGTCAGTCGCGCCATGCACGCGGTCGACCGTAATCGGGCCCTGGCGGGCGCGGCGCTGGGTTACGTGCCGGAAGGTCCGCCGGATTACGGCTTGGTCGCGCCGGTGCAGTCCTTCGACTGGTGTCCGTCTGATCCATACGTGGTGTTACTGAGCGCCACCAGTCGCGACGACAAATTGTGGCCCGAGGCGCATTGGCTGGATTTGGGCGCAGCGCTCCACGCCCGGGGGCTCAAGGTGATTTTGCCGGCGGGCAATCCGGTCGAGCGGGCGAGGGCGGCGCGTCTGGCCGCCGCGCTACCCAATGCGGTTGCGGCACCACCGCTCGGTTTGCCCGCTTTGGCGACAGTGTTGGCGGGAGCGCAGGCCGTGGTCGGGGTCGATACCGGTCTGACCCATCTTGCGGTGGCGCTGGATGTGCCGACCGTGGCGCTCTATACCGCCACCGATCCGGGGCTGACTGGTGTGCTGGGGCGCGGTCGTTGGGCCAATTTGGGCAGCAAGGGCCAGATCCCGACGGTCGACGCGGTATTGCAGGCCCTTTTTGAGGCGGCTCCGTGATGGTGCGCCTGGCCTATGCCCTGCTCTGGTATTGCCTGACGCCGCTGATCTGGTTGCGTCTGGCCTGGCGTGCGCGCAAGCAACCGGAATATCTGCAGAATCTCGGCGAACGCTACGGCTTTTACCGGCAAACGCCGTTCAACAAGCTGATCTGGGTGCATGCGGTTTCCGTGGGCGAAACGCGGGCCGCGCAGCCCTTGATCGAGGGCTTGCTCGCCCAGTGGCCGGAACATCGCATCCTGCTCACCGGCATGACACCGACCGGTCGTCAGACCGGGGCCGAGGTCTATGGTGCGCGCTTCGGCGAGCGGGTGATCCAGGTTTATCTGCCTTATGACTATCCCGGCGCCGTGCGCCGTTTCTTCGCCCATTTCAATCCGGCCTTCGGCGTGCTGATGGAAACGGAAATCTGGCCGAACCTGCTGGCTGCAGCAAAGACGGCCGGGGTGCCGGTTGTGCTCGCCAACGCCCGCCTTTCGGCGCGTTCGGCGCGGGGCTATGGCCGTTTTGATGCTTTGGTGCGCCCTGCGTTTGCTGCGCTCGCCGGCGTGGCAGCGCAAACCTCGGGGGATGCCCGGCGCTTGGGCGAACTCGGGGCGCCGACGGTCGACGTCTGCGGCAACCTGAAATTCGATGTCACGCCTGGCCCGGACAAACTGCTGCTGGGGCAGCGCTGGCGGGCTGCGTTGAACGGGCGCCCTGTCTGGCTGGCGGCGAGCACCCGCGAGGGGGAAGAGCCCCTGATTCTGGCTGCCTGGCGTCAGGTGGCACCGTCCGGGGCGTTATTGGTTCTGGTGCCGCGCCATCCTCAGCGGTTTGATGCGGTTGCTGCGCTGGTCCGCGAGGCCGGTCTGTCCTGCGTGCGGCGCTCCGATGGCTTGCCGCAGGCCGATACGGCGGTCTGGTTGGGCGACAGCATGGGCGAGATGGTGGCTTACTACGCCCTGGCTGATCTGGCCTTCATCGGCGGCAGTTTGCTGCCGCTGGGCGGGCAGAATCTGATCGAGGCAGCAGCCTGTGGCTGTCCGGTGCTGGTGGGGCCGCATACCTTCAATTTTCTGCAGGCGACGGAAGATGCACTGTCCGCCGGGGCGGCTCGACGCATTCAGGATGAAACGGACTTGGGCGCAGCAGTGGTCGGCTTGCTGGCGGATCCGGTGCAACTGGCCGGCATGCGCGAGGCTGCCGTCAGTTTTGCCCGGGCGCACCAGGGTGCGGCCGGACGTACTCTGGCGTTTATTGCGCGGCGGATGGGTCGAGCAGGGCGTTGACCTGCTCAACGTCGGGTTCACCCAGCGCACCGACTGCAGCCTTCAGGCGCAGTTGGGCCATCAGGGTATCGAGCGTGGCTTTGGCCAGGTCGCGACGGGTTACATACACCTGATTTTCGGCATTCAGGACATCGATGTTGATGCGAACGCCGACTTCGTACCCGAGCTTGTTCGATTCGAGCGCAGATTGGGATGAAACGAGCGCCGCCTGCAGGGCCTTGACCTGTGCCAGGCCATTGACCACGCCGAGGTAGTACTGGCGGGCTGCCAGTGCCGCGCCGCGACGGGCAGCCTCCAGCCCGGACTGGGCGGCCATCGCATTGCCGGCGGCTTCGCGCTGCTTCGATACGGTGGCACCACCCTGAAAGAGCGGGATACTGATTTGAATCCCGGCGTTCTTGAAATCGGTGTCGGTGACACCGATGGCCGCTGAGGCGAGGGTTTTACTGTTTCCGGCATTGGCCACCAGGTCGACCGTCGGATAATGGCCGGCCCGTTGTTTGTCGACTTCACGCCGGGCGATTTCGGCGGCGGCCTGTTGCGCCTGTACGCTGAGGCTGTCCTGTTCTGCGGCGCTGACCCAGGGGGCCATGGTGTTCGGTTCGGGGGGCGTCAGGCTGGCCTGATGTGCCGGCGGCGCCAGGGCTTCGGGTTCGTTGCCGATGATTGCCTGCAGGGCGCGGCGGCGCACTTCCAGGTCGTTCTCTGCGGCGAGTTCCTGTGCGGAAGCCAGGTCGTAGCGCGCCTGGGCTTCATGTGTGTCGGTGATCGTCGTCGTGCCCACCTCGAAATTCTTTTTGGCGGATTCGAGTTGCTGGGCGATGGCTGCCTTGTTGGCGCGCAGTGCCTTCAGGTTCTCAGTGGCGTAGATCACGTCGAAGTAGGCTTGCGCGGTGCGCAGGATCAAATCCTGGCGGGCCAGTGCAAAGTTGGCCTCGGCTTGGGCGACCTGGAGCTTGGCCTGGTCGTGGCTGACCCAGTTCTGCCAGCGGAACAGGGGCTGGGAGAGGGTCAGCTGGTAGCCATTGGAATTGAATTTCGGGCTGCTGGTCGTGTTCGTGTTGCGGAACGTGGTGTCGTTCTCGTTCCAGACCGTGTTGCCCGACAGCGTCAGGCTGGGGAGCAAACCGGCCAGGGCCTGCGGTGCCTTTTCTCGCCCGGCGTCCAGGGTGCCGCGTGCGGCGGCGAAGGTCGGATCGTTGTCCTGTGCAGCACGGTAAATCTGCAGGAGGTCTGCGGCATGGACCGTGGTGATCAGGCAGGGGGCGAAGAGGAGGGCGGAGAGTGTACGCATGCCAGTCTCAATAGCGAGGCATTGAAGGATCGACTTCGTCCGCCCAGGCTGCAACACCACCGGTCAAGTTGAACAACCGGTCATGTCCCTGGCGTTCGAGGAACATCGCCACTTGCATGCTGCGCACCCCGTGGTGGCAGATCACGACCACATCGCGGTCGGGGTCGATTTCCTGTTGACGGGCAGGGATGAGGTGCATGGGAATAAGCACCGCACCCGGCAGGTGGCAGTGCTCGTATTCCCAGGCTTCGCGCACATCCAGCAGCAGGGGCTGGGGACGGGTTGTGTCGGCCAGCCAGTCGGCCAGATGTTGTGCGCGAATCTGTTGCATCAGAAGGAGAAGGCGGTTTTGGCGGTCGCGTTGTCGAGCGGCGGAACGACCGTTTCGAACAGGTTGACCGTGTTGTAGGTTCCCTCGGCCGTGCAGGTGATCAGTTGCGCCTGCATGACCGGGGCGTCACCGACGATGACGGCCAGTCGGCCGCCGACGCGCAGCTGCTTGAGGAGAGCGGCCGGCAGGGTCGGCAGGGAGGCCGACACGACGATGGCGTCGTAGGGGCCACGGGCGCTCCAGCCCTGGCTGCCGTCACCGATTTCGATCGTGACATTGCGAACGCCAGCGTTGTCGAGGTTCTGGCGGGCTTGCGCGGCCAGTTCGGGACGCGATTCAACGCTCACCACATGGTCGGCACGGCCGGCCAGCAGGGCGGCCATGTAACCCGAGCCGGTGCCGATTTCGAGCACCTTGTCGGTTTTCTTGAGGCTCAGCTCCTGGAGCAGCTTGGCTTCGATTTTCGGGGCCAGCATGGCCTGGTTGTCGCCGATGGGGATCTCCATGTCGGCGAAGGCCAGGTTGCGATAGGCCGCCGGGACGAAGTCCTCACGCTTGACGACGAAAAGCAGGTCGAGAACCTGCGGGTCCAGCACATCCCAGGGACGGATCTGCTGTTCGATCATGTTGAAACGCGCTTGCTCGATATTCATGGGTGTCTCCGCAGGCTTAATATTAGCGACGGCTAATATATTGATTCCGACAAAGCGGAATTATACCTGACTCTCCTTTCCCGTCTGGCGCAGTCCGTCGAACAGCAACTGCATGTGTATATCGAGATAGTGCAGCGGATCCTGTTCGCTGCTTTGGCCGCAGGCCAGGGAGTGGCGCCAGATCAACAGCATCAGGATGGGCGCAATGATGACGTCGATGGCGGTTTCGATGTCGAGAGGGCGGAATTCGCCGCTGCGCATACCCCGCTCCAAGGCGGCGCCGACCAACTGGCGTCCGCGCTTGATCACGTTATCGACGTAGTACTCGGCCAGTTCGGGGAAATTGCGCGCCTCGGCCACCATTAGTTTGGGAATGCCGGCAAAGCGGGTCTGGCCGATCTTTTTCCACCAGTTGTCGAGCAGGGTCCGCATGAGCTCGCGGGCGCTGCCGGTGTGCTGCGCCAGGATGGCCTCGTTTTCAGCCAGGACCGGCACGATGCCGTCCTGGATCACCGCCTTGAAGAGCGCTTCCTTGCTGTCGAAATAGAGATACAGCGTCCCCTTGGAAACCCCCGCGCGCTGGGCGACATCTTCAAGCCGGGTGGCGGCGAAACCACGCTCGACAAAGAGTTCGAGCGCGGCGTCGGCAAGTTCGCCCGGACGGGCATCCTTGCGGCGTTTTCGAGGGGCGGGCGTATTCATGGGTAAGTTAATGACTAGTTGGTCATTAACTTACCATCACGGCATTTTGCCGGTCAACGCCCTTCCTTGATCAGTCGGCCTGCAGGCGGCTGGATGGGGCGGGCATTGTTGCGATAGAGGCGGCTGAAGATATTGATCTGGTCGGTCGAGACTTGAACCGGTTGCTTCATGACCAGCCACAGAACATTTTCGCTGCACGGCGGGGTGGTCAGGGAGCCCATGTAGGTGTAGTAGCCACGAGCGGCGGGCAGCAGGTCGGCCGGGTTGATGGCGATATTCGGCGGTTCGACCGGTGCGTTTTTTTCCAGCGGCATGTAGTTCCAGACCGACTGGATGAACGGGTTTTCGTTGCCGCGCTCCAGCAGGACTGCGACGACAGCGAGTTGCCCGTCATCCGCCTTGTGGACCAGGTGAACCACCATGTCGAAGCGCTGGCCGTTGACCTTCTCTTCGGAGGGGCGATGGAAATGGAACTGGATCAGTTCGAAGGTTTTACCGGTCAGGGTGATGGCACTGTCAGCGACATTGACCTGGACGGTGTGGCCGTTATCGACGATCCGGAAGGTCGAGGGGCGGTAGTTGAACTTGATCGGTTCGAGGTCCACCTTGATGCCGTCGCGGATATCGATTGGTGACTGGCGCTGCCCGGTGGCGCACAGGGTGTTCTTCGCGTCCAGCTTGGACCAGTTTTCCGGGCCGCCGGGGCCTTCATAGCCCCAGTGAATATGGGCATGCTCGGTGGCGGCGGCCTTGTGGGCGATTTCCAGCATGTAGCCTTCGGCTTTCGCCGGCGCCGGTTTTTTCGGTTTGGCCGGTGCCGGGGCGTGCACATAAACCGTGTGCGGCTTGGGGGCGGGAGCGCTGACTGGCGGCATCGGTGCTGCCGGTGCGGCGGCGGCAGGGGCTGCCGGCTTGGCGGATGCGGCAGGGGGTGTGGTCGCGGCGGCCTGGGCAGCACGCTCGGCTTCGGCGGCGGCTTTCAGGTTGGGGCGGATCGAGGGGATGGGGGCATCGGCCGGGGTGTCACTGGTTTTGACGGCGGCGCCTTTCTCTCCCTTGGCAAGCTCTTGCTTCAGCAGGGCTTCGTTGGCCTGTTTCAACTGGCCTGCGGCATCGTTTGCCTTCTGGGCGACTTCGGCCTGATTGTCCTTGGGTGGGCGGCAGACTTCACGCAAGACCTTGTCGTCGAGAGTGCCGCTGCGGACAGGGAGATCCGTCCCTTTCAGGTCTTCCTCACGAATGACTTCGTTTTCATTCTTCTTGTAGATGCGCTTCAGCGTGTTCGCGTTGCGTGCGCCGCAATCGTATCGGGTGAGGGCTTCGATGACCCGGTAACCGGCGCCGGAACGGGCATCGATCAGTTCGCGTTCCAGAATGACGCGGCCCTGGGCCTGTACCGTGTTGCCTTCCCGCTTGATGCTGGTGCGGTCGAGTTCGATGCGCTTCCCCGGCTCGGACGAGATGGTTTGCCAGGTGGGCGCGGCGAAGGCAGCGAAGGGCAGGGTGGCCAACAGGGTGGCGATGGTCAGTTTGCGCATGGGTGACCCCTTTATCTTTTCTTTGAAATTCCAAGGCTTGGCAAGGATATTTCGGCCTGTTTCTAGAAATCTTGAGGCAGGCGGTGCGTTTCTTGCATTTTGCCTGTCTTTCCAGTAACTTGCAGCCCACTCGTTAGGGGTGTCGTCTGTCGGTTTCACGCCGACGGTCGACTGAGAAATACCCTTCGAACCTGATCGGGTCATGCCGGAAAGGGAAACGGATGTTCGTGAGTGCGTAACGATCGAACTTTTTTCGCTCCCTGGCCGTCTCAGCCCGCTGACTTCAAGCACGGAGCACTCATGAACGCCAAAGACACCTTCCTCGCCGCCAACGCCCATGTCGACGAGGCCGCCATCCAGCCGCTGCCGAATTCCCGCAAGATCTACGTTGAAGGCTCGCGCCCGGATATCCAGGTGCCGATGCGCGAGATCAGCCAGGCGGATACGCCGACCGCGTTCGGTGGCGAAAAGAATCCGCCGATTTTCGTTTATGACTGTTCCGGCCCGTATTCCGACCCGGCGGCCAAGATCGACATCCGCTCCGGCCTGCCCGCGCTGCGCGCCCAGTGGATCGCAGAGCGCAACGACACTGAGGAACTGCCGGACCTGAGTTCCGAGTTCGGTCGTCAGCGTGCTGCCGACAAAGCACTCGACGAGCTCCGCTTCCCCGGCCTGCACCGCAAGCCGCGTCGTGCCAAGGCCGGCGCCAACGTGTCGCAGATGCACTATGCGCGCAAGGGCATCATCACGCCGGAGATGGAATACGTTGCCATCCGTGAAAACCTGAATCGCGCCGCCTATATCGAATCCCTGCGGTCGACCGGCAAAACCGGTGAAAAAATGGCTTCGCTCCTGACCCGCCAGCATCCGGGTCAGAGCTTTGGCGCTGCCATCCCGGCCGAGATCACGCCGGAATTCGTGCGCTCCGAAATCGCCCGTGGCCGCGCCATCATCCCGAACAACATCAACCACCCGGAAAGCGAGCCGATGATCATCGGCCGTAACTTCCTGACCAAGATCAACGCCAACATCGGCAACTCGGCGCTCGGCTCCAGTATTCAGGAAGAAGTCGAGAAGATGACCTGGTCGATCCGCTGGGGCGGCGACACGGTGATGGACCTGTCCACCGGCAAGAACATCCACGAAACCCGCGAGTGGATCATCCGCAACTCGCCGGTGCCGATTGGCACAGTGCCGATCTACCAGGCACTGGAAAAGGTGAACGGCAAGGCCGAAGACCTGACCTGGGAAATCTTCCGCGACACGCTGATCGAGCAGGCCGAACAAGGCGTCGATTACTTCACCATCCACGCCGGCGTGCTGCTGCGCTACATCCCGATGACCGCCAACCGCATGACCGGCATCGTCTCGCGCGGCGGTTCGATCATGGCCAAGTGGTGTCTGGCGCACCACAAGGAAAGCTTCCTCTACACGCATTTCGAGGAAATCTGCGAAATCATGAAGGCCTACGACGTCGCCTTCAGCCTCGGCGATGGCCTGCGTCCGGGCTCGATCTACGACGCCAACGATGAAGCGCAATTGGGCGAGCTGAAGACCCTCGGCGAACTGACCGAAATTGCCTGGAAGCACGACGTGCAGACCATCATCGAAGGTCCGGGCCACGTGCCGATGCACCTGATCAAGGAGAACATGGACCTGCAGCTCGAGTACTGCAAGGAAGCTCCGTTCTACACCCTCGGCCCCTTGACCACCGACATCGCGCCGGGCTACGACCACATCACCAGCGGCATCGGCGCTGCGATGATCGGCTGGTACGGCACCGCCATGCTCTGCTACGTCACGCCGAAGGAGCACCTCGGTCTGCCCGACAAGGACGACGTCAAGGAAGGCATCATCACCTACAAGCTGGCCGCACATGCCGCCGACCTGGCCAAGGGCCACCCCGGCGCGCAGATCCGCGACAACGCACTGTCCAAGGCCCGCTACGAGTTCCGCTGGGACGACCAGTTCAACCTCGGCCTCGACCCGGATAAAGCCCGCGAATTCCATGACGAGACCCTGCCCAAGGAATCGGCCAAGGTCGCCCACTTCTGCTCGATGTGCGGCCCGCACTTCTGCTCGATGAAGATCACGCAGGACGTGCGCGACTTCGCGGCCAAGCAGGGACTGGGAGAGGACGAGGCGCTGGAGAAGGGCATGGAGGCCAAGGCGGTTGAATTCGTGAAGACCGGTGCCGAGATCTACCACAAGGTCTGAATATTTCAGGGGCGGATATTTGTTCCTCTGGCATAATTCCGAAAAATTATGACGGATGGCAATTGAATAACGGGTCTTCTCCCCTTCCTATTCTGACGCTTTTGACGGGGGCCTTCGAGCAACTTGGTGCGGAGGTTCCCGCCCCAAAACGAGCGGCTTTGGCTGACATGATTACCCGTGCCATGGGGCAACCTGGCCGGGTATTCCATGCTGTCCATCACGCCTTGGCATTGGCGGATGAACAATCACCCGTCATTACGCTGGCCGCTTTTTTTCACGATCTGGTGTATCTCAAGCTGGATGATGGTTTTCCTCCGGATTTCAGACCCATAGCCACACGCCTTTTCCTGCCGGAAGAGCATGGCTTCCGGTGGTTGGCTCACGCGGCCTCTTTTCACGAAAGCTTGTGTGCTGCCGTATTTGATATTCAGCCGGACGATCTTTTGCGCCCAGAGCGGGGACTGAATGAGTTCTCCAGTGCCTTATGGGCTGCCAATGCCTTGGGGGGCTTGCTTCCGCCCTGCATCCTTCTATCCGTTCTGGCCTGCATTGAAGCATCCATTCCCTTTCGTACGAGAGAGGATCGCGATCTGGATCAGGAAGAGTTTCTCCGCCTGGAACTGGTCAATACCCGGTTTGCTTGTGCGCTGAGTGAGCGAGCGCTCCGCTCTGCGGTTGCTTTTGCAAGAGACTTCGCCAACCGGGATGTGATGGGCTTTGCTCATCCTGTCCCTGCGTTTTTCCTGAGCGATACCTTGGCCTTGGTAGAGGAGAATGCGCGAGTTGCGATTCGGCAAGGAAGCGATCTCTCTCAGGCCTACCTCAAGGCGCTGGTTGCCATGCTGTGTTTCCTGGATGGTTTGGCGCCCAGTGCTGTTTTTCGAGGGAAAGATTGTTCTGTCGGCCAAGCACGGAATCAATATTTAATGGATAACCTTCGCATGGGGTGCTTGGCCTTGCGACTCCTGATCATTGCCAGTGTGGTGTGGCAAACAAATCCAAATACATCCATGGCGTCGGTCACTCAGGAAAATCTCTCGCCATCAATGCAAGAATTGGCCGATCTACTCCGCAATGTCACAACCCAAAGCCCTTCGTTGCAAGGTCTGCTATCACTGGCTCAGTCTCGAATGATCTCGTTGTGTGAGAACACCGCGATTGCTCGGAATCAGCTGGCCCGCTGTTTTTTTGATGGCGAACTCAACGCAGAATCCTATCTCTTGAGCGCGCTTGCTTAATTTGCCTCGTTCGCCATATGAATTTGTAATTTCTGTGTAAGCTTTCATATTTAGGCTCCTCGTTTATTAGTGATTTTGAATGTGAGCCGGCGATGGATGGGGTGGGGCGGTTTGTTCAGGAATACAAGGCTGGTGAGGCGATATTCCGTGAAGGTGACATTGGCAAGGAGATGTTTGTCATCCTCTCCGGCAAGGTAAGCATTGTTCGCCATGTCGATCAGGGAGAGCGCGTCCTGTTGGCTGAGTTGGCCGAGGGGGAAATGTTCGGCGAGATGGCCTTGGTTGCAGAAGGGCGGCGCTTCGCCACCGCCTTGGTTACCGAAGATGAGACCAAGGTGGTACGCATCGACCAGGCTAGATTTGTCTATCTGGTCAGCCAGCAGCCTGCATTTGCATTGAGTGTGATTCGAATGATGGCACAGCGTCTTGCTGATGTCGGCCAAAAGGCTTCAAGCGCGCAGATGGAGGTTGCTTGAAATGGATATGCCGGGTGCAGAAGTTGTTAAAAAGCGTATTGCCGAAATCTATCCATCGGTTTATCTGATCTACGGACAAAACCGTTCTGCGCATGCTTATCTGATCAAAGGGGATGCGAAAACCGTTCTGATAGACAGTTGCCTGCCGGATGGTGTGGCAGGGGTGGTTGATGCGCTGGCCGAGGTAGGTGTCGCACCTGAGGATATCGACCTTGTTTTGCTTACACACGAGCATATCGATCATGCCGGTGGTGTTCCATTCTTCGGGAAAAAATCGCTGGTTGCAGCGCATCGTCTGGCCGCCAATAAATTGACCTTGCAGGATGAGTTCGTCCTGATGAACAAGGCTTTTGACTCGAGTGCCGATGCGTTCCGGATTGATCTGTTGCTCACAGAGGGCGCGGTGATCGATCTTGGTCGCTATGAATTGCACGTTATTCATACGCCGGGCCATTGCTCTGGTGCGATTTGCTTCTACGAGCCGAATCACCGCCTCTTGTTTTCGGGGGATGTCGTGATGGCGACGGGTATCGTGGGTGGCGTCTTGCAGTCAGGAAATATCAGCGACTACATCCATTCGATGCGTCGCCTGGCCGCACTGCGGGTTGAGCACCTTTATCCTGGCCACGGGAAAATCTCGGATCGTGCCGAGGCTGATATCCAAAAAGGAATTGAGCGTCTGGAAACCCTTCTTGATGAGTCAAAAATGCTCTTTAAGGTTGTGCAGAACTCGCAGCATGGCTTCGATCACATCATGCGCTCGCTGCGTGATCTGAATCGCTAATGCGTGTTGCGGAAGAAGAGGGCCGGCGCGGCCTTCTTTTTGACCATTTAGGATCACCCAATGGAAATGCAGATTGTTGCCTGGCTAGCGGCTGGCTTGGTTTTTATGTCTTTTTTCATGAAAACCATTGTGCCTTTGCGGACGATGGCGATTGCCAGCAATATCGTATTCATTTGCTATGCCCTGATGGGGATTCATTTTGGTGTTTTTGACAAAGTGCTCCCCATTTTCGTGTTGCATGTAGCGCTCTTGCCGCTCAATTTGATCCGGTTGCGTGAGGTCAAAAAAACCATCCGTGATGTTGAGGCAGCAAGTCAGGCTTCGCCTTCACTCGACTTCTTGCTGCCTTACATGACCCGGGAGACGTTTGCATCCGGGGCGTGCTTGTTCCGCAAAGGTGATGATGCAGACCGCATGTATTTGCTCCACAGCGGGAAAGTGCATCTAGGTGAGTTGAACAAGACCTTGTCCCCAGGCGATGTGTTTGGCGAGGTCGGTGTATTTGCCGAGCATGCTCAGCGTAGCTCTTCCGCCATTTGCGAGGGCGATTGTGAACTTTTCTCCGTCAGTCGCGAGAAGGCCATTGAGCTGTTTTATCAGGACCCCAAGTTCGGGTTTTACATCGTGCGAGCACTCGCGCGCTACGTGGCGGAAGGTGTGGCGCCCCAAAGCGAGGGCGAGTTGAAACGTGTTGCCTGAGCATATGCGACCGCTTCGCGAGACTGCATTGTTTCAAACCGTGTTTGAAACAAAATTCCATCGTTTATAAGAATTTCGTCAGGTTTTTGTCAGAATCTGTGCTGTTTTGACGATTTATTCGCAATGGCTTTGTTGCACAAATCGGGTATACAGGTTGCTAGGGGATAGGTTTGTGACCAACGAACCTTAAGATGCCGAAGCC